>JAFTSB010000022.1 GCA_017461945.1 Clostridia bacterium | reverse complement strand
TGAACCTCAAGCACCTGACCGATGTTCATACGGGAAGGCACGCCCAGGGGGTTCAGCACGATATCCAGCGGAGTACCGTCGGGCAGGAAAGGCATATCCTCGGGGGGCAGAATACGGGAGACAACGCCCTTGTTACCGTGGCGGCCTGCCATTTTATCGCCCACAGAGATCTTACGCTTTTGTGCGATATAAACGCGAACCTGCTTGTTGACACCGGCAGGCAGCTCATCGCCGTTCTCGTGAGAGAACACCTTTACATCAACAACGATACCGGATTCACCGTGAGGCAGACGCATGGAGGTGTCACGCACTTCTCTTGCCTTCTCACCAAAAATGGCGCGAAGCAGTCTTTCTTCAGCGGTCAGCTCGGTCTCACCCTTGGGAGTGATCTTACCCACCAGGATGTCGCCGGCACGAACCTCGGTACCCTTCTTTACGATACCCTCTGCGTTCAGATCCTTGAGAGCATCCTCGCCCACATTGGGGATCTCACGGGTGATCTCCTCCGGGCCCAGCTTGGTGTCACGGGCATCGTGGGTGTACTCCTCAATATGAAGAGAGGTGTAAACGTCATCACGAACCAGACGCTCGTTAAGCAAAACGGCGTCCTCGTAGTTATAACCTTCCCAAGTCATAAAGCCGATGAGAGCATTCTTACCAAGGGAGATTTCGCCGTTGGCGGTGGCGGGGCCGTCGGCAATGACCTGACCGGCTTCGATCAGATCGCCGTGAGAGACAACGGGGCGCTGGTTAAAGCAGGTGCCCTGGTTGGTGCGCTTGAACTTGATCAGCTGATACACATCGCGTTCGCCGTTATCACGAACGACCACGATCTTATCGGCATCCACATACTCGACAACACCGGGATTCTTGGCGGCGATCACAACGCCGGAGTCCACAGCTGCCTTGTGCTCCATACCGGTACCAACAATGGGAGAATCGGTCACCATCAACGGCACGGCCTGCTTCTGCATGTTGGAGCCCATGAGTGCACGGGAGTTATCGTCGTTCTCCAGGAAGGGGATCATTGCAGTTGCAACAGAAACCACCATCTTGGGGGAAACGTCCATATAGTCGACCTGTGCGGCATCGGCCTCACGGATCTCACTCTTGTCACGCACGTTAACAACACGGTTGACGAACTCGCCCTCTTCGGTGAGAGGCTCGTTTGCCTGTGCCACGATATAGCGATCCTCAACGTCTGCGGTCATGTACTCCACTTCGTCGGTGACGATGTGCTTGACATTTCCCTTTCCGTCGTCAATATGAGCCACCTTGCGATAAGGAGCCTCGATAAAGCCATAATCGCTGATGCGAGCATAAGTGGTCAGATAGGAGATCAGACCGATGTTAGGACCTTCGGGGGTCTCGATAGGACACATACGACCGTAGTGGGTGTAGTGAACGTCACGGACGTCGAAGGAGGCGCGGTCACGGGAAAGACCGCCGGGGCCAAGTGCCGACAGACGGCGCTTGTGGGTCAGCTCTGCCAGGGGATTGTTCTGATCCATGAACTGGGAAAGCTGAGAGGAACCAAAGAACTCACGGATGCCGGTGGCAACGGGACGGGTGTTGATCAGCATCTGAGGAGACAGCTTATCAATGTCCTGGGTAGCCATACGGTCGGTGATGGTCTTGTTCATACGGGTAAAGCCGATGCGAAGCTGGTTCTGGAGCTGCTCACCCACAGAGCGGATGCGGCGGTTGCCCAGGTGGTCAATATCGTCATACTGACCGATACCCTCGTCATGCATCAGGCAGAACATATAGTTGATGGACGCAAAAATGTCATCCTTGGTGATGTGCTTGGGAGCCAGCTCGGCCACGCGATTGCGAACCAGTGTCTTGACCACATCCACATCACCCTCGGCAATCTCAATGATCTCCAGCAGGGCGGGAATGCGGACCTTTTCATTGATGCCGCAGTCCTTCAGGTCATAGCCAAGGAGGCACTCGGGCTCAATGGTATTGTTAGAGAACACCTTGACACGGTCGCCGTTCTCCAGCTCGATCACGACCTCGTTGATAGCGGCACGCTCGATAGCGATGGCATCGTCGATGGTCAGAACCTTGCCTGCCTCAAAGATCACCTCGCCGGTGATAGGGCTGACGGCAGGATCGGCCAGCTTGCGGCCCACAATACGCTCGGGCAAAGCCACCTTCTTGTCGAACTTATAACGGCCGACAGGGGCAATGTCGTAGCGGCGATTATCGAACAGGATATCGGACAGCAGCTTCTGAGCGGCATCCACCACAGCGGGCTCGCCAGGACGAAGCTTTTTATAGATTTCCTTCAAGGCCTCCTGGCCGATGGAAGTGCGATTGCGCTCGGCAATATCCTCAGACTCGTCCTTGTCAAAGGTTGCACGCAAGCGGTCCTCTTCACCAAAGATGGCGCAAACATCCTCGCGGCTTTCGATCTCGGGCTTTTCACCCAGAGCGCCAAGAGCGCGGATGAGCATGGTGATCGGAACCTTGCGGTTTTTATCGATACGGACGTAGATCACGCCGTTGTTATCGGTCTCGTATTCGAGCCATGCGCCACGGTAAGGGATGATCTGTGCGGTATAGTTGCGCTTGCCCATCTTGTCGATTTCGGAAGCGTAGTACATACCGGGAGAACGAATGATCTGAGAAACGATCACGCGCTCTGCGCCATTGATCACGAAGGTGCCGTTTTCGGTCATCAAGGGGATCTCACCCATAAAGACATCGGAATTCTGCACCTCGCCGGTCTGCTTGTTGGTCAAGCGAACCTTGACGCGAAGGGGTGCGGCGTAGTTGACATCACGCTCTTTGCACTCCTCAACGGTGTACTTGGGCTTCTGATCGATCGAGTAGGACAAAAACTCGATAGACAGGTTGCCCGAGAAGTCGGTAATCGGCGATACATCACGCAAAACCTCTCCAAGGCCCTCCTCCAGGAACCACTTGAAGGATTTGGTCTGAATCTCCACCAGATTGGGGAGCTCCAACGTGTAACGCGACTTGGAAAAACTCATTCTCTTGTTCTGTCCGAGTTTTTGCTCTTTGACGTTGACCATGAATTCAATCACTCCATTCAATGATGTGCCGCAGCTGCCCGTCGGCGGCCGTGGCCGGGTGCGACTGACATATAAAATATATCAGTACAAAGTCTTGCAAACGCCCTAAAAAAAGGCATAATTTGCAATTATAATGCAGTTTAATATTATAGCAAAGTCCCGGGGGCTTGTCAAGGGGTTTTTTCACTTTTTTTCATTTTTTTGTCAGTAAATAAAAAAATTTTTTGGTTTTTTTCAAAAAAGGCCTTGCTTTTTGCGTTTGACTGTGTTACAATACTTGTCTGTATGGAAGATCGCGACAGCGCACCCTCTCAGGCGCCGTCGTCAAACCAAAATTTTAAAGGGGGGTAAGTGATATGCCTAATATCAAGAGTGCAAAGAAGCGCGTCAAGGTCACCGAGGCGAAGACTCTGCAGAACAAAATGTTCCGCACCCAGCTCAAGACCGAGATGAAGAAGTACGAGGCTGCTGTTGCCGCAGGTGACACCGCTCTCGCTCAGGAAACCTACAAGGCTGCTGTCAAGAAGATTGACATGGCTGTTTCCCGTAACATCCTGCACAAGAACGCTGCTGCTCGCAAGAAGAGCCAGTTCACCAAGAAGCTGAACGCAATGGGCTAATTCCCTGTTGCCAAGAAAAATGCCGAACGCCTTTAACCCAGGGTGTTCGGCTCTTTTCTTTTTCTTCCCCGCAAAAGGCTTCGCATATCTTCGTTGCTCCTCGCAAGGGGCCTCGGCGAACGCAAAGTTCGCCTTCTCCCCCTCGCTCCGGTGCGCCTCAATCTGCTCGCCTTTTGCGGGGAACACTTTTTTCTCCTCTAAGAATTCCGATGAGCGCACAAAATGCGTTCAAAACTTTGTTTTGCGTGATTGACACGGGGATTTTATGGTGATATAATTTTCACAGAGGTGATCGTATGTACTATCGCAGTATTTCCGAACTGGTGGGGAGCACACCCCTTTTGGAGCCGGTTCGGTTCACAAAAGAAAACGGCCTTGGCGCCAAGCTGCTGCTAAAGCTGGAGGGCTTCAACCCCGCAGGCTCGGCCAAGGATCGTGTTGCCCTTTCTATGATTCTGGATGCCGAGGCCAAGGGCATTCTGAAGGCAGGCTCCACCATGATTGAGCCTACCAGCGGCAATACCGGCATCGGCCTTGCCGCCATTGGCGTTCCCCGGGGCTACCGCGTGATTCTCACCATGCCCGAGACAATGAGCGTAGAACGGCGGCGTTTGCTGACTGCTTACGGCGCGGAGATCGTGCTGACTCCGGGCGGCGAGGGCATGAAGGGTGCCATTGCCAAGGCCGAGGAGCTGGCACGAGAGATCCCGAACAGTTTTATCCCTTCTCAATTTGACAATCCCGCCAACCCGGCAGCGCATACCGCCACTACAGGCCCTGAACTGCTGGAGGACACCAACGGCCACATTGATGTGCTTGTGGCAGGCGTTGGAACCGGTGGCACCTTGAGTGGCACCGCGCGCTTCTTGCGCCGTCACATTCCCACCCTGCAGACCGTAGCCGTAGAGCCCGCCGGTTCCCCCCTGCTCTCCACCGGCCACGCCGGCCCCCACGACATACAGGGCATCGGCGCCAATTTCGTACCCTCCAATCTGGATCGGACATTGGTGGATGAGATCATGACTGTGACCGAGGAGCAAGCCTATACCGCCGCCCGACAGCTGGCTCGCACCGAGGGCGTGCTGGTGGGCATTTCGTCCGGAGCGGCACTACACGCTGCCACCGAACTGGCCAAGCGCCCCGGCAACAAGGGCAAGGCCATTGCAGTGATCCTGCCCGATGCAGGTGATCGTTATCTTTCCACACCGCTGTTTGAATGATCCATCATCACCGAAAGGAGATATCATGAAAAGAAAGCTTGGTATTATCGTTGGATGCCTTGGGGGAGAGATCCCCTTGGAACGTCAGCTGGAGATGATGAAGGAGGCAGGCTTTGAGACCTTTTTCTCCAGTCTTTGCTCGGCCGACACCACCAAACGCCTAAAGGAAAAGGCTGACGAGCTTGGAATGGTTTATGAGACCATTCACGCCCCCTTTTCCGGCATCAACAATATGTGGGTAGCCGGCATGGACTATCTGACCGTTTACAATGGCATGAAGCGATCTATTGATCAAGCCGCCGCTAACGGCATTCCGGCCGTGGTCATGCACGTTTCCAGTGGCTGGTATCCCCCCGGGATCTGTGATCTGGGTCTGAAGCGCTTTGATGAGCTGGTGCTTTACGCCGCCGAAAAGGGTGTCACCATTGCCTTTGAAAATCTCCGTTGCATCGGCAACGTAGCCTATACGGCTGAACGCTATGAAAAGCTAGACAACGTTCGCTTCTGCTATGACTTTGGTCACGAGCATTGCTATACCAAGACCGTGCAATGGATGGACGTGTTCTGCCACAAGTTGATCTGTACCCACATTCACGACAACATGGGGCAGACCAACGGCAAGCTCAACGACCCCGACACGCACCTTTTGCCCTTTGAGGGCAACGTAAATTACCAGCGCTGCATCGACAAGCTGGATGAATACGGTTATACCGGCCCCTTGACCCTGGAGGTTGGCAACAGCAGGTATCAGCACCTTTCCCCCGAGGAGTTTTTGGCCACCTGCTATGAACGCGTAAAGCGCATTGGCGAGCTTTCGAAGGCTCCCGACCCTATTGAAGCATAAACGGCGCGAAAGGAGAACATCATGAAAAGAAAATTGGGCATTAACGTGGGCTGCCTTGCCGGCATCCCTCAGCTGGAGCAGCTTGACATGATCCACAAGGCAGGCTTTGAGACCTTTTTCACCGGCTCGCAGAACAGCGACACCATCGCCGGTTTAAAGGCCAAGGCCGAGGATTACGGCATGGTATTTGAAACCATTCACGCCCCCTTCTCCGGCATCAACAATATGTGGATCCCCGGTATGGAGTACATCGACGTTTACCGCGGCATGAAAAATGCCATTGATCTGGCCGCCCGTCACGGCGTGCCTGCCGTAGTCATGCACGTTTCCGGCGGTTGGTACGCCCCCGGCATCAGCGACCTTGGCTTGCAGCGCTTTGACGAGCTGGTCTTTCACGCCGCCGAAAAGGGTGTGACCATTGCCTTTGAAAACCTGCGTCAGATCGGCAATCTTTCTTATTTCTCTGAGCGCTATGAGAAATTCGATCACGTGCGTTTTTGCTATGACTTTGGTCACGAGCATTGCTATACCAAGACCGTGCAATGGATGGATGTGTTCTGCCACAGACTGCTTTGTACCCACATTCACGACAATCCCGGCCGCACCTTTGAAAAGGTGGGCTCCCCCGATATTCACCTGCTCCCCTTTGATGGCACCGTGGACTATCAGCGCTGTGTGGATAAGCTGGATGAGTATGGCTATCAAGGGCCTCTGACGCTGGAGGTAGACAACTTCCGCGACAAGTACCCCGATCTTTCCCCTGAGGAGTTTCTGGCCACTTGCTATGAGCGCGTCAAGCGCATCAGCGAGCTTTCTAAGGCTCCCGACCCCACAGAAGCCACCGAGGCTTAATCAAAGAAAAAAACAAGCGGACAGCGCCTTGCGTTGTCCGCTTGTTTTTATGGTAAGTACAGAATCAGCAGCAATGCCGTCAGCAAAAGAAGACTGATAACAACGGCGAAACGCTTATGCTTGGCGAGTCGGGGAGCGCGGATCTGATCGGTGGCCACCAGAAAGGCTGCCGAAAGCAGCAAGCCAACGAGCAAAAATGCCCCAGCGCGAAGGGGGGATATGCCCTGCCAGTAGGAAAGCAGATCTCCCATGGGATCCACACCCAGCAAAAGCAGCGTATTACGCACCCAGGTATACAGCAAAAACCAGATCACCGCCAGTTGCCATAACAAAGGCGGAAGCAAAGGCCCTTCGCACCCTCGGCAAAGACGGATCAGCGCGCGCAGATCAAACGCCAGCACCACTACACCTGCCACCGGAACGGCGACATTGCAAAGCAGCACGGCTTTGAGATCCAGCTGCAGCATGGCAAAAAATGCCCGTGTGCCGCCGCAAAAGGGGCAGTACAGGTGCAGCACATCGTGCATCAGGCAATGGAAATATCCATTTGGAAACAAAACATTCATCAGGGTCGCATACAGATAAAAGGAGAGCGCCACGGCAAGAACGGTTACGTGGGCCCACAAATATCTTTTTTTCGCCGACAATGCTCTCCCCTCCTTTTTTCTTATTTTATCACATCCTCACCCTTCATGCAAGAATTTTTGCAAAGCTCTTGTCAAAGAAAGAAAAATTTAGTATAATAAAATCAGAACGCACGAAACGGAGGTGCAAGCAATGAACAACGATTATAACAACGGCAATCATCAAAATGATTACAACAACCAATATAACAGCCAAAACAACAACGGTTCGTTTTATCAGAATGGCAACGGCCAATACAATCCCAACGGCAATTTTTACGGTGGGCAGCAAACGCCGCCCCCCATCAACAACTTTTTCTGGCAGGATGCCAACGAGGCCGAGGGGCTTTCTAAAGCACGCTCCGCTAAAACGCTGGGCATCATTGGCTTGATCGCCGCTCTGATCTGCTGCCCTTTGGCCGGTTTGATCTTGGGCATTTTAGCGCTGAACAATGCCAAGACCTCGCGCAATCTGCTGGGGCGCGAGGAGCCCGACGCCAAAACCGCGCGCACGCTGGGCATTCTGGCCATTGTATTTGCTGCCCTTGGCTTTGTTGCAAATCTGCTGGTGACCATGCTACAGCTGTTGGAATTCCTACCAATGTAACGGTGTGAGGTCACAGATGAACAATGGATACGGACAAGGGCCGCAGAGCCCTTTTTACCAGCCCCCACGCCCGGTGGACGATCACGCCAAAAACGCCCAAGTCTTCGGTATTGTGGCGGTGATCGGACTGTTTGTGTTTCAAGTATTATCCATCGTATTTGGCGCTATGGCAATGAGCCAGGCTAAGCAATCCAGAAAGGCGCTGGGCTATGAATGCTCCGAGGCGCACACCGGCCGGATATGCGGTACGGTGGGACTGATCATAGGCATCATTTCCTGTGTTGCTATCGTACTCTACGTGATCGCAATGTGCATCGGTGCCTTTTTGCTATTGATTTCCGTCACCAAATATGGAATATAAGGCCTGCAAAAAGGGCGCGTGGATGACCACGCGCCCTTTCTTGATCAGGGGTCACAAGGGGTCTCTGTGCCGCGAACCAAAAATGCCTTGATCAAAAGCCCCACAGTGGGCCCCAGAAAGATGCCTACCACCCCAAATAGCTTCCACCCCACGTAAAAGGAGATCAGCATCAGAATCGGATGCAGTCCAAGACTCTTGCCTACCACATGTGGCTCAGCGATCTGCCGAACCACGGTAATGATACCGTAAAGGATCAGTAACCCCACGCCGCGGAACACGTCACCCATCACAAAGGACAAGAGCGCCCATGGGATCAGAACGGTGCCCACGCCCAGCACCGGCAAAATATCCAGAACGGCCGTGATCAGCGCCAGCAAAAAGGCGTATTCCGTGCGCAGGATCACAAGCCCCAGCAGCAGCTCGGCAAAAGTCATGCCAAACAATAGCACATACGCCCGTAAATACCCCCGCAGCGCTCTGCTCCCCCTTCGGCGCCAATCGGGCAGGCGTGCTGCAATACCGGGCGGACAAAGCCGCGCCACGGCGCGAAAGACCGTGTCGTATTCCACGGCAAAATAAAAGCAAGAGATGACGGTGATCAGCAAAAACAGCAAAAGGGTTGGCAGGCGGCGAAGCATCCCTCCAAGCCCCGCGGTAATTCCCTCTGACAAACGGGAAAGCAGCACCCCCATCTGCTCGGCAAAAAAAGCCTTGGGATCGCCGATAAAGTGCTGCAAAAGATCGGTGTTCCGCAAATGCTCAATAAAGGGAATGCGATCCAATATTCCGCGACAAAAGGCCCAAAAGGAGGCGATCCGCCCCGTGGGATCGGCACTATCCTCAGCCAAAAACAGAAACAGATTTTGCACCTCGATGAGCAGTCTGCTGACTAAAAAATAGCAAAGACCGCCCACACCGATCAAAGCGAGCAACGTGACCAATGCCGCCAACACTCCGCAAGGCACGCGAGTGCGCGCCGACAACCATCGGACAGCAGGTCGCGTCAGCACCGCCAGCAAAAAAGCAAGCAAAAAGGGCAACAGCAGCGCCACCAGATATCGCCCGACCAAATACACCAAGCCAAGGCCACCCAGCACCGTGATCACAACGGCGGCCGCTCGGCACCAATCCCATTTCACCATCACATTCTCCTTATATCCCTTTCAAAGGCATTTTGCCCCAAATAAGCGCAAAAAACACACATAAAATCAAAAATCCGTATGCGTTATCGCGTTTTTTGCGAAAAATAAAATGAGGCGTTGACAAATTCTTTTCTATATGTTAAAATAAGATAGTAAAGATTTCGTAAAGTGTGCGGTAAAAACGTCTGATCCCACTTGCATCTTTTTCTTTAAAATACAATTCGGAGGCACGTGTTTTTATGAAACGGCTTCTTTTCTTTATATTAACCATGGCGCTGTTGGTCACCCTTGTGGCCTGCAAGCCCAATACACCCATCCTTCCCGGCGGCAACGACACTACTGACGATCCGGATACCCCTGTGGTTGACCCTAACAGCTCCTATACCGTTTCCCTGCCCGCAGCAGGAGTCCAAACCGATTTTGTGCAGTTCACGATGGCGGGCGGTGCCACCTTTGTGATCCAGCTTTTCCCCCAGTACGCCCCTGCCACGGTGGCCAACTTTAAAAATCTGGTAGCCCAGGGCTTTTATAACGGTTGTACCTTTCACCGCATTATTGAGGGCTTTATGATCCAAGGTGGGGCCCCCTTAAGCGAGGAAAGTGCCGCCATGCTGGAGAGCATCACAGGCGAATTCAGCACCAACGGCTTTGATCAGAATCAGCTGGCGCACGTGCGCGGCGTGATCTCTATGGCTCGCAGCAACCACCCTGACAGCGCCACCAGCCAGTTCTTTATTGTGCACGCTACATATCCCTCTTTGGACGGCAAATATGCAGCCTTTGGGCGCGTTGTAGCCGGCATGGATACCGTTGATACCATCGCCGAGCTGGAGGTATCTGCCCAGCGCATCAGTGGTGAGATGTCCAACCCCGTGCGCGTGCCCGTAATCGAAAGCGTTTGCTTTGTAGAATACGATGCTTCCGGTCTGGCAGACCCCGTTCTGATCCAGCAACCCGGCATCGAAACCAATCCGTAATGATAAGAAAAGCCACCCGAATCGGGTGGCTTTTTGCGTTCTGCCCTTAAACGATCAGTTCCCCACGCAAAAATTCCAATATCTTTTTCTCCTCGCGCGAGACCTTGACCTGGGTCAGCCCCAAGGCATCCGCCGTCTGCTGCTGTGTGCGGTCGCGGTAATAGCGCAGCAGCAGGATTTTACGCCATAGAGGTGGCATTTGTGCAATGGCCACCTTCAGCGCCAGTCTGTCGCTTAAAATCGCAGGCTCGTTAGCGCTTTCGTCATCGGTCAAGCGTTCGGCCAGCTCGCCCTTTTCCTCTTCAAAAACACATTCCGAAAGCGATGTGACGGGCGACACAGCCGAAAGCGCCACAGCCGCCTCCTCACGGCTGACGCCAAGATCGGCAGCCAGCTCCTCCAGCGTGGGCTCACGCCCCTCGGTCTCAGCAATCTCACGACGACGTGCGGTCAGATCGGCCGCTAACTTTTTATACCCGCGCCCCACGTGAATCATGCCGTCATCCCGCAAATGGCGCTTGATCTCCCCCACAATCAGCGGCACCGCAAAGGTGGAAAAGGCCGTTCCCCGTGTCAGATCAAAGGTGCGGATCGCGCGCAATATACCGATGGTGCCAATCTGCAAGAGATCCTCATATTCCGTACCGCGATCACGAAAGCGTAACGCCGCCGTGCGCACCAGCCCCATATTTTCAGAGAGCAGGGTGGCGGTGGCCTCCTGCGAACGTTCGGGATCCTTTGACTGCGCTTCTTGGATCAGCTGATAATGCCGCTCTCGGCGGTCATTTCCCTCCACAACATCACTCCTTCGCGGCACAGGCACCGATGCGCTTGGTCATAGCCACGACTGTTCCCTTGCCCACACGGGAACGTACCACGAGCCTGTCCATGAAATTTTCCATAACGGTAAAGCCCATTCCGCTACGCTCGCCGACGGCATCGGTGGTATACAACGGCTCGCGGGCGCGTGCCACATCGGAAATGCCGCAGCCGTGATCCTTAATGACCACGCGCACCGTTTTGTCGGCATACAGCACCACCGTTATGTAGATTTCCCCCTCCCCATGGGGATAGGCGTGTACAATGCAGTTGGTCACGGCCTCTGAAACGGCGCATTTGATGTCAGCCAGCTCGGTGGCGCTGGGGTCGTGTTGGGCACAGAAGATCGCCACAGCGGCACGTGCCACCCCCTCGTTGACCGACTTTGCAGGCAGGCACAGATTTAAGCGATTGATCTCGCCTCTTTGTTTTCTTTTCATTCTCTTTCTCCTCTCCGACCGCCAATTTCAAAAAAGCGCTCCATGCCCGCCAGACGCAGGATCTTCATCACACGCTCGTTGGGCTTTTCCACGGCCATTTCGCCGCCAAGATCGCACATCAAGCGATAGCGCCCCATCAACAGCCCAAGACCGGCACTATCCATGAATTCAATGCGCGAGAGATCCAGCACCAGCCGTTTGGGACGTTCACGTAGGATCAGGGCATCCAGATCCTCTCGCAGGCCCACGGCACTGTGATGGTCGATCTCCCCGTACAAATACACGCACAACAATCGATCCCGCGCGCGGATCTCGTAACCGTAATCGGTATGGATCATGTTTTCACTTCCTTTGTTTGATTTTGTCTCCATCATAGCACAAGCGGCACGAAAAAAAGGTCGCAATGCGCGGTGAAGAAAATTTCTTTTCAAACAAAAAAGCATCGGATGCGAGGCATCCGATGCTTTTTACATATATGTTTTTTTGATGCGATGCGCAGCGTGCAGCATACGCAGGCCGTCGCGCAAGGGTCTGACATGGGAGGGACCGTTGGAGATCACGCGCACCGGGAACTCGGTGACGGTATTCCCCGCCAATCGGGCGCGTAGCAGCGTTTCGGTTTCAAAGGCGAAACCCACCTCTATCAAGTCGGCAAACAAGCGCTTGGCCACCGCTGCACGATAGGCCTTGCAGCCGCATTGAGCATCGCTGACCGTTATACCACCCCACAGCTGTAAGGCGGCACGGTAAACGCGCGATGTCAAGCGCCGCAAAAGCGGGTACATCCGATATCCTTCCTTATGCAAAGGGCGCGAGCCAATAACAAGGTCGGTTTCTTTTTCTTCAAAAGCGCTCAAAAATTCACCAATGACCTCTGTGCCATAAGCCAGATCGGCGTCGGTGTAAAAAATCAATGCTCCCTCAGCAGCGGCCACGCCCCGTGCCAGGGCGCCGCCCTTGCCAAGATGGGGGCCGGTCACGCAACGCACCAAGGGATCGTGCAAGGCGGCAACCGCTTGCGGCGTTCCGTCATCGCTGCCGTCATCGCAGATCACGATCTCATAGGTATAGGAAAGCCTTGCCATTGCCCGATGCAGCGCGGCAACGGTGGCAGAAATATGGGCAGCCTCTTTGTAGGCGGGGATCAAAATACTGACTTGCATCCGTTCTCCCCCTTGCGATACACGGCAATATCCATTTCAGCCCCCACGCACAGCTCCTGCAGCGCTGCCAAGCGTTCTCGCCCCACAGCCGAGGTGCGATAAAAATAAGGGGTCATAGCAAACAGGTTCGTCAATGCCGTGGCATCCAGCCGCATCTCAAAGCGCAAGCACTCGTCGTGCAGCTTTTCCATATGAATGGGAGCATCGGCTCGGGGTTCGTTGCGATAGGGTGTATCATAAATGGCCTTTTTTAAGTCAAACAAATGATCGGGGCCGGCCCCCGCCAGCACAAGGATGCCGCCGGGCTTTAGCACGCGCAAAAATTCGCTTTCACAAACCGGCGCAAACAAGCTGACCACCGCATCGGCGGCAGCATCAGCCACAGGCAGATCGAAAATACCGCCCACGGCAAAAAGTGCAGAAAGCGCTTGCGTCTTGGCCGTGCGAGCGCCATGCTTAACACCGTTTTTGGAAAGGTCAATGCCCAGCACGCCGTGACCATCCGCTGCCATACGGCAAGAATAGTACCCTTCCCCACATCCGGCATCCACCACGGTACCACCGGGAGCGTAGCGCTGTAAAAGGGCACACAAGCGGTCGGCAAAGGGGGCATAATGCCCTGCAGAAAGGAAAGCAGTGCGAGCAGCGATCAAAGCGGCATCGTCGCCGCCACCGGCGGCCTTAGATGAGGCCAGATTGACATAGCCCTCCTTGGCAAAATCAAAGCAATGGCGACGAGCACCGTTGCAATACAGTGAATTTCCCTCTTTTTGTACCGCGCCCCCACACACCGGGCAACGCAATAGCGTTCTCCACCACACGAGCCTGACCTCCCTTGTAACATTTCTTTCATTTTATCATAAATAGAACAAAAAAGCAAGCGAAGAGCATTTATGTCTTGCTTCATCCGTCAACGAGGAACAACGATGCATCGCGCTGCGCTCACTCCCCTTTCGCGCAAGAAGCAAGCAGCTTGATGGTGTACCGCAAAAAGCAAGGCGAAGGCGTATTGACATACGTCGAGCCGCTTTTGAGGAACACCGAAAAGATGCGCTGCTTATTGCGTGAAAATACAAAAAGGGAGTGTGGCCGGGCCACACTCCCTTTTTATATTTTACTGTGCGTTCTTTCTTGCCTCGAAGCAAGCGCTGCAGTAAACAGGTCTGTCGCTGGAGGGCTGGAAAGTAACCTTTGCCTCACCGCCGCACTCTGCGCAGGTGGTGATAAAGTACTCTCTGGGGGCTCTGCCTGCGTTCTTCTTTGCATCGCGGCAAGCCTTGCAGCTCTTGGGCTTGTTCATGAAGCCCTTTTCCTTGTAGAACT
This sequence comes from Clostridia bacterium, assembly GCA_017461945.1. Lineage (GTDB taxonomy): Bacteria > Bacillota > Clostridia > Oscillospirales > CAG-272 > Firm-07. Next base: position 4,995 of record JAFTSB010000022.1, on the reverse strand, counting down.
TCTGCTCGCCTGCGGTGAATACGAACTCGTTGCCGCATTCCTTGCAAACCAGAGTCTCGTCCTCAAAGACCTCTTCTGCGCCAGTCATCATTACTTCTTCGTTCATTGCCTTGTACCTCACTTTGTTGTGGTTGTGTTTTTGCCCGTAGACGGATTCTGACCGACACCTTTGAGAGAAACCTTTGATAGAAACTTCAACGCTCTGGATTAAGCTACCGGGGCATATAGAATGACGTTATTCCCCCTCGCGCAGCTCACGGCGGAGCTTTTTGCGAATGCGGAAAACGGCATTTTCAATAGAATGGGTCTCCTTTTGGAGCATCTGCCCGATCTTTTTGGCAGAATAACCTGCCATGTAGAGATTCCAGACGCGATTTTCAAAGGGAGATAGCAATGTGTGGATACGATTGTACAGAAGCTGCAACGCCTCTTGCTCCATCACAAGCTGGGTTGGATCGCCTTCACCATGATCCCCCTCCCCAAACCATTCGTCGGCCACGGACAATTCGGTATGGCGACGCACGACACGAAGCTGGGAGGCGAGGGCATTGGCAATGCAGATCTTGGCATACAAACCAAACTCCACCTCGTTTTGGGCAAGGTCGTAGTTCAGCACGGCACGATAAAAAGCAAGCAAAGCGACCTGACGAAAATCCTCTACATCAAAGGCTTCAACCTCTGCAGTATAGCGCGTCACCTCGGCACGCACCAAGGGCTCGTACATCGTGAGCAATTCACCAAAGGCATTCTGGTCTTTCTCACGAACGAGTTGGATCAATTCCCTTATGTTAACAGATCTTTCGTGTTCTTTCATGGTACCTCTATGTATGCATAACCGTAACAGATTTTACACCTATTACAATTTTCATTATATCATAATTTTACAATTTGTCAATACAAATTCTTCTGTTTTTTTCGATTTTTTTAGAAATTTTGCGTCATTTTTTGTGTAATATACCGAATATTTGATGATATATTGCACTTTCGAACACCAAAAATGAAGAAAAAGCCCCAAGTGTTAACGAGGTGTTAACGCTTGGGGCGCTGTATCAATCAAACAAATAGTTCATGTTGCCGGCAAGCAGGGCGTGCATGCCGCGGTAGATGGATTCGGGCCGGTCATAGAAATTTTCTTTTAAACGATTGGCGCGATCGGCGCTATCCACGATCAGGCTGGTAGAGAAAATCGTCTCTCCCCGCTCGATCAGCGAGCAGGTAACATCATAGCGACCGTCATCCCGGCGACGGCTGCTGCACTTGGCCTCGATGCCCCTTTGCTTAAAATCCAAATAGCGCAGGGCGGCGGCAAGGCTTTTATCCAGAATGGTAGAAAGGATGTCGCTGTGCAGCGACTCGGCCACAAGGCGCCCCTTGGAAGTGATGTCATAAAGCTCTACCCCATCCTCGGCCTCTACACGGGTGATGAGATCGTCATCCAGCATTTTATGAAACGCCACAGCAAAATCCAGATACATAATGTAATCGGTTTGCATGACGATATCGTTCAGCGTCACAAAATCAAGAGGTCTGCCCACATTTTCCATCAAATACAGGACAAATATTTTTACGTTTTTCATGCTTCCGATGGGAGATCCCATGATCCTTCACCTCATTTCACTAAAATACTTTAGTATTCTATCATATTTTTTACGTTTTTTCAATAGTTTTATTTGCATTTTAAAAGAATATATGCTATAATGATAAAATCAAAACTTGGAAAGGACCTGTATCCTATGGTAAACGTAGCTATTCTCGGTTTCGGTGTGGTAGGCAGCGGTGCTGCTGAGGTATTGACCGATAACCGCCGTGTCATTGAAAAGAATTTGGGCGAGACCGTCACTGTCAAGCGCATTCTTGATCTGCGCGACTTTCCCGACAGCCCCTTTGGCGCGCTTGTCACCCACGATTTCAACGATATTTTAAACGACCCCGAGATCACGGTCGTGGCCGAGATGATGGGTGGCTCTCACCCTGCTTATGACTTTACCAAGGCCTGCCTGGAAGCTGGCAAAAGCGTTGTAACCTCTAACAAAGAGGTGGTGGCCAATTTCGGTGCCGAGCTGCTGGAGCTGGCGGCAAAAAACGGCGTGCGCTATCTGTTTGAAGCAAGTGTTGGCGGTGGAATCCCCATCATTCGCCCCATGGTCAACGATCTGGCCTCTAACGAGATCCTTTCGGTCAATGGTATTCTGAACGGCACCACCAACTATATTCTGACCCAGATGCTGGAAAACGGCGCCGCTTACGATGACGTTTTAAAGGACGCCCAAAAGAAGGGCTATGCCGAGCGCAATCCCGCCGCAGACGTGGAGGGCTTGGATGCCGCGCGCAAGATCGTGATTCTGGCAGCTCTTGCCTTTGGCAAGCTGCTGAACCCCAACGAGATCCATTGCGAGGGCATCACCAAGATCACCACCGAGGATGCGGAATTTGCCAAGGACAACGGCTATGCCGTGAAGTTGATCGGTCACGCCGAGCTGGTAGACGGCCGCGTGTTGGCTATGGTCAGCCCCCGTTTGGTTCCCTGCTCCAACCCTCTTGCCGGTGTATCGGATGTATTCAACGGCATTCTGGTGGATGCCAATATGCTGGGCGAGTGTATGTTCTATGGCAAGGGCGCCGGCAAGCTGCCCACCGCCAGCGCTGTCGTCGCGGACATTATCGACATTGTGGCCCATCGCGGCAAGACCGAGCGTGCCCCCAAATTTGAGGTGGCAGCCGAGGCCGATTATGCCGATTTCGGTGCTTACAAGTGCCGTACTATGCTGGCCTTTGCCGACAAGGCCGATAGTTATGAAAAGCTGGAAGCGCTGTTTGGCGTTACTCCCAAGCTTTCCCACGGCCGCATCGTGCTTGTGACCAAGGAGATGACCGAGGCGGAGCTTGACGCCAAGCTCGCCGAGAGCGGCTTGAAGGTGCTTTCACGCATCCGACTGCTCTAAGACAGCAAAAGCAATAGAAAAGCCCTCCGCCGTGATCTCACGGCGGAGGGCTTTTGTCATACAAAAACGATGCTATCGGCCCGTTCGGCCTCTGTCGTCGCAAAATAATTTTGTTTCCTCACCGACCGCGCGGCGGCAGATGAGCAAGGCGGTGATATTGAGAATGGCCATTAACGCCAGGATCAGATCGGTCAGCTCCCAAAGGATAGCGGGGGCAGCCACCGCGCCGATGATAGAGGACAGCAAAACGGGTAGGGACATCCATCGGGCAGCCCGAGGCTTGCCGGTCAGGTAGATCAGGCATTCTCCCCCGTAATGCGACCAGCAAAGCAGTGTGGCAAAGGCAAACAGCAAGACCGACAGCGCCAGCACGGGGGCGGCGGCACGCCCCAACACGGCAGAAAAGGCCTCTACCGCCAGCATCACGCCGCCCTCCCCCGAAAGCGGAACGCCCGAAACCAAAATGACCAGCGCCGTCATGGTGCAAAGCAGGATGGTATCGACAAAAACCTCTAAAATGCCCCAGACGCCTTGCGCGGCGGGGGATCGGTTCTCTGCCGCAATGTGTGCAATGGGAGCAGTACCACAGCCGGCCTCGTTGGATACCAATCCCCTTGCCACCCCATAGCGAAGGGCTTTGGAGGTCAGAAACCCGACCACACCCGCACCGGCGGCAAAGGGCTGAAATGCACCCTGCAAAATGGCGGCGAAGGCTGATGGCAACGCCTGCCTGCGCAGGACCAGAACCGCCACCGCCGCCACCGAAAACAATAGGCAAACGGCGGGCACCAGCAACGTGCAGGCGCGCTCTAATTTGACACTGCCACAGGCCAGGATCAAGGCAGCGGCTATGCCCATTCCAACACCAACGGCCAGGGGCGGTAGATCAAATACACCGCAAGCCGCCTCGGCCGCCGCGCTGCTTTGGATCACGCCCCCCAAGGTAAAAGCACAGCAAAGGCACAACAGCGCGAACATCGCAGCCATTGGTGCCCCGGCTTTTTGCCCAAAAGCTACCTTTATATAGTGCATAGCGCCCCCGTGAAATCGCCCCTGCCCGTCGGCACGGCGAGTGCGCATCGCCAGCACAATTTCGGCATATTTGAGAAGCATAGCAAGCAGCGCCGAAACCCACATCCAAAATACAGCACCGGCACCGCCCAGCACCAAGGCCGTGGCCACACCGGCAATATTTCCCACCCCAAGCGTGCCGGCCAGAGCCACCGCAAGGGCACGGGCAGAGCTACCGCCTCCTTGCCCTCGCAAAGCGTCCCATACACGGTGGGGATGGCACAGCAAGCGGCCCCCCACTGAGGCGACGAACCACGCTCCTGCACCCATAAGCAAAAGCGGTAGCAGTACCCCCGATAAAATTTGAATCATCATCGCGCGCTCCTTTTTTGTTAACATTGTGTGAACAATAAAAATTTCCCTTGATTTTTCCAATATTTGTAGTACAATAATCTTATGAATTAGCACTCAAAGCTTATGAGTGCCAATTTTCGTGATATTCCCTGCTTTTTCGAGGGAAGCGCACGTTTACCAAAAGGAGGCATATACTATGACCATCAAACCCCTGGCCGACCGCGTTGTTGTAAAGCTTGTGGAGGCAGAAGAAAAAACCAAGACCGGCATCATTCTGACTGCCGCTTCTCAGGAGAAGCCCCAGATCGCCGAAGTTGTGGCCGTTGGCCCCGGCGGACTTGTTGACGGCAAGGAAATTCTAATGACTGTTAAGGTTGGTGACAAGGTGATCACCAGCAAGTACTCCGGCACCGAGGTCAAATGCGACGGCACCGAGTACAATATCGTTCGTCAGAGCGACATTCTGGCAATTGTAGAATAATCGGAGGTACTGAACCATGGCAAAGACCATTCTGTATGGAATTGAAGCCCGCGACGCTTTGTGCCGCGGCATTGATAAGCTGGCAAACACCGTTAAGATCACTATGGGCCCCAAGGGTCGCAACGTGGTGCTTGACAAGAAATACGGCGCCCCCCTCATCACCAACGACGGCGTGACCATCGCCAAGGAGATCGAGCTGGAGGACAC
>JAFTSB010000021.1 GCA_017461945.1 Clostridia bacterium | reverse complement strand
GGTGAAATGCGTCTCGCTTGTAGCGGATGAAAAGACTCTGTGTGAAAGATTGGCAATGGATGTAGAAAGAGGTATCCGTTCTGAAGATATAATTGAGCGAAGCATAGCAAGAATACCGATGTATCAAGCATTGGATACCATTAAAATTGATACAAACGCAAAGGATGTGGCTGTGATTGCCAATGAGATTAAGCAGTTGTAATACTGACAAATTCCAATTTATCGAACAAAATAACCCCGACAGATGTCGGGGTTATTTATTTGTTTACAGCGGAGCAATTATTAAACAACCGTACATAATTCTCCGTTAATTTTGCACGCCCTTGGTCAAGGCGACCTTGGGAGTGATTTTTTTGCATACGTATCAGCTTTTTATGTCAATTTTGGTGGTATAGATCATACCGCCATCGTCGGAAACGTTATACCCGACATAAAAGGTCGTGCCGGCGTGACAGATGCTTTGGGCGCTGTTGTTGCTTTCCGGCAGGGTATAGCAGCCCACATAGGTGCCATCGGTCTGATAGATCACAACGCTGTTGGTGGCAGAGTGCAAAAAGTAAAGGTATTCGCCGTCACAATCCAACGACTGCTTGGTATACCCGGTGTTGTAGCCGGTATAGATGGTGCCCGTTTGCTGGAAGTTGGCGTCCAGAAGGGCAAAATCATAGCCCCCCGAAATGCCTACCCAATAGCCGTTTTTAATGCCGTCATAGGCGATGCAGTAAATGTTAAAGGGGAGAGTAATGGTTTCTATCAGCTCCAGGGTATCGGCATTGAAGAGCGAGACCAAAGCGCCGCCGCCCTTGTTGTGTGCCACCACGATCTGGTTGGCGCGGCCGTTATAGGTCATATCGTTGGCGCTACCGGTCTGCAATCCTTCCTTGGTGGCCACGATCTCGCCGGTGCCAAGGTCGATCTTGTGCAGGGCGGAGACATAACCGTCAGCCAGGTCGTTGTTCATGGCCTGATACAGATAGGTGCCGTTGGTACAGCTTCCCTGGACTACCTTGCACAGATTGTCACTGCCGTCGGTGTACTGGGGCAGAGTCTTGTAAAGGGTCATATCCACTGTTACCGTCGTTTTGGGACGGGGGGTGACGGTGGTCTTATATAAAGTGCCGCCGCCGGGCGATTGGTAATAGCTGATGTAAAAAACATTGCCTACGTGGCAGATATTTTCAGCCTCATAGGAGGTTTGCGGCAGGTCGATCTGTCGGATAAAGCTGCCGGATTTATCGTAGACCACAATGCAGTTGGTCTTGTATTGCAAAAAGTAGATGTACTTGGAATCCACATCCATACCCTGCTTGGTAAAGCCGGTATTCTGCCCGGTATAGACCTTGCCCACTTGCTTGAAATTCAGATCCAGCTTGGCGAAATTATAGCCATAGGAGATCCCCACCCAATAGCATTGTTCGTAGGGGTCAAAGGAGATCGAGTAAATGTCCAAGGCCAGCGTGATCTTGCGCTTAAAGGTAAAGGAATCGGCGTCAAATACCGAAATGACCTTGCGCTCGGGGGCGTTGTGCACGGCCAGGATCTCGTTGGTGTCGGGGTTGTAGGTCATATCGTTGCAATGGGCAACGTGCAACCCCTCAAAGGTGGCCACCAGCTTGCCGGTGGCGATCTCATATTTTCGCACGGCCGACACCGAATTGGCATCGGAACTTTTTCCGTCGTTGAGGGCAATATACCAGTAGGTGCCATCGGTGCAGCCGCCCTGTACGACACGGCAGTTCACGTTGTTATCGTCATAGAAATTTTTTACGGAGGCGAGAGGGGACATCGAAACCCACAGATCGCCCTTGGCTGAAATCGCATCGGAGGGCTCCTCGCCCTTTTCTATGGTCGGCTTGGGATCCTGGGGGGCGGGCTTTTCCTCCTCATCGGGTGCCGGGGGTTGCTCCTCCTCCGGGCTTGGCGTGTCGGACTCCGGGTCGCTTGGCGTTGGCGTGCAGCCCACAGCGGTCAGCAACAAGCACAGAGCCAGCACGATCCACAGCAGAGAAATGGCAAAATGCTTCATGGTCATCCTCCTTGATCGGGTGGTTAATTTTATTGTAGCGAAAGGCAGGGGTGCTGTCAAGTGTCTGTCAGGAGAGTAAAGCGATTTTTCTCGCAGCGCAGTACACCCTCGCGGCGCAGCTTGCTGATCTCGGCAGAAAGGCCGCTGCGATCCACCTCCAGATAATCGGCCAGCTCCTGGCGGTCAAAGGGGATCGAAAAGGTGGCGCAGCCGCACCCCTTGGCACACACCGAAAGATAGGCCAGCAGCTTCTCGCGCGTGGTGCGCTTGGAGGTGATCTCAATGCGCTGGTGGAACAGCACGGTCTTGGTGGCCAGATCCTTCATTAAGTTAAAGATCAGCTGCTGATGAAAGCCGCAGTTGTTCTGGCAGGTGTGCAAAATGTGATGGCAGTCGATCAGCATGATGTCACAGGGCTCGTCGGCAATCACTGTTACCGGCATTGCCTGCACCTCGGCACAGGCAAAGGCCTCGGCAAAAACATGGGAGGCTCCCATGCGCGTGAGAATGCTCCGGTTGCCATAATAATCAATTTGTACCACCTGCACCGAGCCCGATAGCACAATACCGATATAACGGGCAGGAGAGCCCTCGGCCATAACGGTGTATTTTTTGTCAAAATGCGATACTCTTGCCCCAAGGCAGGTCAGCATGCGTAAAAGCTGCTCGGCTTCGATGCCCTCAAACAAGGGGCAGCGTTGCAGCACGTTTAAAAATTTTTTCATTTTTTCTCCCTTTTGTTGAAAATTCAACAGAAATCACGCGTTCATTATACTATAATAGAGCCAGAAAAGCAAGAGAGGAGAACAAAAATGCTGCGAAAGATCATTACCATCGACCGCGAAAAATGCAACGGTTGCGGCGCTTGCGCCGCTGCCTGTCACGAGGGCGCTATCGAAATGATCAACGGCAAGGCCACCCTTGTCCGCGAGGATTACTGCGACGGCCTTGGCGATTGCCTGCCCGTTTGCCCCACCAATGCCATCCGCTTTGAGGAGCGAGAGGCCCCCGCTTATAACGAGGCGGCGGTGATGGAGGCCAAGCAGAAAAAGCACACCGCTCCCGCTTGCCATTGCCCCGGTACCCAAAGCCGCTTGCTTTCGCAAAGCGAGGCTCCGATCCGGCCGGCCGCCCCGGTGGCCAGCCGATTGATGCAATGGCCCTGCCAGCTCCGCTTGGTGCCGGTACACGCCCCTTATTTTGAAAATGCCGATCTGCTCATCGCTGCCGACTGCGCAGCCTATGCCTACGGTGGCTTTCATCAGGACTTTATGCGTGACCGCATCACCCTGATCGGTTGCCCCAAGCTGGACCCCGTGGATTATGCCGAAAAGCTGACCGAGATCCTGCGCACGGGCGGTGTAAAAAGCGTAACGGTTGCGCGGATGGAGGTGCCCTGCTGCGGCGGCATAGAGCATGCGGTCAAACGGGCGCTGGCCGCTTGCGGCCGAGAGATCCCCTTGCAGGTGGTTACCGTTACCACCGACGGAAAAATTTTAAAATAATGAGATACGGTATTGCATTTTTTATGCAAAATATGGTACAATATCAGCAGAGACAGGAAAAGGAGGCGCCTTCATGCGTGCACAAGATCCCAAAGCTTTGTTTAAGATTGGATACGGTCTTTATGTGGTCACCGCCCGTGAGGGGGAAAAGGATAACGGCTTGATCGTCAATACCGTGATGCAGCTGACCTCCAACCCTTGCCGCGTGGCAGTTGCCGTCAACAAGGCCAACTATTCTCACGATATGATCCGCCGTACCGGCGTGATGAACGTGAACTGTCTGACGGAGCAAGCACCCTTTCGGGTATTTGAGGTGTTCGGTTTTCAAAGCGGACGCGACACCAATAAGTTTGCCGATTGCGCTCCCCAGCGCTCCGAAAACGGCTTGATCGTGCTGCCACGCTATATCAATGCCGTGCTGTCGCTGCACGTAGAGCAGTACGTGGATATGGATACCCACGGCCTCTTTCTCTGTGAGGTGACCGAATCCAAGGTGCTTTCGGATGAAGAAAGCATGACCTATGCCTATTACCATGCCAAGGTCAAGCCAAAGCCGCAACCCCAAGAAAAGACCGGCTATGTGTGCAAGATCTGCGGTTATGTGTATGAGGGAGATCCTCTCCCCGAGGATTTCATTTGCCCCTTGTGCAAGCACGGGGCAGCCGATTTTGAAAAAATAGAAATCAAAACAACAAAACAGGAGGAAACTACTATGAAATACGTATGCGGCGTATGTGGCTGGGTTTATGATGAGGCTGTTGGCGATCCCGATAACGGCATCGCTCCCGGCACCAAGTTTGAGGATCTGCCCGGCGATTTTGCCTGCCCCCTTTGCGGTGTCGGCAAGGACGAGTTCACCAAAGAGGCATAAGAGAGGGAGGCATGGGCATGAGAGAGAATTTTACGGTATGCCATTGCAAAAAGGTAACGCTGGGTGATATCGAGGATGCCCTGCATGCTCACGATCACTTTGACAGCGTGCTGGCGGCCTTTGAGGACGTCAAAAACGTGACCGGATGCTCTACGGGCTGCGGCGGCTGCTATGACAGCGTGCTGGATGTCATTTCCGAGCTGATGATGGCTCCGCCCACCACTCGCGGTGAATAATGGGGGCTTGCCCCATGCAAGAGAGGCAGAGGATGAAATCCTCTGCCTCTCTTGCATTATGGCTTTGGTTGTGTTATAATGAATAAAAATACTTTTGCCGATGGGCAGGAGGTGAGACTATGCACATTTTAGCTATCGGTAATAGCTTTTCGCAGGATGCTACGCGCTATCTTCACGGCATCGCGCGCAAGGCGGGGGAAAAGCTGACCGTTGTCAATCTGTATATCGGGGGCTGCTCGCTGGAGCGGCACTATCGCAATATGCTCTCGGGCGAGCGCGTCTATGAGCTGCAGGTCAACGGCCAACGCTCGGGCTTTTCGGTATCCTTGCAGGAGGCTCTGCTCAACCGCTCCTGGGATGTGATCACCCTGCAGCAGGCCAGTCCCAGCAGCCCCAAGTATAGCACCTATCAGCCCTATCTGCAGGAGCTTTCTGCCTATGTGCGCCGGTTGTGCCCCAAGGCGAAGCAGATGATCCACCAGACTTGGGCCTATGAAAAGGATAGCGAAAAGCTGAACACGTTAATGGGTTATTCAGACCCCGCACAGATGACCGCCGATATTATGGCTGCCTATGAACAGGCGGCTGCCGATATCGGGGCGGCTGCCGTGATCCCCTCGGGCGAGCTGTTTGCCAAAATGTTGGAGAACGGGATAGAAACCGTTCACCGCGATACCTTTCATGCCCGTCTTGGCGTGGGCCGCTATGCCCTTGGCCTTTTGTGGTTTGGCGTGCTGACCGGCAAGAGCGTCGAGGCCGATGCCTTTGACGATTTTGACGAGCCTGTCACCGCTACCGAGCGCGCCATCGCCATCCAAAGCGTGGTCCAGGTGCTGAAAAAGTAATACCGTTGTGCTGTTTTGAAGCAATATTTGCAATCTTTATCGGAAGGATGCTGAACGTGTTAATCATCTTTCCAAGCCTCTCCCCCCGTAGGGTGCTATTACGATAAGTGAAAGGAACAAATGTATGGTTAGTGTGATCATTCCGATTTATAATGGAGAACAGTACATCAAAAAATGTTTGGATAGCTTGCATTTGGACAAAAACATCTCCTTGGAGGTGATTGCCGTAAATGATGGAAGCAAGGACGGTTCCTCGGCATTGCTGCACGAATATGCAAAGCAATATACCAACCTTAAGGTTATTGACAAAGAAAATCAGGGCTCTGCGCAAGCGCGCTTTGACGGTATTGCTGCCGCATCGGGTGATTTTATTGCCTTTTTGGATGTGGATGACTATGTGGAGTCGGATATCTATACCAAAATGGAAGAAAAAGCAACGCAGGCCGGAGCGGATATCGTGGTGTGTGATTATATCGAGGAGTATCCGGCACGGTCTGTGCCTGTCAAAAATGTTTTTGACGGCAAGCAAGAGGAACTGATTAAGGGTGAGGATGTTATCCGCCACTTGCATCACAGAACGGCCATTTTCCCCTATCCCTGGAACAAGCTGTATCGTGCTTCTCTGCTGCGGCAGGTCCAATTTCCCACGGGCAACTTCGTGGGCGAAGATTACAACATGCTGTTGCAGTTGTTCAGCATGACCGACCGCACCGCTTATCTGGAGCAGTTTGGTTATCATTACGTTCTTACCGAAAACAGTGTCAGCCGTCGGGGCTATACCCCTGCCACTGCGTTGGCCTATGAGCACTTCAAAGAGGACTATGCTTGGGTGTGCGAAAAATATCCCCATATGGAGCGCGATGTGACCCATTATCTGATGACCGAATATATGGCTATCGTAATCTCTATGGGCCGCAACAAAACCTACGATAAAAAAATGATCAAAGAGATCAAGCGTTTTGTGAAAAAAGGGTTGTTCGGCTTTTTGCGAGCAAACTATGTCCCCGTGAAAATGAAGGGAAGTGCTGTGGCACTTTGTATCAGCTATCGTCTACTGATCTTTATGTACCGCATACTCTCTAAATAATAAAAACTGCCTTGGCAATGCCAAGGCAGTTTTTATTACCACTCTACCAGCACCACGTCGTTGGGTGCCAGCTTGCCAACGGCGGGGGACCAGGAAAGCAATCGCTGTTGATCCAGCACGTGCCAGCGGGCGTGGGAGAGGTCAGCACCCTCTATGCAAAGCTCCTGTGTCTCGCCCGTAAGGTTGGCCATCATCATGGCGTGGCGGCTGCCATCGGAGGCGGCCAGCACGTACAGACGGCCGTTGTCGCAGCTGCTTTCCACCTGCCACCCCAGCTGATATAGGGTGTTAAAGGCCACCAAGCTGTAATAGGCGTGAATGGGTTTGTGGGTGCAGATGTCAAAGAGAGGGCAATAGGGGGCGGCATTGGTGCGCATATCGTAAATGCAGGCCACGTCGGTGTGCCCATGCTGCAGGGCGATGACCATACCTGCGACCTCGGCGGCGTGATGCGCGGTGCCAAATTCTTTGGCAAAGGGGTCCCATTCGTTCAGATGGGTCTCCAAGCCGCCATAGCCCAGCTTTTCCAGCTCGCTGTGCAGCCATTCGTCCATCACCGCCACGCGAGAAACGTCGGCATAGCTGTGCCAGGAGAAAAAGTCAATGGGCGAGCCGTGGGTCTTGATGTAATCAAAGAAGCCGTAGAAAAAGCGCATCAGCTTTTCCTCGTGCTCGCTGGGGGGAATGGTGCCGGGCAGATTGGTGGCAGGATCCACCTTGACCTTGGGGGCGATGGCATAAAAGCCGCAGGAGGCATAGCCGCCGATCTTTAAATGGGGAAAGCAAGCCTTCAGATGCTTGGCAGTCACATCGTAAAGGGCATAGTATTCCTCAAAGGTGCCGCACCACATCATCTCGTTTTGCACCTCGGGCTCGTTCCAAATTTCCCAATACGTAATGGGATATTGGTAACCGTTTGCCCATCCCTCGGTATAATGGCGGATCACATGCTCGCAGATCCGCGCCCATTTTGCATAGTCCTTGGGGGGATAGGTGCGATAGGGCTTGATATAGGCTTGGTTCTCAATGGTAATGCCAAGGCGATAATAGGGCTCGACACCTGCCTCGATCAAGGCCTTCAGCAAATGATCGGTAAAGGTGAAATCGTAATTGGCAGGATCATTTTCGTCGGCGTCGAACTGGCGGAACACGTTGGGGATATCCACAAAACGGTTGCCGCCAAAGGCGCCGCCCACGTCGTGCAGACGGGAATAGGGAATACCTGCCTCGGTTAAGTAGTGGAAATATTCGGTCATATCCTTGCCGCCAATGGGGGGCTGACCGCCACCGTGCAACGGCTTTATTTTTTTGACCTGCTTGCTGGTATCAATGCGAATGGTTGCCATAGAGAAAGGCTCCTTTTCAATTCAAATATGTGTGGCTCTTACCACTCTACCAGCAGCACGGTGTCGTTTGCGATCTTGTCGGTGTCAAACGCCATAGAGAGCAAATGCCGCTGGTCAATGACATAAAGACGTGCGTCCGAGAGGTCAACGCCCTCGATGTGCAGGGGCTGTACCTTGCCGGTTTGGTTAGAGATCATCAAGGCGTGCTTTTTGCCGTTGGTGGCGGCCACGGCATAAAGACCGCTCTCCTCGCAAGAAACGGTGGTTTGTACCTGTGTGCCAAGGGCATATAGGCGGCCAAAGGCGACAAAGGAGTAGTAGGTGCAGACCGGCTCACTGGTGAGGGGCGCGAAAAATCCGCCGTAAGCGGAGGCCTGCAAACGGGTATCGTAATAGCAGAGCATATCCACGCCGGCATCCTGCATCGCCAGCATCATAGAGGCCACCGAGGCCGCGGCAAAGGAGCTGCCGTGAACCTTTGCGCTGCCATAGGCGGTGCCGTTGGCGTTGTTCCACTCGTTGAGCTGTGTTTCCAGCCCTGCATAGCCGTACTCAGTCAGTGTTTTTTGCACAAAGGCCTCCATGATCACGGTTTTTTCTACGTTATAATAGCTGTGCCAGGAGAAAAAGTCGATGGGGGAACCGTTGGCCTTGATATACTTCAAAAAGTCTATGAAAAATTGGATACGGTTCATATCCTTTTCGTAGGAGGCGCCAAGCTCCTTTTTGGGGTAATCAATGCCGTATTTTTCGGGGTGATAGAACAGACCGCCAAAGCCGCAGGAGCCATAGCCGCCCACCTTGATGTGATCCCCAAAGCAGGCCTTCAGGTGCTTGGCGGTTACGTCATAAAGCTGGAAATATTGCTCCGGCGTGCCGTTCCACATCTGATTGGTTTCGGGGGTGTGACCGTTCTCAGGCTCGTTCCAGATTTCCCAATACGTAATGCCATATTCGTAACCGTTTGCCCAGCCCTCGTTGTAATGACGGACGATATGCTCGCACACGCGGGCCCACTTGCCGTAGTCGGAGGGCGGATTGATCCAGATGGGCTTGATGGTCATCTGATTTTCAATGGTCACGCCAAGGCGAAAGATGGGCTTTAAGTTATAGGAGAGCATGGCCGCGATCAGGCAGTCGGTAAAGGCGAAATCATAGCTGGCGGGGTCGCACTCGTCGGCATTGAAATCACGAAAGATGGTGGGGATATCCACAAAACGGTTGCTGCCAAAGGCACCCCCCACGTCGTGCAGACGGGAATAGGGAATATTGGCATTTTGCAAATGCTTCATGGGGGTAAAATCAAATGTGCGAAAGCCGCCTGCAAAGGGGGGCTGCCCCACCGCGTGCATGGGTTTGATCTTTTTGATCTGCTTGTCAAGATTGACTTTAATATTTGCCATAAAAAGACTCCTTTATCGGTCGTTGATTTCATTTTATCGTCGGAGCGCCCAAAAGTCAATACCACCGCAAAAGACAGAAAAATTTTCTGTGCTTGACAGGGTGGCGACGGGGTGCTATAATCAATGCAATGGATCAAAAGGGGGAGAGCGTATGACCTTAAGTCAACTGTCAAAGCTGGCGAACGTGTCGGTTTCGGTGGCCTCAAAGGCCTTTTCGGGCAGAGATGACGTCAGCGAAAGTATGCGTGACCACGTGTTTGCCGTGGCTCGCGAGCACGGCTGCTTCCAGCAGTTTTATAATGCCCCCTACGAGCGCCCCGTGGTGGCTGTGATCGTGCCTGAAATCGACAGCCGTTGCTACTTGAAATACATTGAGGAGTTCAAACGGGCGGTGGATCGAAACGGCTATACCATGCTGCTTTCCGTCAGCAATTTTGACCCCCAGATGGAGCAAACGCTGATCAAATATTACAGCGACCATGGCAAGGTCAATGCTTTGATCTCGGTGTCCAGTCACACCGTGTTTCCCGGTGGAAACGATACGGTGTTTATCAATGTGGGGCGCGGTCTTTCCAAATGCGGTGTCAGCGTCAATGCCGAGCTGCGGGATGGCCTTGCCGAGGCTGTAGAGGTGCTGGTAAAGAGCGGTCATCGCCGGATTGCCTATGTCAGCGAGCCCTATACGGCACAAAAGGGTGACAAGCTCCACGCTTGCTTGCAAAAGCATGGCCTTGCGCTGCGTGACGAATATTTCATCCATTCACCAAAGCGATTTGAGGAGGCGGGGATCGACGGCGCCGCCCGGCTGATGGAGCTGCCCCAGCCCCCCACCGCTATTTTCGGCGCTTATGGCAATGTGACCCAAGGGATCCTCACCGAGCTTCGCCGCCGCGGTGTGTCGGTGCCGGGAGAGGTGTCGGTGATCTCCATGGATCACACCCCCGATCCGCTGGACGAGACCTTGGATGTGGCCTATATCGACGACCGGATCAGCGAGGTTTGTGCCCTTGTTATGCGAGAGATCGAGTGCCGCCTGGGAGAGCCCGATGCCAATGCCCCTTTAAGCCTGATCCTCCCCACGCACTTCCACAAGGGAGACACGGTGAGAGATCTGATATAATCCCCAAAACACCGCACCGTATCAAAAAAAATCCCGTCATTCCTGCAGGAATGACGGGATTTTTTTATTCCAGCTCAAATGCGCCGGTGTAGAGGCGGTAATAGGTGCCTCGTTCGGCAATCAGCTTTTCGTGATTGCCGCGTTCAATAATGCGGCCGTGATCCAATACCATGATCACATCGGAGTTCATGACCGTGGAAAGGCGGTGCGCGATGATAAACACCGTGCGGCCCTCCATCAGCTTATCCATGCCGCGTTGCACAATGGCCTCGGTTCGGGTGTCAATCGAGGAGGTGGCCTCGTCCATGATCATCACAGGGGGATCGGCAACCGCCGCACGGGCGATGGCCAGCAGCTGGCGCTGCCCCTGGGATAGATTGGCACCGTTGTTTTGTAGCTCGGTTTCATAACCGCCGGGCAAACGGTTGATAAAGTCGTCGGCGCCTGCCAGCTTGGCGGCAGCAATGCATTCCTCATCGGTGGCATCCAGACGGCCGTAGCGAATGTTGTCCATCACCGTGCCGGTGAACAAATTGGTGTCCTGCAGCACAATGCCAAGGGAACGGCGCAGGTCATCCTTTTTGATCTTGTTGATGTTGATGCCGTCGTAACGGATCTTGCCATCGGCAATATCGTAAAAGCGGTTGATCAGATTGGTGATGGTGGTTTTTCCGGCGCCCGTAGCGCCCACAAAGGCCACCTTCTGACCGGGCTCGGCATACACGCTTACGTCGTGCAGCACGGTCTTACCCTCCACATAGCCAAAGTCCACCTCGGTGAGGCGCACATCGCCGCGCAGTTGAGTGTAGGTCAACGTGCCGTCGCCGTGGGGGTGCTTCCATGCCCAGATGCCGGTGCGTTCCGTTGTCTCGGTGATGTTGCCCTGCTCATCAAGCTTGGCGTTGACCAGCGTGACGTAGCCGTCGTCGGGCTCGGGCTCCTCGTCCATCATTTCAAACAGACGCGCGCCACCTGCCATACCCATGACCACAGCGTTGATCTGCTGGGAGGCCTGATTGACGTTGCCCGTGAATTGCTTGGCCATGTTGAGAAAGGGAACCACGATATCAATGGTCAGCAGCACAAATCCGCCAAGGCTGACGTTGCGGATGTTAGAAAGCAGCAGCAAGCCGCCCGAAACCGCCATGATCACATACAGAATGTTACCGATGTTACCAATAATGGGGCCAAGGGTGTTGGCGTAGGAGTGTGCCTTGGTGCTATCCTCAAAGAGCTGATTGTTGATGGCCTCAAAGTCCTTGATGGACTGCTCCTCGTGGTTAAAGACCTTAATGACCTTCTGACCGTTCATCATCTCCTGCACAAAGCCCTCGGTCTTGCCCATGGCCTTTTGCTGACGGATGAAGTATTTGGCCGAGCCGCCGCCCACCTTGCGGGCGACGATCACCATGACCACCACGCCGCAAAGCAGGATCAACGTCATCCAGATGCTGAAGTACAGCATCACAAAAAAGACCGAGATCAGCACAACAACGCATTGCAGCAAGGAGGGGAGCGACTGGGAGACCAGCTCGCGCAGGGCATCGATATCGTTGGTGTAACGGGACATGATGTCGCCGTGCTTGTGGGTGTCAAAATAGCGGATGGGCAGGTTTTGCATTTTGTCAAACATCGTGCGGCGCAGCTTGCACAAAAAGCCTTGGGTGATCACTGCCATGAACTGGGTCTGCAGAATAATGGCGATCCAGGAGATCACATAAAAGCCGCCCAGCATCAACACCTTGGGCAAGATGGATTGGATAGCCGTTTCCCAAGGGGCGTGGGTTTCTTGAAACAGCGTAATGTCGGCAATGACCTGCTGCATAAACACAGGGGGGAGTGCCGCTGTAACAGCAGAGATCAGAATGCACACGATGGTGACGGGCACCAGAACGGGATAATAACGGAACAAAAGCTTCAGCGTACGCCCCAGTACCTTAGGGTTGGGCTTGGGACGCTTTGGCATTTGAGGCTTACTCATTCTCCTCGCCTCCCTTCGTTTGCTGGGTGTAGATCTCGCGGTAGATCTCACAGCTCTCCAGCAGCTCGCTGTGCTTGCCGGCGGCAGCCACAGCGCCGTTCTCCATGACAAGGATCAGGTCTGCCTCCTCCACAGAGGCCACGCGCTGTGCAATGATGATCTTGGTGGTCTCGGGAATGTAGGTCTTAAAGCCTGCGCGGATCATAGCATCGGTCTTGGTGTCCACCGCGCTGGTGGAGTCATCCAAAATCAGAATCTTGGGCTTTTTCAGCAGGGCACGGGCAATGCAAAGGCGTTGCTTCTGGCCGCCCGATACGTTGGTGCCGCCCTGCTCAATGTAGGTGTCATACCCGTCGGGGAAGGCCTGGACGAATTCGTCCGCCTGCGCAAGGCGACAGGCCTCCACGATCTCCTCGTCGGTGGCGTTGGGGTTGCCCCAGCGCAGGTTTTCCTTAATGGTGCCGGAAAACAGCAGATTTTTCTGCAATACCATGGCCACGGCATCGCGCAATGTCTCCAAATCGTAATCACGTACATCCATTCCGCCGACCTTAACGGTGCCCTCGGTGGCATCGTAAAGACGGGGGATCAGCTGCACCAGCGAGGTTTTGCCGGAGCCGGTACCGCCAATGATACCCACGGTCATGCCCGACCGGATGTGCAGATCCACATCCGAAAGGGAATTGCGCTTGGCCTTGGCAGAGTATTTGAAATTGACGTTGTCAAAGTCGATCGAGCCGTCTGCCACTGCCATCACAGGGTTTTCAGGGTTGGCCAAAGAGGGCTTTTCGCACAGCACCTCGTCAATACGCTTCATAGATTCGGTGGACATGGTCAGAATGACGTAGATCATGGAAAGCATCATCAAAGACATCAGCACCTGCATACCGTAGGTCAGCATGGCCGACAACTGTCCCACATCCACGCCGGAGGTGCCCTCAATAGCCATTTTAGAGCCCACCAGCAGCACAAAGATCATATTGAAATACATACAGAACTGCATAATGGGGCGGTTCCACGCCACAATGCGTTCGGCACGGGTAAAGTCGCCGCGAATGTTTTCGGCGGCGGTGCCGAATTTCTGCTTTTCGTATTCCTCACGGGAAAAGCCCTTGACCACACGCATACCGCGCACGTTTTCCTCAATGGATTCGTTCAGACGGTCGTATTTGCGAAACACACTGCGAAAGGCTGGCATCGCCTTGCGGCCCACCAGCCACAAGCCAAAGGCCAACACGGGGATGATCACCACAAAGGTCATGGCCAGCATGCCGCCCATCACAAAGGACATCACCACCGAAAAGATCAGCATCAAGGGAGAGCGGATGGCGGTGCGAATGACCATCATATAGGCCATTTGGGCGTTCTGCACGTCGGTGGTCATACGGGTGACCAGCGAGGTGGAGGAAAATTTGTCTACGTTTTCAAAAGAAAAGGCATTGATACGGTCGTACAGATCGTGACGCAGGTTTTTGGCAAAGCCCGAGGAGGCCTTGGCACAGCTGCGGGCAGCAATCACACCGCAGGCCAGAGAGGCAAAGGCCATAATGGCCAGCAGGATGCCGGTGGAGATCACCTTTTGCATACCCGAACCGTCAGAAAGCTTGGCGCTTTCCTTGATCGTGTCGACCAGCTCGGCGGTGACGAAGGGGATCAACGTTTCAATGATCGACTCGCCAATGATAAAGATCAGCGTGATGATAGTGGGCTTTTTAAATTCCCGTACGCTGCCAAGCAGGCGTTTTAACATAGCGTTCCTTTCCGGAGGAATACTCCTTAATAATTAGATACCTAACTATTATATCATTATATGTGCGAAATTACAAGAGCCTTATTTGTGAAATTTGTGTGATGATGCTATCGTCATACCGCGTGCGCCCGGGAGGTGCCGCGCGGAGTTTCTATCGCCCCCGGCTGCGCACATTGACAGCATGGGAGAAACCATATTCGTCCGCATCCGCGATCAACCTCCCGGCCACCAACCCTATGCCAATATCCTCAACCGTCTTGGCACAAAAACGGCAAAACGCAGATGCGTTTTGCCGTTTTTGCGACATATTACTTTCTCTCATGCAGGGGTACGTAGGTCTGGTGACCGGTAATGCACTTATAGGCCGGGCGGATGATCCGCTTGGCGGTCATGAATTCCTCAATGCGATGCGCGCACCAGCCGGAAGCACGGGCAATGGCAAACAAAGGTGTATACATAAAGGTAGGGATGTTCAGCATCCGATAGATCAGGCCGGAATACAGGTCCACGTTGGCACACATGGTCTTATCCAAGCCCTTATAGCGGCGAAAGACCTCGGGGGTCAGACGCTCGATGGATTCCAGCAGGGCAAAATCGTCGCCATAGCCCTTTTTGCAGGCCAGCGAGCGCGCGTGCTGCTTCAGCATCACGGCACGGGGGTCAGACTTGGTATAAATGGCGTGCCCCATACCGTAAATCAGGCCGGAGTGGTCATTGGCCTCGCCTTGCAGGATCTTGGCAAGAAAGCTCATCAGCTCCTCGTCGTCCTTGTAATCGCGCACGTTTTCCTTGATGCAGTCAAACATTTCCTGCACCTTAATGTTGGCACCGCCGTGACGGGGACCCTTCAGCGAGCCGATGGCCGCAGAAACGGCGGAATAGGTATCGGTGCCGGAGGAGGAAAGCACACGGCAGGCAAAGGAGGAGTTGTTACCGCCGCCATGCTCGGCGTGAATGACCAGACACAGGTCCAGCAGCTTGGCCTCCTCGTCGGTATAGGATTTGTCGGGGCGGAGCATCCGCAAAAAGTTCTCGGCGGTGGCAAGGCCATCCTTGGGGTTGTGCAGGTTCAAGCCGTGGCCGCCGAACACGTTGCGATATACCGCATAGGTGTGTGCCGCGATCACGGGCAGTCGGGCCACCAGCTGCATGCTTTGCCGCAGCATATTGGAAAGGGTGGTCTCGTCGGGGTTGTCGTCGTAGGCATACAGCGACAGCACGCCGGTTGCCATTTTATTCATAATCGAGGGCGAGGGAGCCTTCATCAGAATATCCTCGTCAAATCGGGCAGGCAAACGGGCATAGCGATCCAGCAGAGTGGTAAAGCGCTCCAGCTGGGTGGCGGTGGGCAGGCGGCCGAAAAACAGCAGATAGCAGCACTCGGCAAAGCCAAAGCGGTTTTCTGCCACAAAATTTTCGCAAAGGTCGCTCATGCGATAGCCGCGATAGTACAGGCGGCCGTCCACAGGGGCGCGTGCGCCCTCGTCGATGACATAGCCGTGGGCGTTACAAATGCGGGTCACGCCGGCCATCACGCCGGTGCCGTCCGGCTCACGCAAGCCGCGCTTGACGCGGTAGTTATCAAATTCAGCATTGGGGATCTGATAGCCGCGCTCGGATTCTGCTACCAGCTCCTCCAGGATCTCGGCATTTTCCTCATCATATTGGTGAAGCATATCAAAGGCTGCCAACAAAAACACCTCTCTTTCGGTGTGAAATGGTATTGCGTAACATTATAGCATATCCTTTTCTGTTTTGCAAGGTAAAAAGTTAAAAAATTCATTTTTCCTTAAATAAATGGAAAAAACCTCCATTTTACCTACATCCAATGGTGTTTTTTGAAAATTTTAATGCAAATCAGCACCACCGCGGCGCACAAAATCGCCACCATAGGATAGCCCCAGCGCCACCCAAATTCCGGCATATCAAAATTCATGCCATACCACCCCACGATCAGCGATAGGGGCAGACAAATGGCCGACAGAACGGTAAAGGCCTTCATAATGCGACCAAGGCGTAGGTCCAGCGTGGATTGATAGGCATCGCGCAGCTGGCTCAGTTGCTCGCGCAGAATGGCCACGGTGCGGCAAAGGCGCTCTACCCGACCCACAAAGCGGTGGAAGTGGCGCAGCTCGGCCCTTGCAAACAGCCGACTCTCGTTTTCAAACAGCGTCTCCCCAATGTCGATAAGCTGCTCGTAATAATTGTGCAACAGCAAAAGGTATTGCTTGTGGTGGAGCAAGCGAATGGTAAAATCATCGTCGGCGGCATCCCGCAGCACTGCATCCTCCAGCTCCGAAAAGGTGAACTCCAATTCCTCCAGCAGTTTGCTGTCCCCGTCGATCAAGGTGTCCAGAAAGGCGGCGATCAATCGTTCTTTTGTGACCGTTGTGGGGGTAAAACGGCGCAATAGACCTTGAAAGGCGCGGTGCGTGCTGCCGTCGCTGTCACGGATATCCACCACCAGAAACAGCCGCTTTCCCACGTAAAGGGCGATGGCGTCCTCTCCCATAGCATCTCCCCCGGTACGGCGAATGGTGGCAAACAGATAGCGCTCGCCTTCCTCCATGCCGCCCCGGAAATGGCGCAGCTCCCGACGGCATTGTTGCACCGTATGGGGCGGCAGCTCCAGCGCATCGGCTACATCGTCCAGCTCTGCCACCGATAGGTATCCCAATATCAATCCGTCCACATTGGGGAGTGTAGGGAGCGAAAACGGCGCAACGGTATTGCTTTTTTGATCAAAACGGTAAAAAATAAAACCACCCCCTTCCACATAGTATGTGTCCAAAGCCTTCGGTTTTACCCAAGCGTTTTGCAAGAGCGTGCAGTTGTTTGCTGCAAATAGCCCAAGGAAACACTTGAAGCGTTTTTGTGACCGGAGCGTATGGCGCGACCTTGTACATATCGGGGCGAGCGGCGCCCACGCTCACCCAAACCGCCCTGCCTCTTGACATTCCTGCCGGAATGGATTACAATAGGAGGGATATTTGATAAAAAAGGAATGATCTTGTGAGCAACGATACCAAACAATGGTTCATTCGGGGTCTGCGTGACGGATTGCCCATTGGTCTTGGCTACTTTGCCGTGGCCTTTGCGCTGGGCATTCAGGCAAGCGGTGCAGGAATGACCGCCCTGCAATCTACCCTGATGTCACTTTTCAATCTGACCTCGGCGGGGGAGGCCGCCGCCATCGCCCTGATCGGGGCAGGAACCACCTATGTGGAGCTGGCCTTTACCCAACTGGTTATCAACATCCGCTATTTGCTGATGTCTTGCGCATTGTCGCAAAAAATCGCACCCGATACCTCGTTTTTGCACCGGCTTTTGATCGGATACGGTGTCACCGACGAGATCTTTGCCGTCTCCATGGCCGTGTCCGATCGGCTGTCGCCTGCTTATAGCTACGGTGCTATTGCTGTGGCCGTGCCGGGCTGGACGCTGGGCACGCTGCTGGGTGCTGTGCTGGGCAACGTGCTGCCCGCCCGTGCCACCGGTGCCCTGGGCGTGGCGCTGTATGCCATGTTCCTGGCCATCATCCTGCCACCGGCCCGTAAGAGCAAGGTCATCGCCGGCGTTGTGGCGATCTCCATGCTGGCCAGCGCTCTGCTGACCCTTGCCGTAGAGCGACTTTCCCTGACCTTTCTCACCGAGGGATTTCGCATCGTACTGCTGACCGTGCTGATTTCTGCCGTGGCCGCTTGGCTGTTTCCGGTGGTAGCACCCCATAGCGAGGAGGTGCCCTCATGACGGTTCATAATGTCTTTTTGGCCATTGCGGTCATGGCGGTGGTTACCTATCTGATCCGCGTGCTGCCCTTGGTGCTGATCCGCCGCGAGATCAAAAGCCCCTTTATCCGTTCCTTTTTATATTATGTGCCTTATGTCACCCTGTCGGTGATGACCTTTCCGGCCATTCTTGGGGCCACCAACGTGATCTGGTCGGCTCTGGCCGCTTTGGCGGTGGCGGTGGTGCTGTCGCTGATGCGGTGCAAGCTCCCCGTGGTGGCGGTGGCCGCCTGTGCCACCGTATTTCTGGTGGAGCTGCTGCCCTTTGTATAACATTTGAAGAAAGGAGCCCCCATGGCCATTCGATTGTCCGATCACTTTACCTATCGGCGTATTCTGCGTTTTACCTTGCCGTCGATCCTGATGATGATCTTCACCTCGATCTACGGTGTGGTGGATGGATTTTTTGTATCCAACTTTGTGGGTAAAACACCCTTTGCGGCCATTAATCTGATCATGCCGGTGCTGATGATCCTGTCAGCCTTTGGCTTTATGATCGGCACAGGCGGTACGGCAGTGGTCTCCAAGGCTATGGGCGAGGGCAGGGAGGCCGATGCCAAGCGTTATTTTACCTTTTTGACCGCCGTCGTGGTGGTGGGCAGCTTGTTGTTGGCCGTTCCTTGCATTTTCTTCCTGCGTTCCATTTCCACTTGGCTGGGGGCAGAGGGGGAGCTGCTGGAGTATTGCGTTTCTTATGGCCGCATCATTTTGCTGGCCCTGCCGGCCTATATGCTGCAGACCATGTTCCAAAGCTTTCTTATCACCGCCGAGCGCCCCAAGCTGGGGCTGGTGGTTACGGTAGGGGCGGGTGTGACCAATATGGTGCTGGATCTTTTGCTGGTGGGTATTTTCCCCTTGGGAATTGAGGGCGCCGCACTGGCCACCGCCGTCAGCCAATGCGTGGGTGGATTTGTGCCGTTTTTCTACTTCTTCGGCAAAAAGAACCGCGTGCTGCACTTTGTGCCCTTCCGCTTTTACGGCCGTGTGCTGTGGCAGACCTGCACCAATGGCGTGTCGGAGCTGATGTCCAACATCTCCATGTCGTTGGTGGGGATGCTGTATAATCTTCGCTTGCTGGATATCGCCGGCGAGGATGGGATCGCCGCCTATGGCGTGATCATGTATGTCAATTTCATTTTTGTAGCCATCTTTATTGGCTACAGCATCGGCGTTGCCCCCGTCATCGGGTATCACTATGGGGCAGAGAACCGCCCCGAGCTGAAAAGCCTGCTTTGCAAAAGCACGGTGCTGGTGGCGGCAGGCGGTGCGGTTCTCACGGCGATCGGTGTCGCGCTGGCGCGCCCTCTGTCCATGATCTTTGTGGGATACGATGCCGCCCTGCTGGAAATGACGGCCCACGGTATGGTTATCTATTCCTTGTCCTTTCTGTTTTGCGGATGCGGCATCTTCGGCTCGTCCTTTTTCACCGCCCTTGGCAATGGGGTGATCTCTGCGGTCATTTCCTTTTTCCGCACGATGGTCTTTCAGGTGGGATCCGTGCTGCTACTCCCCTTGCTGTTGGGGCTGGATGGCATCTGGTTTTCGATCTGCGTGGCCGAGGGGTTGGCCACTCTGATGACCGCCTGGCTGGTGGTCTTCAAACGCCATAAATACGGTTATCTTTGATATATTGTATAAAGAAGAAACTTTTTTGGGCAAAAAATGAGAAAAAATTACCTAAAATAAAAAAAACACTTGACAAACACCACACTTTGCGTGTATAATAAACGATGTCACTGTAAAAAGCGTCCATTGGGTACTGTCCGATACGCTTCCGAATCCAAATCTTAAGGAGGTGCCACTATGCTCAGAACTTATCAGCCCAAAAAGCGTCAGAGAAAGAAGGAGCACGGTTTCAGAAAGAGAATGAAGACTGCCGATGGCAGAAACGTTCTCAAGAGAAGACGTGCAAAAGGCAGAAAGAGACTCACCTACTAATCGTCTCGATCTCACATAGAAAAACGACCGATGATGCTTGTTTAGCCCCATCGGTCATTTTTCTTGATTTTCAAGAAAAAACAGCGGCGCGATGCTTCCTTGCTCCTCGCAAACGACCTCGACGTCGGCTTGCTGTGGCGCATCGCCTCACTTCCTCTTTTTTCTTGAAAAGCAG
The DNA here is from genome assembly GCA_017461945.1 of Clostridia bacterium. Classification (GTDB taxonomy): domain Bacteria; phylum Bacillota; class Clostridia; order Oscillospirales; family CAG-272; genus Firm-07. Next base: position 51,274 of record JAFTSB010000021.1, on the reverse strand, counting down.
CAAACCTTTGCCAAAAGGGAAATCATTTATGTGAGAAAAATTCGCACACGTATCTGCATTTTTACGCAAAAAAATTACCAAAATAAACGGAAGTACGGGCAAAAACCATGAAACAGTATGCCATCAAAGAACATCACCTTTATAACAAGACCTTTGCCAAGGGGCAGCGTGCCGTGGGCAAGCTGGTGGCGGTATATGTCCTGAAGGATTACGCCGCGCGGCGCCTGCGCGATGCCAACCCCCAAAAGGAATACCTGAACCGTGTGGGTCTGTCGGTCGGCAAAAAGATCGGTGGAGCCGTGCAGCGCAATCGCGCCAAGCGCCTTTTGCGCGAGGGCTACCGCGCTGTCAAGGCCGCAGGGGTCAAGACCGGCTTTCTGGTGGTTCTGGCAGCAAGGGAAGAGATCAAAGGCAAAAAGGCACAGGATGTGGAAAGGGAAATGATCAAGCTTTTCCGCCGCTTGTCACTCTTGCCTGAGGAACAGGCATGAAGCATCTTTGCATACTGCTGGTCAAATTTTACAGAAAATATCTGTCTCCCCTCAAGGGCGGTCCCTGCTGTCGGTTTGTGCCGACCTGCTCGGCCTATGCCATCGAGGCCTTTCAAAAGCGAGGCTTCTTTGTGGGTATGATCCTGACGGTCTGGCGGATCCTGCGCTGCAACCCCATGTCGGTTGGCGGCTACGATCCTGTGCCCGAAAAGGGATTGCGCTACAAGGGCTCTCGGGAGATTCCCATTGACAGCGACAATGAAGCGAATGATTGCTGTGAGAACAGCGATCCCCGTCGGAAAGACGACGACGGAGGTCATTTGCAGGAAGCAGATGACAAAACGAAAGCGTCTTGCAATGAGAATACGGAAGTGAAAAGCTCCGATGAAGATTCTCGTCCATCGAAAGGATAAAAATCAATGAAAACAACGAAAACCATCAAACGGGTCGGCCTTTTGACTCTTGTGGTGCTGATGCTGGCGGTGGCCCTTGCCTCTTGTGCAGGTAACACCTCCACCGTGAACTCCACCTGGACCTCGGCCGATACCGATGCCCCCACCTATTTCGCGCGCATTTTGGTGCAGGATGCTGCCGCACGCGAAAAGTTTGTGGCCGCCTCCCGTGGCTACAATATGAGCGCCGAGGGCTTTGACGACAGTACCGTTACCGTGGGTGAGACCAAGCCCGTGGACGTAGAGGCTGCCAAGACTGCCTTGGAGGCGGTCAAGCCCACCGACGATGCATCTCTTGTCAAGTTCAACGAGTTCCGCGATGCCCTCACCGCCGAGGAGGTCGCCACCACCGTTGAAAAGATGAAGACCACCGTAGATCTGACCGAAAAGACCAACCCCCTGGTCTGGGTTGGTAAGTTCCTTGGTGTCATCACCAATATTACCTTTGGCAACTACGTGCTGGCCCTGTTCGTCTTTGCTCTGATCGTGGAGGTGCTGCTGCTGTATTTCAGCATTCGTCAGCAGCAAAACTCCATCAAGCAGGCCAAGCTTTCCCCCAAGGAGCGTGCCATCCGCAAGAAATATGCCGGCCGCACCGACCAGGTCTCCCAGCGCAAAATGCAGGAGGAGGTTCAAAAACTGTACCAGGATGAGGGCTTTAACCCCATGGGCGGATGCCTGCCCTTGCTGATCCAGATGCCCATCGTGATTGCGCTGTATAACATCGTGATCGACCCCCTTCGTTATGTGTTGGGCAAGGCCGAGGGCCTTTCCTCGGCACTTTCCACCTTTGCCACCACCGCCCGCGCCGCAGGCGGCCTTGGTCAGACGCTGACCAGCTCCGGCAAGGGAACCATCGAGCTGCTTTCCAAGCTTTCTACCGAGAACCTTTCGCACCTTTCTAAATTCTCCTATTACGCCAACGCCGCCGACTGTGCCAAGGCGCTGGAGGGCGTTAGCGTGCCCGATTTCAATCTGTTTGGCCTGAATACCGGCCTCACTCCCGGCTTCCGTGAGCCTTGGGCGCTGATCATCATCCCCATTCTGACCTTTGTGGCCTATTTCGCCAGCATGAAGATCAACCGCAAGCTCAGCTATCAGCCTGCCGCACAGGATCCTCAGATGGGTTGCTCCAACAACATGATGGATATCACCATGCCCCTGATGAGCGTGTATATCGCCTTTATCACCCCTGCAGCCGTTGGTATTTACTGGATCTTCAAGTGCTTGATCGGCGTGCTCAAGCAGTTCATTCTGCACAAGGCCATGCCTTTGCCCACTTTTACCGAGGAGGACTATAAAAAGGCAGAAAAGGAAATGAAGGCAAAGAACAGAGGCAAGGCCGAGCCCGAGTACACCGCCGCCCCCGATGGCCGCGTATATCGCTCGCTCCATCATATCGACGACGAGGACGATCTGCCCCCCAAGGGCTCCATTGCCGCCCCCGCCACCAAGGATGACGAAGAAGAAACCGAGCCCGTGGCCGAGCAGACCCCTGCCGATCCCGATGCTCCCGTGCTGAAGGAAGACCGTAAAAACAACCAAAACAAGTGAGGATAAGACAGTGAAAAAGGAAATTACCGTTGTAGCAAAAACCGTTGAAGAGGCCGTTACAAAGGCTGTTGCAGAGTTGGGTGCTCCCAACGCCGAGGCTATTGAATATACCGTTGTCGAGGCTCCCAAAAAGGGCTTCCTTGGCATTGGTGCCGCTCCCGCTAAAATTGCCGCTTCCTATACCCTCAAGGGTGCTGAGGTTGCACTTGACTTTGTCAAGAACCTGGTCGAGAGCATGGGCCTTGAAGCCAAGGTCACCATGTCCGACGGCGAGGGTGACAACAAGCTCATCCGCGTGGATGGCGAAAGCGCCGGTGTGCTGATCGGCCACCACGGCGACACCCTGGATTCTCTCCAGTATCTGGCTAATCTGGCCGCCAACAAGAAGGTGGCCGGTGAAAAGCGCGAGTATTGCCGCGTAACCGTTGATGTTGAGAACTACCGCTTCAAGCGCGAGGAGACCCTCCGCGCGCTGGCTCGCCGCATGGCCGATAAGGTTCTGCGCTACAAAAAGAGCGTTATGCTGGAGCCCATGAACCCCTACGAGCGTCGTATCATCCATTCTGAGGTACAGAAGATCGAGGGCGTTTCCACCAACTCCATCGGCAGCGAGAACAACCGCAAGGTTGTGCTGTATCTCGATACCGAGGGAACCGCAGCTCCTGCTGCTGACAGCCGCCGCGAGGAGTTTGGCGAATTCTGATAAAACGCAGTAACGGTTAAGCTTTTTGCTTAACCGTTACTTTTTCAAAGGAGCCTTTATGTTCAATATTTTTGATACCGTTGCTGCGGTTTCCACGCCCCGTGGTAAGGGTGGTATTGCGGTGATCCGCATATCCGGCCCCGAGACTGGCACCGTACTGCAACGGGTATTTCGCAGCCAAAAAAGTCCTGCCGAGCATCCCCGTCGTGCCTGCTTTGGTCAGATCACCGATGGCGAGGGAACGGTGCTGGATGAGGGACTGGCCCTCTTTTTTCCGGCCCCTCATTCCTTCACGGGGGAGGATGTTGCCGAGCTTTCTTGCCATGGCGGCGCGTTGCTGACCGAAACCGTACTGACTGCCGTGCTTACAGCAGGGGCACGGATGGCCGAGGCGGGGGAGTTTACCCGTCGCGCTCTGATGAATGGCAAGATCACCCTGACTGCTGCCGAGGCGCTGGGCTCTCTGTTAGAGGCGCAGACCACGGGGCAAATGGTGCTGGCGCGCAGCGGTTTGTCGGGCAAGCTGGCCGATGCCGTTGCAAAAACCTTTGACCGTCTTTCGTTTTTGCTGGCAGATTCCTATGCCAAGATCGATTTTCCCGACGAGGATCTGAACACCATGAGCCGCGAGGAGCTGACTGCCGCGCTGGAGCAGGTGCATGCAGAGATTCATGGCCTGCTGGCCACCTATCGCACCGGCCACGCCGTGGCCGAGGGCATTGCCACCGTGATCTGCGGTCCGGTCAATGCCGGTAAATCCACGCTGTACAATGCTTTGGTGGGGCGTGAGGCCGCCATTGTCACCGATGTGGCGGGCACCACCCGTGACATTCTTTCCGAAACGGTGGCGCTGGGTGCGGTTACTCTGCGGCTGTATGATACGGCCGGCTTGCGTGAGACCGATGATACCGTGGAGGGGATCGGTGTTATGCGTGCCCGAAAAGCCATGGAGGAGGCTGAGCTGATCCTTTGCGTGCTGGATGCCTCCGCGCCCCTCACCGCAGATTGCCGCGCCCTGCTGCACCAGCTGGAAGGTACATCTGCCACGGTGGTGATCGTGCTGAATAAATGCGATAACGGTGTGCAGATTTCCGCGCCGGAGCTGGCATCCTTTGACCATATCGTGTCACTTTCCGCTCGCACCGGTGAGATCACACCCTTGCGTCAGCTGGTGGAAAAGCTCTATCTCTGTGATGGGATCTCCCTGGCCGAGGATGCCGTGGTGGCCAACGCTCGCCAGCACGCGGCGCTTGCCCGTGCCGCCGATGCTTTACAGACCGCCATTCATTCTCTGCGCGCCGGTGTCCCCCTGGATGCCGCCTGCATCGATGCCGAGCTTGCTATGCAAGCGCTGGGCGAGGTGGAGGGAAGGGCGGTGGATGAGGCGATTATATCCTCCATCTTCTCCCATTTCTGCGTGGGCAAATAAAACCTGCGCATAGCTTCGTTCCATTTTCGGCTCGCCACCTCGGAGTAGATAACTACACCGTCGGCGGCTCGCCTCAATGCGCCTCGCTCTGCTTGGTTTTCTTTGCCCACGGGCAAAAGCGTGGTATTGCTGCGTTGTTTCTCGGCTCACCACCTCGGAGTAGACAACTACACCGTCAGAGGCACGGCTCAACACAACAAAACAAAAGAACGGGTGACCTTTTGGTCACCCGTTCTTTTGTTTTTATTACATTTACGCCCGGAATTGACTGCGATGCAACGCGGCATAAGCACCGTTTTTCTCCAGCAGATCGGCGTGAGAGCCGCACTCGATCACGCGACCGTTGTCGATCACAGCAATCTCGTCGGCGTTCTGAATGGTGGAAAGGCGATGGGCCACCACAATGGTGGTACGCCCCTTACACAGCTCGTCCAGTGCATCCTGAATCAAGATCTCGGTGGCGTTATCCAAGGCGCTGGTGGCTTCATCCAAAATAAGGATGGGCGGATTTTTAAGGAACACACGGGCAATGGAAAGGCGTTGCTTCTGACCGCCGGAAAGGCGCACGCCGCGCTCACCGATCTCGGTGTCATAGCCCTTTTCCAGCGACATCACATACTCGTGGATATTGGCGCGCTTGGCGGCCTCGATGACCTCCTCCTCGGTGGCATCCAGCCGTCCGTAGAGAATATTGTCACGAATGGTGGCATTAAACAGATACACATCCTGCTGCACAATGCCGATATTACGGCGCAGCGACTCGCGGTTAACGGTGGCAATGTCTTGCCCATCCAGCAGGATCTGCCCCGATGTCAATTCATAAAAATGGGGAATCAGATGGCAAATGGTGGTTTTGCCGCCGCCGGAGGGACCCACCAGCGCATAGGTTTGGCCGGCGCTGACCGTCAGCGAAACATCGTTCAGAATTTCGCGCTTGCCGTCGTAAGAGCAATGCACGTTCCGCAGTTCGATCTCGCCCTTGGCGCGCCCCAGCTCCACAGCGCCGTCGGCATCCTGCTCGGGCACGGCATCCATAATTTCCAAAAAGCGGGAAAAGCCGGTTACGCCGCTCTCATACTGCTCGATAAAGTTGATCAGCGTCATAACGGGGGTGATAAACAGGCCAACGGAGACGATAAAGGCGGAATAATCGCCAAATGCAATATGCCCGTTGTAAAGAAAGAAGCCGCCGGCAATCAGCACCACCACGTTGAACACATCGGTGATAAAGGAGGTGGTGGAGTGAAACTGCCCCATGGCCTTATAGGCTGCGCGACGGGCGCTGACGAACTTGCCGTTTCCCACCTCAAATTTTTCATGCTCCTTTAAGGCGTTGGTAAAGGCCTTGGTCACACGGATGCCCGAAATGCTGCTTTCCAGCGAGGCGTTGATCTCGGCCACGGCCTTGCGGCTCTCCTGAAAGGCGCGGCGCATCCGACGGCGCAGGGTCAGCGACACGATCAGCAAAAGGGGCGCGCAGGCAAAGATCAGCAAGGTCAACCAAAGGTTGATGGTAGAAAGATACACAAAGGAAATGATGATCGACACCGTGGAAATGATCAGGTTTTCGGGGCCGTGATGGGCCAGCTCGCTGACCTCCATCAGGTCGTTGGTCATACGGGACATGATCTTACCGGTCTCGTTGTCGTCATAATAGGAAAAGGGCAGCTTTTCCAAATGATCAAACATATCGCTACGCATTTGCGCTTGCATCCGCACACCCATGACGTGGCCGTAATACTGGATGAAAAAGTTCAGCAGCATACGAAGCAGATACAGCCCCAGCAGCGTCAGACCAAAGATCACCACCATGCGATAATTCCGGTTGGGGATCAGATCGTTGAGCATCGTGCGGGTGACGATGGGATAAAAAATGCCCACCACGGAAACAAGCAGAGAAGCCAACATATCAAAAAAGAAGATCCGCTTGTGGGGCTTATAATAGGCAAGAAAGCGCTTGAGCATTTTTGTTCCTTCCTGTCTGATAAAGATACTTTTATTATAAACAAAGTGGCCGCTAAAGTCAAGAAAAAAGCGCGGTGGAAACAAATTTTGTCGCTTTTCGGGGGAAAAGCAAAAGGGCCCCGTCAAGAGCCCTTTCGGATGGTATATGATTTATTCCGCCTCAATGCGAGAAGCCCAATAACGGCCGGTTGCCGAAATCAGCTTCAGCGCCTCGGGCCACAGCTCGCGGGGAAAGTTCGAGCAGATCACGCGGAAGGTCTCAAAGCCGAGAGCACCCTTGTAGCCGATCTCCTTGAGGCCGTCCACAAAACCGTTCCAATCGCAGATCCAGTCAGCTCCCCAGTTGCGGGTAAAGGTATAGGGCATACCGTGCAGGTCGCTATTGCCGTCGTTGTCGTGAATGTGCAGAACGGTCAAGCGGTGACCCAGCTTTTTGATGTATTCCTTGATGTCACGACCAAGGAGGTTGGCGTGACCCACGTCCAGACAAAAGCCAAAGGCGTCACAACCAGCCTCGGCGTTCAGGGTATCCAGATACCAGCAGGCCTCGCTTACGTCGGCGCAAGGACCCTCGGTCACGCGACCCTTGTAGGTCTTAAACAGATTTTCCAAGCAGACCTTCACGCCGGTCTTGACAGCCATGGGCATCAAACGGCGGTAAATGGCCAGATTGGTCTCGATCTCCACATCCTTCAGGGTGCGGCCGACAGGATGTACCACAATGGCGGGGCATCCCACATACTGGCAGACCTGCAGACACTTTTCCACGGCCATCAGCGCGTGCTCGGTGATGTCCTCGCGATCCTTGATCCACACCGGGAAAGGAGCATGCATCTGCGCAATGGCAACGCCGTGCTTCTCGCTGGCTTCCTTCAAAGGGGTAAAGAATTGCAGAATGTCCTCAATGCTTTGGTCAAAAAACGAGGTGGGAGCATCGGGACTCTTGGCCAGCGCACCGGTCGACAGATAATGGTCGATATTAAAGTCGGTTGCATCAAAGCCACAGGACTTGATAAAAGCAAAAGAGCCGTCGGGGTCGTTTTTGTTGTACCAACCAGCGGACTGTACACCGATCTTCAGCATAATGAAAACCTCCGGGGTGTTTAAATTCCGCAAGGGGATTGCCCTTTCCTTGCGGTTGGTTTCATTATAAGAAAGGATTTTGAAAAAGTCAAGGTGTTCCCGAAAATTTGCTGAAAAATATGATCTTGCCCGGCGCTCCCGGCAACGTATATTGGCGACGTAGGGGCGAAAACCGTTCGCCCTTGCAAGGTTGCCGCGTCGTTTGTGAAAAATACGGATCGCATTCCCGCCAAAGCTTTCGGCCGGGCATGATCAAAAAAGGCGCAACGGGTTGCGGTTTTGCCACCCGTTGCGCGGTTTTATATCCGTTGACTCCTCAAGGCTCCTCGGCCAAAATCCGCTCTTTGAAATAACGGCCCACCTCAGCAATGTAGCACAGCATCTTTTCGTGCAAGGGCTTGGGCAGATGCCGCATTACGCGAAAGGTCTCAAAGTTCAGCGCGCCACGATAGTTGGCTGCGCGCAGACCGCGGATAAAGCCCTCCCAATCGGTTTGTAGGCCGGCAGGCGCCACGCAGGTATAAGGTGCGGTGTGCCAATCGGCGGTGCCGTTGTTGTCGTGGGTGTGTAGCACCGTCAGACGCGAGCCTACCTTTTTCAAGTGGTCATATAGGTTGCATCCCATCATATTGGCGTGACCTACGTCAAAGCAATACCCAAAGGCATCCGCCCCTGCAAGGGCATTCAAGGTGTCAATATAGCGGCAGACCTCCTCACCGGTGTTGCATACACCGTCGGTCAAACGGCCGTTAAAGTGAGTGGGCAGATTTTCCAGACAGACCTTGACACCGGTGCGCACTGCAGCAGGGATCAGCTTGCGATAGATTTCCATATTGTGATTATATTCCAACTCCTTGTCAGGCTGCCGATCGGGATGTACCACCAGTGCGGGGCACCCCACATATTGGCAGACCTCCAAGCATTTTTCCACCGCCATCAGAATATAGTCGGTCAGCTCCGGTCGCCCTTCGATCCAAACGGGGGCAGGGGCGTGCATTTGTGCAAAGGCGATGCCGTACTTTTCGGCAGCCTCCTTCAAGGGTGTAAAAAACGCCAGAATATCCTCTGTGCTTTTGTCAAAAAACGAGGTGGGAGCCTCGGTGCTTTTCACCAAGGTTTTCACCGACAAATAGTGATCGATGTTAAAATCCACCGCTTCAAAGCCGCAGGCCTTGATATAGGCAAAGGAGCCGTCCGGGTCGTCTTTTTGAAACCATCCCGCAGATTGTACCGAAATTTCCAGCATCGTGTGATCCTCCTATCAGCATCTGATAATTGCATTATATCACATTTTTGTCAAGCGTGCGCGTTTTTTTTAAAAATAACGCACCTGCCGTTGGGCAGGTGCGTTGGGTGGTATGTTGCGATCGGGAATTATTCTGCCTTTTCTTCGGTGGCAGGCTCTTCCTGCGCTTCGGTTGCTTCAGCAGCTTCAGCCTCGGCAGGCTCAGCAGCTTCTGCCTCCTCGCTCTGCTTTTCACCGCAGACAAGCAGCTCCTCGGGCATCAGCTTTGCAACCTTGCCGGGTACGATCTTGTATGCAATCTCGCAGACCAGCAGCAGTACGGCAAAGAGAATGATGGAAACGGTAGGAATGTCGGTATCCGTCAGCTCCTCCATACGGTTGTCGGTGTAGTTAATGGAACGCAGGCCGTTGTCACGGACCATGGTCAATGCCTTTTTAGCCTCCTCGTCAGAGGTCTCGTCGATCTGCTTGTTCAGCTCGTCAACAAAGGCAACGGTCAGCTTGCGCTCCTCGGTGAGGGTCTCCATCGCCAGCTTGTCATAGCTGCCGTCCAGCTCATACTCGGAGGTGAGGATGGCATACTTGCCCTCGTGGAGAGTGGTATTCAGGCTGTCCATATCCGAAATGGTACCCATGGAAAGCAGCACGCCGCAAACCAGCAGGCATGCAGCCACAAAGAACTGTGCGTTGTAGGGTCTGACCTCTCCGGTCTTGGCTTTATAGGTGCGGAATGCGATTCTGCACAGTACGCAGGTCAGGCCGATGGAAGCGGTGATGGCACCTACCCAGCCAATGATGATCATCAGCGTGGTCATGTTGAATTTCACATCCAGATTCTCATGCGCGTAGGAGCCGGCCTTGTTCTTCATTTCGTCCAGCACCTCGGGGGTGATCTCCGTGCCGTTATTTTCGGCCTCCTTGTAAAGCTCGGTGAAGCGGTCGTTCCAGCGAACCTCATAGCTGCTCTTTTCAAAGTCTGCCAGCTTGTCGCAAGTGACGGCACCGGTTGCCACGCCAAGAGAAGCGGAAAGCAACAGAACTGCCAACACGGCGCTGACAACGCTGATGCCGGCCTTCAGCACCTTTTCGGAGTTGAAGTTGCACTCCATCAGCTTGCCAATGGCACCGATCAGACAGTTGACACCAAGGAATACGATGCCAACGATCACGCAGCCGCCCATGACGGCCTCGGAGCCCATGCCAACCTTCAGGAAGGAGAAGATCAGCAGCATGGCTACAACAAAGCCCATCAGAGGGCCGGATTTCAGCTTATCCAGCAGAGCTTCGTCTGCGTTCTTCAGGTTCTTCAGCAGAACCAGCAGCTTGATGACAAAATTGATCACAAGGATGATGGCAAACAGCAGAGCCAGGAAGAGACCGGCATAAGCAGCCATCAGAGCCAGAATGCTGGGCAGAACATAGTTGGTCTTGGTGGAGAAGTAAGCGCCCTTGGCGGCCTTCTTTGCCAGTGCAGCTACATAAGCCTCAAAGGTTTGCTCGGCAAGGGTGCCCTCGCCCTCCTCGGTGGCCTCCTCGGCGTGGATGACAGCCGCACGGCCCTCATCGTTTACACCAAAGCCGCCGCCAAAGAGGTAAGCAAAGCCCAATGCGTTGATAAAGTCTGCCTCGCCAAAGGCGTCGGTCAGGGCGGTGAAGTCCTCTTCGGTGTAGTTGTCGGCCAGATACTTCTCGTGCTCCAGGATCAGAGCGGCCTTTTCGGCCTCCATCTCGTCGATATCCTCTTGGATAGCGGCGATGCCTTCTCTCTTATACTCCACGTTGCTCTGGAAGTTCTTGTACTCCGAGGATTCGGGATCGTGAGAGCCGGTGTAGCCCAACTGATAGGCTGCCAGGGACATTTGTGCCTGTACAAGGTCCTCGGTTCGGTCAGCGATTCTCTCGTCCACATCTCTGACCTTGCCCTCGTGGACATTCTGAGTGACCACAAGCTTGATCAGACGCTTGTAGCTCATATAGTCCATAACGGTGCCAAGGCTGACCTCTACCTCGTCAACCACAACAGCAGAGGTGAGGCTGCCTTTGGTGTACAGCTCACCCAATTCCTCTTGATCGGTGATCTTCTTGGTGAAAATAGCGCCGGTCAGGGTGAACAATGCCGTCAGACCCACGGTGGCAACCATGATGATCGCAAGAACCAAACACACGATCTTTTTTACAGATGCGTTCATTTCTTTTCTCCTTTTCGGATGTTTTATGATACATATCTATGCATCATAACACCATTTTAATATTTCATTCACAATATGTCAATAGAATTTGACAAAAAATTCATAAATATAAAGAGGTGTGAACAGCACGCTGTTCACACCTCTTTGCTTGTAGCCTTCAGGGTACATAAACCACCACTTGAAGTGGTGGAATAAAAATGCTTTAGCCATAAGCTCTCCCTATGGGAGAGCTCCCGCGAAGGCGGGTGAGAGGGCAGAAAATACCCCCTCTCCGTCGGCTCCGCCGCCACCTCTCCCCAAGGGCGAGGCTTTGCCGAATTTTCGGCAGAGGGGCGATAATTACTAATGTTTATTGTTCAGGATGTCTTTCGATGTCGTTAGCACTTTTGCCTTGAAGGCACGGTGCATACCACCACTTGAAGTGGTGGTTATGATTCGATTTATTTCACAGGGGGCCAAGCAGGGTCGTCGATGCACTCTGCCCAATAGTGGCCAATGCCGCTGACCAGCTCCAGGGCCTGATCGTGCACCGCCTTGGGATAAGCCAGCCACATCCGACAGATCTCAAAGCCCAGCACGCCCTGATAACCGATCTCCTTCAACCCCTCTACAAAGCCCTGCCAATCAACGGAATGGCTGGTGGGGGTGGCCAGATAGGAATAGGGGATCATGTGCATATCCTCTTTGCCGTCGTTATCGTGAATGTGCAGGATGGTCAAACGGTGTCCCAGCTCCTTCACGTATTCCTTCATATTTCGGGCGGTCATATTGGCGTGACCCACGTCAAAGCAAAAGCCAAACAGCTCCTCGCCCGCCTCGGCGTTCAGGGTGTCGATCAGCAAGCAGGCATCCGAAGCATTGGAAAGGCGTCCCTCGATGATGCGGCCGGGGCGGCGGTTGGAAATATTCTCCAGGCAGACCTTTACCCCATATTTTTTGGCGGCAGGAATCAAACGGCGATAGTTAGCCAGGTTGGTATCCCATTCCTTTTGATAGGTAGAACGGGCGGTGGGATGCACCACAATAGCGGGGCAACCGATCAGCTGACAGACCGCCATGCATTTCACAACAGCCTCAAACAGATAGTCGTTTAGCTCATCCATTCCCACAACATAGCTGGGGAAGGGCGCGTGCATCTGATCTACGGTGACGCCCGTGATGGCAATGGCCTCCTTCAGGGGGCGGTAAAAGTTCAGTATTTCTTCCACGCTCTTGCTGAAAAAGGATTCATAGGGGCCGCTGGCCTGCTTGGCCAATCGCCCGATCGGCATTTTCAGATCAATGTTAAAATCAATGGATTCAAAGCCACGGGCTTTGATATAATTCAAAGATCCTACGGGGTCGTCATCCCGATAAAAACCGCAGGATTGTACACCAACTTTCAGCATAAAATCTCCTTTTTATTATGAATATAGGCGCGGAGACCGCGCCTATAAAACTGTTATTTTACGGGGGGCCAAGCGGGGTCGTCGATGCACTCTGCCCAATAGTGGCCAATGCCCGAGATCAGCTTCAGAACCTGGGTGTGTACAGCCTTGGGATAGGCCGAGAAGATGCGGAAGGTCTCAAAGGCGATCACGCCGGGATAGCCGATCTCCTTCAGGCCCTCTACAAAGCCCTGCCAGTCGCAGACATGGCTGGCGGGTACGGCCAGATAGGAGTAGGGGATCATATGCAGATCCTCCTGTCCGTTGTTGTCGTGAATGTGCAGGATGGTCAGTCTGTGACCCAACTCCTTGACATACTCCTTGATGTTACGGTTGGTCAGATTGGCGTGACCCACATCCAGGCAGAAGCCGAAGTAATCGCCGCCGGCCTCCTGGTTGAGAATGTCGATCATACGGCAAGCGTCGGTGGCGTTGGCCAAGCGGCCCTCGATGATGCGGCCGGGGCGGCGGCTGAAGATGTTCTCCAGGCAGATCTTAACGCCCTTGTATTTCTGAATCACAGGGATCAAACGGCGATAAATGGCCAGGTTGGTGTCCCATTCCTTTTCCTTGGTAGAGCGGTTGATGGGGTGCACCACAATGGCAGGGCAGCCCACGTACTCACAAACGGCAAAGCACTTATCCAGCGCCATAAAGATATAATCGTTGACCTCGTCCTTATCCTTGAACCACACCGGGAAGGGCGCGTGCATCTGGCCGATGATTACGCCGGTCTTTTCGCTGGCCTCCTTCAGGGGGGTGAAGAACTGTAGGATCTCCTCAACGCTCTGATCGAAGAAGGAGGGGTAAACGCCTTCCTTAACCAGTTTGCTTACATTCAGATAATGGTCGATATTGAAATCAATGGACTCAAAGCCGCACTCCTTGATGTATTCAAAGGAGCCCATGGGGTCGTCCTTGCGGTACCAGCCCGCGGACTGAACGCCAACCTTCAACATAAAACAGTACCTCCGAAATTTAAAATACCTAATATAAAAGGCAATTTCATTATAAAAGCCGATTTATCAAATGTCAACCCAAAATGAAAAATTGAGCAAAATTTTTGACGTGCCCACTCTACGTATCGTAGAGCTCCAATGCGCAAGCGAGAAAAAACAGGGGGTTGTAAGCACGCCCAAATGTGATATAATAAAGGAGAAAAAGAGAAGGGAGGATCGCAATGCTAAGCAGTACCATTCAGCGCGTGGACGGCAGAACCGAGCTCAGGATCGACGGTGTACTGACCCCTGCCGCGGCATATACCACCTATTTTGAGGAGCGCAGCCGCTATGCGGATTTTGTGCAGGCAGGGTATCGCATCTTTTTTGTAAACGTCTCTATGACCACGTTGCCCATCAATAGCGCGGTGACCGGCTTTACCCCCTTTCGCGTGGGTGTGTTTGAAGATCCGGAGCGCCCGGATTATAGCGAGTTTGAGGATGCGGTACGCAAGATCCTGCGCGCCTGCCCCGATGCCTATATTTTCCCGCGCATCTATGTCAGCATGCCCCGTTGGTGGACGGTGCAAAACGATGAGGAATGCATTGACACTCCCAAGGGTGGGCGGCGTGAATTTCTTGGCTCCGAGGTCTTTCGCCGTGACGGTGCCGCGCTGCTGCGACAGATCGTTTCCCACATCAAGGCGGCAGATTATGCCCCGCGCATTGCGGGCTGGCAGCTGTGCGGCGGACAGACCCAGGAGTGGTTTTTCCACGATCTGTGCGGCTATCCCGCGCCTGTCTTGGTTCGCGGCTACCGCCGCTATATGGAGGAGCAATACGGTGTGAAAAACGCACCCGTTCCCGACTTTTCGCGCTTGCGCGGAGATGATGCTTGTGTCGACGAAAACGCAAAACGGTATGTGGAATTTGGTAACGCTTGCGTGGCAAAAAGCCTGGAGCACTTTGCAAAAGCTGTAAAAGAGGAAACCGATAACCAACAGGTGGTGGGCGCTTTTTACGGCTATGTCTTTGAGCGCTCCTCTGTCAACGTGGGCTCCTGCGCCCTGCGGATGCTGCTGGATTCGCCCTATCTGGATTTCTTTTCCTCCCCCAATGCTTATACCCACGCCCGCCGCTTTGGCATCGACTGGGCGGATATGATGCCGGTGGATGCCATCAAGCGCCACGGCAAGCTGGCCTTTGTGGAGTGCGACATCCGCACTTATCTGACAATGGGCATACAGGAGTCTCGCCCCGGTGTGTACCCCGAGGATATTTATCCCACCGCCAAGCCCGGTGCCCCCTCGGTGTGGTCAGGGCCGCCCACGCCCGAGCTTTCCCGGGCGGCATTGCGTAAGTGCTTTGCCCATCAGTTGACCAAGGATTCGGGTATCTGGTGGTTTGATATGTGGGGCGGCTGGTACGCCGATCCGCTGCTGATGAAAACGCTGACCGAGCTGAAGCGGATACAGGAGGGGGCGCTTTCTCGCAAAAAACGCGATTTTGCCGCCGAGGTGGCAGTGCTGGCCGACGAACGCGCCAAAGGGAATCTGGGTGCATCACACGCCGCCGACAGAGCCGTTCCTCAAAATCGCATCATCACCGGCAACGTGGGGGCGCCCTTTGATGGGGAAATGGTGGAGGGTGCTGCCGATTTTTTGCACAAATATAAGGCTGTGATCTTTCCCTCGCCCATTCCGTCTCCCGCAGGGGAGCGCGCTATGGCCCTTTGCCGCAAGCAGGGCATTCCCTATTTGACCGCCACGCTTGAGCATCCCTTTCTGTCTCTTGACGAGCAGGTGGAATTTCTCAAAAAGGCCGGCGTACATCTGTATGCCCGGGGCGGCGACGTGGTGTACGCGGGCAACGGCTACGTGGCATTACATAGTGAAACGGGTGGCGAAAAGCGACTTGTTTTGCCCCAGCCGCGCAAGGTGACCCCTTTGTTTGGTGCTGCTGACCTGCGTGTCGCGGGGCAGACCCTCACCTTTACGCTTGCCCCTTGTGATACCGCACTATTTCAAATTGACGAGTAAAATTGCCGCAGGCGTTATAACGCCTGCGGCTTTTCTGTAACAAGGCCTGCCTTTGGAGGAGAGATGCTCCATCCGCGCGCAATGTTCGCACAAACCTGTAGGGGCGACCATCGGTCGTCCGTCTCCGCGACCAACATCCCGTCCGTTCGCAATGTCCGTACAAACCCGGTAGGGGTCGGCGCCTTCGACGACCCGAAATCTGGCGCCCCTCACCACCCGCCCTTGGCGGGAGCCTCCTCCACAAGGGGGGAAGCCTTTGGGGCGTTCGCGCCAACCTGTAGGGGCGACCATCGGTCGTCCGCCTCCGCGACCAACACCCCGTCCGTTCGCAATGTCCGTACAAACCCGGTAGGGGTCGGTGCCCACGACGTCTCGCCTCCAATACCCATCGCAGAAATGCATCGCGCCGCAACGCGCGGCAAAGACATTGCCCCTTGCATTTTTCACTCTGATATGATAAAATGGAGAAAATCAAGCAAAGGGAGGGGATCAGATGCATACCTACGATCTTTCGGGCGGCAAGCTGTGCGATACGTTGCCGGCGGCGCTGCGCGCCGATATTCTGTCGGGAGCGCTGGCACCCGGTGAACGGCTCCCCTCCAAGCGCCGTCTGGCCGAGCATCATGGCATCAGCATCAATACGGTGCAAAACGCCTATGAGCAGCTGATCGCCGAGGGGTACATCGTGGCCAAGGAGCGACGGGGCTATTTTGTGTCCGACCTGCCCCCCGCTCCCCTGCGTGCCGCACCCCCCACGCCACCGCCTGCGCCGCCCACGCCCATAACGCCTTCCATAGAGCTGGATCTGGTGGCCAATGCCACCGACGGCTCTCGGTTCCCCTTTTCCCTTTGGGCAACGCTGATGCGACGCACCCTTGCTGACGAGGGGGAACGGTTGCTGGCCCCCGTTCCGGCGGCCGGAGCCATCGCCTTGCGCGAGGCCATTGCCGACTATCTGCGCGAGGGGCGCGGAATGTCGGTCACCGCCGATCAGATCGTCATCGGTGCGGGAACCGAATACCTGTATCACCTGCTGCTTCAGCTGCTGGGGCGACAGCGGCGATATGGGCTGGAGGATCCCGGCTACAGTAAAATTGCTCGCATTTACCACCTCAACGGGGTGGATTTCGCACCCGTAACGGTGGGAGAGGAGGGCGTTAGCTCTCATGAGCTGACCGATCTTGGGGTGGAGGTGCTGCACATTTCCCCCAATCACCATTTCCCCACGGGCATCGTGACCCCTGCGCCCCGTCGCCGCGCCCTGCTGCAATGGATGAGCGAGGGGGATCGGTATATCATCGAGGACGACTATGACAGCGAATTTCGCTTTACCGGTCGTCCCATTCCGCCTCTTTTCCAAATGGATGAGGTGGGGCGTGTGATCTACATCAACACCTTTTCCAAAACCATTGCCCCTTCTATGCGTATCAGCTATATGGTGCTGCCCTTGGATCTGCTGCCCCTGTACCGCCAGCGTCTAGGCTTTTATGCCTGCCCGGTACCGGCCTTTGAGCAATATACGCTGGCACGCTTTTTGCGAGAAGGGCATTTTGACCGCCACCTGCACCGTATGCGCACCTTTTACCGCGCCCGTCGGAATGGGGTCATCGGGGTGCTGGAGGACTCGCCCTTTGCCCGATGGATCACCGTGAAGGAAGCCGATGCCGGATTGCATTTTCTGGTGCAGATCCACACCACCCGCACCGACCGAGAATTACGTGACTTGTTTGAAAAAGTGGGCATACGGGTGGCGTTTTTGGGAGATTATCGCATTGGACAGGATCAAAATGCACCCGACACGCACACTCTGGTATTGAATTACTCCGGCCTTGACCCAGCACAGCTGCAGGCAGGCATCCAACGTCTGTGGGAAAGCTGTAAGAAACAAAATAAGATCTGATTTGTTACAAAAATGGAGGAACGATCTATGAATTTTGCGACCCAATCCTTTTTGAATACGTTAGAAGCGCAATGCGAACGCCGCAAAAGCGAGATCCGCGGCGCGGCCGATGCCACCGTCATAGCCGGTACCACGTATTATGTCAGCAATGCCGGCTGTGATACCAACGACGGTCTGACCCCAAAAACCTCTTGGGCAACCCTTGCCAAGGTTTCCGAAGCTGCTCTGCAGCCCGGTGACGGCGTGCTGTTCTGCCGCGGCGATCTGTTCCGTGGGCAGGTCAAAACCAAGCCCGGCGTTACCTACGGTGCTTACGGCACGGGCGAAAAGCCTCGTCTTTACGGCTGGGATAAGAGCCTGGCCGATCCCACCCTTTGGGAGGAGGTGGATGCAACGCATCACATCTGGCATTGGACCGAAAAGATTCTGGATCCCGGCACGCTGGTGTTCAACCACGGCGAGATGCATTCGGTCAAGCTGATCCCCTCCTATATCAACGGCAGATTTGTTTGTCGCAATGACGAAAGCAAGCCTTTTGTGATGGCCGAGGAGATGGTTCGCGACCTGGATATCTATTGGCATTTCACCGATCTGATGACCGAAAAGCCCTCCAAGGGGGAGAGCTTTCCAGTGCCCGATATGCGCAGCAACAGCTTGGGCGATCTGTATCTGCGCTGTGACCGCGGCAACCCCGGCAAGGTCTTTGACGCGATCGAGGCGCTGACCCGTCGCTCTATGTTTGCGGTGGGCTCCAACGCCAATGTGCATATTGATAACATTTGTATGAAATACATCGGCCTTCACGCGGTGGCCGCAGGTGGCGAGCGCGTGCAGGGCCTGCACGTGACCAACTGCGAGATCGGATGGATCGGCGGTACCATCCAGCATTATTTCGGCACCGATCCCAACTATCCCCAGGGCGGTCGCGGTACCGTGACCCGTTTTGGCAACGGGGTGGAGATCTATGGCGGCTGTGATGATTACGAGGTTTCCAACTGCTATATTTATCAGGCCTACGATGCCGGTATTACCCATCAGGTCACCACCAACGGCAAGACAAGGCTCATGACGCGCATTCGGTATCGGGAGAATCTGGTAGAGCATTGCGTATATGCCATTGAGTATTTTTTGGACATGACCGAGGGTGACACACAAAGCTATATGGAGGATGTGGAAATGAGCGGCAATATCCTGCGCTATTCCGGCTACGGATGGGGCCAGCAGCGCCACAACACCGACACGCCTGCCTTGATCAAGGGCTGGAGCTATGTCAACCGCGCCCGTGATTATCGGGTACATCACAACGTGTTTGATCGCTCGGCTTACCGTATGCTGCATTTGGTGGCCAAGGAGCAGGCCAGCTGCCCCGTGATGTACGAAAACACCTATGTGCAGCACGCAGGAGCTATGCTGGGTCAGTACGGCGGCAATGCCGTGGCCGAGCCCCCCATCCTATCCTTTGATCATCACATTGACCAGACCCTTTCCGGGCAGCTTGGCGACCAGAATGCCAAGGCCTATGTCATCGAAAAAGAATAAAAAAACAGCCCCGTGTGTTGATTTTCAACACACGGGGCTGTCCGCGCTTTGCCCCCATTCAAACGAAAAAGGCTTTCCGCAAGGAAAGCCTTTTCGCATTATATCTGCTTGTGTACGCTCTTGTATTCGTCGTAAAAGCGGTAATAGGGGCAGGATGCTGTGCGGCCGCTGAGAAAGCGGATCATCTCGTCCTCGTCCAGCTTCATGGTGCAGGAATACTCCTCATAATACTCGTCATAATCGTAAAATTCACAGGTCTCGCAGTTTGACTGGATCTTCTTTTTTTCGCCCGCCACGGTTGCACCCCCTTTGTGCTTTTGTGGGTTCATTATACCACACGGCAAGAACTTTGACAAGCCCTTCGTGGGATTTCCCTTATGCAAGGCCAAAGCATCCGGGCAAAAAGCCAAAGGCGAAATGGGTCAGGGCACAGCCCCACACGCAACGCACCCGACGGAACATCCATCCCGTCAGCACCGTCAAGGCCATGGAAAGCAGCATCATTCGTGTGCCGTAAACCACGTGAAAAATGCCAAAGGTCAGGGCGGACAACCCCACGGTGCGCCACGGATGCTCCTTGCCAAAGCATAGCTCAAAGCTGTAATACATCACGCTTTTGGCCAGCACCTCCTGCAGGGGAGCCACCAAAAAATAGGTCATCCGTGCGGTGTTGCCTTGCAGATTCCACGCAAAAAAGGGGGCATCGGTCGGGCGGAACAGCGCAAGCACGAAAAAGGCCAGCAGAGCCGCGCCTCCCCCCAACGCCAACGAGCGGAATAGTGTGGCGCGGTCGGTGACAATGCCCATTTCCTCAAAGCGCATGGGCGTGTGCAGCGCAAGGGCAATGAACAGCCCGATGCCAAGCAGCTCGATCAGTCTGGCATAGTAATAGTCGGGCAGCGACACGCGGGCCGCTACCGCCTGCCACAAAAGCAGATACAGCCCAATGGTAATCAGCAGAAAGGAAAAGGTTTTTGGGGCAAAGGAGCGATCTTGCACGGCACAGTCACCTCGCGAAAAAATATATTGAAATTATGCCCCCGTTCTTGACTTTTTAATCCAATATTGTTATACTGAACCTAAAGATTTTAAATATGGAGGTGCCCCTTATGAAAAAGAATATTTTTGTAGAAGGCCATCGCGGCTACTGCGCCAAATATCCCGAAAATACATTGATCTCTTTTGAAGGCGCTATGGATCTTGGCGTGGACGGCTTTGAGTTTGACATCTGGTTGACCTCGGACAAGGTGCCCGTGCTGATGCACGACGGCAACTGCAAGCGCACCTGCGGTGTGGATAAACATCTGCGCGATATGACCCTGGCAGAGGCCAAGCAGCTGGATGCCGGTTATGCACAAAAGTTTGGTGACAAATACATCGGCAAGGATGTGCGCGTACCTACCCTGCGCGAAATGTGCGAGCTGGTCAAGGCCAAGGGCCGTCTGGATATTACGTTGGGTGTAGAAATCAAGGAATACACCGAGGAGTGTGTGGATCTTTCTGTGCCGATCCTCAAGGAATACGGCTTGTTCGACAAGGCCTGCTTCTATGCCTTTGATGCCCAGACCATCAAATACCTCAAAACCAAGTATAACGCACGTGTGATGGGCTATCCCGATTTCCAAATGCGCCGCTTTGAGGCAGACTCCTACGAGTATTACGACGAGATCGGTCTGAATATGAACATCACCCGCTCTGAGATCTATCCCGTTTATGCCGCCAAAAATATGCCCATACATCTGTATTGCGCCGATACCGACGAGCAGGTGGAGCTGTGCTTTACGCGCGAGGAGGCCACACTGATCACCGCGAACGATCCCGTTCCGCTGATGAAAAAGCTGGGCCGAAAGATCGGTGAAACCAAGGATTATTGATGCCGGAGGGCGAACATATGCTTTACAGAGACGGTAAACACGACGATACGCTTGCATTGCAGGCGCTGCTGGATCGGTGCGGCATTGTGACGGTGGATCGCCCGGGCACGTATCTGATCAGCAAAACGTTGATCATTCATTCCAATACGCATCTCATACTTGCACCCGGCGCGCGATTGCTGGCCGCGCCCCTTTCCCGTTGTGCATTGATCGAAAACGAGCATTTTGCCGGTGACGGTCGCGACCATGATATCCAGATCACCGGCGGCATTTTTGACGGAAATTGCGATGCCATGGGGCTGGATGCCGTACACGAGGCCAAGCACCGCTTGGACGATCCCTACAGCCCCGCGCTGTTCAAGGGAAAGCTGATGCGCTTTGCCCACGTGGATCGCATCGTGCTGGAAAAGCTGACCGTCAAGGATCCCGTCAGCTACGGTATTCAGATCGGCCATGTCAGAGGATTTGTGACCCGTGATCTGTTTTTTGATTACAACTGGCACTTTGGTACCACCGATGGGGTACACATCAACGGTCCTGCGCGAGATGGCGTTATCGAAAATCTGTGTGGTACCACCAACGACGATATGGTGTCGCTGACCACCTATGACGAGCCCCACGCCGAGATTTCCATTGGGGATATCGAAAACGTATACATCCATAACATTTCGGCCAAAAACGGCTTTTCGGGTGTTCGTTTGCTATCGGGGGAAAATTGCAGTATGCGCCACATTCACGTGGATGGCGTTTACGGCGATTATCGCCATAACGGCATTATCATTTCCAATCACAATCGCCGCCCGGGCAAGGTGTGGTTTGACGATATTACCTTGGAGCATTTCCGTGCCTGCAAGAGCCACACACCCTTGGACGAGAGCTGCTTCCGATACTGGGAGGGGAATGCGGACAAATGCGCCATTCTTCAGTTTTCCACCGGTGCCCGTTGTGGCAATGTGGTGATCCGCGATATCTATCGACACGAGGAGGGCGCCACCGAGGGAGCGCTGCTTAAGATCGGCGACGATGTCAGCATTGATCGCCTGGTGCTGGAAAATCTGCACCAGACCGCCGCCGAGGGCGTGGAGCTTTCCTATATGGAGCTGCAGGGCACCATCGGCGAGTTGATTACGATGCACCTTTCCAAATAAACAAAAAAGGAGTGGGAGAGCCTGGCAAGGCTCTCCCACTCCTTTTGTCATGCTCTTACATAAAGATCATGATCAGGAACTGGGAGCAAAGCACCACAGAAATCAGTGCAATGGGGTAGGTTGCGGCATAAGCAGAGCCCACATCCTCGGTGCCGGAGACCTGAATCAAGGTGCCCAAGGCAGGGGTGGAGGTCATACCGCCGGTGATAGAGCCCAGGCTGTTGAGCAGATTCATCTTCAGCACAAACTTGGCAAAGATAAAGCCAACCACCATGGGCAGCAGGGTCATCAGCGCGCCGTAGAGGAAGTAGATGGCCTGGAAGCACTCTACAAACATAGCGCCGCCGGCAACTCCAGCACCGATCAGAAACAGCATCAAGCCCAGCTCGCGGAACACCTTAAGGGTCTGCGCGGGGGGCGTGACATTCACAGGGCCAAACTTTTTAAAGTGGCCAAACACCAGGGATACCAGCAGACATCCGCCGGTGGTGGTGAGAGAGAAGGTGCCGAACTTGATGGAGCCCACGATCATACCGATAATGGCAGCCACGGCAAAGGCCGCGATGCCAAAGGGATCGATGTCGATCAGCTTTTTCTTGGGGGCTTCTTCAACGGGGGCCTGGGAGGGAACCTCGTCGCCATCCTCGTTTACAACGGTCTTTTTCTCGCCGTTGGAGGTAGCCAGCAGCTCGCGCTCCTTTTGCATATCTGCCTTCATAAATTTGGGAATCAGCTGTACAAACAGCACCACGCCTACAACGCCAAAGATGTAGGCAATGCCGTTACCAACGGCCACATAGCCCTCCAGGGCAGGACCGATGGCCTCCTTGGAGGCCGAGAAGGCAGGGGTAGAGGTCAGCGCGCCGGAGAACAGACCGGTCATAGTGGCGACCAGCTGATCGGTGGGGACGTCCATGGAGGCCTTGGCCACCACAATGCAGCCCGCACACACCAGAGCGCCGGAGGTGATGATGATCACGCCCAGCAGAATGTAGGTTTTAAAATTCTTTTTCAGATTACCAAAGAACTTGGGGCCGGCAATAAAACCAACCGAGGTGACAAACAAGATCAGGCCGATATTTTCCACAATCTTGAGCGCATTGCCGGTGTAAAGGGGCGTTTGGTTGCCGAGAAATTTGTAAAACAGGCAACCGTAAAGCAAAGCGACCAGAAAGACACCTGCGGTGCCCAGATTCACGCCCTTAATGGTGATGCGGCCCAACAGATAGCCTACGGCGGCAATGGCAAGGACCGAGAAAACCAGAAAGGAGACGCCTTTGACGGACAGAGCAAAATTGCCGTCAAAGAAATTAAAGAGTTGCATTTAAAAAACCTCCGATGTTGTGTGGGGAGAGCGTATTTCACGCAAAACGCATACCCGTTGAGGGGTTTTGCGCAAAAAGCGTTCTCCCATGATGGGTTTTGGAAAGAGGGAAAGCCCTTTTGGAAACAGGGCTTTCCCAAAATCAGTCCATTAGATGGGCTTTGCGTTTCTTGCGTAGTTGGGCAGCAGGATGGGGGATTTCTTGTCGGTCTTGATGCCGGCGGCCTTCTGCTCTGCAGCAAAGTCCTTCAGGTGCTTCAGGGTGGGCTTGCCCAGGGTGGTTGCCTTGGCGGCCTTAGCGGCCTCGACACCGGCGTTGCGGCCGAATACGATGATGTCCAGGAGAGAGTTGCCCATCAAGCGGTTCTCGCCGTGAATACCGCCCACGGCCTCGCCGGCCACAAACAGGTTTTCAATGTCGGACATACCGTTGGCGCCGATTTTGATGCCACCGTTCTGATAGTGTAGGGTGGGGTAGATCAGAATGGGCTGCTTGCGCATATCAATGCCGTACTTGAGGTACATACGCATCATGGCGGGGATGCGCTTTTCAATGGTGCCCTCGCCGTTGATCTTTTCGATCATGGGGGAGTCAAGCCAAATGCCAAAGCCACCCTCGGGGGTGGGAACGCCCTTGCCGCGCTCCTTGCACTCACGAATGATAGAAGCGGCGGATACGTCACGGGTCTCCAGGGGATTCATAAAGGCTTCGCCCTCGGCATTGATCAGCTGTGCGCCAATGGAACGCACCTTCTCGGTCACCAGAGCGCCGAAGATCTGAGAGGGATATGCCACACCGGTGGGGTGGTACTGCAGGGTGTAGGCGTACAGCAAGGGTGCGCCTGCACGGTAAGCCAGCACCAGACCGTCGGCGGTAGCGCCGTAGTGGTTGGAGGTGGGGAAGCCCTGATAGTGCATACGACCTGCACCGCCGGTGGCGATGATCACGGTCTTGGCACGGGCAACCAGCAACTCGCCGGTCTCCATATTCATCAGCACCGCACCGGTGGCGCGGCCCTGCTCGTCCTTGATCAGCTCAATGGCTGCGGTAAAGTCTACCACGGGGATCTGACGGTTCTGTACCTCGTCACGCAGCACGCGCATGATTTCTGCGCCGGAATAGTCCTTGCAGGCGTGCATACGCTTGCGGGAGGTACCGCCACCGTGGGTGGTGACCATGGTGCCGTCGGTCTCCTTGTCAAACATGACACCCAGATCGTTGAGCCACTGGATGCACTCGGGGCCGTCGTGTACCAGCTTGTAAACCAGCTCGGGTACGTTTTTAAAGTGACCGCCACCCATCACGTCCAGATAGTGCTGGGCGGGGGAGTCGTTGGGCTTGTCGGCGGCCTGAATGCCACCCTCTGCCATCATGGTGTTGGCATCGCCGTGGCGGAGCTTGGTGACGATCATAACCTTGGCACCGTTTTCGTGTGCCATGATAGCAGCTGCCGAGCCGGCACCGCCACCGCCGATGATCAGCACGTCGGTCTCGTAATCGGCCTTCTTCAGATCCACGTCAGAGGCCTTGATGCGGCTGTTGGCCTGCAGGATCTCGGCCAGCTCCAGCGGCACCTTCTCGCCTTTGTTGGGGCCGATCTGCAGCTCTGCGAACTGAGAAGCGATGTGGTCGGGGTGGAAGGCGGCCAGAACGGTCTCCTTCTCCTCAGCGGTCATACGGCGGGGATTCTCGCCGGCCATGACCTTGGCAAGGCGGGCTTCGCGGGTTGCCTCTACCTTTTTGATAGATTCAAGCATTTCTGCGGTATACATTCTGTGCGCCCTCCTTATTTCTCAAAATCACGGTTGTTGTACATATTCTTCAGCTCGTCAACCGACTTGCCCATGATCTCCTGCAGGGCAGCCTCGCAGTCGCCGCGCAGGATCTCGTCTACGCGATCCTTCAGGTGTCCGGTCTCGGGGGCCAGATACTTGCCGGTCAGGCGGCGAGCCAGCAGGCCTACCTGTGCGTGGGTGATGCCGGCAGGGCAACGGGAGGAGCAAACGCCGCAGGCTACGCAGTCAAAGGACTCCTCGGCGCACTTCTCATACTCGCCGCGCTGGGCATAAGCGATGTACTGCATAACCTCCAAGCCCTGGGTGCAGGATTTGGTGCAGGCGTTACAGCCAACGCAGGCATAGATCTCGGGGTAAAGCTGCATCATGATCTGCTCGGTGGGCTTTACGTTCTCGATGTCATAGGGCTTCTTCACCAAGGGGAAGAAGGGCAGGGTGGCAATGTACATATTGTCCTGCACCTGGGTCTGGCAGGCCAGACAGGTCTTAAGCTCGGTGTCGCCCTTGATGCGGTAAATGGTGGCACAAGCGCCGCAGAAGCCGCAACGGCAGCCCACGCCGCGAACCAGCTGATAGCCGGCATACTCCATAGCCCCCATAATGGTCAGGCTGGAGGGAACCTCATACTTTTTGCCGTAGAGGTAAATGTTGATCATATTACTCATTTCGGTCAATCTCCTTATCAATATTCATCAGGAAGTTCGTCCAGCTGGTCAAAGCGGAATACGGGGCCGTCCTTGCAGACGTACTTGTTGCCGATGTTGCAACGGCCACATTTACCGATGCCGCATTTCATGCGCAGCTCCATGGTGGTAAAGATCTGGGTCTTATCAAAGCCAAGCTCAATCAGGCCGGGCAGAGTGAACTTGATCATAATGGGGGGGCCACAGATCAGTACGCAGGTGTTCTCGGGCTTGAAATCAAGCTCCTTGACATAGTTGGGTACAAAGCCGACGTGGCCGTCCCAGCCCTCCTGCTCGCGGTCGATGGTCAGATGCACGTTAAAATCGGGGGTGTGCATCCACTCGCCCACGATCTCGTCATAGTTGACCAGATCGTCCTTGGAGCGGGAGCCGTAAACGATATCCACATGGCCGTAATCGGCGCGGTTGTCGCGGACGAAGTTAATGACCGAGCGCAAGGGGGCAAGGCCGATACCGCCTGCCACAAAGATCAGATTTTTGCCCTTCAGCTCGTCGTGAACCGGGAAGGGGCGGCCGTAAGGACCGCGCACCGTGATCATCTGACCCTCCTCCATGGAGTGGAGCCAGTCGGTAAGGCATCCGCATTTCTTAACGCTGAATTCCATGAATGCCTTGTTGGTGGGGGAGGAGGTGATGGAGATCATAGCCTCGCTGATGCCGGGCACAGAGAGCATGGCGCACTGGCCGGGCTCGTGCTCAAAGAGCTTTCCGCCCTCGGGAGCCTCTACGCGAAAGGTCTTGACGTCGGGGGTCTGACCGGTGATCTTTGTCACAATACCCGCATAAGGGATCAAGGTTTCTTCCATTATTTATTACCTCCCTTTGCAAGAGTTTTCATGACCTTAACGATGTTCATGGAGATGGGGCAACGGGCAAGGCATCTGCCGCAGCCCACGCACCCAAACAGGCCATCGTTGTTGTCGGGGAAATAGACCAGCTTGTGCATAAATCTCTGACGGAAGCGCTCCAGTTGGCTGACACGGGGGTTGCCATGGGCCATCTTGGTGAAGTCGGAGTACATGCAGGAGTCCCAGCAGCGGAAGCGCTGGATGCCGTGACCCGTGTCAAAATCGCGGATGTCATAGCACTGGCAGGTGGGACACACAAAGGTGCAGGTGCCGCAACCAAGGCAGGCCTCGGAAAGGCTTGCCCATTCGGGGCGGTCAAACAGCTCCTTGGTCAGGCCCTGGCCAACGCCCTCGGTGGAGAGGGCGGCAAGGGGGAGCTTGGCAAGAATGGCACGGGTCTTTTCCTGTGCAGCCTGCACGGCCTTATCGTCGGTATCGGTCAGCAGACCGTCAACAGCGGCCAGCAGCGCCTCGCCCTTTTCGGTGTTGGCGCGCAGGACGTAGCCGTCCTCCACGGTCCAGCAGGTCACATCGCCCTTGGGGTCGGCGGCATCAATGCCAAAGGTGCCGCAAAAGCAGGTCTCGGCAGGTCTGCCGCAGGCCATGGTCACAACGGTGCCATGCTGGCGACGGTTTTTGTAATAGGTATCAACGGGGTCGGTGAGGTAAACGCGATCCAGAATGTCAAAGCTGGCGGCATCGCAGGCGCGCACGCCAAAGATCACAAAGTCCTCGCACTCCTCACGGGTGTCGATCACATCAATGCGCTTGCCCTCCATCTTGAATTCCATCAGGTTTTCGGTCTGGGGGAAGAAGAAATCCTTGGCAGAGCGGCCGGTGTTCAGCGCAGTGCTGTAAACGGTGCCCTCCTGCCACTTGGTGTATTCGGCCTTGCCGGTACCGTTGTCAACGGGCAGATAAAGCGCCTCGCGCTGCGCAATGGCAGCAAACAGATCGTTCAGTTTTGCAAGAGAAAGCTTTTTCATATGTTCTGTCCCCCTTCTCATGCTTCGCGGTCGCCCAAGGTGTAGGTGCCAAGGGGCGGCTTTTTGTCGGGATCCTCGCCGGCCTGATACTCACCGTAAAAGGCGTTCATATCCTTGATGAACTTGCGGTTGAGCAGGTGGAGGGGAATGTTCTGGGGGCACACGCGCGAGCATTCGCCGCAGTCGGTGCAGCGCCCTGCCACATGGAAGGCGCGGATGATATGGAACATATTTTCTTCAAAGGAGTTAACGGCTGCCTTTTGCGCTACGCCCGAATTGGGGTTATCAAACACGCACTGCTCGCAGGAGCAGGCAGGGCAGACGTTGCGGCAGGCGTTGCAGCGGATGCAACGGGAAAGCTCGCCGCGCCAGAACGCAAAGCGCTGCTCGGGGGTCATGGCCTCCAGCTGCTCTACCATATCAAAGCGATTGCAATCGGTTACGACCTCGCCGTCCTCACCGATCAGCTCGTCATAAACCACGTGCTTTTTGCTCTTGCAGGCAAGGCAGCGCTCTGCCATGGCCTCATAGGCCTTGACCGTCTGGCTGCCGTAAACCGTTTCTACGGTATACTCGCCATCCTTCATATAGATGCCGGTGATGCCCTCCAGGCCCATCGCCTTCAGCTTTTCCACATCTGCCTTGCCATAGCACTCAATGCCGATGACATAAATGTTGTCACGGATGATGCGATGCTCGGCCAGCAGCTGGTTAAAGCTGTAGGTATCACAGGGCTTGAGGAATACCAGGATCTTGCCCTCCTTGCGGCTTTCCTTGATCAGATACTTGGAAAGGTTTGCGCCGCAGAAATCGTTGTAAACAAAGCCATCCTGCAGCTCCTCGGCCGTTTCAAAAACGGCGGGGGTCATATCATAGGGGAATTCACCTGCGCTCCAGCCCAGCACGCGGCTGACGGTACCGTCGGCCAACAGCTCCAGAGCGCGCTTTTCCATCATTTTTTGCATCTCAGATCCTCCAATCTCTTGTTCTCACCAAGAGCCGCAACGGTTGCGCAGAACTCGGTCATGGTTTTGGAGAACTTGGCACCCTCCGCAGCGGAGATCCACTCCACGCGGGTGCGCTCGCGTTCAATGCCCAGATAATCCAGCATCGAGAACAGCAGTGCCATACGGCGGCGGGTAAAGTAGTTACCGCTGGTGTAATGGCAGTCACCGGGGTGACAGCCTGCAATGATCACGCCGTCCGCACCGCGCTGAAAGGCGCGGAGAATGAACATGGGGTTCACACGGCAGGAGCAGGGAACGCGGATGATCTTGACCTCCTCGGGGTAGGAAAGGCGGGCAGAGCCTGCACCGTCCGCACCCGCATAGGAGCACCAGTTGCAGCAGAAGGCAACGATTTTCGGCTTATATTCAGTTACTTGCATATTGCGTCAACCTCCGCCATGATTTGTTTATTGGTGAAGCCCTTCAGATCCATTGCGCCGGAGGGGCAGGCAACGGTACAAGCACCACAGCCCTGACATACGGCCGGGTTGACCGATGCCACGCGGCGAATCAGCGTGGTGCGGTTGGGGCCTCTGAACTCCTTGTCGGTGTAAGTAATGGCACCGTAGGGGCAGACCTTCTCACAAGACGAGCAGCCGTTGCACAGCAGCTCATCCGAGGATGCCACGCAGGGGTTGCAGGTCAGCTTATCCTTGGCCAGCACGCCAATGACCTTGGCGGCACAGGCGGAGGCCTGCGAAACGGTCTCGGGAATATCCTTGGGGCCCTGGCAAACGCCCGAGAGGAAGATGCCCGCGGTGGGGGACTCTACAGGGCGGAGCTTGGGATGTGCTTCGGTAAAGAAGTCGTTGGTGTCCATGCTGGCGGTCAGCATCGTACCGATGGAGCGTGCGGTCTTGTCGGGCTCAATGGCGGTGGCCAGTACTACCAGATCGGCGTTGATGTGCAGCTGCTCGCCTGCCAGCAGATCGCTGGCCTGCACGCGGAGCTGCTTGCCGTTTTGGGTGACCTTGCCCACCATGCCCTTGATGTAATGCACGCCGTATTGCTCTACGGCGCGGCGATAGAACTCGTCAAAGTTCTTGCCGGGGGTACGAACGTCAATGTAGAACACGTAAACGTCGGTGTCGGGATACTTTTCACGGATCAGCATAGCGTGCTTTGCCGTGTACATACAGCAGATCTTAGAGCAGTAGGGCTTGCCGCGCTCGTCGGTCTCGGTGCAACGGGAGCCCACACACTGTACAAATACCACGGTGTGGGGATGCTCCTTGTCAGAGGGGCGCAGCAGCGTGCCGTTGGTGGGGCCTGCAGCGTTCATCAGACGCTCCAGCTCCAGGGAGGTGACCACGTCGGGGCAGGTGCCGTAGCCGTATTCACCGTAGACCTTGGCGTCGATGGGATTAAAGCCGGTAGCCGCCACAATGGCGCCATACTCGCGCTCGATGATCTCATCCTGCTGCTTATAGTCAATGGCGCCGGCGCCGCAGACCTTAGAGCAGATGCCGCACTTGCCGTTTTTCAGCATCAGACAGTAGTCTGCATCAATGGTTGCAACCTTAGGTACTGCCTGGGCAAAGGGGATGTAAACGGCGCCGCGCTTATCAAAGCCCATATTGAATTCGTTGGGTGCCTTCTTCATGGGGCATTTTTCGGTGCAGATACCGCAACCTGTGCACTTGGTTTCGTCCACAAAGCGTGCCTTGCGACGGATCTGTGCCTTGAAGTTGCCGATATAGCCCTTTACGGCCTCCAGCTCGCTGTAGGCGTAAATAGTGATCTTTTCATGCTGTGCCGCATCCACCATCTTGGGGGTCAGGATGCAGGCGGCGCAGTCCAGGGTGGGGAAGGTCTTGTCAAGCTGTGCCATCTTGCCGCCGATGGTGGGGGATTTCTCCACAATATCCACCTCAAAGCCGGCCTCGGCAATGTCCAGCGCGGTCTGAATGCCGGCAATACCGCCGCCAATGACCAGGGCACGCTTGGTGACAGGGCTCTCGCCTGCCTGCAGGGGTGCGTTAAGATGCACCTTGGCAATGGCAGCGCGGCCCAGAATGATCGCCTTTTCGGTGGCTTCCTTCATATCCTTATGGATCCAGGAAACGTGCTCACGCAGGTTGGCGATCTCCACCATATAGGAGTTCAGACCCTCGGCAGCGGCCGCCTTGCGGAAGGTGGCCTCGTGCATACGGGGGGAACAGGAGCCCACCACAATGCCGGTGAGACGATGCTCGCGAATGGCCTCGCGCATCAGCTGCTGGCCGGATTCGGAGCACATATACTGATAATCGGTGGAAAACACCACGCCGGCCTCGTGCGAGAGGGCCTCGGCTACTGCCTTTACATCAACGGTGCCCGCAATGTTGGTACCGCAATGACAGATAAATACGCCAATTCTTTGCATTTCGTGCTTTCCTCCTTACTTGCTGTATTTGCGCAGGGCGGTGACAAAGAGCTGCTGCGGCATATCCTCGTCCAGCAGGGCGGGGATGGCATCGGGGCTCATATGATTCTGCCCCTGCTTGCGGATCACCGAAAGACGTACAGCCTCTACCAGCTTTGCGGGCTCTACGCCACGGGGGCAACGGTCCACACAGGCAAAGCAGGAAAGGCATTTGTAGATCGAGGGGCTGGCGGCCAGCTTTTCGATCTCGCCCTTTTCCACCATATATACAAATTGATGGGGATGGTATTCCATTTCATCAAAGGCGGGGCAGGTGGCGGTGCATTTTCCGCAGCGCATACATTTGCGCACGTCCACGCCCGAGGAGCGCAGAACCTGCTCGGTTGCATGATTGCTATGACTCATGGCACGGCCTCCTTTCACTTCACACCGAGTGCTTCGGCCAGCAGCTCGGTGAAATAGACGACGGGCAGGGTGCTGCCGCCGTTCTTTTGCAGATTGTAAAGGCAAAGCGGGCAGGCGGTGATCACGGTGTCAGCACCGTTGCTTGCCGCATCCTCCATCACAATACCGCTGCGCTTTTGCGCCTGTGTCTTATCCTCAACGGCGACGTAACCGCCGCAGCACTCGTTGCGCATGCCCCAGGCAACGGGCTGGGCACCGATGGCGCGGATAAAGTCCTCCAGAATGGTGGGGTTCTCGGGGTCGTCAAACTGCATCACCTTGCCGGGGCGCAGCAAAAGACAGCCGTAATAAGCGGCGATCTTGCGACCGGTGAGAGGATTCTTCACGGCAGCCTTGATGTTGTCAAAGCCGACCCGGTCGCGCAGCACCTCCAGATAGTGCAGCACGTTGGTCTCGCCGTGGTAGGGGGTCTCCAGACCCAGATAGTTGTTGACGCGCAGCGCAATGTCTGCGTCGGTCTTCATATCGTTGTTGACCTGCTTGATCACGTTATGGCAGGCAGAGCAAAGGGTGACCAGCTCCTCGCCCGCATCGCGGGTGGAAACCAGGGCACGCACAGCAGAAAGCTTGGTTGCAATCTCGTCCTTGGCCATGGGATAAACCGCGCCACAGCACTGCCAGTCAGGCAGCTCCTGCAGCGTAAATCCAAGTGCCTCGGCACACAGGCGACCGTAACGGTCCAGATCCTTGCCCTTGGTTTTTAGTGTACAGCCGGGGTAGTAACTGAATTTCATGTGTATTTACTTTCCCTTTCGTAAAATTATGCATCGCGCCGTGGCGCAATAGGAGATCGTGGTTTGTGCGACTGCACAAAGTCGTGCAACACGCAGAAGGTCTGATGGACGTCTTGCGCGATTTTGCGCAGTCGTGTGGCAGGCGCGCTGTACAGCGCGCCTGCGTATGCCGTATAGTCCAGGTCAGACCATCTTTTCGGGGTGGAATACCTCGTCAAACTTCTCGGCGGTGAGGAAGCCCAGAGCCACGCAGGCCTCCTTCAGGGAGATGTTCTCCTTGAATGCCTTCTTAACGGTCTTGGCGGCGTTCTCATAGCCGATGTAGGGGTTCAGCGCGGTCACCAGCATCAGGGAGTTGTGCAGGTTATCGTGCATCTTCTGCTTGTTGGCCTTGATGCCCACGGCGCAGTTGTTGTTAAAGGAAACCATAGCCTCGGCCAGCAGTCTTGCGGACTGAAGGAAGTTGTAAATGCAAACGGGCATGAACACGTTCAGCTCAAAGTTGCCCTGAGAAGCAGCCATACCAACGGCTACGTCGTTGCCCATGACCTGAACGGCTACCATGGTCACAGCCTCGCACTGGGTGGGGTTGACCTTGCCGGGCATAATGGAGGAGCCGGGCTCGTTTTCGGGAATGGTGATCTCACCAAGACCGAGACGGGGGCCGGATGCCAGCCAACGAACGTCGTTGGCGATCTTCATCATATCAGCGGCCAGAGCCTTGATGGCACCGTGAGCAAATACGATCTCGTCCTTGGAGGTGAGAGCGTGGAATTTGTTGCCTGCGGTGACGAACTTCTTGCCGGTGATCTGAGAAACAGCCTCTGCCACCTTGACGTCAAAGCCCTTGGGGGCGTTCAGACCGGTGCCAACGGCGGTGCCGCCCAAAGCCAGCTCCTTGAGTGCGGGCAAGGAGGCCTTCAGCAGCTGCTTGTCGCGCTCCAGAGAGGATCTCCATCCGGAAATCTCCTGGGAGAAGGTGATGGGGGTTGCATCCTGCAGGGGGGTGCGGCCGCTCTTTACAATGCCTCTGTTCTGGCGCTCCAACTTCTTGAAGGTGGCAACCAGCAGATCAATGGCAGGGAACAGCTTATCCTCAATGGCCTCAACGGCAGCAATGTGCATAGCCGTGGGGAAGGTGTCGTTGGAGGACTGGCTCATGTTGATGTCATCGTTGGGATGGCAGAGCTTTGCGCCGGCAATCTCGTTGGCGCGGTTGGCAATGACCTCGTTGGCGTTCATGTTGGACTGGGTGCCGGAGCCGGTCTGCCAGACAACAAGGGGGAAGTGATCGTTGAGAGAACCGGACATGACCTCGTCACAAGCCTGGCTGATGGCGGCCAGCTTTGCGTCGGTCATCTTCTCGGGCTTGAGGGCGTTGTTGGCAATGGCAGCGGCCTTCTTCAGCACGCCGAATGCCTTGGTGATCTCACGGGGCATGGTCTCAATGCCCACGCCGATGGGGAAGTTCTGGTGGCTGCGCTCGGTCTGTGCTGCCCAATAGCGGTCTGCGGGCACCTTGACCTCGCCCATAGAGTCATGTTCAATGCGGTATTCCATTTGATTTTCCTCCTGAAATATGTTTGTTTGTCGTTTTGACAAGCTTGCACACCCACGCACGGGCGCACAAATTATCAAGATAAATTATATCATATGCTTTTATATACCGTCAAGAGGAGATTTGTGAAATAATAAACAAATTTTTGCTTTTTTGACATATTTTTCTCTCAATTCAGCGCAATTTCTACGCCATTTTTGTTAGTTTCTACTAACAACCAGCATAAGCTCCGAAATCGGGATGCGAGCCGCTTGCGTATTTTCTGCCAAAAGTGAGAGCACACCTATTGCAATCGCTTCAAATTTGTGGTATACTATAATGCTGGAATTTCATCAGCCGCCTGCCGTTTTCATCGGCGGCGACGTCAAAATAAAGGAGTACACTATGCTTGAACTACAAAACATCAGCTTTGTCGTGCCCGGCGAGGGCGGCGGTAAAACTGAAATTTTAAAGGATGTCAGCTTTACGGTGTCCGAGCGGTTTGTGGCCATCACCGGCCCCAACGGCAGCGGCAAATCCACCGTGGCCAAGATCATTGCCGGCATCGAAAAGCCCACAACGGGTCGTATTATTTTGGATGGTGAGGATATCACCGATCTTTCTGTGACCGAGCGTGCCAAAAAGGGCATCAGCTTTGCCTTTCAGCAGCCCGTGCGCTTTAAGGGCATTACCGTCAAGGATCTGATCTCCCTTGCCGCCGGCACCAACATTTCCGTGGCAAGTGCCTGTGCCTATCTTTCCGAGGTGGGACTGTGCGCCAAGGAATACATCAACCGTGAGGTCAACGCCTCTCTGTCGGGCGGTGAGCTCAAGCGCATTGAGATCGCTATGATCAACGCCCGCTCTACCAAGCTTTCTGTGTTTGACGAGCCCGAGGCCGGCATCGACCTTTGGAGCTTCAACAACCTGATCAAGGTGTTTGAAGGTATGTACGAGCGCACCAAGGGCAGCATTCTGATCATTTCCCATCAGGAGCGTATTCTGGATATTGCCGACAAGATCGTTGTGATCGCAGACGGCACCGTGGCGCAGATCGGCTCCAAGTCCGAGATCCTGCCCACATTGCTGGCACCCACGGGCTGCCGCTATACTGCAAAGGAGGGGAACGGATATGGCAAAGCTTGACAGCATTCAGCAAAATCTTCTCCAGCAGGTGGCCGACATTCACGAGATCCCCGAGGGTGCATTTTCCCTGCGTGTCAACGGCGAATCCTTTGGTATTCAATCTACCGAGCATATCGAAATCGTGAAAAAGACCGATCAGCCCGGCATTGATATCTATATTAAGGACGGGACCAAAAAAGAAAGCCTGCACATTCCTGTGCTGCTGGCCAAGACCGGTATTACCGAGCTGGTTTACAACGATTTTCACATTGGCCGCGATTGCGATGTGACCATTGTGGCCGGCTGCGGCATCCACAACGGCGGCTCCGAAAAAAGCGAGCACAGCGGCATCCATTCCTTCTATGTGGGTGAAAATTCCCGTGTACGGTATATCGAAAAGCATTACGGTGAAGGGGATGGCAACGGTCAGAACGTGATGAACCCCACCACCAAGGTGTTCATGGAGAAAAACAGTTATATGGAAATGGAGACCGCCCAGATCAAGGGTGTGGACTCCACCGACCGCGCCACCACGGCAAAGCTGAAGGATGGCGCTACCCTCATTGTGCACGAAAAGATCATGACCCACGGTGAGCAATACGCCAAAACCTACTTTGAAGTGGATCTGGATGGCGAGGATTGCGGCACTCACGTGGTCTCCCGCTCCGTGGCGAAGGATCACTCCAAGCAGTTGTTTGTGTCTCATGTCAACGGCAACAACCGCTCCTCGGGCCATACCGAGTGTGATGCGATCATTATGGATAGTGCCACGGTCAGTGCCATACCCGAGATCGAGGCCAACCACCCCGAGGCATCCCTCATTCACGAGGCTGCCATCGGCAAGATTGCAGGCGAGCAGCTGATCAAGCTGATGACCCTCGGTCTTACCGAAAAGGAAGCGGAGGAGCAGATCATCAACGGCTTCTTAAAGTAACGGGTGTCTTTGGCGCATAGAACACGAGCGCGAGGTTCGGAGTAGTTTTTCTACACCGTCACCTCGCGTTTGTGCCCTCTGTATTCCAATCCGCCCATCACAGGGAAGAAATACACGCTGCATCCAAATCTGCCGTTATGGCCGAAACCAATTTCAGAAGGGAGACCCATTATGCAATTGCCCGATATGGCGCGGTTACTGCCGTGGTATGAACAAAACGCCCGTAAGCTACCCTGGCGCGAAACGCGGGATCCCTATTGCATCTGGGTCTCCGAAATCATGCTGCAGCAGACGCGCGTGGAGGCGGTGATCCCATACTACCATCGCTTTTTGGAGCGCTTGCCCGACGTGTGCGCCCTTGCCGATTGCCCAGAGGATGAGCTGATGAAGCTGTGGGAGGGGCTGGGCTATTACAGCCGCGTACGGAATATGCAAAAGGCGGCAAAGATCATAAAACAGCAATACGGTGGTCAATTTCCGCGCACTTTTGATGAAATTTTGGCCTTGCCCGGCATCGGGGAATACACGGCGGGGGCCATTGCATCCTTTGCTTTTGACCTCCCCTATCCTGCCGTTGACGGCAACGTATTACGTGTGACCGCAAGGCTGCTTGCCTTTGGTGAGGATGTTTTGGCTCCTGCCTCCAAAAAGCAGCTGACCGCCGCCGTTGCGGCGGCGCAGCCCAAGGAGCGTGCAGCCTGTTACAATCAGGCGATGATCGAGCTGGGGGCTACCGTTTGTCTGCCAAACGGCGTGCCAAAATGTGAGAGCTGCCCCCTTGCCGATCGTTGTTTCGCTCGCCAAAAGGGCATGGAAACAGCGTTGCCCGTGCGCAAAAAAGCCGCACCGCGCCGGGTGGAGGAGCGTACTGTGCTGATTTTGCGCGCAGGGGATCGCATCGCCCTGCGACAGCGCCCGGCCACGGGATTGCTGGCAGGGTTGTACGAGCCCTTTGCCTACCTCGGCAAGCAAACTGCCACACAGGTGACAGCCATGCTGGGCGACTGTGGTATTGTGCCGTTGCGCGTGACCCCCTTGGAGGAGGCCAGGCACATTTTCTCTCATTTAGAGTGGCACATGGTGGCCTTTGAGGTGATCTTGGATGACGAAAACGCCGCAACGGTGTGCAAAAATCTGGACAAGACGCTGTTTTTTGCCCCTGGATACGAGATCGACAGCACCTATGCGCTCCCCTCGGCCTACGCGGCCTATCGCCCCTATATGTGACCCAAGCTCAAAAGCGCGCTTGTGCCATTTGGCATAAGCGCGCTTTTGAGCTATTACGATTTTTTCTCGTCTCTTTGCTTCTCCTTTTTGCCAAGGACGTGCAATCTTACCGCACCCAACAATAGGAGCAACGGCACGGCCGCAGCCAGCAGAAAGGAAAGGCGAATGTCGCCGCCGTTCCGGTCGGCCACCCATCCCGCTAAAGAAGGGGCAAACAGGCATCCAAGGTCGCCGGCAATGGCCAGTACTGCAAACATGGGCACACCGCCATCCGGCACGCGCTCGGCTGCCAGGCTGTAAACGCCGGGCCAGAACACACCCACCGAAAAGCCACACAAGGCACATCCCATCAGCGAGAGCAACGGCACCGGTGCCAGCGCCGCCAGCAAATAGGAGGCGATGCACATCACGGCCGAGGCAGCCATCATCGGCAGTAAATGGATGCGTCCGGCGATTTTTGCGTAGATCACACGGGAAAGACCCATCAAAACGGCGAACAGGCAGGGGCCCAGCAGGTCGCCGGTGGATTTGTTTACCTGCAGGCCGGCTTCTGCAAAGGTAGAGGCCCATTGGCTCATGATCACCTCGGCTGCACCACCCATGCAGATCATCAAAAGCAGCCACACAAAGCATTTATAAGAAAAGAGGTGCCGTAGGGTAAAACCGCCCTCCTCGCCGGGCAGGCGAAGAATGGGCACCATAGCAAACAGCAAACCGCCGCACAAGGGGATCAAGGCCATCACGCCGGCCAAAAAGGGCCAGTTTTCAATGCCGAATATGGCAAAAAAGATAACGGATATCAAAATGATCCCTGCCTGCCCCCAGCAGTAAAAGGAGTGGAGCAGACTCATCGAGGCGGCCTTGCCCTCCCCGGGGCAGGCCTCCATCAAGGGGCTGACGATCACCTCGTCCATGCCGCCGCCCACCGCGCAAAGCAGCGTGGCGATCAGCAGACCGATGTAAGGGCTTGGCAGCAAATGGGGCAGAACGCCCATCGAGACCAGTCCCAATGCTGCCAGCAGCTGGGCCGAGACCGCCACCGCTCGCAGGTTCAGTCGGTCTATGATCTTGGCGGCAATGATATCCGTGGTGAGCTGTGCGGCAAAATTCAAGCCGATCAGCAGTGAAATTTTGGAAAGGCTGATGCCAAAGCTGCTTTCAAAGGTGAGAAACAGCAGCGGCATAAAGTTGTTGGCGATGGCCTGGGTGATATAGCCCATATAGCAGGCTACACGGGTCCATTTGTATTGATGGAAAATGCGCATATGTCTCCTTTATTATACACGATCAATGGTGATCACGGCGAAGTGCGAGGGGGAAATATCAGCGATCAGGGCCGCCATTTTCGCCTTGATGCACTCGTCACTATCCTTGGCCTCAAAGGGGACCTCCATATCAAAGATCAGATTGGTATGTGTGGTACCCGGAACCATTCTAAAGTCGTGAATTTTAATACCGTGTTGCAGTTTTTGCGACAGTTCCGTTACTTTTTCGCGCCAGAACGTCACATGCTCGTCATCGGTAACGATGGGGTCCAGGTGAATGGTGCAATCCATGCCAAACTCCTGCCGCAAGCGGCTTTCGATCTGGTCAATGGTGTCGTGTGTTTGAAAAATATCCTGCTTGCCGTCTACCTCAACGTGTAACGAGGCCATCACGCGCCCGGGGCCGTAATTGTGCACCGTCAGATCGTGAATGCCAAGGGCATCGGGGTACTGGGCTACTATGCGCTTGATGGTTTCTACAGTCTCGTCATCGGGGGCTTCACCCAAAATGGAGTTCTTGGTGTCGTTCAATACCTTAAGGCCCGCCCAAAAGATCAAAGCGGCTACCAGAATACCCATAATAGGGTCGATGTAGGGGGCGACCTGCTCCGGCAAAAAATGCCCCAATACGGTGGCGATCAGTACGGCTGCTGTGGCGCAGGCATCCGACAGGGAATCGGCCGCTGTGGCGCGGATCACCTCGGAATCAATGCGCTTTCCAATGCCACGGTTGAAAAGTGCAAGCCAGAGCTTTAGCAGAATCGAGATTGACAGAATGATCACCGCAACGGTGGAAAGGATAGGGGCTACCGGAGCCATCAGCTTTTCGGCCGAGCTACGCACCAACTCCACGCCGATGAATAGGATCAAAAAAGAAACGATCATCGAGGCCACGTATTCGATGCGCGCGTGACCAAAGGGATGCTTGCGGTCGGCGGGCTTTGCCGATAGCTTAAAGCTGATCAGCGAGATCACCGACGAGCCGGCATCCGACAAATTGTTCACGGCATCGGCGCGAATAGAGATCGAGCCCGATAGCGAGCCCGCTACCAGCTTGATGGCAAACAGCAGCAGGTTGACCAAAATGCCGGTCACCGATGTCATGGTTCCGTAGGCCCGTCGTACGATGGGGTTTTTGATGTCGTCGCTGTTCTTTACAAACAGCCGTGTCAAAAGCTTTTGCATAGAAAACCTCTCAAAATCTGAAATACAAAAAGGGATGAAAGCCTGCATCCGACAGATCCACAATGCAAAGAAGCAGTGCTGCCAGGGGGAGTGCCGCGCGCATCCATTGTCCTCGCCCGGCATGTGTGATGCGGTGATAGAGCCGGCGCGGCCACGGGGTGGCCCCCACCCCAGCGACCAGCAAAAGGGGCAGATGCCGCCCGATCTCATACAGCTCGTGCTTGCTGGCAAATCCGTTTGCCCCCAATAGCTGCAGCAGCCATTGTGGGAGCGCGGAAAGCGACAGGGCGGGTGTGCTGCTGTCAAGGGCAAAGATCAACCATCCTATCAAAATGCCAAGCAGGGCGGCGGTGTGTTTAAAAAATGCAGGTACGTGTACAGAAAATCGCGACAAAACAAGCTTTTCCAGGGTCAAAAGTGCAAAATAATAGACGCCCCACAGCAAAAAGTTCCATGTGGCACCGTGCCAGATACCGGTCAGTGACCAAACCACAAACAAGTTGAAAACGGTGCGCCAAACGCCCCGGCGGTTGCCGCCGAGGGGAATATAAACATAGCTCTTAAAAAAGCCCGAAAGGGTCATATGCCACCGCCGCCAGAAGTCGGTCATGCTTTTTGCCATATAGGGATAGTGAAAGTTTTCGGGAAAGCGAAAGCCAAAGATTCGCCCAAGGCCAATGGCCATATCCGAATAGCCCGAAAAATCAAAATAGATCTGCAGGGCAAAGGCGATCAGCGCCGTCCAGCTCCCCAATGCTGTGGGCTGTGACCCATGGGCAAGCGTGGAAAACAGAGCCCCCATAGCATCGGCCAGTAATAGCTTTTTGGCAAGACCTGCCGCAAAACGCCCCGTGCCTGCGGCCGCGCCCTCAAGGCTGTGCCGCCGATGGCGCAGTGCATGATCCACATCGGTGTAGGGTACAATGGGGCCGGCGATCAGCTGGGGGAACAGCGCAATATAAACGCCCAGCAGGGCGGGAT
Source organism: Clostridia bacterium (assembly GCA_017461945.1). GTDB lineage: Bacteria > Bacillota > Clostridia > Oscillospirales > CAG-272 > Firm-07. Next base: position 10,813 of record JAFTSB010000021.1, on the reverse strand, counting down.
TGCGTTCGGCCTGTACGTGACCGCGATACACATCCGCCAAATAAGAAATGGCCTGAAAGGTGTAAAAGGAAATGCCAAGGGGCAGATGGGGCTGTTGTATAAAAAATCCGAATACGGATGCAAAATTTGCGGCATATTTGTAGTAAAAAAGCAGCAAAATGTGCAGCGATACCGCCGCCCACAGCAAGACCTTTTTGTGCTTGGAACGGGCAATGACAAGGCCCAAAAGCGTGTCGGCAACGATCACGCCCATCATCAGCAAAACATAGATCGGCTCTCCCCACGCATAAAAAAACAAGCTGGCCCAAAGCAAAACGGCGTTCTGCCACGGCAGCGCGCGCCTGCCCCCAAATGCCATAGGTAAAAAATAAAAAAGCAGGGTCAGGGGCAAAAACCAAAACAAAAAGGCATAGGAAGAAAACAGCATGGGTAGCTCTCCTTGCAATGTGAAAACTTGCTGTATTTATTTTTTGGTTTTGCGCCGCGAATCATTATAGCATATTTTATCCATTTTGAAAAGGGAAAGGGCAAAAAAGAGCACCGCAAAAAAGAGCACCGCAGAGCCATCATCCGCTCGGCGGTACTGCTTTTATATCACAAATGTCAAACGCGTTTTTTTATTGTTCTGTATTTAGGCAGGTATCCATCATATGCATCGCTATGCTTAACCGCTTTTGTGCGTGCTGGGATTTGATTTCGGTCAGCCTTTGGGCAAGCAAGCCTGCCGGGGGCGCTTGCTGTCGCAGGCGGTGGCACAACAGGGCAGCTTCGCTTGCAAATTCCCCGGGAGATAGATCGGCCAATCCTTGGGCTTGCTCCATGCCCAGCTCCAGCAGCGCGCACAGCATACAAAGCAGGGGCGCATCCCCTTCGCGCAGATCCTTTTCCAGCTCACGCATCACCCGATTGGGGTGTTTGCTTTGGGAAAAGGTGGTGCGCGTAATATCAAACATATCGGCGTTGCACGTCAGATCCTCGTCAAAAGCATCGCGATAGCGTTGGGCGATCTCGCGGATCTGTCCCCGTCGCAGGGTGTATTGCAGGCAGAATTCCTGCGTCAGCTCGTTCATGTGGCTCACCTCCCACTTGGATGGCTGTATTATACCACACACAGCGCAAAAAAGATAGGGGGACGGCGCATTTTTGTCTGATGCAGATCGCTTATTTTACTTGACAATGCAATTTTACTATATTATAATACTGGGGAGAGAGAATTCTCCACAAAACGAAAAAGGACGGTACATGTATCATGAAGCAGTTGCGCATCAGCTCGTGCTTTAACCTGCATCCTCGCATGAGTGAAGACGTGAACGAGCACGTCAAGGATGGCTTCCGTTTTTACAAGGAAAACGGACTGGATGCCGTGGACTTTGGCACGACATTGCTGGATCTGAGCACAGACGAAAGCTGGCGCCCCCAGGTGGAGCAGATACTGAAGGATTCTGAGGAATTTGGTATTCGCTGCGAGATGGGACACCTGCCTTTTCTTGGAGGCATTTCCAAGAATGAGGAGGTTATGGAAAACTTTAAAAACAAGATGCACCACGCCATTGATGCTGCCGCTGCACTTGGTATCGGATATGCCGTTATGCATCCCAATGCATCCAATATGCCTATGCGCAAGTACGACCACAAGGAGCAGTACGATGCAACGATGGATCTGATTGCTCCCTTTGTCGAGCACGCAAACCGTGTTGGATTGAATGTGGTGCTGGAAAATATGCGCGTTGTGCCGGGACTGATGCACGTGCATCGCTTTGGTCAGACCGCCGAGGAGATCTGTGATATTGCCGATGCACTGGGTATGGGTATTTGCTGGGACTTTGGTCACGCCAATATCAGCGGTGTCAAGCAGTCCGAGAGCCTGGCCTATATCGGCAAGCGCCTGAAGGTCATTCATGTCAACGATAACTGCGGCATCGAGGATGAGCATATCCTCCCGTTCACGGGTAACGTGGATTGGCGCGATGCCATGCACGGACTTGCCTTGGCTGAGTACGAGGGCCTGTTCAACTTTGAGCTGAACCTTGGTCGCGTACCTGCTTCTATGCGCAAGGCATATACCGGCTATGTGCTGGAGGCCGCCAAGGAACTGATGTCCTACATCGAGTAAAATTCGATTCGTGTAAAACCAAAGGCAGGCCGCCTATTGAATACCCAACCTGCGGTTGGGTTGCAAGTCGCTTTTTCGATAGCGAATTCCCAGCGGAATGGCAAAACAGTGCGGTGTCTTGCTATAATATCCGGCGTCTTGCCTCGCGCACCCATGTGCGCGAGGGGTTCCATCCCAGCCCCACCAACGCAAAAAGAGAGAGAACAGCGCAAGGCTGTTCTCTCTCTTTTGGAGCTGGTGGAGGGGATTGAACCCTCGACCTGCTGATTACGAATCAGCTGCACTACCACTGTGCTACACCAGCGAACTGCTAAATAGTATAGCACATTTCCTTCGTGATTGCAAGAGCTTTTTTGAATTTTGCTGATTTTTGCATTTTAACGTGCGATCCCATTCCGCCACAGGGCAGGCGACACGACCTTTCGTGACGGTTATTCTATTTTATCATATACTATAATGTCCTCTAAAATTTAGTAAAAAACCTTGACAAATCAACGCCCATCAAGGTATAATAGCGCTATACAGTCGGCGCCGTGAACCCTTTGCTGTTCACCGCGCTTTCGTTATTTTAAAGAAAGGTGGAGTGCCCCATGACAAAAAACGTTCCCGAGCTCTTTGGCAGTATGGTCTTTAACGAAGAGGTTATGCGACAGCGTTTGCCCTATGAAGTGTTCAAATCGCTGAAAAAGACCGTGGAAGAGGGCAAGGAGATCGACCCCTCTATTGCCGATGCCGTGGCCAATGCCATGAAGGATTGGGCCATTGAAAAGGGCGCCACCCACTATACCCATTGGTTTCAGCCCCTCACCGGTGTTACTGCCGAAAAGCACGATTCCTTCATCGCCCCCGTGCCCGGTGGCAAGGTGGTTATGGAGTTCTCGGGCAAAGAACTGATCAAGGGCGAATCCGACGCCTCCTCCTTCCCCTCCGGCGGCCTGCGTGCCACCTTTGAGGCCAGAGGCTATACCGCTTGGGATCCTGCCTCCTATGCGTTTGTCAAGGATGGAACGCTGTACATTCCCACCGCCTTCTGCTCCTACACGGGTGAGGCGCTGGATACCAAAACCCCCTTGCTGCGCTCCATGGATGCCGTTTCCAAGCAGGGTATGCGATTGGTGCGACTGTTTGGCGACACCGTTTCCAAGCGTATCACCACTACGCTGGGCATTGAGCAGGAGTATTTTATCATTGACAAAGAGATCTACGATCAGCGCAAGGACCTGATGTATACCGGCCGCACGCTGTTTGGTGCTCCCGCCCCCAAGGGACAGGAGCTGGAGGACCATTATTTCGGCGAAATCAAGACACGTATCGGCCATTTTATGGCAGAATTGGATGAGGAGCTGTGGAAGCTGGGCATTCTTTCCAAGACCAAGCACAATGAGGGCGCGCCCGCCCAGCACGAAATGGCGCCCATCTATTCTACCGCCAACATGGCCGTGGATCAGAACCTGCTGATCATGACCTATATGAAAAAAATTGCCGAGCGCCACGGCCTTGTTTGCCTGCTGCAGGAAAAGCCCTATGCAGGGGTGGCCGGCTCCGGCAAGCATAACAACTGGTCCATCGGCACCGACACGGGCAAGAATTTGTTAAAGCCCGGCAAGACGCCTGCCGAAAACAAGCAATTTTTGCTGATCCTGGCCGCCGTAGTCAAGGCCGTGGATGACTATCAGGATCTGCTTCGTCTCTCGGTTGCCTTTGCCGGCAACGATCACCGTCTTGGCGCAAACGAGGCTCCCCCTGCCATTATTTCCATGTTTATTGGCGACGATCTGCAGGAGGTCGTGGATTCTATCATCAGCGGCACGGCCTATAAGAGCCACGACAAGATCAAGATGAACCTGGGCATCCCCACGGTGCCCACCTTTACCAAGGATACCACCGACCGCAACCGTACCTCGCCCTTTGCTTTTACCGGCAACAAATTCGAGTTCCGTATGCCCGGTGCCAGCCAGAATATGGCCATGCCCAATATCGTGCTGAACACCGCCGTGGCCGAGTCTTTCCGCCAGTTTGCCGACGTGCTGGAGGGGGCAGAGAATTTCGACGCCGCACTGGCAAAGCTCATCAAGGATACCTTGACCGAGCATAGTCGCATTATTTTCAATGGCGACGGCTACTCCGGTGAATGGGAAAAGGAGGCGGCTGTCCGCGGCCTGCTCAATTTGAAGACCTCGGTGGATGCTTACAAGACCTTCTCGGCCGAAAAGAACGTCAAGCTGTTTTCCATGCATGGTGTCATGAGCGAGACCGAGATCCGCTCCCGTGAGGAGATCTTGTTTGAAAATTACGCCAAGATCTTGAACATTGAGGCCAAAACGATGGAGGAAATGGCCACTCGCGATATTCTGCCTGCCGTCAACGCCTATGTGGCCGAGGTCGCCTCCAACGCCAGCGCCAAGACCGCGGTGATCCCCGGTATTGACATCAGCATGGAGACCGATATCATCGAGACGCTGTCCAAGCTGGTGGGGGAGGGATACGCTGCCCTTAAGGCTCTCAAGGCTGCCAGAACGGCTGCCACCTCTAAGCCTTCCGGCGAGAAAATGGCCGAGGCGTTCTGCAAAAAAGTGGTTCCTGCCATGGCGACCCTGCGCCGCAAGGTGGACGATATGGAAAAGCTGACCTCGTCGGAGTATTGGCCGATCCCAACCTATGGCGATATGATGTTCCGGGTTTGATCGGCATATTTGGCGCATAAGGCACAGCTTCGGATTTCACGTACGCTCGTACGTGCACATCCGCATCTGCACCTTCTGCATCCAAACCTGCTCGCTCAAACAGGTCACCGATCAATAGAAAAAGGACAGAGAATGTCACATTCTCTGTCCCTTTTTTATCAAACCCTTCGCTCCGGGAGAGACGACAGCAGCGGGCTTTGTCATAACATCTATCGTAAATTCCGCAAAGAATTTAGATCGTTGATTTACGCATCCAGACCGCCGAACAGGTCAAAGTAAAGCCACAGCACGGAGTAACGATCCTTCAGATCCTTGCCCCAAAGCTTACCGTCCGCAATGCGATCCTTGCCATACATTTTTTCAAAGGCAGAAAGGTCAAATCCCACGGCCAGCAGCATCTTTTCAATCTCCTTGGCGGGGGGGCACTCGTTCAAAATCTCAACTACGTGTTGCCATTTTTCGGTATAAACGGGGGTGATATCCTTGGCATAACGGCCAGCCTCCCGCTGGAGATCGGTCACCTCCTTGGCACGGCTTTGATAGATGCGTGCATAGGCGGACAGACGCTTTTCATTGCTGACCTTATGGAACACAGGGGTGGCCATGGCGCGGATGCGCTCACGCATAGCGGCGGTCACAACGGTGGAGTAGCCCACATCCGTGCCGTGCAGGAAATAGGGCTTGTTCCATATCAGACCCGTGATCTCAAAGTAGTGGGAGAGGTGATGCTCACTGCCCGAGCCGGGACGGGTGGTGGAAAGCAGGGTCAGGCAAACGCCGATCATCACCAGAATTTCGGTGAGGGTGGCAATGGCCTCGGGCTCCTTGCGCACCAGGGCAGGGGCAAGATCGCGCACCTCGTTGGTCTTGTTCATGACCAGGTCATAAACAAAGGGGCAGAGGTATTCGTCGTTGATCAGATGGCTCAGCTTCCAGTCGTTCAAGGCGCTGTATTTGCCAATGATGTCGGCATAGCCGGCAGCGATCATATCCGCAGGAGCGGTGCAAAGAAGATCGGTGTCACCCAAGATCAGGTCGGGGGCGTGGGTGGTAAAGGTGACCTTCATGCCCTCAAAGATCATAGCCGCGCCCGAGGAGGCAAAGCCGTCCATAGAGGGGGCGGTGGCAATGATGCCGCAGGTGATGCCGTGCTGAAACGAAACGTACTTGCAAATGTCGTTGATCACGCCCGAGCCAATGCCCAGAATGAAATCGGTTTTGTCGGTCACCAGCGCTTCGACCTGGGTCACAGCAGCCTCGTTGGGCACCAGCAGTTCGTCGCCGGTTTGAAACAGTCGGTGGGCAACGATCCGATCCCCCAGCAGGGCGCGGACACGGTCGCCGCAAAGGGCGTCGGTGTTCTGATCGGAAACCAATAGAATGTGACGGGCGTTGGTCAGCATTGGTAGTTGGGCAAGCACGCCCTGCCCAATAGAAACGGAGTGGATGTCACAGCGGTGCGTCCGTCCGCAGGAGCAGACCAGATCGCGATTGATGATATCGGTGAGCTTCATGGATTTTTTCCTTTCTGATAGCATCGCAGTATTCGTATCCTATCATATTGCCATCACCTTGTCAAGAAAAAGCAAATCTGTTGACAAACGCTCACAAATAATCTATAATTGAGTCATAAATGATCAAAAACGATCGAGGTGAGAATATGCTACAATTAGAGCGTCAGCAGGATCTGATGCGCCTTTTGCGTGAGCGCAAGAGTATGACCGTCAAGGAGCTTTGCGGCGCGTTGTTTGCCAGCCCTGCCACGGTGCGCCGCGATTTGCAGGTGTTGGAGCAGGCCGGGTTGCTGACCCGCAGCTTTGGAGGCGCTGTTTTGTGCGAGACCTTTCCCGATCAGCAGCCCTTTGCCGTCCGGTCCGGTGCGCACGTGACCGAGAAAAAGCGTGTGGCGGCCAAGGCCGCGCTGTTGATCCACCCGGGGGAAACGGTGTTTTTGGATGCCTCCTCCACCACCTCCTATATCGTGCCCCATCTGCGTGATATTCCCGATCTGACCGTTATCACCAACGGCCCCCGCACCTGTTTGCTTTTGGCGGAATATGGCATCCGTTCCTTTTGCACGGGTGGGGAAATGCTGGAGGGATCTCACGCCCTGGTTGGCCGCGATGCTGAGGTCTATGTGCGCGGAATTCGCGCACACGTGTGTGTCTTTTCGGCACGCGGCGTGGAAACAGACGGTGATATTACCGACTCCTCCAAGGCCGAACGAGATCTGAAGATCGCCATGCTGGAGCGTGCCGCCCGCAGTGTGCTGGTGCATGACAGCTCCAAGCTGGGGCGGTGCTACCCTTATGTGATCTGCCCTTATACCGCCCCCGATAATATCGTGGGCGAATGATATGTCAAAAGGCGGAGAGCGCCAAGCGCTCTCCGCCTTTTTGTAAAACGAAAACCACGCGATAGTCGCGTGGTTCAAAAGCGGCAATTGCCGATGAGGAGAAAGCAAGCAAGGGATAGCGGTAGGATGTGTTTTGTGAAAGGCTCCCTTGTGTAAAGGGAGGCATTGGGGTGGTGCTTGACGGAAAGTGCGGGCAGAGAATTTTCACAACCCGTTGACGGGTAGCAAGTAACAATCCTACGCAGTTGGCAGATCGTATCCAGTGCGTTCGACGCACCGCGAAGAAAAGAGGGCTATGCCCGCATATGAAAAACCACCCGCTAGGCGGGTGGATTTTTATTATGAACTTATTTTGATTATTTACCGAAGTATCTCTCCGGCAGGCTGCAAAGGCCTTGCTGTGGTGAGCTTTACTGTGGTCGCTTGCGGGTTCGTGGCTTAACTTCAAAACCGAGTATGAATGCTGCAATCATCATTCATATTTTGTTCACAACTCTGTGATATAATAATACAAAAATATATGTATACCTTATGGAGGGCATCATGGGGAAAATAACAGTATTGCGGCGGCTTGCCGCGCTTTTGGCAGTTGTGCTGCCTACCTTTGCGTTTGCATCGTGTCATAAATCGCAGCCCGCCGAGCTCAAGATCATGACCTTTAACGTGCTGAACGGTTGGAACACCTCGAACATCGGCACGCGCGATGACGAGACGGCAGAAAAGATACTTGAGCTGATGCCTGACGTCATTGGTCTGCAGGAATTTGACGATTACTACAGAAACGCAACGGGCACCACCCTCATCGAAATGATCTCCGATCACTATGCCGAGGCGGGAGAAGATGCGCAAAGCTGGAATCCCATATTCTACAATACAAGCACCCTGGAGCTTGTGCAGTGCGGACACGAGGATTATGAGGTTGGTACGTCATACGATACTTATCATTATAATGGCCAAAAGGGCTCGAAATTCAGAACGATCGCGTGGGCGCTTCTTCAGCACAAGGCGTCGGGCAAGCAGTTCCTTGTGTGCAATACCCATCTTGACGTAGAGGAAGAAATGCAACCTCCGCAGGTATCCCAGCTTCAAAGCAAGGTGACCGAGCTGAAGAATTCATTGAAGGCCAGCGCTGTGTTTTTGCTGGGCGATCTGAATTCCAACACAAGCTCGCCGACCGCCAAAAGCCTGTTTGAGTATGGCTTTCAGGATACGCACGAGCTTGCACAGGTCAGGGATGATTTACACTCCTGCGGAAAGAAGGGTGCGGCTGTCACGGGAGTCTATCGTGGGGCAATAGATCATATTTATTGCATCGGAGATCATATCACCGTGTCAAACTACACGACCGTAACCGATATTCGCGACACCTCCGATCACTGTCCCATTGTGGTTGAGCTTACGTTAGATTAAAAATCAAAAACCACCCGCCGGTGCGGGTGGTTTTTGATTTTGTGTATCAGCCGAAGTATCTCTCCAACAGGCCTGCAAAGGCCTTGCCGTGGCGGGCTTCGTCGCGGCGTCTTGCGCTCGGTTATGATATATTCTTTGCCTTCCTCCGACCAATGACCGTATTCCTTGTATTCCATATCAGCTCTCCTTGTTTTCGGTAAATTGAAGTGATGACATCTCCGCTATCCTTTTCGGAATATCCAATCGCTTGTCGCAATCGTACCAGCCCTGCCATTTTCCGCAGTTAAACTCCTTGCGAAGATCCAAGATCTCTTGCAGATAAGCGACTCCTCGTCTTTGATTTTCCATAACATCATTTCCATTTTTGATTTCACAGCAGCACACTGCCCAAAGGCAAAGACGGAGCATAAGATCGGTCTTGTGGCGTATAGCAAGACGGTAATTCGCAAGGGCGTTTGCGGGTATCTTCTTTTCGGTTTTATCAATGTCGGGGAGCAAAGCAGCAAAATCCGTTACACATTGCCTAAATACACCGTAAACATGTTGGAAGTTTTCTTCGTTTTCGGTATACACTCTCCACGTACCGATGCTACGCCGCCAAAAGCCAATCATTCCGCAACCCATACGCATAATCGCACCGTCGGTCAAGGGATAATAGGCAAAGGAGAGATCGGGAATGCTGTAATAGTGGAAATCGGTGAGGTCAACGATCTGTCTGCCTATCCTGTCGCCGATGTCTCCAATCGCATCGAAATAGCGTTTTTCAAGCTCTGCTACCTCTGCGCCTGCTTCACCGTACAGGGTGGGATAGACCGTGGTATAATAGGCATCAAGGTCAAAATTCGCAGGGGACGTGGACAGTATTGCCGCGTTCAGACGAATGGACGAGCACATCTCTCGGATATTCGCAACATTGAGAACAGAAAAATAGAGCGAGCTGTATTTTTCGGCATCACGGTAGCAATAAACCATTTTGCGCGAATCTGTGCCGTCGCAGTGGTGAGGTCCCTCTACATAGAAGCCCGCGTGATAATAGATGCCGTATTTTGCATCACTTCTGCGGGTCACGCCGTAAAAGTCCCCACCGAAGAGTTGTGTGTCGCCGATATCGCTGAAAACCGTAATCGTGTTTTCAGGCATTTTAAGAAAGCCCTTGTCGTAAAGTTCCGCACCCTCAAGCCACAGCGTGGAGGTGGACAGAAAACCGGTATGTCCTACGGTCTCGGCAATGATCTCGTATTGCTTGGCAATAGCCGATGAAATAATGTTGCCTCGTTTTTCAGCTGAGGAATCCATGCTCCCATCGGTGTGCCAAACCGCCTTATCTCCCTTACCGCGAAGTCCTAATTGCCAGATCACATGAGGGTCATATTTCGCCCATTTTTTGATGTAGGTACGCCATATCTCTTCCATTTCCTTGGGGCTTGCCACGTAAGACACCGCCTTGTCGGGATAGCGCTCTGTCATATAGTTTTCGGCGGCAAAGTAAGCCACGCCAACAGGCTCTTGGTGGTGTTGAGAGACGTAAAGACCGCGCTTTACCGCCTGTGCTACAATTGCTTCCTCAGCAGGATTTAGAATGTCAATAAAAGAGCAAGGAATGATCACGTTCATTTCACATCGCAGAGCACTTTCAAAAATCATGTCCATCATATCCACAGAAATGACTTCCTTGAAAAAATCACTGTTATATGTTATCTTTCGTTTTGAACCGCTTGCTGCAAATCCTGACAAAAAATCCTCGTCGTTAATAAACCATCCGCGAAAGCGAGTAGTTTTTTCCTTGGAAGCAATATGGATATTGTTAAGCTTTATGTATTCCTTTTCTTCAGGAAAAATATCGGTAAATTGATACATGGGATCGATACCAAGGCATTGTGTAGCAAAGGCATAAATACCGTACACCGTGCCGAGCGCATCGCTTCCCGTGATCCGAACACCGTCATCATTCACCTCTATTGAGTAGCCCTCAATATGATTTGGCGCGGATACGGGATCGGTTGTAATGGTAATGGCATTATTCTGTTCTTTTGTGACGAACTCAAATCCCTCTGTTTTTCCTGAAAGAGAAAGTAAATTTTTACGCAGATCAGCAGCGGCAAGCTTTATGCAAGACTCCGCATTCGGTGACAAAATAATTTTTGAAGTGTGATTCTTTGAAAATAACGCAAACATTGTCTAACCTCCTTCACAGCGCCGTCTGCGTATCGTTCGGGTCACCGTTACGGGCGAGATCGTATTCCTTCGACC
>JAFTSB010000020.1 GCA_017461945.1 Clostridia bacterium | reverse complement strand
CTTGGCAACGTCCACGATCTTCTCCGCAGCGGTATCGATGAGGGTGTGATCGTAGCTCGTCAGTCTGACTCTGATCTTTTCCTTGACTGCCATTGTTTTTGCCTCCTTCTTGAAATTTTGCGTTCCGCGCGCGCCTTATATAATTAAATGAAGGCTGTGCGCCGAAGCGCATTTCGCGTTTGGGGCGAGACCGTTCTGACACCCCACCGTGTGTTTCATCCCCTCCCTCACAAAAACCGGATTTGCTCACACATCAGCATCTGCATGAGTAGTTTCCGGGAAAAAGGCGATGGGATAAAGCATTTGGCAAGGTCTGAACGTACTCTTCCGCCCGATTGAACGGACATACTCCACGGAAGTTACCTGCCACAGGGCAGCAATCTCCCGCTTCATCGCATATCAGACTTGTGTATTATAACATATTTTAGGCACGATTGCAATATTTTTTCATTGTGAATTTCGTAGAATTTTACTTGAAATTCGCCCCGCAAAATAGCAACATGTCCAAAAACTTGACAGTTTTGCCCATTTTTTAAGCAGTCTGTAAAGTTTTTTGGATGCCAATCGGCGCATTCTCGACATTTTGGACCACACATTTGTGCGGAATGGCCAAAAATGGGGCTCTTCCCACTCTGGCACCCCTCCGTGTGTTTCTTTCGCTGCCCGAGAAGAAGCCGAGAGCACTCGGCGGTTATATTCAGCAAGTCACGCGCCGCACGGCGCGCTTTATTATCATACCACATAACGCCGCACTTGTCAAGCCCCCTCCCTCCCCCGGTTTTCACAAAAACTTTTGTAAGAGTGTCTTTTGTATACAATTTGTTCATATTTATCGGTTATAATAATGATATGTATGCAACATTTTGGAAAGGAGGCTCTTTTATGGGCACCAAACCCGCCTTTTCCCGCTATCGCTTGTTTCTTGGCTGTATTGGGGGATGCACCCTGCTCGCCGCCGTGCTACGCACATTGGCGCTATGCTTGGATCTGCAGATCGACATCGGCTATTTTCGCGCCGGCGCTGTGCTACCCACCCTATTATACGTATGGGAGGGTCTGACCCTTTTGGCCTGTCTGGCTCCCCTTTTCTTGATCAAAAAAGACGAGCTGGCCCCGGTGCGCGGCGTCACCTCCTCTCTAACCTTGATCGGTGCCATTCTGGCAGCTCTGACCTTTGCCGCCACCGCCATTTATTTGGCCACGCAGATGGGGGCCATCGCGTCTGCCTTTCCAATGCCTCTTGCTCTGCTTTTGCTGGCCGTGATCTTTTTGCTGATCGGCGGTGCTTATTTCCTGCTGCAAGCGATGGGCCGTTTGGAGAGTGCCGGACTTTGCGGCTACGGTGTGATCCTTGCCGCCGCGCTGTTGCTCTCGGTTACGTACTTTGATCGCTACACCCCCATGAATGCCCCTCACAAGGTGGCCCTGCACGTATGCCTGCTGTCGATCATGGTCTATATGCTCTACGAGTTGCGCGTGTTGATCGGCCGCTCGCTGCCCCGTGCTCTTTGCGTGATTTCGGCGGTTACCTTCTTTTTGACCGCCACCGTTGGCATTTCCAATTTGATCGCTTTCGGCGCCGGGATCTATTCCGACCCCCTTTATCTGATGGGTGATCTTTGCTGCATCGCTATGGCCGTGTATATCGCCGGCCGCGCCGTGACCGACCTGATGCTGCTCTCCCCTGCCGTGCAGGAAATGCTGACAGCCTCCGTCCCCGTTACCGAGACAGTACCCACCGAGGCATTGTCGGAACAGGAGGAGCAGTAATGAGCGCCTCCAACCGCATCCAATGGTTACATAAATATATTGTAGAAATGCGCTATCCCAACGCCAGCCGTTTGGCCGAACGCTTTGGTATTTCTCACCGCCAGGCCCAGCGTGACGTGGATAGCCTGCGCAACGATTTTGGTGCGCCCCTTGCTTACAGCGCCGAGCGCAGAGGCTTTTATTACACCGAGGAGTTCTCGCTCCCCTCCTATACGGTGGCCGCCAACGAATACGATTACGTAGAGGCCGTGACCGGCACCACCGCCGCAGGTGCCCGGCAAGAGATCTTGCAAATGCAGATCCCTTATTCCGCGGTAGTCAAGATCCCCGATAAGCTGACCCGTCTGGAGCTGCAGCAATTCATCATCGGCGAGGAGAGCCGCGGCCATTACATTTGCGAGTTCCACAGCGTGGAAATGTTTTTGGGGCTGCTGTTAGCCGCCGAGACCGATATCACCATCGTCAAGCCCGATTGGCTGCGTCAACGGTTGGTACGCGCTGCCGAGCGCGTGCTGCGCAACAACAATTATAAAGGTGATGAGGAATGACCGATGCCCGTGGGCACCGGTCATTTTTCGTTTTTGTCACATCACCTTGAAAAATTTCAACTTTTTTTCAAAAAAGGCTTGACAAACGCAAACGCGCGTGGTATAATGCTTGCGTTATCCAAAGACAGCAGGTTCCCGTAAAGGCGGCGTTCGCGCAGCTCTCCTGCCGAGGAGCGACAATATCTTCTATATCTTGAAGTGTGTCTTTCTTCGTGCCAGGGTGTGTCTTGGCGGGAGAAAGATTTTTTTATATCTATTTTTCCATGGGAGGTGAAAACAAAAATGCCCAGCAAAGTTATCCTTGAACAGAAGCAGAAAGCAGTTGCTGAGCTTGCCGAGCAGATCAAGAATTCTGTATCCGGCGTGCTCGTAAACTATCAGGGTATCACCGTTGAGGATGATACCGCCATGCGTAAGGCTCTCCGTGAGGCAGGCGTTCACTACTCTGTAGTAAAGAACACCCTGACCGGTCGTGCTTGCGATATGGTTGGCTATGGCGATATGAAGCAGTACCTGAACGGTATGACCGCTATCGCTATCAGCGAAAATGACGCCGTTGCTCCCGCTAAGGTTCTGAAGAAGTACGCCGAGAAGGTTGAGAGCTTCAAGATCCTGGCCGGTTACCTGGACGGTGCCGTGATCGACGAGAAGACGGTTATGGCTCTCGCCGACATTCCTTCGAAGGAAACCCTTATTGCCAAGTTCCTTGGCAGTATCCAGTCTCCTCTGTACGGTCTTGCATATGCCCTTCAGGGTATCATCGACAAGAACGGCGAAGAGGCTCCCGCCGCTGCAGAATAATGCGGCAAACGGCCCTGTCGGCCTGAACGACAGACCCGCTGCGTGAGGGGGAACACACGCAAATAACTTAAATACTCTATCAGGAGGAAATTGAAAATGGCAAGCGAAAAGATTACCGCTATTGTTGAAGAGATCAAGGGTCTTACCCTTCTTGAGCTGAACGAGCTCGTTAAGGCAGTTGAGGAGGAGTTCGGCGTATCTGCTGCTCCCGTTGCTGCTGTTGCTGTTGCCGGTGGCGCTGCTGCTCCCGCTGCAGAGGAGAAGACCGAGTTCGACGTTATCCTGGCATCCTTCGGTGCTAAGAAGCTCGACGTTATCAAGGCTGTCCGCGAGATCACCGGTCTGGGCCTGAAGGACGCTAAGGACCTCGTTGAGGGTGCTCCTAAGGCTGTTAAGGAAGGCGCTACCAAGGAAGAGGCCGAGAGCATCAAGAAGACTCTCGAGGACGCAGGCGCTACGGTCGAACTCAAGTAATTCGGTTTCACCGTTACCAAAACCTGACTGTACAACAAGGGCGTGGCCATTGGCCACGCCCTTGTTGTTTTTTGCAAAAAACATCTTGCCCTTTATCCATTTTATTCCTCCTTGCGAATACGGCATACCGTAATTTTACACAACCGCGCCTTTTTGTCAATACGGTATACCGTAAGATTTTTCGACAAGCTCCGCATAGAATAAATACGGTATAACGCAACGGTGCGCCGTATATGAAGGAGGTTTTTATGACTGTCGATCAAGCCACACGAGAAAGGATTAAAAATTTGTTAATGGAAAAAAACACCAATATCAGCGAGCTTTCTCTCAAAGGCGGCCTAACTCCCTCCACATTGTACGATTTTATGCGTGGTACAACAGAACATATACAACTCAACACGATCAAACAAATTTGTATGGGTTTTGGTCTGCGCATGGTGGAGTTTTTTGACAAACCATATTTTGACGATTACGAATAAGCTGTAAGAACATATATCCCTCGGTAATATCGAGGGAAAAGGCCGCCACATATCGGTGTTTGGCGACAAATAAAAAGGGCCGCACCCCATGGTGAGCCCTTTTTATTTATTGTGAGAAGGCTGTTTTATCTTCTCTTTTCGGCAATCTCGACAAGCAGATCAGTCAGGAATGCATCCACGCTCATAACGCCCTTGTCGCCCTCTTTGCGAGAACGGACGGCAACGGTCTTGTCGTTCATCTCGTTTTCGCCAATGACCAGCATATAGGGGAGCTTCTCCAGCCGAGCATTGCGGATCTTCTTGCCAATGGTCTCATTGCGGTCATCCACCTCAACACGAACACCCTTGGCCTCCAAGGCCTTTTTCACATCATAAGCATAATCAATATGCTCGTCGCCAATGGGGAGGATCTTTACCTGCACGGGTGCCATCCAGGTGGGCAGCGCACCGGCAAAGCGCTCGATCAGATAGGCCAGCGTACGCTCATAGCAACCAAGGCTGGTACGGTGAATGATGTAGGGGCGCTTCAGCTGTCCGTCGCTATCCACATATTCCATGCCAAACTTTTCAGCCAACAGCATATCGATCTGAATGGTTACGATGGTATCCTCTTTGCCAAATACGTTTTTGTACTGAATATCCAGCTTGGGGCCATAGAAGGCAGCCTCGTCAATACCGATCTCATACTGCAGGCCAAGATGATCCAGGATCTGACCCATGATGGTTTGAGCATGCTCCCACTGCTCGGGTGTGCCCTCGTACTTAATGCCAGCACGGGCAGGATCCCACTGGGAGAAGCGGAAGGTGCAGTTCTCCAGCATGCCTACCGTATCCAGGCAATGCTTGGCCAGCTCCAGACAACCGCGGAACTCCTCCTCCAGCTGCTCGGGGCGCAGGACCAGATGTCCCTCGGAAATGGTGAACTGACGAACGCGGATCAGACCGTGCATCTCACCACTATCCTCGTTGCGGAACAAGGTTGAGGTTTCGCCAAGGCGCATCGGCAGCTCACGGTAGGAGCGCTTCTTGTTGAGAAATACCTGATACTGGAAGGGGCAGGTCATGGGGCGAAGTGCAAAGCACTCCTTGGTTTCGTCATAAGGATCGCCCAGCACAAACATACCGTCCAGATAATGATCCCAATGGCCGGAAATCTTATACAGCTCGCGCTTTGCCATCAAGGGGGTCTTGGTCAGCAGATAGCCACGCTTCTGCTCCTCATCCTCGATCCAACGCTGCAGGGTCTGAATCACACGGGCACCCTTGGGCAACAGAATGGGAAGGCCCTGGCCGATCTCCTCTACGGTCGTGAAATACTCCAGCTCGCGACCCAGCTTATTGTGATCGCGCTTGCGCGCCTCCTCCAGTGCCTCCAGATGAGCCTTAAGCTCATCCTTGGTGGGGAATGCGGTACCGTAAACTCGCTGCAGCATCTTATTCTTCTGATCGCCCTTCCAATAAGCGCCGGTGCATTGGGTCAGCTTAAAGGCCTTGACGGCACCGGTAGAAAACAGATGAGGACCAGCGCAAAGATCGGTAAACTCGCCCTGCTTATAAAAGCTGATGACAGCATCCTCGGGCAATTCCTCGATCAACTGCACCTTATAGGGCTCACCCTTCTCCTCCATGAACTTGATGGCCTCGGCACGGGGGAGCTCAAAACGCTCGATCAAGTGGTTTTCTTTAACGATCTTCTTCATTTCGCCCTCGATGGCAGCCAACTGCTCGGGGCCAAAGGAAATGTCGCTGTCAAAATCGTAGTAAAAGCCGTCCTCAATGGCAGGGCCGATGGTCAGCTTGACGGCAGGATACAGACGCTTAACGGCCTGTGCCAAAATATGGGATGCGGTATGACGGAACACGTGCTTGCCCTCGGCATCGGCAAAGGTCAGCAGCTCTACAGTTGCATCGGCATCCAAAAGCTGGGTCATAGCAACCACCTTGCCATTCACCTTGGCTGCCACATGGGCGCGACTGATAAGCTCGGCCTCCTTGGCGGCGTCAAACACAGAAAGAGGAGCCTCAAAGCTCATTTCCTTTTCAGCAAACTTTACTTGAAACATATCATTCACTCCTTTGAGTAATTTTAAAAAATAACACACCCCGGGCGACCCACAGGTCGCCCGGGGTGTGGAATAATCCGCACGGTTCCACCCGAGCTTTTCACTTTTTGGTGTTATGCATGCTGACAGCCGGGTGGTACCCATACGACCCTTGTGAAGGACGTCACACCAAATCGCCCTCTCTCTGACACACGGAATTCGCAGGACATATCCCTGCCATGGTGCAAAAATCGCAATACGGTTGCGTTTTTTGCTTAAAATGTTCTCTTTTTACCGCGATTGTACTCGCTGGTGGGGTTCAAAAAATTTCTCCACTCCAAGTCGCCGCGCTCCAGGGCGGTGATCAGCACCTCAGCGGTAGCAATATTGGTTGCCACGGGGATGTTGTAACGGTCGCAGGCAAGCAACAGCTCCTGCTCCTCATCCATATAGGGCTTGTCGGGGCGAGTATCGCGGAAGAACAACAGGATATCGATCTCGTTATAGGCGATACGCGTTGCAATCTGCTGCTCGCCACCCTGCTCTCCCGTGAGAAAACGCTCGATCTTAAGACCGGTCGCCTCAGAAATATACTTGGCTGTGATATTGGTAGCGCACAGATTATGCTTGCTGAGTATTCCGCAATAAGCAATGCAAAATTGGGTGATCAATTCTTTTTTTGTATCCGCCGCGATGATGGCGATCTCCATTCTGTGCACCTTCCTTCTCGTAAAATTCATATAAGTTATAGGGAAAAATACTTCTCTTTTTCTATTATAGCATATTGATTTCGTCATGTCAATGCTTTTTTAAAAAGAAAACAGCCTGCAACCTTACGGTTACAGGCTGAAAAACTGTTATTTTTTGGCCACATCAATGATCACGGGGCAATGATCCGAGCCCTGCAGGGTGATGGCATCCTGAATGATCTTGTGGTACAAAACCGCGGTATTGGTTTCGGATACAAAGATGTGGTCGATGGCATTGCCGCTGGCGTTGGGAGCCTTGGTATAAGCGCCGTGATACGAGGCGCCGGGAGTTCTGGCATCGGAGGGCGCCAGGTTGTAGGCTGTAGCCATAATCTCATGTGCCTCGATGGTCTTCATGGACTTTTCGGTCAGCGCGGCATTGAAGTCACCGCCCACAAAGGTCATAATACCGGGATATTTGGCCTGCAGGCGATCCACCTCCTTCAGCACCTCCAAGATGGCCTCATAACGCCATTGTACCCCTTCCTTTGCATCGGTACAGTTGGCATATTCGGACTTTTCTTTATAACTATCGGCCATCAACGGGAAATGAGTAGCGATCACCAAAGCCAGCTCGCCATTGGTCTTGTTGCGGAACACACCGTAGGCAAGGCTTTTGGTATTGGTGTAATGATACCGGCTCTTCCAATAGAATAGATAGGCTCCGCAATCCTCCTCAATGGGCTCCCACAGATCGGCGCGATAAAAGATGGGGGTATTGGAAGAGGAACCCACATGGGCAAAATCATCGTACTTGGGGTCGGTTTCGGCCTTTTCCAGCGCGGTGGGACTGATAGCGGTAAACTTGGTGCCAACAGCGCCATAGCCGACCTCCTCCAATTTATCCACGATGGCACTGTGTCTGCCAAACTCCTGCGTACAAATAAAGTCGGGAGCATAGGCCATAATGGTGGCCAGCTCAAAGGGGATTTGGGAATCCTTATTGCCCAGGGTATTATAGGTCATGACACGGATGGCAGCATTGGCAGCCAACGCGACCATGGGGTTCTCCCCTGCTTTGCCCCCACCAGCGGCAAGGGTGAGCTCCATTGCGTCGCCATAGCAACGGTCAATGGTGTCAATGCAAGCAACTGCCACACCCAGTGCAGCCGTGGCAGAGCCGGCAGCAACGGTAATGTCAGCGCCGGAAACCGAAATCTGATATTCAGCCGTTGCAAGCCCCTCGGTGCTGCCTTCCAGCACGATGGCAGGCGACAAGGTAATGTCGTCCTTGGAGGTGTACTTGACCTTATTGATCAAAAAGCCGGTTTTTGTGGACAGATAGCTCTCCACATAGCCCAGCGCAGTCTTCCACTCGGCACTATCCGTCTGGGGCAGGTACAAGGTGTATTCCGAGAACGGCTTGCCATTGAGCGAAAGCGAACTGACGTTATGGTTGGCACGGGCGCTGAGCAGCTCACCGGAGCCCTCCACCTTAAAATCTTCGGTAAGAACCTCATTCAAAAAATCCTTGCAGGCCTCGGTGGCAATGCCTTCGCCGTCGGCCAGAATAAATACGTTCTTCTTTTCGCGAACGATCACATATTCACCGGCGCGTAGCTCTCGCTGAGCCGGAAGCTCCAGGCCTCGATTGGTGCGTCCCACCAAAATCTCGGGGATCTTTTCGTCGGCTTCTACCGAGTCATCCTGTGACACGAAAGCAACGCCGGTCAGCTCCTCCAGCTCCTTGGCCAGATAGTTGGCGGCCGCCTTGCCGTATTTATCGTCACGACCGTAAACAATCACATAATCGCTTTCACCGTCCTTGGCCACGGTCAGCTTGCCCATGCTGCCACAGGCAACAAAGCAGCTTGTCACGCACAAAAGGGCCAGCAACAACGAAAGCAAACGAATGGTGGATTTCATAACAAAACCTCCTTTTTGCTTACAAAATAGCATACCGTTATACCAAAAAGAGCGCCCGTGGGCGCTCTTTTGTTTGAATTACTCTGCGTCTTCAGCAGCCTCTTCCTCGGGCATTGCAGCCTCAGCGGCAGCAACCTCCTCCAGAAGTGCGCGAATGGACAGGCTAACCTTCTGCTTGTCGTTGTCGATCTCGATGATCTTGGCATCCACGTTCTGACCGATCTCCAGCACGTCGGCAGGCTTGCCGATGCGGGTCATAGCGATCTGAGAAATGTGAATGAGGCCGTCAACGCCGTCAACGATCTCGGCAAATGCACCGAAGGGCATCATGCTAACAATCTTAACGGGAACAACATCGCCCACCTGGAACTGATTGGTGAAGATGAACCAGGGGTTGGTCTCCTCGGTCTTGTAGCCAAGGGAGATGCGCTTCTTCTCTTTGTCGAAGGACTTCACAAAGACCGTCACAACATCGCCGATAGCCAATACGTCTGCAGGAGACTTAATGCGCTTCCAAGACAGCTCGCTGGTGTGAACCATGCCGTCAACACCGCCGAGGTCGATGAATGCACCGTAAGAGGTCATGCTCTTGACAGCACCGGTGTAGGTCTTTCCCTCCTCGATGTTTGCCCAGAACTCCTCCTCAGCAGCGCGGCGCTCCTCACGGAGTACGGCGCGGATGGAGCCGATAGCCTTGTTGCCGGGCTCCTTGGTCTCGATGACCTTGAACTTCACGGTGGTGCCCTTCAGGGGAGTGAGATCGCCATCCTTGGGAACACCGGACTGAGAAGCGGGGATGAATACACGGTTGCCGAACACGAACACGGTGAGACCGCCCTTAACCACGTCTGCAACCTGTGCTTCGAGAACAGTTCCCTCGTCCTTTGCGGCAACAACCTTCTGCCAGTTCTTGACGCTGTCAACGCGGCGCTTATCCAGCTCAGCCACGCCGTCCACGTCGCTAACGCGGATAACCTTTGCCTCAACGGTGTCACCCACCTTGAAGGCCTCGGTCAGCTTTACAGAAGGATCGTCAGTCACGCGCTCGGCCTTGATGTAGCCGGTGACGCCTGCGCCGAGATCCAGCTGCAGCTCGGTGTCGGTTACGTGCATAACCGTACCGCTAACGATTTCTCCTGTATTTAAAGTCTTGATAGGGGTGCTATCAAGCAATTCTGCAAAGTTTTCCATTTCGCTCATTGTTTTATGTACCTCCTCAATGATCTCCGACGGAGTAGAAGCTCCGGCGGCCAGCCCTACTTTGCGGTGGGCTAATGCAAACGGCTTGACCAGATCAAGATCGGCGCGACCGGTCACACGAAGGGTGTCGGGGCAATGTGCCCGGCAGATCTCGAAAAGCTTTGCTGTGTTAGAGCTTTCGGCACCGCCGATCACGATCATCCCGTCACATTCCGCGGCCAGCTTTGCTGCCTCGGTCTGACGCAAGTCCGTAACATTACATATTGTATCAAAAATTAACCCGTTTGTACAGTATTTTTTCAAAACTTTTTGACATTTTTTCCATTCTGTTAACTTCTGGGTGGTTTGAGCCACCATTACGGGCACTTTTGACGATAAATTCAGGGCCTTGAGCCCCTGCTCCAGAGCTGATGCATCGGCAAAAACATATTTTTCGCCAGGGAAGCAGCTCATAAAGCCTTGAACCTCGGGATGCTGATCGCTCCCGATGCCAATCAATATTTTGTTTTCTCCGCCCTTGGCATATTGCTCTCTGGCAATGCGGTGGATCTTTTCCACAAAGGGGCAGGTGCAATCCTCATAGAAAAAACAAGGGTGTTCCTTCGCAAGCTGCTCCAGCAGCATGCGGGTCCCGGCAGTGATGCCATGGGCACGAATGAATACGGTGGCCGGATGAGCGGCATCGGTTGCCGCCGCGATCTCCGATAGCTCTGCAGCAGTCACGGCGCGCACACCGGCGCGCTCCAGCTCCCGGTTATAGTCTTCGTTGTGGATCAGATGCCCCAAGGTATACAGACATTCCCCTGCCTTCTTGGCAGCAAGGCGGTCTGCCAGCCGTCTGGTGGCGGTTTGCACGCCCGGGCAAAATCCAGCATGCTTGGCAACGATCACGCGACTCATGGATGGGCCTCGTCCAGCTGACAGATGCGGTCGTAGATCACCTCGGTCATGCGGGCATATTCGCCGCTCTCACCCTCGCGGTAGTCCAGCTCCTCAAAGGGAATGGGCTTGCCCACGATCACATCGACACGGCGGAAAAACTTCCATTTGCGATCCTTCATTTTAATATACACGGGCAGGACCTGCACCTTGGCGTGGGCGGCAATCAGGCCTGCACCGAATTTAATCTTGCAATCACGCAGCTCCTTGCCCTGGCAACGGGTCCCTTGGGGAAACATGCCCACCGAGCGGCCCTCTTTTAACAAGGAAACCGCATGCTTTACAGCACCCACATCGCCCTTGCCGCGAGAAACGGGAAAGGCACCCAGCTTGCGTACCAGCCAACCCAGGACCGGCACCTTAAATAGCTCGGCCTTGGCCATAAAATGGGGCTGTTGCCGACGTAACACCAATGCCATAAACACCACATCCAACACGGTTTGGTGATTGGCACACAGCAAATAAGGCCCCTGCGAGCGCTTTGGCTCATTGCCCCGATCCTTCCAATGCACGCGGAACAAAAGCGTAGCCGGCAGCCACAGCAAAAACCGCAGGATCACATAAACGGCACTTTTCATTTCTGACCCTCCAAGGCCGCCCTGGCCAGATCAATGATCCGATCGGCCGTTTGCTCGATGGTCAGGTCCGAGTTATCCAGCATCACCGCATCCTCGGCGGCCACGGCAGGCGCCACCTCGCGATTCCGGTCATTGTCGTCGCGCTCCTTCATTTCGCGCAGTACATCCTCATAGCAGGCCGCAATACCCTTGCCCTGTAGCTCGGCAGTGCGGCGTTTGGCACGGGCCTCGGGTGAGGCAAACAGGAACACCTTGACGTCAGCCTTGGGCAGGATCACGGTGCCAATGTCGCGGCCATCCATGATCACACTGTTTTTGGCGGCAATGTCACGCTGGGTATCCAGCAAAAAGGCGCGCACCGCCGGAACGGCCGAAACGGCCGAGGCGTACATGGAGATCTCGGGCTCGCGGATGCGATCGCCCAGATCCTCTCCGTTCAGATACACGTGCTGAGCGCCGTTTTCATAGCGCACCTCAATGGTAATGTGGGGCAAGCAGGCTTCCATTCCCGCCACATCCTCACGGGTGATACCCTGCTGACGGACGTAATAGCCGATGGTGCGATACAGGGCACCCGTATCCACGTAAACGATGCCAAGCTTGGCCGCAACGGCCTTGGCAACGCTGCTTTTTCCTGCCCCGCTGGGGCCATCAATGGCAATTTGCATAAGCTGCTCCTTTCAAAAACCGGTGCACGGTCTTATGTTTTTCAGCATGATAACTCCGGCTCGCTCCATACGGCAATCGCTGCGCTCTCCCCTGCCAGCACGGCGGTGGAAAAGGCGATTTGCAGATTGAAGCCGCCGGTATAGGCGTCCAGATCCAATATTTCGCCGGCAAAATAGAGACCGGCAGTTTTTTTCGAGGCCATGGTACGAGGGTCGATCTCCGCCAAGGCAACACCGCCTTTGGTGATGATGGCCTCGTCAATGGGGCGAAAACCCTTAATATCAACAGTCAGCCCCTTTAAAAGCGTTAAAAGCGCACGGCGCTCCTCCCGGGTGACGGCGTTAACCTTTTTGTGCCCGTCAATGCCTGAGCGCTGTACCAACGGCGCGATCAGCTTTTGGGGCAACAGATCGGAAAGCGCATTGAGAAAATCCTTATTTTTATACTTTTCAAAATCCGAAAGCAATCGGGCATCCAACGTTTTTTCGTCCAATGCAGGCTTGAGGTCGATCGAGGCCCGATATCGGCCCTTCTCCATGGGTGACAGATGCGCCGAGGCAGATAGCACCAAGGGGCCGGTCAAGCCAAAATGGGTGAACATCAGCTCACCGAATTCGCGAAAGACCTCCTTGCCGGTTTTGGTGTCGGTCACCGCAAGCTCGACGTTGCGCAGGGAAAGCCCCTGCATGGAGGCGCAAAAGCGTCCCTCCTCCACCAAGGGTACCAGAGAGGGAGTCAGATCGGTAACGGTGTGCCCCGCAGTCTTGGCAAAGTCATAACCGTCTCCGGTGGAGCCGGTGAGCGGATAGGACATACCGCCGGTGGCCACGATCACCGCGTCAAAGGGCTCAACGTTGCCCCCCAGGATCACGCCGCAAACACGACCATCCTCGATCTGCAACCCCTCGACCCGTCGGTGCACAAAGCGCACGTGGCGATCGCGGCAGGCCTGCACCAAGGCATCCACCACATCGGTGGCCTTATCCGAAACAGGGAACACGCGGTTCCCTCGCTCCACCTTCAATGGCACGCCGCACTCCTCAAAAAAGTGCTCACACGCGGCGCTGTCAAAACGGCTCCAAGCCGAGAACAAAAAGCGCGAATTGCCGGTAATGTTAGCAAAAAACACATCACGTGTACAATGATTTGTGACATTGCACCGCCCCTTGCCCGTGATACGCAGCTTGCGGCCGCAACGCTCGTTACGTTCAAACACCGTTACGGCAACACCCATATCCGCCGCGTAAATGGCAGCCATCAATCCGGCGGCTCCGCCGCCGATCACCGCAATGCCACGGGTGCTCATATCATTGGTTCTTGTCATAGACATCGTACTCGTCCCAGATCTCCTCCAAGCGGCGCAGGCGCTGTGCCACCTGATCGTGTCTGCTCATCGAAACGGCAGCCACCATGGCATTGATAATGCTGAGGGGTGCCACCAACGAATCCACAAAGGAGGCCATATCGCTGTGGGCGGTCAGCAGCTGATCGCAATCGGCGGCAATGGGAGAGGCGGCGCTATCGGTAATGGATACCACATCTGCCCCTGCATCGTGGGCAAACTGAACGGCACGAACCGTACGCTTGGAATAACGGGGAAAGCTGATGGCAATCAGCACATCCTCGCGACCGATATCCAGGATCTGCTCAAACATCTCGCTGCCGGAGGTCACCTCTACATTGCGGACGTTATCAAACATCATACGGAAGTTAAAATTGAGAAAGCTGGCAAGCGAGGCCGAGGAGCGCGAGCCCAAAATGTAAATGTGGCGCGCCTCGCCGATCTTTTGCACAGCGGCATAAAAGGCATCTTTATCCAAGGAATCCAGCGTGTGGCGGATCTTATCTGCATCCCCCATCAGCACCTTTTCCAAAATATGATCCTTGTCCAACAGGCTGTCAGCCACCTCCATACGCTGTGCGGCGGTCAGATGGGTCTTGGCCAGCTCCTGCAGGGCCTTTTGCAGCTCGGGATATCCCGAAAAGCCCAATTCGTCGGCAAACCGTACCACGGTAGATTCCGACACCTTGACCACAGCGCCAAGCCTTGCCGCTGTCATATAAGCGGCACGGTCATAATGCTCTAAAATATATGCGGCGATCTGGCGCTGCCCCTTAGAAAAGGTAGTCATACGCTCAGTCAACACCTGCAACAAATTCTGCTTCATGCTGCTCCCTCCGTCAAACGGTAAATTCAAGCAATATCTTATATATTATATCTCATTATAATTAAAAAGTCAAGGGAGGAATGTCACGCCCTCGGCCGGGGGCGCACCGCGACCTTTCTATCTTGACACGATCGGCCACAGAAGGTTTAAAATTGTCTTTTTTGCTATTTTTGACTTGACATTCTGTTCTGTTTTTTTTACAATGAACTTAAAATATGGGGGTTGCCCCAACCGGAGGTAAAACTGTATGGAAACAAGATGGCTGTATACCACAAGTGAGAATTTTCCCGCCTTGGTAGAGAAATCTGCCAAAACCTGCATCATTCCCATGGGATGCGTGGAAAAGCATGGCTTGCACCTGCCCCTCGGCACCGATTGCATCCACTCCTCTTTTATCGCCCACGAAGCCTCTAAGCTGGAAACGGTCTGCGTTTTCCCCGATTTCACCTTTGGTGACGTACCCGGTGGCCCCGCCATGCCTGCAGGTAGCATTTCGGTACCCGTGGAAATGGAAATGGCACTTTTGGAGCAGCTTTGCGACCAGATCGGCCGCAACGGCTTTGAAAAGATCATTATCTTCAACGGTCACGGTGGCAACAATCCTTGGCTCAACACCTTCCTGCGCAATCTGATGAATAAAAAGAAGGATTATGTGGTGTGCGTGGTCATGATCAAGCTGCAGGCCCCTCACAAGATGGCAGAGTATCTGGAGGCCAACGGCTCCGGCTCCATCCCCGAGCTGACTCCCCAGGACGAGAAGCTGCTGGCCGATTACCACGAAATGGGTATGAAGATCGGCCACGGCGGCATGGGCGAGACCTCCTATATCATGGCCATCGCCCCCGATAGCGTCAAGATGGATCGCCTTGGTATTGTTTCGGGTCTTTCCACCGGTGAGGCTGATTATTTCAAGGAGGCCGGCATCACCATCCGTGACGGTGGCTGGAACACCAACTACCCCCACGCTCTGTCGGGTCACGATCCCATCGGCTGTAACGAGCGCATCGGCAAGGCTGCTGTCCGATTGGAGACCGAGCGTCTGGCGCACGCCATCAAGGTGGTCAAGGAGGATCAGAACCTGCTGCGCTGGCACGCGGAATTTCAGAAAGGTTTGTAACGGCATGGAAACAAGATGGTTATATACGACAAGCGAAAACTTTCCCGCATTGGTAGAGGCTTCCAAGGAGGTCTGCCTCCTGCCCATGGGCTGCGTAGAAAAGCACGGCCTGCATCTGCCCCTTGGCACCGACGTTTTTGAAGCCTCTGAGATCTCCTATAAGGCAACACAAATCGAACCCGCGTGCCTGTTCCCGGATTTCACCTTTGGTGACGTACCCGGCGGCCCCGCCCTGCCCGCAGGCAGCATTTCGGTACCCGTGGAGATGGAAATGGCGCTATTGGAGGTCTTGTGCGATCAGATTGGGCGCAACGGCTTTAAAAAGATCCTTATTTGCAACGGCCACGGGGGCAATGTCCAATGGCTGAATACCTTTTTGCGGGACATTATGAACAGAAAAAAGGACTACGTATGCGCCGTTTACAATATGAAATCCAGCAAATCTCCCTATTTTATCGCCGATATTCTGAACGAGCAAGGGCGAGGCTCGGTTCCCTATCTTACCGCCGAGGACGAGGACTACATCCTTGATTTCTGTGCACAGAAAAAGGAGGTTGGCCACGCCTGCCTTGGTGAGACCGCCTGCGTAATGGGTCTGCACCCCGATACTGTGCATCTTGACCGCTTGGGAATCGAAAGCGGTCTCTCCACCCACGAGGCAGACTACCTGAAGGATGCCGGTATTCAAATCATGAACGGCGGCTGGGACGTGAACTTCTGCAACGCCTTCCACGGTCATGATCCCGTGGGCTGCAACGAGCGCATCGGCAAAGCCGCCGTCCACGTGCAGAGCCACCGCTTGGCCAGAGCCATCAAGGTGATCAAGGAGGATCAGAACCTGCTGCGCTGGCACGCAGAATTTCAGAAAGGGATGTAAAAATGAGACCCACACTTGAGCAGCTGATGCAAACCGTTCATTGCGTGAAATTTCCTGCACGTTGGGCAGAAATTTACGACAACGTGATGGAAAATTTTGAGCAAAACGGTTGCCCATTGACCGACCCTGCCTATTATGACGACCTGCAGGAAAGATACCATGCCTTCCCCCAATATCTGGAGGTATACAAGCAAGCGGCAACCGCAGTAGCCAAAAGCGAATCCCTAGCCCGTGTGCTGGCGCTGTTGGTGGCCTCTCTTTCCGACCCCGACCATGCTTGGGGCGATGCCAAGGCCTTTTCCGCCCCAAAGACCGCTGACGGTAAACCCGATCTTGCCACCGATATGCTGACCGGCCTTGCCATTTGCTGTCAGATCCCCTACCAGCACAAGCTCCTCACCGGTTGGGGCTTGCCGGAGGATGTGATCCTGCGCTCGGTACAGGTGCTGGAAAAGGGCGTATCGGAATACGCCAAGCGTCACGGCGGCGCCCCCGGTTATCACCTGTTGGAATGGTTCCAGCGCAACATTTTCGGCCACCTCTATCGCATCCACCGCTTGGAGATTGAGATCTTTGCCAATTTCAGCGGACGCGCCAAGATCTTTCGCAACAGCAAGGGCGAGCACGTGGCGCTGGCGCACGACATTGTGCTTCATCAAAGCGGACGCGCCTTGGGCTGCAAAAATTGTGAGGATGAGGCGCGCAGCTGGCTCGCCGATGTGCGTGAAAACGATACCGTTTGGGTGGGATACCCCTATGACGATCAAGGTCTGGTAAAGCCCACCACCGTTACGCTTTCCAAAAAGGAGTGGCAGCTGGTGCTGGAATACGGCGACCCCATCGTCAGTCTGCACATTCCGGCAGACGGCCGCCTGGATGCAACCGCCGTTGATGAGACCCTTGCCATGACAAAGGAATTTTTAAAGACCTATTTTCCTCATTATGCTTACAAGGGCTTTTATTGCGGCAGCTGGCTGCTGGACCCCCAGCTGGCAACGCTGCTGGGACCTGACTCGAACATTGCGCGCTTTGGCAAACGCTTTGCCCCCCTCACCTACAAGAGTGACGGCAACGCCGTGTTTGGCTTTGTATTCTTAAAGCCCGACCCCAAGGAGGTGGATATCACCACATTGCCCGAAAACACTCGTTTAGAGCGGGCGTTGAAAGCGCATTACCTCGCCGGCCAATGCATTTATGAGGTCAAGGGATATTTCTTCTGATTCCCTTTCACAGGGGGCGTTCGCCGAACGCCCCCTGTTTGTACGTCTGCAAAATTTCCATGCTCCTCTTGACAATGCCTTCTTCTTATGTTATACTGTTCGAGTAAAGACGATGACCAGGGATCAGTAAGCAGACATGCACCGCACAGAGAGCCGCCGGTTGGTGCAAGGCGGAGGGGAGACGGCTGCCGAATACACCTTGCGAGTTGCACACCCAAAGGGTTCACGCCCCGGTAGGCTGTGACGGTGTCGCCCGTTATGCGAGTGCAGCATACTTGTGCTGTGTGAGGTCCCCTCCCGTAAGGTGGGGATAAAAAGAGGTGGTACCGCGACCTTCGCCCTCTTGCATTTTGCAAGGGCGTTTTTTATTTTTGTCAACAAACAAAGGAGATAGAATATGAAAATTTATGAAGAATTGGTTGCCCGCGGCTTGATCGCACAGGTCACCGACGAGGCCGAGATCCGCGAGCTGATCAACGAGGGTAAGGCAACCTTTTACATTGGCTTTGACCCCACTGCAGACAGTCTGCACGTGGGTCACTTTATGGCGCTGTGTCTGATGAAGCGCCTGCAAATGGCCGGCAACAAGCCTGTGGTACTCATCGGCGGCGGTACCGCCATGGTGGGCGACCCCTCCGGCCGCACCGATATGCGCCAGATGATGACCAAGGAGACCATCCAGCACAATGTGGATTGCTTTAAAAAGCAGATGTCCCGCTTTATTGATTTTGGCGAAGGCAAGGCGATCCTTGTTAACAACGCTGACTGGCTGATGGACCTCAACTACGTGGAGGTGCTGCGCGATGTGGGCGCTTGCTTCTCGGTCAACAAGATGTTGTCGGCGGAATGCTATAAGCAGCGTATGGAAAAGGGACTTTCCTTCTTGGAGTTCAACTATATGATCATGCAGTCCTACGACTTCTATCACCTGTTCAAGGAGTACGGCTGCAATATGCAGTTTGGCGGCGACGACCAGTGGTCCAATATGCTGGGCGGCACCGAGCTGATCCGCAAGAAGCTCCAGAAGGATGCTTATGCCATGACCATTACTCTGCTCCTCAACTCCGAGGGCAAGAAGATGGGCAAGACCCAGTCGGGCGCTGTGTGGCTGGATCCCAACAAAACCACCCCTTACGAGTTCTATCAGTACTGGCGCAACGTGGGCGATGCCGACGTGCTTAAGTGCATTCGTATGCTGACCTTCCTCCCCATTGAGGAGATCGATGCCATGAACGACTGGCAGGGTGAGCAGCTCAACCGAGCCAAGGAGATCCTTGCCTTTGAGCTGACCGCATTGGTACACGGCGACGAGGAGGCCAAAAAGGCCGAGGCACAGGCCAAGGCACTGTTTGGTGCCGGCGGCGGTGAGGATGCCCCCACCACCGAGCTTTCTGCCGATGACTTCATCGACGGCGCCATGGATGTCGTCACGCTGTTTGCCAAGAGCGGCCTGTGCGCTTCGAAATCCGAGGCGCGCCGCACCGTAGAGCAGGGCGGCGCCACGGTGGACGGTGAAAAGGTCACCGATATCAAAAAAACCTACACGTTGGCAGATTTCGCTGACGGCAAGCTGCTGCGTCGCGGCAAAAAGAACTATCGCAAGGTCGTTGTAAAATAAGATCTGATCCGAATACCGTCGGGTCGGGTAGGAGGTGTGTTATGAAAAAAGCATCCGAGCTTTCCGCCGCCATCATCGCTGAGCTGCAGGAAAGCCTGGCATCGGTTTATGATGGGCAAGCCCAGCTGCTGGCAAGCAAGATCTGTGCCGCAAAGCGCGTATTTCTCACCGGTGCAGGCCGTTCGCTTTTGATGGTACGCGCCTGTGCGATGCGACTGATGCAGCTGGGACTGACAGTTTATGTGCCGGGCGAGGTGGTCACCCCCTCCATTCAAAAGGGAGACCTGCTGATCGTGGCCTCCGGCTCGGGCGAGACCGCCACCGTGACCCTGATGGCTCAAAAGGCCAAGGCCGTTGGTGCCGAGCTGGCGCTGATCACCATTGTGGCCGATTCCACGATGGGGCGCTTGGCTGACACCGTGATCACGGTAGATGCGGCATCGACCAAGGTCGCAGATAACCAAAAGACGTCGATCCAGTTGGGCGCCAGTCTGTTTGAGATCAGTGTACTGCTTCTTTTAGAGGCCATCGTGATGCTGGTGGTCGATCAAAAGCAGATCGCCGACCCCAACAGACTTTTAATGGAAAATCACGCCAATTTGGAATGACCATATCATAAAAAAACGGGGAAACCTTATCGGTTTCCCCGTTTTTTGTCGTAAAAATCACAATACGTTACGGTCTTTTTTAATTTTTGCCGGGTCTGTTGCGTTCAATCTCGGCACAGATGTGTTTGCCGGGTGCGGCATAGAAGGCGGCCATGGTGGGCACAAAGCCTTCGTCGCAGTTGCACAGCAGCGTGCCCTTGACCTCGTAGGTGAAATCGCCCTGATAATCGATCTCACCCAAAGCCTTGGCGATCTCCATCCAGTTCATAATGCCAAGGTACGGCAGGGTGTGCAGGTCGCTCTTATAATCGTTATCGTGAATGTGCAAGGAGCCAAGACGGTCGTGACCAAGGCCACGCACGAAGTCGGCCGCCTCCATATCGTTCAGGGGCAGACCCACGTGACCCACATCCAGGCAAGCGGTGATCTGGTCGCTATCCAGTGTGTCAATATAACGGATGAACTCCTGCAGATTGGAGCAGGTATCTGCCACAATGTGCTTGCGGCGAGGGTCGGCCTGGAACATATTTTCGACACCGATCTTAACGCCGTATTCCTTTGCATAAGGGATCAAGCGGCGATAGTAGGCCATATTGCGCTCGAAGATCTCCTCCTCATGGCCGTGATACACCATATGATGGATGGGATGAATGACCTCCACCTTAGCACCCAGAATACCGGCGATCTCCAAGCTGCGTACCATACGAGGGAAGGTGACCTCCTCAAAGATCACAGGGTCATCCCACTGCGCGGCCTTAAAGGTAAAGGGCGCATGGGTCTGCGTAATGGGAAAGCACTTTTCGTCGGAAATACGGCGTACTTCCTCGGCCAGCTCGCGGTAGTTATCGCCGTTCCAACGGTCGCCATCGTTAACAAGTCCCGTCAGAGAATAGTCGCAGGCGGTAAAGCCGGCCTTTTTGTAAATATCAACGGCGGTGGCAAAATCATAACGACCAAAAACATTGCTGATGTTAATAGAAAGCTCCATGATCATTCCCTCTTTGCAAAATTATTGTACCAGATGATAGGCAAAGCCTGCGATCTCATCTGTCAGATAAATAAAGGTACGGTTTCCGTTTTTGTCGACACGGGCGGTGGAATCGTCAAACTGGACACCGCGGCGGGTCAGATGATAAATGGCGCGCTCTACATTGGAGGTCTTAACGGCAATGTGACCCATGGTGCCACGACCGTTAAAGTTCATAAACTCAAAGCCGGTGCCGGCAAAGGAAGAAATGTCGCGCTTGTCGGTGGCAAAGGAGAAGATCTCCTTCATAGTGGCAGCGGCGCTGTCGGCCTGCTGCTCGGAGGGGCAATTCACACCCACGTGCACCAGCTTGAAATCCAGCATTTTATCCACAGCCTGACGCACCAGCGCCTCGATGCCGTCAAAGTTCCCTGCCGCGATCATATCGGCGGGCACCATCCAGCTACCGCCGCAAGCAATGATCTTGGGGAAGGCCAGATATTCCGAGAGATTGTCGGCGCTGACGCCGCCCGTGGGCATAAAGGTCACATTGCCATAGGGAGCAGCCATGGCTTTGATCATCTTAACGCCGCCCGAAGGCTCGGCGGGGAAAAATTTAACCGTGGTAAGACCCAAAGAGAGGGCCTGCTCGATGCCGGTGGGGTTGTTGATGCCGGGCACAATGGGAATCTCGCGCTCTACGCAATACTTCACCACCTCGGGATTGAGACCGGGGCTGACGATAAACTTGGCGCCTGCAGCAACAGCCTCATCCACCTGCTTGGTAGTCAACACCGTGCCGGCGCCCACCAGCATTTCGGGATAGGCGGCGCTCATAGCGGCAATGGCATCCTTGGCGGCGGCCGTGCGGAAGGTCACCTCAGCACAGGGCAGACCACCCTGCAGCAGAGCCTTAGCAAGCGGAACGGCATCCTTGGCATCGTCGATCTTAATGACCGGCACAACACCAATCAAAGAAAGTTCTTTTAAAACAGCGTTCATCCTTCTCTTCTCCTTTGAGAATATTTATTACAAAATATATCATACCCCAACCCATAAAAAAAGTCAAGCGAAATGCAAGAATTCGTACTATTTGCAAAATGGATTAGTGCGACATTTTTAAAAAAATAAAATTTGTCGTATGTCACACGACATTTCATAGATATAGTATTTTTATTTTTTAAAATGCGCAAGATGTCGAATTTTTTCTTTGCTTTTTTTCAAAAAGCTCTTGACAATGGCGTATGACATCTGTTATAATATATGCGAACAGTTAGGGCAATCAATTGATGATGCTCCTTTCTTCATTTTCTCCTTTCATACGGTGGGAGGTTGCGTAAGGCAGAATGCGCAATGCTCCCACCCTTTCTTTTTTTAAAAAAATTTCAAAAAAGGTATTGACAAACCGTTTTCAATGTGCTATAATACTACCCGTGTCACGGCAATATGGGAGCATAGCTCAGTTGGGAGAGCATCTGCCTTACAAGCAGAGGGTCATAGGTTCGAGCCCTATTGTTCCCACCAGATTGGCCCGGTAGTTCAGTTGGTTAGAACGCTAGCCTGTCACGCTAGAGGTCGTGGGTTCGAGTCCCATCCGGGTCGCCACCATCTCAAAGCACAATCTACCGGCACCTGCGGATTTAGCTCATTTGGTAGAGCGCGACCTTGCCAAGGTCGAGGTGGCGGGTTCGAGCCCCGTAATCCGCTCCAATAAAAAAGCACGGCATCCCAATCGGGGTGCCGTGCTTTTTCGTTGTCGTGTCTTACAAGGGCCAGAGCCCACCCGAGGCCTTTGCAAATATCGAAAGCTTTACCCGTAATTCTACCCCCATCGGGGTCCTATGTCCCTTCTCCAAAATTTCTTTCTGCTTTTTTTAAAAAAGCCTTGACAAATCCCTCCCTCCCTGCTATAATAGTAAGGCATTCTAAATATGGCGCCATGGCCAAGTGGTAAGGCACGGGTCTGCAAAACCCTTATCCCCGGTCCGAATCCGGGTGGCGCCTCCAATGCGTCTTGACAAAAAAGATGCCAAGCAGAAAACCCGAGATTTTCTCGGGTTTTCTTCGTTTTTCGCCGTTTTTCTCACTTTTTTTGAAATTCGGATTTTCGTGCAAATAAAAAGATGCCAATCGGTAGTTTTGGGCAAGGGAGCAGAAGTGAACCTTTACCATACCGTTTTTTTCGGCTTATATTGAAAAATATCAGAATGTGTGATATAATAATTTCCATCTGGTAAAACGTTGCGTAGAGTTGAGGAGAAAACTATGAGCAACTTTGGAATCAACGTTTTTGATTTTGGCGCCAAGGGTGACGGTATCACCGACGATACTGCCGCGATTCAAGCCGCTATCAATTATACCGCTGAACGCGGTGGAGGAAAGATTCTTTTTCCCTACACGAAGGGGGGATACCGAATCGCCTCACCGGCAATCGAGGAATATAACGGTAAGCCTTTGCGTGCACAGCTTATGATCCCTCCCG
>JAFTSB010000019.1 GCA_017461945.1 Clostridia bacterium | reverse complement strand
GGATTCTCGATTTCTTGATAGCATCCATATCCCACCGAAACGGGCTTGACCACAGTTTTGACCATCTACAGCTTCGGGCTACGTGGAAACAGTGCTTACAAGAGCACCCGAAAGCATCGTTTTTGGACTAAAAAGCCCCGAAAAGCCTTGTAAATCAAGGAAAAAATCGGCTCAAATTTCTTTGGGGCCAAGATTCGAGGGAGTTTGATTCTCCCCACTCCGACCAAAAAATCGCGGTTTTGACCGCAATCAAAGCCGCAGGGGAAACTCTGCGGCTTTTAACTTCAGAAAGGAGATTGACTGATGAATAAAATATTCCCGTCTATGTATAGCAAGCCGGAAAATGGGCAGATCGTTGCACTTATCCCCTGCTGGATCTGGGTTTTCGTACTGTTTCCCATGTTTATGCCCTTTCTGGGTGCCGGACTTTGGGAACAATGGGAGTTGAGCGTGTGGCTGGAGGTCGGCTATCACGTAGTCAACGGCGTCGCGATGTTTCTGATCATGCGCGCGTACCTGAAGGACGAATGGTTCATGCTGACAACCGACGTACGTTATCATCTGAAGCATATCGCGCTGACCGTAGGCCTCATCGCGGGAGCGGAGCTGATATGGTTAGGCGCTCTTCACGTCTGCGGCTTCAACGTCGCATATATGCTGGATTTTCTTCCGCTGGCAGAGATGACCGTCAGCCACACACCCCTTTTTCTGATTGAGCTTCAGCCCGTCTTTGGCACAATTGCTCTGTCGGTTTTCGCGCCGTTCAGCATTTGTCTTTTGTTCTACTGCCTCGGCTTTGCGCCGGCTTGCAACAAAAATCCTTGGATCGCCTATCCGTGCGTGGCCGCCGTCACGCTGATCCCGTGTATAATAGATATTCTCTGGCGAGGCAACGCAATATTTATGCTGAGCGGTTACCTTATCCGATTGCCAATCCACCTGCTTGCATGCTGGTCCTATCAAAAGACCAACAACGTATGGACACCCATCTTTTCCCTGGCAATCACAAATTTGATAACATCCATTTTGTTACATATTTTTATGCTTGGTTAGGCATACATAGCCATAACGCAAATTTTGAGGGCTGACGATTCTTTTCGTCAGCCCTCGCTCCATATCAGAATCCCAATTTGTGAATTAAAGATAATTCACCGCTAAGATCACGACGCTCGTGACGATCATGACGATACCGACCACGCGATTTAAGGTTTTGGCATTAGCCTTGTTGGCAATTTTGGCGGCAATTCTCGCCCAAACAAGCGTAAACACAACGCACAACACGAGGCAAAGGATATCGGGTATTCCTCCGATCACAAAAT
This sequence comes from Clostridia bacterium, assembly GCA_017461945.1. GTDB lineage: Bacteria > Bacillota > Clostridia > Oscillospirales > CAG-272 > Firm-07. Next base: position 376 of record JAFTSB010000019.1, on the reverse strand, counting down.
GGCTGACGCCTCCGGTCAAAGCAGTAAACGCCATAATAAATACGCTCGTGCCAACCGCCAAGTGCATAGGATATCCAAGGAAAGAGGTCAGAACAAGAAGCAGCATCATTCCGCCGCCTGCGCCTGCAAAGCCGCAGATAAATCCGACGAATATACCGCCGACGATTGCCTTGATCAGTCTGCTTTTGGGGGAGCTTTCTTCCAATTGCTCCCTCGTTTTGTTGACGGGCTTTAAAAGAAAGCGCAAGCCGATTATGATGAGTGCTATCTGCATCGTGCCGCTCATAGCCTGTTCGGGTAAAAAGCTTGCTACGAAGCTGCCGATCATCGTTACGACCAACACGCTTACAAGCAAAGGTAAGCTGTTTTTTATATC
>JAFTSB010000018.1 GCA_017461945.1 Clostridia bacterium | reverse complement strand
TTGGTAGAGCAGGGGACTGAAAATCCCCGTGTCGTTGGTTCGATTCCGACCGGAGGCACCATTTGCGGATTTAGCTCATTTGGTAGAGCGCGACCTTGCCAAGGTCGAGGTGGCGGGTTCGAGCCCCGTAATCCGCTCCAATAACGAAAAGCACCGCCACACGGCGGTGCTTTTCGTTATTGGAGCGGAATGGGAATGCCCCCGTAATTCGCTGCAAAGTCAAAATTTGCTCACAAAAGTAACACCCAACACTTGTCCGACCTGTTCTTTCGTGCTATAATAAAAGTAATCTCCAATTATGAAGGGGCTTTAAGCCTTCTGGTTATCATTGGATAGATCAAAAAACGGAGGAAAACAAATGGGTATCGAGCAAAATACCGTTGCCGCCACCGGGCAGGTGGTGGATTGGGAGGCTATGCGCGTGGTACAGCGCGGTGGATTCAAAAAGGTGTTGTTTGTGGGCAATTCCATCACCCGTCACGGTCCCAAGCCCGCGATTGGCTGGGAGGGCGATTGGGGTATGGCCGCCAGTGCCCCCGAAAAGGATTACGTGCATCAAACGGTAACGCTTTTGGAGCAGAGCATGGGTCTGGTGGACTATGCCTTTGTGAATTTTTCCAAATGGGAAGTGAATTTTTGGGATGACAGTGTTCTGACAGAATGCGATCGGTTTTTGCAGTTTGAGCCGGACATTGTTGTAATGCGCCTTGGCGAGAATATCTGGAGCCGCGCGGTGCGGGATAAACTGCAGGAGTACGATCTCTATGTCCATTTCGATCGGATGATCAAAGCCTTTGCCAAGGGCGGTGCAACGATCCTTCTGACCGATCTTTTTTGGCCTCACCCACCCATTGACAGCGTGATCCATCGCGTAGCGGCCAACAGCGGCTATCCCTTGGTGCATTTAGGAGACCTGGGCGAGCTGGATGAAAATAAGGCCATCGGATTGTTTGAGCATACGGGCGTGGCTGCGCACCCGGGCGATCTTGGTATGCATCGTATTGCTCAACGGATCGCATCTGCCATTTTAGCGATAGCAGAAGGGCAGAAATAATAAGATCAAAATCGGACTTCAGGGGCATTATGATGAAAGTTTTGCCCATAAATAAGCAATTGTCCTTGACTTGAAAATTCCTTTGTGCTACAATACGAATGGTGAAAATCGCCATATACCTTTTAATGGAGGGCTTGATGATGAATTACTGGACACAAAGCAAGAAAAATATTTGGGTGGCTGCCCACCGTGGCTGGTGCTCCAAATATCCCGAAAACACCATGGAGGCCTTTAAGGCTGCCGCTGATCTTGGCGTAGATCAGATCGAGATCGACGTGCGCGTGACCCTTGATAACGAGCTGGTCATTATTCACGATAGCACCGTGGATCGCACCACCAACGGTACCGGCAAGGTCTGTGATAAGCTATTGGCCGAGCTGAAAGCGCTGGATGCCGGCTGTAAGAAGGGCGACGAATTTAAGGGCGCAAAGATCCCTACCTTTAAAGAGTTTATGGATTTTGTGAAGGAACTCCCCACTATGACCGTGGATATCGAGCTGAAGGAATATCCCACCGCAGGTCATGAGGAGGTTGCCTATGATGTATGTGACCGCGTACTCGCTATGGTGGACGAATATGGCTTTACCGATCGTGTGGTCATCAATACCTTTAACGCAAAGCTTCATGAGTATATCAACGAAAAGTATGGCAATAAATATCGCCAGCACGTGTACTATCCCATTAGCGTGATGGGTAGCGTACATCGCAATCCTTATGACTACGCCTATTGCTGCTGCATGTTCAAGGCTACTTATAACGAGTTGAATATGGCAGAGAAGATGGAGTTTGACCGGATGGCTTCCTACGGCGTCGAGCCTTGGGCAGGCGCTTGCGTCAAGGATGAAAAGGGTGTAGATATGGCCATTGAATGCGGCGCGACCCTGATCACCTGCAACAATCCCGACGTGGTTTTGGATCGGCTTCGCCAAAAGGGTTATCATAACTAATCTGTCAAAAAACCGGAGTTCGTCTCCGGTTTTTTGCTACCCCAAGGGAGCTGCGCTCCCCCCTTTTATGCCTACTTTACAGCGCCTTTGGTAAATTTGCTTGAAAATCCAGGTTGAAAGAGCCTGATTTTCGGCTTGGGCTTTCTTGACAAACAGCGCCGTCTCCGCTATAATGAAAACAAGAAATGGCATTGCCAAATCCAATAAAAGGAGAAATATGATGAAAAGTGTAAAAATCCGTCTTTCTACTATTGCCGACGTTCGTGATTTTGCCAACATCGTTTCGCAAAGCGATGTGGATATCGACCTGGCATCGGGTCGCTATCTGGTTGACGGCAAGTCGATCATGGGCATCTTCAGCCTGGATCTGCTGTCTCCCATTACGCTGACTGCGCATTCCGACAGCACCGATGAGCTGTTTGAGGCGCTGGACCGCTTTATTGTAGAAAAATAATAAAACAAAGGCGCGTGCCGCTTAAGCGGCACGCGCCTTTGTTTTATTTGTGATATTTTCCACCGTGCAGAATGGAAAGGCTGCGGTAGACTGTTTCCAACAGTAGCACGCGCATCAGTTGGTGGGGAAAGGTCAATGCGGATACCGAAAGGCGGAAATCTGCCATTTGCTTGATACGGGGAGAAAGACCGTGGGAACTGCCGATAATCAGTGCCAGATCGCCTTGATTTTGCATAACGGTGTCGAGTTTTTCGGCCAGCTGCTCGGAGGAAAGCTGCTTTCCCTCTACGCAAAGCGCTATTTTATATGCCCGTGGCGGCAAAGCTGCCAGAATGGCATCGGCCTCTCGCTCCAGGGCGTTGGTAATGTCATTGTCGCCGGGAGAGTCAGGCAGACGACTTTCCTTTAATTCCACGATCTCTACCTTGGCATATGCGCCAAGGCGTTTTTCATATTCTGCGGCAGCAGAGCGCCAATAGGCCTCCTTCAGGTTGCCGGTGACGATCAATCGGATCCGAAGCATAGTGTTACCTCACAGCTCAGTAATGTCGGTGGGAGAGGCAGCGGCGACCCTCACGGCTGTTCCTGCCAAAGCAGCGGACACCTCTCCCAAGGCCAGCTCCGGCAGATTATTGGTTTCGGAAAGATGGGCAAGCAGCAATCGTTGCATACCGCCGGCGGCCAGTCTTGCCGAAAAAACAGCGCAGTCTGCGTTGGAAAGATGCCCACGGCGAGAGGCGATCCGCCGCTTGAGATCATAGGGATAAGGGCCGGTCATCAGCATCTCCTCGTCATGATTGCACTCCAGCACAACGGCCTCACAGCCGCAAAGCCCTTCTTCCACAGCAGGGGTCACCACCCCAAGGTCGGTGGCATATCCCAGCAGATGCTCCTCTCCTTCTCCCGATACCGTAATGCGAAAGCCGACGCTCTCAGCGCTGTCATGAGAGGTACAAAAGGAGGAAAAGGTCAGTGCCCCAACGGTCTCGCAAAACAGGGGCGGATGGGGAACCACCAGCGCACGCACCGCATCGTCGGCCTTGCTAAGCAGCTTATCGGCAGAGGCGCCTGCCACGTGTACGGGTACGGGATGGTGCTTTAAAAACACATCCAGCGCGGCGGTATGATCGTGATGCTCATGGGTGAGAAAGATCGCTTTGAGGCTGTCGGGGGAAATGCCGGCCTTTTCCAATGCGGCAGTCAGTATTTTGGCCGAACGGCCTGCATCGATCAGTACAGCGGTGTCGCCAGCTTGCAGCACGGCGGCATTGCCCTTTGAGCCGGAATAAAGAACCTTAAGTGAATAATTCATAGATACGTATTGCTTTTTTGCGTCCTTTTTAATGTACTTGGTTAGCGAAAAATGGCATCGATGATAAACAGATCCACAATGTCAATGAAAAAGGTGAAGAGCAGGGGAAAGATCACCGTCATCATCCAACGGGATTTTTGCAGCCTTGCCTCGCCATCGGCCAGAAAGGCCATTTTTTGTTCCTCGCTCCAATCGGGGTTCAAACGGTCGGGGGTCAAGCCCTTGCGGTAAAGAAAGCGGTTGTAAATAAGGTACCCCATCGTAAAGCCCAGGAGCAGCGCCATATACAGCACCATGACAAGAAAGGACCAATAGGTGTCGTCGGTCAGCTCGGCATAATACAGCAGGATGCGATATACCGCAAAAAAGAGAACTGTATTGATGATCAGCACGATCAGATAGTAGAGATTTTTTTGTTTTCTCTGCTGTTGTTCACCCATAAAAACTCCTTTCCTTGAAAAAGCGTGGGCAAAGTACTTTGCCCACGCTGTCAAAGGTGATAGAATCAGTCGATCTTGGTGGCACCTTCGGGACGGATGCGCAATACAATGCACGCACCCTCGCCAAATACGCCGTCCATCAAAGCACGGAAGCCGGCCACATCCTCAGAGCGGACAAAGGCCTGGATAGTGCCGGCAAAGCCGCCACCGTGCACACGGAAGGCGCCATTCTTGTCGGCCAGATAGCGCTCGGCCAGGCACAGCGCCAGGGACAGGCCCTGCTCGGACACATTCTTGGTGGTGTAAACGTTTTGCAGATAGCAGAAGGAGGAGCGTCCGGAGGCAATGACATTATCAAAGAACAGCTCCAGGTTGCCGGCCTCCAAAGCAGCCTTTTGTGCGGCCACACGGCGGTTTTCTGCAAAGAAGTGCAGCGCACGCAGCACGGCACGGTCGCCCAGCTTTTCACGCAGGGTAGGGATGGCAGCGATCACAGCAGCCTCATCGGTCTCACGCAGAACGGTCTTGCCCATAGCGGCGGCCACACCCTTCATCTCGGCGGGGACAGCGGCATAGTCGGGGGTCAGATCGGCGTGGTTGCCACCTGTGTTGACAATGCAAAGATTGTAGCCGGCAGCCGTAATGTCAAAGTCGATCTTGCTGATCACGGGGGCCTTGGGATCCTTGAAATCAATGGAGATAATGCCGCCTACGCCGCAGGCCATCTGATCCATCAAGCCGCAAGGCTTGCCGAAGAATTCGTTTTCAGCGTACTGGGCGATCTTGGCGATCTCCACATTGTCCACCTTGCCGTCGTTGTACAGATAATTCTGAATATTGCCAATCATATCCTCAAAGGCAGCGGAGGAGGAAAGACCGGAGCCCTTCAGAACGCTGGAGGTGGTGTAGGCATCAAAACCGCCTACCGTATAGCCGTTTTTACGCATACCCTCGCACATGCCGGCAATAATGGAGTCGGAGTGAGAAAAGTGCTCGGCACGGGGGGCGTTATAGTCGGCAATGTCCACTATGTCCTCGGGGAAGCCTTCGGATTTTACGCGCACCACGCTGCCCTCGCTCTTGGCAGCAACGGCGATGATGTCCAGATCAATGGAGGCGGCCACCACGCAACCAAAGTTGTGGTCGGTGTGATTGCCCGACAGCTCGCTGCGGCCGGCCACCGAGAACAGGTGGATCTCGCGGTCGGCGCCGTACAGGGCAGAGAACTCGGCAATGGCCTTTTCATAGCGAACCTTGGTTGCCTCCAGGGCCTCGGTGCCGTACAGTGCGGTCAGGCGCGCATCCAAAGCGCCGCTTTTGATATGCTTGATCATTTCTGCTGTGTTCATAGTCTTATCCTTTCGTAAATTATTCTTCAAGTCCCATTTGACCCATCAGCTTGCGGTTGAATTCCTCCGCAGTGTTATAGCCCATTTTCTTCTGACGGTTGTTCATGGCTGCGATCTCCAGAATGATGGCCAGATTTCGGCCGGGCTTGACGGGAATGGTGATGGAGGGGATCTGTATACCCAAAATATCCATGGTCTGACTGTCCAGACCCAGTCGGTCATACATCTTGCCTTGTACCCAAGGCTCCAGATTGATTACAAGGTCAATAGCCTCGGAATTTTTAACAGCGCCCATACCAAACAGACGGCGCACATCTACAATGCCAATGCCGCGCAGCTCCACGTAGTGCCGGATGATGGCGGGAGCCTCACCCACCAAACGCTTGGCTGATACACGCTTGATCTCCACGGCGTCGTCGGCGATCAGACGGTGTCCGCGCTTCAAAAGCTCAATGGCTGCCTCGCTTTTACCAACGCCCGAGTCACCCAGCAGCAACAAGCCCTCACCGTAAACCTCTACCAAAACGCCGTGTCGCGTAATGCGGGGGGCCAACTGCACATTTAAAAACGCAATCAGCGCGGCCATAAAGGGGCTGGTCTTTCCCTTTACGGTCAGCAACGGTACGCCATTTTCCTCGGCGGCGGTGATCATACGGGGGAAGGGGGTGAGATCGGTGGTCATAATAACGGCAACGGGTTTTTGACGAAAGAAATCATTGATCTTTGCGTTGCGCTTGGCTTCCTCGCGTTCCTCCAGATAACGGTATTCGGCAATACCGATCAGCTGAATGCGCGTTGTTTCAAATTTTTCAAAAAAGCCGGCCAGGGCCAGTCCGGGGCGATTGATCTCGGTGTTCGAGATGATGATCTTGTCGGCCTCGTCGGGCAAATAGACGGGGGTAAGGCCGAATTCTTTGATCAGGGCTGACAGGGGAATGGTATGTGTTTCCTTCATGTGACACCTCCTTGCCGTGATTACTTTTCATTATAACACATAAATGTCGGAATGGAAAGGGGATTTTGATAACTTTTTCGCAAAAAGAAGGAAGGAACCGGGGCTAATTCACAAAATATTCACAACTATACGGTATAATGAAAAAAATGTCTCCGATTTTTATTAGGAGGGCTTGATATGAAGATTCAAAAAATCGCACGCGGACTGGCGCTGCTGCTTTGTGCCGTGCTGCTTTTGTCGCTTTGCTCCTGCGCCAAGGCAGGTGACGCACGCCCCAATGGCATTGCCAACAAGGTTGTGGCCACGGCAGGCAATGTGGAAATTTACTATGACAGCCTGTATTTCATTACCATGACGCGCATCAAGGAAATGAAGACTGCTTACGGTGAAAACGTGTTTGACGATCCCGGCCAGGTGACGGCCCTGCAGCAGTTTGTGCAGGAAAATCTGCTCACCGAGTCCGAGGCGCTGATCTCTCTTGCTAAGGATCATGGCATTGAGGTGGACCAGGGCGACGTGGGTGCTGCTGTGCAGGAGCGTATGGAGCAGATTATGGAAACGGTCTTTGAAAACGACCGCGATGCCTATATCGAAAGCCTGAACGCCGAATATCTCACCGATCGCTATGTTCGCACCTACCTTGCGGTAGAAGAAAATCTGGCCGAGGCTCTGGTCAACCAAATGCTGCAAAGCGGCGAGATCCCCGATGACGATACAACCGCTTCTGCCTTGATCCATAGTGACGATATGGTGCGTACGGTGCACGTTTTTATTGACCGCTATAACGGAAAAAGCGATGAAGAAAATCGTGCTAATATTACCGCGGTGTGGCAAAAAATTGCCGCTGCTGCCGATAAGGATGCCCGTATTGATGCCATGAATGATGCCATCGGCGGCGTGTATAACGAGGACTATGGCGATACGCTCGGCAATGGCTATTACATTGCACGGGGTGAGGCAGACGCTGCCTATGAGGCTGCGGCCTTTCAGTTGCCCGACTTCGGCGTCAGTGATGTGGTCGAAACGGCTGACGGCTACTATGTGATCATGCGCAAGCCCAAGGACGATGCGTACATCAACGCAAACTTTGAATCTCTCAAGCAAAAAACCTATTACGTGACGCTGAACGGCAAGGTCAACGAGCGCCTTGCTGCTATGGAGCTGAACATGACCGATTTCGGCCGCGAGCTGGACCTGCTGGATCTCCCCGAGGTGGATGCTGACGGTGGGGAAGTGCTGTTTTGGGTGTCGGTGTCGCTCTGCGGTATCATCGGCGTGGGAGCTGTGGTGGCCATCGTTTGGTTGGTGGTACGCAAGCTTCGCCAAAGAAAGGCAAAATAACAGACCGTATCAGCGTTTTTTGAAAGGATCGCAATGGATTTCGTTTTTGAATACCTGTTTTTATACTGCGTTTGTGCTACAGCCGGTTGGTGCCTGGAGGTCGTGTATCGCGGCATTCGGCATCGCAAGGTGGTCAACCCCGGCTTTCTGACGGGTTGCTGCCTGCCCATTTACGGCATCGGGGGTGCATTGCTGTATTTCCTCTCCGGCTTAAAGCTGCGCACTTTGCCCAATGAGCCCCTGCGCGTGGCGGTGATCCTGCTGATGGCAATGGCCATTATGACGCTGATCGAGCTGGTGGGTGGCGCTATTGCCGTCAAGTGCTTCCATGTACGGCTGTGGGACTATTCCGGCGAATGGAAAAACTTCAAGGGTCTTATCTGCCCCAAATTTTCTTTGTTTTGGGGCATCATCTGTGCCGGCTTTTACTTTGGACTTTATATGCCCCTGCACAGCTATGTGGAGGCGGTGGTAGAATCCCCCTTTTTGATCCTTGCTGTGGGAATGTATCTGGGCATCTTTTTGGTGGATCTGGTCCGCTCACTCAAGCTGCTGCAGCACATCAAGCATTATGCCAAGGCAATGCGCACGCTGGTGCATATGGATCAGCTGAAATCCAATGCTCGCGAGCATTTTCGCCAGGAGGTGGGTGGCAAGCGCCCCTTCCATTTTTACGGTATGGTCAGCCGCTATATGACCGATGTTTACGGATACCGTCGACAGATCCATCAGAAATGGGGAGAACGGAACGATGCAGAAAAAAAGTGACGATGCGCTGTTTTTTGAAATTGCCCGTGAGGTGATCGGCAAGGCTCGCTATGACAGGATGAAGAATTATATTTCTCACTCCGATATTACCGTCTATCAGCATTGTATTAAGGTGGCCCACACCGCCTATCGGTTTGCGGTGGAGCATGGGATCCCGTGCGACATGCGCGCCTTGGTACGCGGAGCGTTACTGCACGATTACTATCTTTACGATTGGCACGACCCGAATAAGGGCTTTCGCTGGCACGGCTTTAAGCACCATCGCTTCGCCCTGCGCAATGCGGAGAAGGATTTTGTATTAAGTCGACGCGAGCGGGATATCATCCACTCGCACATGTTTCCGCTCACCTTTTGGTGTATTCCTCGTTGCCGTGAGGCATGGATCGTCACCTTGGCCGACAAAATGGTGGCCACGGCAGAGACCATGAAAAAATATCGTTGATCCTTTGAGAAAAGTAAAAGGGGCAAGACAGCTTTGTCTTGCCCCTTTTCGTGTCCGACTGCACCCCTTTGCAAAATCGCCCCTTGATTTTGTCAAATAAATGTGCTATACTATATTCTGTATAATTATGTCTCGCGCGCGTACGCTCGCGAGGGAGGAGGCCTTTCATGGAGCGTGTTTCCAAAGAGAATTATTATCTGGATATCGCACAAACCGTTGCCGAGCGTTGCACCTGTCTGCGCCGCAAATTCGGAGCCATTATCGTCAAAAATGATATCATTGTGTCCACGGGCTATAACGGTGCCCCTCGCGGTCGCAAGAATTGCAGCGATCTGAAGTTCTGCTTTCGCGATAAGCTGAATATTCCCAGGGGCGAGCGCTATGAGCTTTGCCGCTCGGTTCACGCCGAACAAAATGCCATTATTGCCGCCCCGCGTGAGCAGATGCTGGGTGCCACGCTGTATATGGCCTGCATCACCCCCGATGGCAAGGAGGTCGTGGGTGGTATGAATTCCTGTATGATGTGCAAGCGCGTCATTCTCAACGCCGGCATTGCCAAGGTCGTGGTGCGCGATACTCCCACCGAATTCCGCGTGATCGACACCCAGGAGTGGATCGACAACGACGATTCGCTGACCGGACAGTTTGGGTACTGATATGAAGCGTATTTTGCTGCTGCTTTTGCTGTCGGCGCTGCTGCTTTGTTCCTGCGCCTCGGCGCGCCCCTTTGCTCGCGCCGAGGATGGGAGCGGCTATACCGACACCCGTGCCGAGCGCTTTTATCTGGCCCTTGATCCCGCCTTTGAGCCTGCCTCAGCAGGGGATATTTACGGCGAGTACCACGATAAAGAGCGCGACGTCACGCGCACCTTCCGCGTGATCCCCCAGTTGGATCATGCCCATTTTCTTGCCGATGAAAACCGGATCGTTTATTTCGCGGGGGATACCGTTCCCGATCCGGCCACATGGCAGCTGACCGCCGCCCTTGTGTGCGAGGAGGATGCCATCAGCGTGGAGCGTCTGCGTCTGACCGCCGAGGAAAACGGCGAGCTGCTTGCGTTGCTACAGACCACGTGGTTTGAGGGAGAGGGGAACGCGCTGCTGCCCTTGGGCGCACCGGTTTACACCCGTCGCATCAAGCTGACCTGCGCTGCCTATCCCAATCTGTTCTATTGCTTCACCTTGCATGCTTATGAGAGCGGCGAAGGATATTTTTACGATGCGGTCAATCGCCGTACCGTGCGTGTGCCCGACGCGCTTCTGGCCGCCTTACACCCTGATCAAACCGAGGAGGGTTGATATGATCCAAACCGACGAGCGTACTGTTTCTCTCAAAAAGGGAACCGAGGAAACGCCCCGTGTGATTCTGTTTGTCTGTACCGGCAATACCTGTCGCTCTCCGATGGCGGCGGCATTGTTCAACGATATGATGCGCCCTCGTGAGGTCTGTTCCGCTTGCGCCGATGAGATGGATATCCGCATGGAAAACGCCGTGGCACATTCTGCCGGCTTATATGCCAATGAGGGTGACCCCATCACCCAAGAGGCGGCACGCGCCTTGCGCGAGGCGGGTGTGCGACCGGTACCGGGGTATGATTACAATGCACATCGTGCCCGTACCGTAACCGCCGATATGATGGCCGAGGCTCACCGTGTCATTGCCATTTCTGCCGCGCACGCCATGGAGCTGACCTTCCGTTTTCCCGAATATGCCGCCAAGATCAGCACCATGCCAATGGATATTGCCGATCCCTTTGGCCGCGGTGATGCCGTCTATCGGGAATGTCTGATGCAGCTGCGCTATTGCTTGCAGCTTTTGATGGCCGAGGAGTCCACGCAATGAGGCTCACGCGACTGACCGCCACCCATTTGCAGGCGGTAGAGGCGCTGGAGCGTGCCGTTTTTTCCAATCCTTGGAGCGCCAAGGCGTTGGAACTGCTTTGCACGGAGAGGGCCTTTGGCTTTGTCGTGATGCAAGAGGACAAGGCCGCCGCTTACGGCGGCATGCTGACCGTCTTGGACGAAGGACAGATCACCAATATTGCCACCCACCCCCATCATCGCCGCCGCGGCTACGCTGCGATGGTACTGCAGGCCTTGTTGGGGGAGGCACGGGAACGGGGCATTGCTTTTGTAACGTTGGAGGTGCGCGCCTCCAATGCGCCTGCCATTGCACTGTATCAAAAATTCGGTTTTGAAGCCGTGGGCACGCGCAAACGATTTTATACCAATCCCACAGAGGACGCACTGGTGATGCAGTGTACTCTTACACACCTTTAAATGGAGATAATCAATGTATATTTTGGGAATCGAAAGCTCCTGTGATGAGACCTCGGCTGCCGTTGTAGAGATGGAAGCAGAGAAGTGCCGCATCGCTTCGAATATCGTGGCCTCGCAGATCGAGACCCACCGTCTGTACGGCGGTGTCGTGCCCGAGATCGCCAGCCGCGCGCATATCGAGGCCGTGACCGGCATTACCCACCAGGCGCTGGATACAGCAGGGATCACGCTGTCGCAAGTGGGCGCCGTGGCGGTGACCGCCGCCCCCGGACTGATCGGTGCCTTACTGGTGGGCGTTAATTTTGCCAAGTCCTTGGCCTTTGCCAATCATATCCCATTGGTGCCGGTCAATCACATCAAGGCGCATGTGGCAGCGGCGTATCTGTCCGATCCGCAATTAAAGCCTCCTTTTTTGGCGGTGGTGGTATCGGGTGGACACACCTCGCTGTTTGAGGTGCGCAGCTACACCGATTTTGTGGAGATCGGCGCCACTCGCGACGATGCGGCGGGAGAGGCCTTTGATAAAATCGGCCGCGTGATCGGCCTGCCTTATCCCGGCGGTGCCGCCATTGATAAATTGGCCTATGAGGGCGATCCCCTTGCCATCAAGCTGCCCTCGCCCGCACTTGGGGGTGATACCCTTGATTTTTCCTTCAGCGGCCTGAAAACGGCGGCTTTGAATTACATCAATACCTGTCGCCAAAACGGCACCGAAGTTCCTCGCGCCGATCTGGCTGCCTCCTACACCCACGCCATTGTAGAGGGTGTTGCCCAAAAGACCGAGGCTGCCCTGCGGCAGACCGGCTATAAAACGGTCGTGCTGGCCGGTGGTGTGGCCGCCAATTCGCATCTGCGCGCACGGCTGGAGCGCGTGGCTGCCGATTGCAAGGCGCGACTTTCCGTGCCCCCCATTTCGCTTTGTGGCGATAACGGTGCCATGGTTGCTGCTGCCGGCTATTTTGCCTATCTGGCAGGGCAACGCGCCGGCACGGAGCTCAATGCCTCAGCCGAGGATCACCCCGCGTGGGAGCAGCCCTTTGTCAATAGCTTTTTTGAAAAAAGATGAAATTCGGCACATTATCTAAAAAATGCCGTATATCGGTTTTCCACAGGACTTTTCCACAGGGCTGTGGAAAACGGGAAATATTCAGCTGAATATTCATGCAAAAAGGGTATTCAGCGTAAAAACTGACTGAAATTTACCAACAAAAGCAGAAAAAAACGCACTTTTCTGTGGAAAAGCCTGTTGGTATTGTTGATAACTTTATGCAAAAATGGCTGTGGAAAAGAGTCAAATCCCTTCCAAAGCCGGTACTTCTCCCTGCAAAAGCGCAGAAAAAAAGATTGTGCAAAACACCAAAAATGCTTTTTTGAAAAAGATTTTTTGTGTGGTTAGGGGGAAAGAAGGAGGATTGTATGGAAAAAGAAGAGTTGCACGAGGAGGCCCTTGGCAAGCTGAATATTAAGGGTGCCAACGTCAGCCCTGCTGTGATCAAACGATTGCCGCGCTACTTCCGTTATTTGCGCGAGCTGATCCGAAACGGCAGAATGCGTATCAGCTCCGGTGAGCTTTCCGAGCTGATGCACGTGACGGCTTCTCAGATTCGTCAGGACTTGAATTGCTTTGGTGGCTTTGGTCAGCAGGGCTATGGCTATAACGTCAATTATCTCTATGCCAAGGTCTGTGAGATCCTGGGCGTGGGAGAGGGATTCAGCGCCATTGTGATCGGTGCCGGCAATCTGGGTCGCGCGCTGGTGCGCAATCCGATGTTTGAAAAGCGGGGCGTGGATATTGTAGCGATGTTTGATGTTTCCCCCGAGGTGATCGGCCGTACCGTTGCTGACATCCCGGTTCTGGCAATGGATCAACTGGAGAGCTTTTGCCGGGAGCGCAAGGTGGATATGGCCGTGTTGACCTGTCCCAAGGAAAATGCCCTGGAGGCTGCGGAGCAGCTGGTGACCTTGGGCATTAAGGGTATCTGGAACTTCACCGGCAAGGAGCTGGATCATTTGGCTCCCCACACCGTGGTGGAAAATGTGCACATCGGCGACTCGCTGATGACGCTTTGCTATGAAATGCGAGCATTGGAAGAAAAGGACGATCAGAAATGAAGCTGAAAATGATTTACGGCACAGATGCCGTTTTGTTGCCTGCCACCGTGGCAGATCACCTGGATAAGGCCACCAAAAAGGATATCCGTGTGCTGCTTTCGCTGGCAGCCGACCCGATGGCGCAAGTGGATTTGGAGGCTGCCCTTAAGGCTGCTTCTGGGCGGTTGGGCCTTTCGCAGACCGAGGTGGAGACCTCTCTTGCCTTCTGGCGTGGCACTGGCGTGGTGCTGACACCGGAGGATGGGGAAACGGTTTCCGTTCCCACCACCCCTGCAGTGCCTGCCGCTACACCGCGCGTGGTGGCCGATAAGGGCTTGCCCATGTATTCCTCTGAGGAGCTTTCGGGCGTGCTGGAGCAACGCGCCGAGCTTTCCTCGCTGATCGACGAATGTCAACGGATCTTTGGCAAGATCTTCAACACCGGCGAGGTATCGGTCATTGCGGGTCTGGTGGATTATCTTGGCCTTGATTGTGAATATATTCTGTTGCTTTTGACCCATTGTGTGCATATGGAAAAGAAATCCCTGCGCTACGTGGAAAAAATGGCCATCACCCTGCATGATGAGGGCGTGACCGAGGCTAAGGCCCTGGAGGAGCGCCTCCACCGCATTGAGGTGATGGCGAGTGCCACGGGCAAGCTGCGCACGATGTTTGGTATCACCTCCCGTGCCCTGACCACTAAGGAAAAGGGAATGATCGAAAAGTGGCTGTGCACGATGCAGTACGATGACGAGGTCTTGAAGCTGGCCTATGAGATCACGGTGGATTCCATCGGTAAGGCATCGCTTCCCTACGCCAACACCATTCTGGAGCGCTGGTATGCAGAGGGCTATCGCAGCGTAGAGGATGTAAAAAAGGCCATTGCCGATTACCGCAGCAAAAAGACCGGTGGTGGCAGCTTTGACGTGGATGACTTCTTTGAGGCAGCCTTGAAGCGCACCTATGGAGAATAAATATGGGATATAATAATGAAAACTACCGCCGCATCCGCGCGGCGTATAAGACCAAATATTTAAAGGCTTATGAGGAGGCCGAGCGGCGCACGGCCGAGCTCCACACCAAAAGTGCAGAGGTGGCTGAAATTGACCGCCAGCTGCGTTCTACCGGCGCCGAGATCGCTATGGCTGCCTTGGGAACCGGCGCGGACTACCGCAGCCGTTTAGCGGCTGTGGAGGCGCGCAATCTGGAGCTGCAGAAAAAGCGCAGCGAGCTGCTGCAGAAAATGGGCTATCCTGCCGATTATACCAAGCCCCCCTACGAATGTGAGCTTTGCCGCGACTCCGGCTTTGTGGACACCAAAATGTGCGAATGTATGCGGCGCGAATTGGTGCTGGCCGCCTTCGCCTCCTCCGGTCTTGGAGAGCTGATGCGCTCTCAATCCTTTGACAGCTTTTCGCTGGAGTATTACAACGGCGAGGATCGCATGATGATGGAGCGCAATCTGGAGCTGCTGAAAGCCTATGCTGAGGGATTTGATGCTCACGCAGACAGCCTGATTTTGTGCGGGGCCACCGGCCTTGGCAAGACCCATCTTTCCACTGCTGTAGCACGCCGCGTGATCGAACGGGGCTTTGATGTGTATTACACGGGAGCCATTCAAATGTTTTCGGATTTTGAATTTGCCAAATTCGGCTCCGGCACCGGCGAGCATCTTGCCGACCCGGCCCGTTATGTGGATTGTGATCTGCTGATTCTGGATGACCTTGGCACCGAGGTGACCAATCAATTTACCAATTCTTGCCTGTATATGATCTTGGATAATCGCATCAATCTGCGTCGCCCTACCATTATCAATACCAACCTCACCGGCAAAGAGATCAAGGCTCGCTATACCGATCGTATTGCCAGCCGCATTTTGGGTACCTTTAAGCCCTTGCTGTTTGCAGGAACTGACGTGCGCCGTCAAAAGCTGACCAACAAATAAATACATAAAAAACAAGAGACTTGCCCATACTATGGGCAAGTCTCTTGTTTTTGCAGGGAGTTTTCAGCACCCCTGAACGAAGGAGGAATTATGAACGCAACAAAAGAGAAGAAGGCAGCCGATGAGGCGCTGTTCCTTGGTGAGATCTATAAAAACGCCAAAATGGGGGCAGACTCCATCATCAATCTGTTGCCTCATGTCAAGGATGACGGCCTACGCAGCATGATGACATTGCAGCTGGATGGATACGAAAAATACGCCTCCCGAGCGGCCAAGGCTTTGGCCGAGCGCGGCGTTGCCGCCAAAGAGGAAAACATCGTTACCCGACTTTCGGCGCGCATGGGTATGGCTATTAACACCATGATTGACTCTACCAAAAGTCACATCGCCGAAATGATGATCGAGGGATCGAACATGGGCATCACCGATATGATCAAGCTGCTCAACGAGCACGAGCCCCGGGGCACCAGCAAGGAGGCCGCTCGCCTTGCCCGCGAGGTGGTGGTTTTTGAGGAGCATAATTTGGAAATGCTTAAACGATTTCTGTAAAGTAAAAGAGGTCACCGCACGGTGACCTCTTTTTGTATTCCTATTAAACGATCTTTTTGATCAGACCCTTTTCGATCAGCGACTCGGTGGTCTCGTTCTCGGCGCGATAGGATTTGGGCTGGAACTTGGGGTTGGGTACCAAACCCTCTTGCTCGGCCAGCTTGGCAATCAGCTCCAGACCCCACTTGATGCTTCTCTTGGAGGAGAGGCGCAGGCGGCAGGGAACGGCCTCATATTTCTTGGAATCGCCAACGTTGGCTACGTTGTACTTGGAGCCCTCCAGCGTGGCGGGATCCAAGGCCAGGAACAAGCACAGGGTCTTGCCACGAATGGCAAACTTGGCCAACTGCTTGCGGCCGGACTTGAAGGATTCATAGCTCCAGCTGGTGCGTGCATTGACCTTCTTGTAAGAAAGCAGAGCGTTTTTCAAGGTCTCATAGCGCTCTTGAATTTCCTCGCTTGCCTGAATGATGCGGGCGGTAAAGGATTTCTTATATGCGGAGTAGATCACGTTGCCGTTGGCATCGGTTTCGGCGATGACCACACGGTCGGGCTTTTCCTTGGGAGCCTCGGCTGCGGCAAGTGTTTCTTCCAATGCATCAACGGGTTCGGTCTCAACTTCTTCTGCGATTTCAGGGAGGGTATCGTCTTCTTCCTCAGCAGGAGCTTCCTCAGCAGGAGCTTCCTCAGCAGGAGCTTCCTCAGCAACGGCTTCCTCAGCAGGAGCTTCTTCAGCAACAGCTTCCTCGGCGGGAGTTTCCTCAGCAACAGCTTCCTCGGCAGGAGCTTCTTCAGCAACAGCTTCCTCAGCAACGGCCTCCTCAGCAACAGCTTCCTCGGCGGGAGTTTCCTCAGCAACAGCTTCCTCAGCGGGAGTTTCCTCAGCAACAGCTTCCTCAGCGGGAGTTTCCTCAGCAACGGCTTCCTCAGCAACGGCTTCCTCAGCAACGGCCTCCTCAGCAGGAGCTTCCTCGGTGGGGGGTTCTTCGACAGGCTTCTTGAGCGATTCGTTATAAGCTTCCCATTCGGCCTTGGCGGCTTTCATCTTGTTGCTTTGGTACTTGGAGATCGCCACGCAAGCAATGATAGCTACAACGCATACGGCGGCGGCAATGATCAATGCGGTGATCTGGTTGCCGGGCACAAAGACCAGCGCGGTCAGCAGGGCAGGGAGACCGATCGAGCGAGATGCGTACAAGCGCATAGCGCCCTTATACAGCACGGTGCGCACGATCATCACAATGATCAGCGTAACAGAAGCTACGATCAAAGCGGCAAAAATGAACCAGGTAAATACGGCAATCTTTTCGGGCATCAGCTTGCCGTCGCGCTCTTCTACGATAAAGGCATCGGTGTCATAGTCGCAGGGGGCGAACTGGGCGGCGGTGGCGTTCTTGGCGATGATAGAATCCTCGGTCAGATTCCAACCGCAGGAAACTGCGATCTGCTCGCCGGTGTAAGTAACCGAGCCGTCAGCGCCGGAAAGGGTGTTGGGGTAGCCCACGTAAATGGCTGCGCCTGCACCGGAGGTGATGGAGGGAGCGCCGGAGAGCAGCAGCTCGCCCGTGCCGCAGTTCTGAATGGCATAGGCCTTTTCAGAGCGAATGGTGCCGGCATTGACCTTTAGTGTACCGCCCTTCATAATAAGGGGAGAAACGGCATCGCCCACCAAACGGCCGGCAGCACCTGCAGAGGTGTCGGTCACGGTCACAAGACCGGTGGAAAAGGTCAAGGGAGCGGTAACGGTCAGCGTTTTGCCATTCAGATCCAGCACGATGTCGCCGCTCATGTCTACCGCACCGGTGGTGGTATCGGCGGTCAGCACGATGGTGCTGTTGGCAGTAACCAGCGCTGTGTTGACAGCGTCGGCAAAGGATTTGGCGTCATAGCTAAAATTGTCTGCTTTGACTGTGGCCACGGTGGTGGGGGTGGGCTCTGCCTCGGCGGCAAAGGCCGTGATGCCCAGAACCGAGATCATACCGATCATCAGGCATAGGGTCAACAGACATGCAAGGATGCGAGTTTTCATAGTAAACCTCCCTGTGTTCGTGAAGTGAAACTTCACGGCATGTATAGCACGGAAAAGCATCCACTTCTCCGAGTGTATTCTTATTATAACATAAAAGAATACACTTGTGAAGGGTTTTTTCGCATTTTTTTGCAGAATTTGCGAAATTTAGAAGGTCTTACAAAACGCAAGCCCTCCTTTTGAACAATTTACCCCATAGACGGTATGCAGAATGTGGGGGCTTGTGCAAAATCGTCTTGGTGTGTTGTCACAAAAACAGCAAAACGGTGCCTTTTTTTGTGACCAAATGGGTGAGAAGCAGATAAAAAAACGGTCAAAAGCGTAAAAAAGCACCGTAACCCATCCCGTTACGGCGCTTTTTGCCTTATTTTTGAAATCCGTGGACAAATCCCTCATGCTCGGCCGAGCAAATGTCTCCCCCGATCACGCGGCCGCGGCTGATCAGCAGATTGGCCAGCACTGTGCCCTCATGCCCCTCATAGTTGGTCACCTTATAGGTGTACCGCTCCACGGTCTTACCGCTGTAATGGGTAAGGTCCAGTCCCTGGGCGCGCTGTAGCTCGTTATAAGCGGCAAAGACCTTGTCAAATTCCCGCGGCACGGTCACCGTGGTGCTTTCCAAGGGTTCGCCCTCCACCGTCCAACCAAACTGTGCCAAAAAAGCGATCCGATCCTCATTGCTGCGGATCTTTTCAAAATGGACGGTCTGTGTGTCCTCAGTCACCTGTCCGTCGGTGGCGGCGGCCGGCTGCAGCTCCGGCACAAAGGCAACCAGCGTGAGAATGGCGGCCAGCGCCACGCAAACAATGCCAAAAAAGCGGATCGTGCCGGCGCGCATAGAATAGATAAACATATGAATGTTTCCTCCTTTGATGCTTTCCTGTTAGAGCATACGCACGCGGGAGGGGATTTATGACAAATAAAGGAGCCCTTCTGGGCAGAAGGGCTCCGGAATATCAGATCTGTCTGTTGGGGGGATCCTTGTGGACAAGGCTACCCTTGTTGGTGGGGCCATCCAAGTGAACGGCACGCCACTTATCCTCAAAGGCCTGCATGCTCTCGTTGGGCAGGGCAGGCGCCTTTTTGCCAAAGAAGCGGAGGCGGAAGTTGTCGGTCTGCTTGACCTGTGCCTCGATCAGACTCTTGCCGGCATCGTCAAAGGCGTAGTTGCGCATGGCAACGCCCTCGCCCTGGCAAATGCGCTGAAGATCGTTGAAGTAATTTTTCAAAAGGAACTGGGCATAGGTCACCAGACGGAAACTACCATAGCAACGATAATGGCGGTCGTACTCGTTGTTGGTGGCCTCTACCGCCACACAGTTGAACTGCTTGACTGCGTCTATTATGGCGTCGTTTTCGTTTTCCTTCACAAAGCAAATGGTGAACATATGGGGGAAGGTGCTGCATCCCTCCATATTGTGTACGTCGCTGGAGCCCACCAAGGGGATCTTCACACCCTCCTCGCGCAGCTCCATCAAGAGGGCAACGCAGCGGTTGATGCCGACCTGGGTCTGACCGCCCACCAGCTCAAAGGCGTCAAACATACCGCTTTTCAGCAGAATGCGGGTCAGCTCGTTGTTGACGTTATACACCTTGGAGGCGCCTGGCCGCCAATAGGGATGGGCGAAAATAGCCAAACCGCCCGCCTCGTGGATGCGGTCGGTGACCCACATACATCTGGCGTAGCGCGCAGCGTATTTGGCAGGAACAGAGGTAGGAACCTTGGCCTCGTACTCCGTTATATCCTTGTTATAGCGCTCCTCGTCGTGTACGTAAATATCGGTCACGCTGCTGTTGCCGCCCACGTGTACAATGTGGATGACGCTGCCGGGAGCATGGACCTCCTCGCCCTTGACACGGGTAATGCCCAGCTTAACGCCGGCGTAGGTCTCGTCGATCTCGCCGCCGGGGTAGTAGCGGTTGTGATCGGTCAGCGAATAAAATTCATAGCCCTGCTCACGGTAATGGCCCATAGCGGCAGAAGGATCCTGACAACCGTCGGAACGATAGCTGTGAGAGTGGAAATCACCGCGCACGGGGCGCAGGCGGTAGAGATCCTTGTGCAGAGAATAGACTGCAAAGTCAAAGAATTTCTTTTCTTTGTATTCAAAGCGGATCAGATGCTCTTGCTCATCGGGGAAGGTGTAGGTAAAGCGCAGCACACCGTCGTGTGCCACAGCCTTCAGCGTGTGATGGCAGGTGCCCCCCTCGTGATAATTGGACTCGTCATCGTTGAGAGAGGTCACGATCACGGTGTACTCCCGGCCCTCAAAAAGCAGAAATGCCTTTTCGGTGGGAACGATGGTCATTTCGGTGGGCTGATCGGCCAGTACAACGCGGGGCCAGATGGCGTAATTTCTCGGTGCGGGAAGCATAGCGGTTTCTCCTTTGATTCAAAATAATAGAAACATCAAAAAGCGAGGGTCAGACGGAGCTCCGTCTGACCCCACATAGCAGGTGTAATCAGTACTGTCTGCCCCAAACGACCATTTTCTTGGCGGGCTTGCCGCAGCAAACGCATACATCGGAAAGCTTTTCCTCGTTAAAGGGAATGCAGCGGGATTTCACGCCGCCGGTCTTTTCCTTAATGGTTTCCTCACAGGCAACGTCACCGCACCACATGGCTTTGATATAGCCGGGCTTGTTCTCGGCAATGTTCAGGAACTCCTCCATGGTGGTGGCAACATGGGTCTTTTCGGTCAGATTCTTGCGTGCGCGCTCTACCAGCTCGTCGTGGACCTGCTTCAGCATAGCGGCCACCTCGACCTCTACGTTGTCAAGAGAAACGAATTTCTTTTCGCGGGTTACGCGGCTGACCAGCACGCAGGAGTTATTTTCAATATCTTTGGGGCCGATCTCCAAACGGACGGGAACACCCTTCATCTCATACTGGCTGAACTTCCAGCCGGTGGATTGATCGCTATCGTCCAGCTTGACACGCAGGGTCTCGGCCAGGCGGCTCTTGATCTCGTTGGCCTTTTCCAGTACGCCCTCCTTGTGCTGAGCTACGGGAATGATCACGACCTGGATGGGAGCTACGGCAGGGGGAAGGATCAGACCGTTGTCGTCGCCGTGAGTCATGATAATGGCGCCGATGGAGCGAGTTGAAACACCCCAAGAGGTCTGGAAAGGATATTTCACGGTATTGTCGCGAGCAGCGTAGGTGATATCAAAGGCCTTGGCAAAGCCGTCACCAAAGAAGTGAGAGGTACCGCCCTGCAGTGCCACGCCGTTGTGCATCATGGGCTCAATGGTATAGGTGGCCTCGGCGCCGGCAAACTTTTCCTTGTCGGTCTTTTGGCCGGTAATGGCAGGGATGGCCAATGCCTCCAGATAAAAGTCCTCATAGACCTTCAGCATCTGCAGGGTCTCGGCTTCTGCCTCCTCCTTGGTTTCGTGCATGGTGTGACCCTCCTGCCACAAAAATTCAGAGGTGCGCAGGAAGGGGCGGGTGGTCTTTTCCCAACGAACGACCGAGCACCACTGATTGTAGAGCTTGGGCAGGTCGCGGTAGGAGTGGATCACATTGCGGAAATGCTCGCAGAACAGGGTCTCGGAGGTGGGACGAACGGCCAAACGCTCGGTCAGCTTGTTCTCACCGCCAAAGGTGACCCAGGCGCACTCGGGCGCAAAGCCCTCCACGTGGTCCTTTTCCTTGGTCAAAAGGCCTTCGGGGATGAACATGGGCATATACACGTTTTCGTGTCCGGTCTTTTTAAAGCGGGCATCCAGATCCTTCTGGATGTTCTCCCAAATGGCATAGCCGTAAGGGCGGAAGATCATGCAGCCCTTCACGCTGGAATAATCCATCAGCTCTGCCTTTTTCACAACGTCGGTGTACCATTGCGCAAAATCCTCGTCCATCGAGGTGATCTGCTCAACCAATTTTTTCTCTTTAGCCATGGTTCTCATGTTCCTTTCGGATATTGGGTAAATTTAATTAAGCTACATTATATAGCAAAACGCCCGACTTGTCAAGCGATTTTCGATAACTTGGCCTCCTATGCACGGTTTCATATCGATTATGCAAAAAAGTGAATATTTAGTAATGTGTGACAAAACGAGAGCTTTTGCGACAGGGCAAGGGAAAAAATGATGAGGTGGCCAAAAAATATACAAAGAAAATGCTAAAAATTTTTTAAATTTATTCATATTTGAATGTTGAAAACAATGCCTGAATATGCTATACTATAATTCTAAAGATTTCGGGGGCGCTCATGTGCGTGCCCGTAGATGAGGGAGATCTATGAAAGACTATCGCGAAGTATACCGGAAATGGGCCGAAAGCCCCTTTGTTGATGACCAGACCAGAGCCGAGCTTGCCTCCATTGCAAGCGATGACCGCGAGATTTACGAGCGGTTTTACAAGGCGATGGGTTTTGGTACGGGAGGTATGCGCGGCATCATCGGTGCCGGCACCAACCGCATCAACCGCTATGTGATCCGCAAGGCAACGTTGGGCTATGCGCAGTATCTCAAGCGTCACGATGAAGCTGCCGCTGCCCGTGGTGTGATCATCGCCCACGACAACCGCCATATGAGCCGTGAGTTCTGTATGGAAACCGCAGGCGTGCTGGCCGCCCAAGGCATCCGTGCCTTTATCTTTGACGACCTGCGCACCACCCCCGAGCTCTCTTTTGCGGTTCGCCATCAAAAGGCTGCAGGCGGCGTTGTGATCACGGCTTCGCATAACCCCCCTGAATACAACGGATACAAGCTGTATGACGAGCATGGCTGTCAGCTGGTGCCCCGCTATACCGACGAGCTGTGCGCCATCATCGATCAAATTGATGATCCGCTTTCCATTCAGTCGCTGACTCCCGAGCAGGCAGGCGAACTGATCACGGTTTTGGGCAAAGAGGTTGACGAGGCCTATTATCAGGCCGTGATGGGCATCCGTCTCAATCCCGACGTGGAAAAGGACGATTTCTCCGTGGTCTACTCTCCCCAGCACGGCACCGGTAACGTGCCCGTGCGTGAGGTGCTGGCTCGCTGCGGCTACCGTGTGACTCCCGTGGTAGAGCAGTGCTTCTCCGATCCCGATTTCTGCAATACCAAAAGCCCCAACCCCGAAAACAAAGAGGCCTATGACATGGCCCTGGACTATGCCGAGCGTACCGGCGCCGATATTGCCATCACCACTGACCCCGATTGTGACCGCCTTGGCGTGGTGGCCAAGAAAAATGGCGAATACACGCTGCTGACCGGCAACCAGTCGGGTGCCATTCTGCTGAACTATATTTTAGAGCACGCACACAAAAACGGCACGCTCCCCCAAAATGCCGTGATGTGCAACACCGTGGTCACCTCTACCTTGGGCGACCGTGTCTGCCAAAAGTACGGCGTGCGCGTTGACAAGACTCTGACCGGCTTTAAATTCATTGGCGATAAGATCCATACCTACAGCAAAACCGGCGAGGCTACCTACGTCTTTGGCTACGAGGAAAGCTATGGTTGTCTGATCTCCGATTTTGCCCGTGATAAGGACGGTGTGCAGGCATCCTTGATGCTTTGCGAGGCCGCCGCTTACTATAAGATGCAGGGCAAGACCCTGTGGGATGTGCTGGAGGAGCTTTACGGTGAGTTTGGCTACTACCTCGATTCCCAGACCAGCGTGGTTCACAAGGGCTCTGACGGTGCCGCCAGAATTGCAGGACTGGTCGATAATGCCCGTCACAATCCCCCTGCCGAGGTGGAGGGTGTTGCCGTGGTTGACGTAGAGGATTACCTCACCGACCGTATGATGAAAAAGGGATTTCCCGCCTCTAATGTGCTGCGCTTCTTGCTGGCCGACGGCAGCTGGGTGGCCATCCGCCCCAGCGGTACCGAGCCCAAGTGCAAATACTATTACTGTGTGACCGGTGCCGATCGCACCGCTGCCGAGAAAAAGCACGCTGCTATGCGCCGGGTGTTTGAAGGCTGATTTTTGCACAAATTGAAATAAAAAAGCATCAAAACTGCCCCACTTGGCTGATGGAATGACGAAAATTGAGAAATTTTTGTCAAAACTATTGCCAAGTGGGGCAAAATGCGGTATAATAATTTGGGTAAACCAAAAAAGCAATTATAAAAAACAAAAAAACGGAGGATTTTTACCATGTCTGTAAAAGTTGCCATTAACGGCTTTGGCCGTATCGGACGTCTTGCTTTCCGCCAGATGTTCGGCGCAGAGGGCTATGAGGTTGTCGCTATCAATGACCTGACCAGCCCCAAGATGCTTGCTCACCTGCTCAAGTACGACACCGCTCAGGGCCGTTACGAGCACGACGTCGTTGCTGACGACGAGGCCGGCACCATCACGGTTGACGGCAAGACCCTCAAGATCTACGCTGAGAAGGACGCTAACAACTGCCCTTGGGGTCAGCTGGGTGTTGACGTAGTTCTGGAGTGCACCGGCTTCTACTGCTCCAAGGAGAAGAGCCAGGCTCACATCAACGCAGGTGCTAAGAAGGTCGTTATCTCTGCTCCCGCAGGCAAGGATCTTCCCACCATCGTATACAACGTTAACCACAACACCCTGACCAAGGAAGACAACATCAT
>JAFTSB010000017.1 GCA_017461945.1 Clostridia bacterium | reverse complement strand
AGGCGCCGATCTCGGGACCTGCTGCCTGCGTGCCGCCGTTGTCGGGCGTGGGCTCCTCATCGGGACCACACTGCACCAAAAGCACGGCTACCATGCAAAGCACAAGTACCAGAGCGACTGTTGTCATGATAGCTGACAACAATCCGTTCTTCTTGGTTGTCATAATCAAAAGCCTCCATTTAAATTTTGCTTTGGTTTAAGCATGAATGGGTTGCGATTTGACTCTGCAGCATACGCTGTAGGGTTTTAAAGCATCAAACAAGAAAAAAGTAGAGTAAGAGTGCTGCTGCCAGAAAGGAGCCCAACACACAAAGGAACGCGGGGCCGTAGACCGTAAAGGCCGCCTTGATCATTGCGCGCTTTTCTCCGCCTGTGTAGGCCAACTGGCTTTTCCGCTTGCGGTCAAACTCCTCCTGCTGCTCGGGAGTGCGACCGTTCAACGCCGCCATGGAGTACACCGTTTCACCGGTGTCCTCCTTGTAAACGACCTTAGGCTTCTTTTTCTTCATTTGTATGTTCCTCAGATTGGGGTTGCTCTCCACACAGATGGCAAGCCACGAAGTGGCCCGGAGTAACCTCTGTCATGACAGGAGGCGTCTCGCGGCACAGATCGGTGCAATATTTGCAACGGGTGTGGAATTTACAGCCCTTGGGCGGGTTGGCCGGGCTGGGAAGCTCTCCCTCCAGCGCCACGGGCTCGGATTTTTTGTGGGGGTTGGCCACGGGCACTGCAGAGAACAGCGCCTGGGTATAGGGGTGCTTGGCGTTGGTGCAAATGTCAGCAGTAGAGCCCATCTCCACGATGTTGCCCAGATACATGACCGCAATATTATCGGAAATGTATTTGACGACGGACAGGTCGTGAGAAATGAACAAATAGGACATCTGCTCCTCGCGCTGCAGCTGCTTGAGCAGGTTGATGATCTGTGCCTGAATGGACACGTCCAAGGCCGAAACCGGCTCGTCACAGATCACAAGCTTGGGCTTAACTGCCAAAGCACGTGCAATGCAGATTCTCTGGCGCTGACCGCCCGAGAATTCGTGAGGATAACGGTCGTAATGATGCTCCTGCAAGCCACAGCGACGCATCACCGTGCGGACGTAATCGCCCACCTCGGCATCGGGCACGATCTTGTGAACGCGCACCGCCTCGCCAATGATGGCACCCACCGTCATACGGGGGGGCAAGGAGGAGTAAGGATCCTGAAAGACCAGCTGCAGCTGGGTGCGCAGGCCGCGCAGCTCACGCTTGCTGAGCTTGGCAAGATCGACTGTGTTGCGCTCGCCGGCCTCGTTTGTGGCGGTGTAGAGCGCCGATCCCTCACTGGGGTCGTACAAACGCAGGATGGTGCGGCCCAGCGTGGTCTTACCGCAGCCGGACTCGCCAACGATACCAAGGGTCTTGCCGCGCTCCAGCTTAAAGGAAACGCCGTCTACTGCACGCAGGAAGGCCAAGGGACGACCCAGTATATCCTTTTTCACAGGGAAATACTGCTTAAGACCGTCAACCTCCAGAATGTAATCCGTGCCGTCAAGGATTTGGTCCTGTGCGGCCTCGGAGGGCTCGCTCACCTCGGTGAGCTCTTGATTCTTGATCTCGTCCACGGTCATTCACCTCCCTTTTCTTCGTCGTACAGGTGGCAGAACACGCTGTGGGTCTCGGTGATCTTGATCTCCTTGGGGTAGGTGCCGGTGCATTTGCCGCAACGGCGGTTGCATCTGCCCTTAAAGAGACATTCATCCGGGATATTGATGGGGTTGGGAACGTTGCCGGGAATGCTGTAAAGCTCAGAGGATGCGTTGGAATCCAGAGAAGGCTTTGCCTTTTGGATGCCCACGGTGTAGGGATGCATCGGATTGTCAAAAATCTCGTATACGGTTCCCTTTTCTACGATCTTACCGGCATACATGACCACCACGTAATCGGCCATTTCTGCCACAACACCAAGGTCGTGGGTGATCAGCATGATCGAAGCACCGCATTCCTTTTGTACCTTTTTGAGAAGGTTCAGAATCTGGCTCTGAATGGTCACGTCCAATGCGGTGGTGGGCTCGTCAGCGATGATCAGCTTGGGGTTGCCCGTGAGAGCAATGGCGATCATCACGCGCTGTCTCATACCGCCCGACAGCTGGTGAGGATAATAATCCACAATGGTCTCGGGCATCGGAATACCGACCAGAGTCAGCATTTCAATGGCCTTTTTGCGAGCATCCTCCTTGGTGGCATCGGGGGTGTGGAGGAGATAAACCTCCTCGATCTGATACCCCACGGTAAACACGGGATTCAGACTGGTCATAGGCTCCTGGAAGATCATGGAAATGTCCTTGCCGCGGATACGACACATATCAGCGGTAGGCATTCTGACCACGTTATAGCAACGGGTGTTGCCCTCCTCATCCACGCCAAGGTCGCCAGAGTTGAAGCGGATCTCGCCGCCAACCACCTGACCCTGGGGGGCCTGCACCAGCTGCATGATGGAAAGGCTGGTTACACTCTTGCCGCAGCCCGACTCGCCAACCAGACCCACAATGGAATCCTTGGGTACCTCAAAGGAGATACCGTTGACCGAGCGGACAACGCCGTTGTCGGTAAAGAAGCAGGTCTGCAGATTGTCGATCTCCAATACGTTCTCGGGATTTTTCATCACCGTGGTGAACTGATCGGGGGTGGCCTTCTGGCGCTTGATCTGCTCCAGACGCTTCATCTCGCGGATGTTGCTTTTGATGATGGCACGGCTCTCCTTGAGGGTGAGCGTGTTCGGATTTCTTGTTTTCTTCATACCATCACCTCTTGGACTTGGGGTCCATCGCATCGCGCAAGCCGTCGCCCACAAAGTTGAAGGCCAGCACGGCAATGACGATGAGAATACCGGCAGGGATCCACAGCGTAGGATAGTTCGCCATGGTCACGGGATCGGTGGAGGAGGAGATCATCGTACCCCAAGCCGCATAAGGCAACGGGATACCAAGACCCAAGTAACTCAACGTAGATTCGTACAAAATGATGCTGCC
Organism: Clostridia bacterium; assembly: GCA_017461945.1. Taxonomy (GTDB): domain Bacteria; phylum Bacillota; class Clostridia; order Oscillospirales; family CAG-272; genus Firm-07. Next base: position 19,052 of record JAFTSB010000017.1, on the reverse strand, counting down.
AAGTCCCAGGGTCATAGAAACGATCAGCTGGGGCATGATGTTGGGCACCAGATGCTTGAAAATACGGCGCCAGATCGGAATACCCATGACCTCGCAGGCCACGATGTATTCCTGCTCGCGCAGGTACAGGATCTGTCCTCTTACCATACGTGCGGTGCCACTCCAGCCAAAGACTGTCATGATCACCATTAAGTAATAAATACGCATTTGTGCATCCACCTGCCAGGAATCCAGCACCGCAGATGCGATCAGCAAAATGGGCAAGGTGGGGATACAGTTGATGATATCCACCACTCTCATGATCACCTGATCTACCCAGCCACCAAAATAGCCGGAAATGCCGCCCATCAACACGCCGAGCAGCGTTTCAAGGATCACGACCACAAAGCCCAATGTCAAGGAGATTCGACCACCGTACATCAGTCGGATCAACACGTCCATGCCCTTCTCGTCGGTGCCGAGGGGGTGGGAGGAGGACATCGGCGCATAGGCGTTGATGTCAACCTCCTCCTCGATATACTGATAGGTCTTAACCGGATTTCCGTTTGCGTCGACACTATCGATCCAATAACCGGCACGCTTTAGCGTGGGGGTACGGTCGGTGTCGGTTTCATACCATTCATAGCCGAATAAATGCATCACAGGGGGGCCCGCAAAGGCAAATACGAACAGGGCCACAAGCAGGATCACGCCAACCAAGGACAGCCGGGAGCGGAAAAATCTCCGCGCTACCATCTGTGCGGGCGACATCTCCTTGTAGTAGACCTCTTCCGTTTCCTCCGGTGCATCGATCGGATCTATTTTTTTGTCCATAGTTTCGTCCATAAAATTCTCCATATCGATCGTCGGTCCGCTTACTTTGACAGCTTGACGCGGGGGTCAACCACCGCATACATCAGGTCAGAGAACAGCGTGCCGATCACTGTCAGTACCGCAAGAAACATATTGTATCCCATGATAAACGGAATATCTCCCTGCTGGAGCGCCTTGTATGCAAGGCGTCCGATACCGTCAATACTGAACACCTCCTCGGTGATCATAGCACCACCGAACAGCGAGGGCAGGATACCTGCCAGAAGGGTCATAAGCGGAATCATGGTATTGCGGAAGGCGTGTACGTAAATGACCTTCTTTTCAGAAAGGCCCTTGGAGCGTGCTGTGCGGATGTAATCCGAGTTCAGCACCTCCAGCATATTGGTTCTGGTATAGCGCATCAGACCACCGATGGAAAGCACCACCAGAACGGTCATGGGCAGGATCAGATGCTGCAGCATATCCAGCACGTGAGCAAAGCCCACGGCAGAGGAGCCGCCGCTGACCAGACCCGATGCGGGCAACCAGCCAAGCCAGCTGGAAAAGATTTTGATCAACAGTGCCGCAAAGAAGAAGGACGGGAGCGAAATACCGATCATGGTGATGATGGTCACGCTGTAGTCACGCACCGAATACTGATGCGTTGCACTGGTGATGCCCATAGGAATGGAAATGGCAAACTGTAGGATCAATGCCACAAAGGAAATGGCAAAGGAGATCCACATATGCTCTGCAATGACTTGCGCCACGGGCTTTTGATAGATAAAGGACTGACCCATATCACCACGCAGCATGTTGCCAAGCCAAGCGAAGTAACCCGAAAGGATGGCGCCCAGCTTGTCGCCAAAGTTGGCCTTGCTATAGGAAACCGTTGCGGTATATTCCTCGCTGACACCACGCAGCTTCACGCCGTTGGCATCGGCCGTATACAGGCCGGAGGAAATGGTTTTGGGAGAGGTCACCGCGGTTTTATCCACAAAGCGGAACGAGCCGCTCTTGCCGTCGTCGGAGACCGTCAGCTCCAAAAACAGGTTTTCGGTGTCGCAGGCATAGGTGCCGGCATAGAACTCCAGATAGCTGAGAATGCCCTCCTGCTGATCCTCATACCGGCTGACCTTGGTATTGGCACGGAATTCGGAATCCGTGATACCGCTGGGCAGATTCTCGGTAGGAAGCACCAGGTCCAGATAAGCATCCGGCATGTAAAGGCCGTACTTTTTTCTGAACTCATCCAGCTGCTCTTGGGTGATAGTTCCCTGCTGCAGCTGCGAAGAAAATTTGTTTTCGAGATAATCGGTGGGCATCAATCTGACAAGGAAGTAGATGATGATCGACACACCAAGCAGAATGATGACCGAAAGACCGATTCTCTTCAGTATATATTTTATCATTCCGATTTTCCCTCAGAACCCCGATCAGTCGGGGTTCGTTTCATTCAGGCCAACCTCCCAGATACGGCTCATAGGACCGTTGTAAGGGGTCAGATCCTCTGCCTTGGTCAGAGTAGAAGCATCGATGATGGCGGAGTTGTAAGCAAAGAGGTCACTTCTCTGGTAGGTGGGCAGCTCAACAGCCAGCTCCATTACCATCTCAAGGGCGATGGCGTAAAGCTCTTTTCTGCGATCCTCATCCAGGGTTTCTCTTGCCTGATCGATGATGTCGGAAAGATCCTGAACCATCTTCAGCTCGGTGTCGTACTTGCCGCCGGCATTCTTCTTGATGGCGGGATAGCCCCAGTTGGAGGTGCTGGCATTGGAATCGATGTGGTAAACCTGATACATATCGGGGTCAACACCTGCGCCCCAAGCGGCAGCCCAAACGGTCAGGTCGCCATTGTTCAGCTTGGACAGAGCGTTGATATCGGTCTTAACCTCAATGTCAAAGCCGTGAGCATTCAGAATCTCGGCGGCCTGCTTGAGGGAGTTGTAGGCAGGGTGGTCGGTGGTGTCACCGGCAATGGTAAATACGTACTTACAGGTGTGGGTACCGTCGGTGTAAATACCGTCGGAGTTCTTAAAGAAACCGGCCTGCTGAACCAGCTGCTCAGAAATGGCACCGGTTGCATCAAATTCGTAGAACTGCTTGCCGCCGTCATCGGTGGGGTATGCCCAGGATGCCTTGGTCATAGGACGGTAGATGCTGTAGGAATAGCCGAAGTAGTAGTCAACAGCCAGCTGGGTGTTGATGGCGTGCATGATCGCCTGTCTGACGGCCAGACTGGGAACCTTGGAAGCATTGATACCAATGTAACCGTAACCGTTGGTCATAACCATGGAGCTGGAGAAGCCGTCGCCCTTCTTGGCGGCAAGGCTATCGATGTTTTCCTGCTTACAAGCGGGCTCTACAAAATGAACGCCGCCGGAGTACAGGGTATCCAGCATCAGGTTGGTGGAAACCACCTGGTAGTTCACGTACTTGATCTTTACGGGGAACATGAAGTGCTCGTTGCGCTCGAAGTACACAACGTTGTTGGCCTTGAAGGTACCGGCCTCTACCTTGGAGCTGTCACCGCTCTGGGTAGTAGCCTTGTAGGGACCTGCGCCAACGGGAACGCCGATCTTGTCGGGGTTCTTGATGACCTCGTCCTGGAAGGTAATGCTACCAAATTCCACGCCGAAGTTCTTTTCGTAGTCAAACTTTGCGATCTGCTCCTCGTTGGAGTAGTAGTACATGGGGGCAACGGTAAAAGCAAAGTTCCAGATTGCCTTGGGGTCAACCTCGTTGATGGTGATCTCCAGAACCTCGTTACCGGAGGCAACGCTGCCATCGGCATTGAGGGTGGGAACGCCATACTCCTTGCCATTTACGGTAACGGCAGCGGTGCGGTTGGCATAACGGATGCCAGAAACGTTTTCGACCTTGTTGGTCAGGCCTTCAAAGTAAGCCTGCTTTTCCAGGTAGGAGAAGTAGGTCAGCAGCTCGTTACCGGTCTGCCACATGGTGAGAACGCTAAGCACGTCGTTGGGAACGTAGCTCTTGTAGATAGCGCTGATGGCCTGCTCCTTGGTCCAGTCCTTGCTGGCCTCGCCAAGGGAGTAGATGAACTTATCCTCATCCTCGTCCCATCTGATCAGCTGCTCGTTGTAAAGGAACGCCTCGGTATCGGTGGTCAGGGTGACCTTTTGGCCAGCCTTGTTGGTGAACACGATATCCTGTGCGGTGCCAATGGAGTAGCCGTAATCCTTTTCCAGCTCCTCACGGAAGTACTTCTGGGTGAGAGCGTAGTCGTCAACGACAGTGCCGTATGCAGGATCTATCTCCTTGGAGAGATTCATCTCGGCGGTCAGCTTGGTCAGCATCTGCTCTTCGGTCAAGCTGGTGTTCTTGTTGGCTTTGTAAACGTTCTCCAGCAGCTCCATCAGGCGCTCAATGCGGACCATAGCGGCCTCGGCGAACTTTTCTTCAAAGCCCTCCTGCTCGCTCTCGTTGCTGCTCTGGGTGCGATATTCCTTCAGACCCACGATGTCGGTGGAGTAGATGGTGGAGCTGCCGTAGTAGGCAGGATCCAGATACACGTACAGGTTGAACAGCACGTCCTTCATGGTAAGGGCGGAGCCGTTGCTGAACTTGAGGTTGTTCTTGAGAACGAAACGGTAAACGGTGCTGGTCACATTGCCGTCGGCATCCTTCACGGGGGTAGCCTCGTAATCCAGAACGACGCAGGCCTCGTTTTCGCCAAAGGCAACCTTGCCGTACTTGTCAGAGGACAGCATGCCGATCTGGGTCATGCCAATGACCGAGCCGTCAGCAGCGGAGGAGGAGTAGAAGGGGTTGAATACACCATCCAACTCCGAGGTAGAAAGAACCAAACGAGTGGTCTCGTTGTCGATCACGGTGCCACCCTCGTTCTCGGGATCTCTCTTACAACCGGCCAGAACGCCGACCAGGGTCGAGATAACCAGCAGAATGGCTAGGACTCTTTTGAGCTTCATTTTCTGTAATCTCCTTTTTTATGATTGTTTTTCAACGACGATGGCCGCACTAAAGGATGTAATGGTATTGGTGCCGGTCTCATCATAGAATACTTCGTTCAATCGGGGGAGCTCACCCTCATAGTTGGTGATCAGCTTGCCCGATACCGTGACGTTGGTCACCTTGCAATCGGCTCCCTCTCCTGCGAGAGCTGCCATTTTACGGGTCACCGTAATGGTGCCGCCGGACGTGGTAGCGTCGCTCACGTCCTTATAATTAAAGGTAACGTTGGTAAAGGAAACGTTTCTGACCTCTGCACCGGCCTTCAGGGATTTGAAGATGGTGGCCACAGGGGTGCGAGAGGTACCGTACTTATTCACGGTAAAGTTGTCAATGGCAAAGCCGTTGCCCTCAAGGACGTATTTCCAGTCCCCAAAGGTCAGCTCCTTACCCTCACAATCAATGTTAGCGGTGAGATAAATATTACCCTTACCAATGGCGGATTTCAGCTTGGTGTAGCTATCCACGATCAGCCATTCGCCGGGAATGTAGTCTACAAAAACGGAAATGTCCGTATCCTGCTCGCCACCGGGGTGGACCGTGGTCGCATCCCAAGGGGTCTGGCAGGCGGCATCTGCAAAATATCCGATGGGCGTGTAATCGTCACGCAAAGTGGCATATTTGCGATAGTCATCAAAGGTGGCGCCGGGCTTGACATTGTAAGAACCAAGAGCCACGGTGTTGGCACCGTCGGTATAGCAAACGGTGTAGGTGTAAACGATCTGCTTTTCCCAACCGGCATACAGGGTCAGCTTTTCGGCATTGATGGTGCCGGTGGCAAAATCCCATTTCTGCTCGGGCAGGCATTCCGGGCCGGTATACCAGCCGGTGAAATTATAGCCGGCACGGGAAATGGCGTATCCCAGGGACGAGGTCTCGCCCGATCCGATGCGAACGGTGGGGTCCATGACCAGTGCGCCGGGCTCGTATGCAAAGTTGATCTTTGTGGTCACGTCAGAGGTGCCCAGATTGAGCTTGCCGCCGTTGATCTCAAAGGTTGCAACGTACATACCTTCCAGATCCTGCTCACCCTTGCCGCACCCTGACAAGAGACATGTCAGGGTGAGGGCAAGGAGGGCAAGAAGGATCAGATATCTTTTCTTCATTCCTTCGGCCTCTCTTCTTCATTTTCAGTCTCGGGCTTGCTTTCCTCAACGGGAGCAGCCTCTGCCTCGGGTGCAGTCTCTGCCTCGGGAGCAGCCTCTGCCTCGGGAGCAGCCTCTGCCTCGGGTGCAGCCTTTGCCTCGGGAGCAGCCTCTGCCTCGGGAGCAGCCTCTGCCTCAGGTGCAGTCTCTGCCTCGGGTGCAGTCTCTGCCTCAGGTGCAGTCTCTGCTGCGGGAGCAGTTCCCTTGCGCTTCTTGATCAGTACAAACACACCAAAGCCGATGCCGCCGGCAACCACAAGGGCGCCAACCACGATCAGCACGATCTGCCATGCCTTGAGGCCGTCCTCCTCGGGAGGAAGCTCGCCGCCTGCAGGAGGCGTAGGCTCCTGAGAGCCGGCGTTCTCATCGGTCGGGAAGTGCTGAGCAAAGGTCTTGGTAAAGTCGGGCTCCATACCCATCACGGCGGTGAGCTCGGCGATCTTGGCGGTCAGCTTTTCGGAGTTGCTGACCAGCGCCTGCTCGGCAGCGGTGAGCGCCAGGAAGGTTGCTCTTGCATCCTTCACCAGCTCAAAGGAGTATTCAGAGCAATCCAGATCAAACAGATGATTGATCTTGTTCTCGGTTACGCTGACGTTGTACTCAACGCGAGCCTGGCGGAAGCGATTGATCAGATCCTGCGATACCATAGCCAACTCGTCGGGGCGAGTCTCCAATGCGTTGTAAGCGGTAACGACCGCATCGATCAGCTTCTTATCAAAGCGATCAACCACAGCGGGCAGCGCCTTTGCGGCATCGATAAAGGCAACGGCATACTTACCAACGGTCACGCCGGTGGTCTCGGTGGAGGGCTTGAAGTATGCGGTGTAGATCAGCGAATCGTATCTCTCGCAATTATCGGGGATCACATAAGTGAGGTTGGAAGCAGTGGTGGAGCCGACCGCATCTACAAAATTGAAATAGTAGAAGGGCATACCCACTTGATCGGCGAAGCGGTAGTAGTAATCGTAGTGATACAGCTTATCAAAACCGGAATATTCGTGAACGTTTTCGGGGGTGATCTCGACGTTATTGCCGGTCACGGTTCCCTCCAGCTCGGGGGCGTAGTAGGAATTAAACTCAACGGTCTTGAGGTTAGAGCAATCGTAGAAGGCGTAGTTGCCGATGCTGCGCATAGACTCGGGCATAACGACCTTTTCCAGATGCTGGTTGCCCATAGCAGCGGTATACTCGATACGAATGGTACCGTCAACGATCTCATAGACGCTGTCGGTCTTGGCGGCAGGATATACCGTCAGAACGTATCCCTTATCCACAACGGTGTAAAGTACACCGTCCTGAATCATCACGGTATCGGATTCGAAATCATCGACCTTCTGGCCGTTGACCATAACATAGAAGCCGGCGAAGGTGGAAACATCCTCAAACAGGCTGAAGCCAACCTCCTTCAAAGCACCGGTGATCTCCATTTCTGTAATGGAAGTGTAAGCGAATGCACCATAGCCCAGCGTCTCAACCTTGGGGGCGTTAATGCCGGACAGCTTGTTACAACCAACAAAGGCCTGATCCTCGATCACGATCACGTTGGGAGCGTTAACATACTCCAGGAACATGCCGTCCTCGGGCTCTACAAAGGCCATGCTGCGGATATACAGGGCATTGGGCAGCTCCAGACGGGCAGGCATCTGCATGCCGTAGAAGCATCCCATACCGAAATCAACTACATGGGTAAGATCGGGCATGGTCAGCATGCCGCACTCGTAGAACAGATACTCAGGGATCACAGTCAGCTTTTCGGAAAGGGTGACATTCTGCAAAGACCAGCACATAGCAAAGGCGCTACCGCCAAGGGTCTCAACATTGGAAAGATCAATGGACTGCAGGTAGATACAGCCGTAGAAGCCGTTCTCCTCTACCACGCGGAGGCTGGGCAGGTTAACGGTGGTGAAGATAGCACCGCTTTCGGCATCCTCGGTAAGAGGAGCAAAGGCGCCCAAGCCAACCACCTCAAGGGCAGCGGCATTCAGAGTGGAAAGAGCAGGACAGCCGGCGAAGCAGCCCTCACCGATCTCGGTAACGTAGGGCATATTCACGGTGGTGATCTTTTCGCACATTGCAAAGGCGTAGGGGCCAACCTTGCCGGTCAGCTTGCTGAAATCAAAGCCGGTCAATCCGGGGCAACCGGCAAAGGCACCCTCGGCAGCAGTCACGCCGTCACCCGCAAAGGTGACACCGGTCAGACCGGTTTCGGAGAAGGCGTACTCGCCGATCACGGCGTTATCGCCCAGATTCAGAGTCTTAAGAGTGCTGATCTTGTAGAAGGCACCGTAGCCAACGTTAACGTTGTCAGAGCCCAGATCAACGGTGGTCAGCACCGTGCCCTCAAAGGCACCGTCGCCAACGCTGGTGACCTTTTCCAGGTTGATGCTGTTGAGCATCGTGGACTGATAGAAGGCCATCGTGCCGATCTCCACGTTGTTGGCGGGGAGAGTGACAGAGGTCAAACGAGAGCAGAATGCGAATGCACCGTAACCAATGCTTTCCAGCACGGAGCCGGTGGCGAACTTGACGGAGATCAGGTTCTTGTTGGCGCCAAAGGCACCGTCGCGGATCACGCGGACGCTGGCAGGAATGACCAGCTGGCTGACCAGCGCGTCGGGCACGACCATCACCAGCTCGCTCTTGTCGGCGGTGTACAGCATGCCGTTTTCAACCACGTACTTGTCGGTGCTGCTAATGTCAATGGACATACCGGTCACGGCCTCCAGCATACCGGCGCCGGTATCGGTCAGCACGGTATTGGCACCAAAGGTCAGCTTTTTCAGACCGGTGCCTGCAAACACGCCATCACCCAGAGCCACCTCACAGTCGGGCAGGGTGAATTCCTCCAATGCAGAGCAGTTCACAAAGGCATACGCGGCCATTTCCTCACATCCACCCTCAAAGGTGACGGTGGTCAGCTTCTTACAGCCGCCAAAGGCCTCAACGCCAAGGTAGGTCAGATCGTTACGCAGGATAACGGTGGTCAGTTTTTCGCAATTCTTAAAGGCAGTGTCGGGAATGGTATCGCTGAAGATCACAATGCGGGTCAAAGCGGTATTGTTCTCGAACATGCTGGCAGCAATTCTGGTCTTTTCGCCCAGAACGACGCTCTTGAGCTTGGTGCAGTCCTTAAACGAACCGACACCGCTGCGGCTCAGGTTGGAAAGATCGGCAAAGGTCAAGCGGCAACCGGCAAAGGCCTCATCGCCGATGGCGCTGACGTGGGACAGGTCAATGCCGCCCAGATCGTCACCGGTCAAGCTCTTACAGCCATAGAAGGCGTGGTTGGCAACGCTTTGTACGTTGCTCATATTGATGTTGATCAATACCTCACAGCCATAGAAGGCGTATTCGCTGATGGTCTTACAGCTCTCGGGCAGGGTTACATTGCCCAGCAGGCTGCTGTTGTAGAAGGCGTATTTCTCAATGGTCTCGACACCCGCGGGGATCACCACCGACTTCAGCGTGGTGTTGCCCAAAGGCTCCTTCTTATCGTCGAAATCGTAGTTACCGTCCTCGTCCTTTTCCACGGACTTCTCGTTGTCAAGGTTGAAGTGAGAGAAAGCAAAGGCACCGATGGTAATAATACCCTCGTCATCGGGGATCACAACGTCACCGCCCACGCCCTTATAGGCCACAAGGGTACGGTTTTCAATGATAAACTCGCTCTTGACCTGGACTGCGCAACGCGCCGCCAGCAAAGAGGTGCTACCATCAATCACGATCTGCAACGAGATACGTGCGTTGCCCTCCTCCAGGGCGGTTACAACGCCGTTTTCATCTACGGTCGCAACCTTGGGGTTACTGGAGCTCCACTTCAGCTCATAGCGGTCGGGAGACATATTCCAAGGCTCCAGCGCGTAATCCAAACGGAATTTTTCGGAGGGATAGCAGGCAAGGCTGTAATTGCCACCAAAATAGTTGGTGGAATCGGTTCTGCCGATTTCGGAGTAGTCAATGTCACCGTTAAAGGCGAACATCGTATAATAAGAGGTAAACTTCAGCGATTCGATCTGCACCTTGGCGCCACATTTGGGGTTATCCACAACCGTGTCGCTGACGTTGATCACCAGCTGCTTGGTCAAGGGCATTTGCACCGGCTCACCTTCCACGGTTTCGGTATAGAACCACGTGTCACCGCCTAAGGTAATGGTGGCCGTACCGGCCTTTCGTGCCTCGATCTGACCCTGATGGATGGCCACAACAGACTCGTCAGAGGAAACCCAGTTGAGGTGCTTGAGGTACTCGGTCTCCATGGTGCCCTCCAGGCCCTCGTAGGTCAGGAAGGTGGTGAGATCCAGGGTCTCGTTGATATCCATGCTCAAGGTACCGTTGGTCTCCAGCATGGTTGCGTTAAAGGTCAGGTCGGTGTTCTCAACCTCGGGGAACGGAATGTAGCACACACCGGAGTTGAGAGCGTAGTCGTCGATGTACAGGGTAACGCCCTCGGGCATATGAGAGCCGCGGATCTGCTCCATGTAATCGGTGATCTCCAGAGTAACCTTGGTGGTCTCACCGCGGTTTTGCTGGTAGATCGGCACAGGATCGCCGTCCAGGGAGGTGTAGGTCTTGGCAAGCTCACCCTTCTCGTCCACGAATTCGTACACAACGATGGGACGCAGGGACATGGCGTAATGGTTATCGTAAACCATCACGTCAACGTAGTAACGGTTCTCTTTTCTGCTCTTGTCGTATTCGGTGCGGAAGGTCGCATCGGTTACGGTAGGAGCCTGATAGTCGATGTAGAAAGAAAAGCTATACGTATCATTGGAATTGCGCGATCCCTCCCAGTCAAGGGATGCGGACATGGTCACCTCATACTTGGTGTTGTTATAACCGAACACCTCGCCGGTCTCATAGTTAGCCATGGGTAGATTGAACTTGGAGAAGTAAGGTGTGGGAGCGCCGGCGTAATGGGACTTGTAGCAGTTATACTGGGTATCGGTCCACACCACCTCGCCCGTGGTGACGTTCTTAATGGAGATGTTCATTTCCTTGGCACCGCGCAGGAGGCCTGCGAACACGCCGTAAATACCACTGATACAGTCGGCGTAGTAGGAAATGGCCGCCTTCTCTGCCGTGGCAGGGATGGGAGTATACTCAGACTCATCCATCTTGTACACATAAGAGCCCAGAGGAATGATGTAGTCGTAGTAGTAAGAACCAAGGGGAGTGGTTGCGTAGTAGTCAGCCTTGATCTTGTCATCCTCGTCGATCGCGCCGTTGTGGGCCTCGGTCTCCACCTCGTAGTAATCCAAGTCGAAGATGGGAGCCTCGGACCAGTCGCCGTAGAAGGCAAGGAAGGGTGCGTTCAGATCCACACCGTTTGCATCGGTGTTGTCGAAGGTCAAAAAGCCTTCTACGTACATGCCGTTTGCAAAATTGGCGTTGATGTATGCCTTATCTGCAGCAGACAGGGCGATCTTGACCGTGATGGTGGCGGTTGCACCGGCAGCCACGGTTACCACGCCGTCGGTCAGGGTGCCGCCGGTCACGGAATACTCGGAGCTGTTGGAGAGCAGGTAGCCCATCTCTGCAACGTAATCCTTGTCAGAGGAGGACACAGTCTCGGTCATGGTCAGGTTGCCCAGCTTATAGCTGACGGCTGCACCGGAAAGGTTCTTGAGGTTGATGCTCATCTCATAAACGCCGGTACGTGCGGGATCGTCACCAAGCTCCAGCTTGGTTTTACCCATACCGTCTACGTACAGATAAGCACCGGTGGTGGTTGCCTTTGCAATATCAGCAATACCTGCGCCCTGCTTTCTGGGGGAGTAGGGATTGCCCTTGCGGTCCATAGCAATGGTTGCGGTGGACATGCACAGCTGGTTAACAAGGTCTCTGACCTCGGTAGCAGTCAACTCGGGGTATTTTTCCTTGACGTACTGGCGGATCAGCACGGTGATACCGCACATATTGGGGCACGCCATACTGGTACCGCTGAGCTTATCGTAGCCGCCGCCGGGGATCGCGGAAACAATGTTACCGCCGTGAGCCGTGATCTCGGGCTTGAGGGTCAGGTCAGGGCTGGGACCCCAGCTGGAGAAGTCGCTCATAAAGGGACCTGCCTGATTGGCAAGGTCGAATATCAGCGTGCCGCTGGTCTTTGTTGCAAGAATGTCACCGTCATCCTTGCCAATGGAGATCGCGGGGATCTTGGCTTCGTTACCGATGGTCATCATGATCTCACCGGGAATGTTGTTGTAGATGATCACAGCCAGAGCGCCGGCCTCGTGTGCGTACTGGACCTTCTCCTCAAAGGAGATGTCACCGCGGCGCACCAGGGCGATCTTGCCGTTCACGTCAAGGCCTGCATAGTTGATGGCCATGCCCACGCCGGGGATGGTCACGTACTCATAGGCCACGGTCTGCCCTTCCTGAATGCCCAGCATTGCGTAGAAGTCATACTCCTTGGCGCTCTGGTTGGTGGATTCGTGGAAGAAGACCTCGTGGTTGCCGTTGGCCAGCATGTACTTATCCTTGTTACCGTTGATGGAAGCCACGGACATAGCGGCATCGTAGGTAGAGGGAGAGCCCAGTGTACCGGAGTCGGGGTTTTCAGTCTTGCTGGTGTTACTCTGCTCCGAGCCATAACCGCTGCTGTAGTCATTGGAGGCAGCAGCCAGCAACGAAATGCCGGCCTCCTCGATACGATCGTACAGGATGTTCTTGTATTCGTCATCCACCTCGCGGGAGAAGCCGGAGGAGGAACCAAGGCTCATGTTAATGGCGTCAACGCCCAGAACGATCGAGTCCTCAAGGGCAGCCAGAATATCACCGTCGTCTGCGCCGTCCTCATAGTCGCTGAACACCTTCATGATGGCCAGCTGTGCATCAACTGCCACGCCGGTAATGGTGTCATCCTTGCCGCCGATAATGCCGGCAACGTGGGTGCCGTGGTTGTTGGCAAAGGGCATAACGTCCGGATCCTTATCGGCGTAGTCATAACCAAACACGATCTTGTTGTTGGTGATGTTGCCGTAGTAGACCTCACGGGCCTCCAGGCCGCCGTTCAGAGAGTAAGCCATCGTGTCGGGGAGCAGCGCCTCGATATCGTCTCTGTCATAGTAGGGGGATTCCACCTTGTGAGAGGTGAAGGCCGAGTGCGTATAGTCGCAACCGGTATCCAGCACCGCAACCACAGTTCCCTTACCCGTGTAGCTGACGTCGCTGCTATTGAAGATACCCGTGTCGTAAACATTAACGGGGTTCTCCACGGCAACGGCTGTCTTGTAGGTGTTGGAAACCGTTACACGCTGCACACCCTCGATGGCGCAGAGTGCCTCGATCTGCTCGTAGGTGGTCTTAACAAAGGCACCGTCGAGCATGTTGTAGTACTGATACTTGACCTCGCTGATCAGGCCCTTGTCCTGCAAGGTCTTCAGCACGCTCTGCTGGTTCTTGGCAAGCTCGCTCTGCAGCTTGGCGGCGGCAGGCGTATTGCGATATGCCTCGTAGGTCATCTTAGAGGCAGCAGAAGCGGTATAAGCGGAGATCAGGTCGCTATCCGAGAAGGTCAGGATCACACCGACCTCGCCGGTCAGCTCGTAATCCTCGATCTTCATCAGGAGATCCTGATTGATGGTCTGGAGAAAGTCCTTCTTCAGCTGGGCGATGGTCTCGTCGCTGTCGAAATAGGTGATGCCATTCGACTTGCCGGAGAGCACCGGAGCCTTAGAGGGGCCAAAACCAAGACCCTCGTATGCGGCCAGGCAGCACAGTGAAAGCGATTGCATCAAAAGCGATACAACCAAGATCAGAGTGGCAAGCGCGGCCAATCTCCTTCCTGCTTTGGTGGATTTTTTGCTGGTGTTGTACATTTGCATTTCCTCGCATTTTCTTTAGTACGGTGATATGGTAACTCAAAAGATAATATATAATACCATACTTTGCGTATAATGTCAATAATAAAAATGCATAAAGTTTAATTTGAATTAAAAAAATGCTTAATTATATATATATAGCAAATTCGGCTTTTGAAATGCCTTACGATGAATAAATCATATGCATACTGTGAATGAAAATCCGTGTTTTTGGCTTTAAATGCCGCATTTTGTTATAAAAAAAACGACACGTTGCCGTATTTTTTCGCACCAATTTATGCAAAACGGTGTTTTTTTATCATCGGCAAAACGGTCGAAGTCATGCACAAAAATTCAGTTTTTTAGCGATTGACAAACCCCGGAACATTGTGTATAATACATTTGTAAATTTTTTTTGAAGAGAGGAAAAACCGTCGTGAAAAAGACTGTACTCAGAAAATACGCGCAGTTGATCGCCAAAATGGGTGGCAACGTGCAAAAGGGACAAGATGTGATTCTTTATGCCGAGCTGGATCAGCCCGAGTTTGCCAAGATGGTAGCCGAGGAGTGCTATCGCCTGGGCGCCCGCAAGGTCTGGATGGAGTGGAGCTATCAGCCCATGGTCAAGCTCAACCAACAAAAATGCTCGCTGAAAACCCTTTCCCGCATTGAGGATTGGGAGGTAGAAAAACTGAAGCACAGAGCTGAAACCCTGCCCGTTTGCATCTATCTGGAGTCCGAGGATCCCGACGGTCTGCGCGGCGTGGATCAAGCCAAGATCTCCAAGGCCTCGCAAGCTCGTTACCCCATCATCAAGCCCTTCCACGATCAGATGGATAACAAATACCAGTGGTGCATTGCCGCCGTCCCCGGTGCGGCATGGGCCAAAAAGGTATTCCCCGGTGAGAGTCGCTCCCGCGCGATTGAAAAACTTTGGGAGGCGATTCTCTATACCTCCCGTGTGGACGACGACCCCATTGCCGCATGGAATGCACACAACAAGGATCTGGCCGATCGCTGCGCTTATCTCAACAGCCTCGGTATTGAAACCTTAGAGTATAAGTCCGCAAACGGTACCGATTTCCGCGTTGGCATGATCGAAGATGCTCTGTTTCTTGGCGGTGCCGAAAAGACCCAGGACAGCGGCATCGTTTTCAACCCTAACATCCCCTCGGAGGAGGCCTTCATTTCCCCTAAGAAGGGCGTGGCAGAGGGTATTGTGTATTCCTCCCGTCCCCTTTCCTACCGCGGCGAGCTGATCGAAAACTTCTCGGTTCGCTTTGAAGCGGGCAAGGCCGTTGAAGTTCACGCCGAAAAGGGCGAGGAGCTGCTGAAGGAGATGATCTCCATGGACGAGGGCGCCGCCTATCTGGGTGAGTGCGCACTGGTCCCCTACGACAGCCCCATCCGCAAATCGGGCATTATGTTCTATAACACACTGTTCGATGAAAACGCCGCCTGCCATCTGGCGCTGGGTCGCGGCTTTACCAATACCATCAAGGATTATGACAAGTACACCCTGCAGGAATGCTATGACAAGGGCATCAATGATTCTATGATTCACGTAGATTTCATGATCGGCACCGAAGACCTCTCCATTACCGGCATCACCCGCGATGGCAAGCGTATCGCCATTTTCGAGAACGGAAACTGGGCATTTTGATCTGAAATTGCACCACGTGTTGCTATTTTTCGTTCAAAACGCATAAAATAGCCACCGCTGCCTTTTCCCCACAAAAGGGAGAGCAGCGGTGGCTGTTTTGATTGGTTTAAAGCGTGCCGTCCGAAGCTTTTGCAAGGACGATTAACCGTTCTTGCAGTATTTTTCGGCTGTGAAACACCGTGGCCATATCATAAGATTTCGTCTTATCGCAAAATAATCGAGGCTGAATAAGAGGGGGTATCCTATAAAATCCTTTCATATTATCGCACATCTTAATTGCTTTTACAGAAAAGTCCATAGATAAATCTCTGAGTTTGGATTCTACCATACAACCACCGCTTTCCTGACAAACATTATAACATAAATATTCGCCTGCGGAGATTGTGAAATATTGCTCCTTTGTTGCAATGTGAAATGAAACAAATCCCCTCACGAGCCACAGCGCATTTCACATGGCGAAGCCATATCTCACGCACGAAGTGCATTTCACAAATCCCTTTGGGGATTTATTTCATTAAAAAAAGCACTTGCTTTAGGGTGTTCCCCTAAAGGACAGTTTTCAAAAATACGGTATATCTCGAAAGGGATATGCCGTATTTTGCTTTTGTGTCTACAAAAGCAGTGCTTGTCAGGAAAAATGATACGTCATAGGTGAACATAAAAAAGGCTCCCTTGTGTAAAGGGAGCTGACGCCGAAGGCGGCTGAGGGATTGTTTTTGTGTAACTGTTGCTTTTTACAATCCCTCCGTCACGGCAAGCCGTGCCACCTCCCTTTACACAAGGGAGGCTCTTTTCGCCGCCCGATAGATAAACAAAGAGGACAGAGAGCGTAAAACCTCATCCGTCCTCCTGTCGGTAGGTAACGTATTCTAATGAATTTCAAAAACTGTCCTTAAGAGTACGTCCCCTTCGCAAGTGCTTTTTTCTGTGTTTGGTGGTCAAAATGACAACCTTTCCAAATCACTTATATTCCGATGTATGCTCCATTCTTTTTCAACTCGTTTTGCAATTCCTTGACGTCGACTTCACGCACCAAAGAATTGTTTTTAACAGCTAAGCCGATTGCCGTGCCTGCCGCTTCGCCAATGCAACAAACAACTGGCATAATTCTGTAGGAAGCCTGCGCTCCGTGGTCGGAGGAGATACATCTTCCCGCTACGAGCATATTGGAAACCCTCTTGGGGATCAAAGCGCGATACGGAATGGTGTAATATTCGCCTGCCGGAAAATAGTAGTGGCTTGTTCCGGTTCCTTCGGGATTATGGATATCAATATCATAGTTACAAGCAGCGATCGCATCCTCAAACTTCACACAATTTCTGCAATCTTGTTCAGTCAACACGTAATCCCCTACGATCATACGGCTTTCCCTCACGCCGATCTCCGCCGCCGTCATCATCAAAAAGCTATCTTCAAGCCCATCCGCGTGTTTTTTCATAAATTCGTATATCTCATATACCTGCTGGCGTGCCAATACCTCCGCCTCTGTTACCTCCTCGGGAGAGGTCGGATCCTTCTTTACCACTCTGGTGGTATTGAAATGAAGTACATTGTGTATAGGAGTTTTAAACACAAGGATATTTTCTCTTGGATTGGTCAACTCTCCAGCCGCAAGACTTTGTGCATGCGCAATTTTTAATCTTTCTCTGCTTGCATAAAACTTCTCGACATCCACATTTCCTACACGGAAGCACAGCGTCATTGGCTGACACAGGTGATCGGGTTCCCTACCAAGCACAGTAGGACATTCAGCAAGATACGCGAGTTGGGCATCTCCTGTTGCATCAATAAAATAATTTGCCTCAATACACATCGTTCCGCTTTTTGTGGCAACCTTAATCAAGGAGATCTCTTTATCATTTTTTTCCACTGCATAAATATATGCGTGAAAAAGCAGATCTATATTCGCTTCAATCACCATTTCGTTCAGAATATATTTCAGCTCTTCTTCCAAAAAGCTTCTCTTACTCAATGCCTGACGACACTCCAATCCGTCACATATTTCCTTAAATATACCTGTCGAAAGATCCACTCTTTTTCCATCTATCTCAGTATAAAACGGCATGAACGGATTGACAAGACAATTCACCGCCGCACCACCGAGACAATTTGATTTTTCAACGATCAGAACCTTTGCACCACCTCTTGCAGCCGCTAACGCAGCCGCCACTCCCGCAAAACCTCCACCAATTACAGCAAGATCATATTTTTTCATCATACGCCTCCGATTTTTTCTTTTATTATAACACCATTACTTATGTTTGTCTTGTACAAAAGGTAAAAAATCTTGTACAAAAGAAACTTTTATGATATAATGAAATAAAAAAATATAGTTAGGATATAAAAATGCAAAATCTTCAGGTATTGATCGATATGCTGACAAAGGGAAGAAAGCTACATATCAGCATCTTGGATTTAAACGGTATACTCAACACTCCCTCAACCAGAATCTGTTTTGAAAACGTGATCCATTCAAAAAGATTCTGTGATATTGCCAAGTCCACAGAAAAAGGATACCGAACTTGCTTGCATTGTAAAAGTCTGGCAAATACTCAAGCCATCACATTTAAAAAGCCATTTTGCGGTCATTGCATATATGGCATTTACGAAGCGGCTATGCCCGTTATCATAGGGGAAAAGGTGGCGGCAATTGTCTACGTGGGAAATGCAATCACAGACATTGATAAAACCTATTGTAGAATAGGAAAAGCTTGCAGATATACAAACGTTGATCGCCAACAACTTTATGAGCAAACGAAAGAATGCGAATATCTACATGATGCTGATGAACTTTTAAAAATTGCTGAAATTGTTGGCGATTACATCACAATGCTATACGTAAAAGAGTCAAAAGTATCCACTTCTATGCACTGGTTGGTTTTTGCTCTCAAAGAATATGCCGAGCGTATGTACTGTTCTAATCCGACACTAAAGGATCTGTCTGTCATTTATCATAAAAACGAAAAATATATGGGACGTTTGTTTATTAAAGAAATGAACGTAAGCTTTCACGAATACTGCCTATTGTTGAAGCTCCAAAAAGCCGAGGCACTTCTCTTGGGGACAAAAGAAAAAATCATTGACATCGCTCTTGAGTGCGGATTCGACAACATTTCATATTTCAACAAAGCTTTCAAGAAACGATACGGTATGTCTCCAAGCGAGTATATCATATCGAAAAGAGGGAAATAACGCAAAGTTACGATATTGTCGAGAGTTCAAGTCCCAATGATTCGCAAAGAGTTGTCACAAAATATTTTCTCAAAATTTCGCCTAAAAAACCAAAAAAGTCCTTGTAAAACAAGGACTTTCGGCTGGAGTCATCAAATTGACCTCCAAAGATGGCTCCCCCTGCTGGCTTGAACCAGCAGACACCCCACGTCGCTATCGCTCCGTTGCAAGGTTTGTAAAGCAAACCTTGCTCAGCGCAATTTGTTGCGCAATCATGATGTCTTAAGGCTCAAAGCCAGGCACGAGAACAAAAAAAGAGAAAGCCCACACAAGGTGGGCTTTCTCTTTTTGGCTCCCCCTGCTGGGCTTGAACCAGCGACATCATGATTAACAGTCATGCGCTCTACCGACTGAGCTAAGGAGGAATATTAAATTGTATTCCTCTTAGCGAAGTCGGTGACGGCTTGAACTAAGGAGGAATAGGTT
>JAFTSB010000016.1 GCA_017461945.1 Clostridia bacterium | reverse complement strand
TGCCGCTCTTCATGATGGCTTCCTTAGCCATCTTGAAGTGCTTGGACTTTGCACCCCAGTAACCCTTTGCAGCCTTCAGAACTTTATTTCTTCTCTTGCGCGTCATCATTGCGCCCTTAACTCTTGCCATTGTCTTTTATCCTCCGTTTCTCTTATTTCTGAATCAGGTGACGAACCGTTGCGGTCATGGACTCGCTAAGGATCGCAGAAGAACGCAGATGTCTCTTGCGCTTTGCATCCTTGAGACCAAGGTTGTGACGGTGATGGCAGTGGCTCATCTTGACCTTACCGGTTCCGGTAACGGAAAATCTTTTGGCAGATGCCTTGTGAGTTTTGATTTTTCCCATTTTTATTTACTCCTTTTGTAACATAGTCTATATCTGCAGATGCTTTGCATCTATGGATACTTATTTCTTGACGGGGACCACGATCATGGTCATCAGACGGCCGTCCAGCACAGGCCTCTTTTCCACGGTGCCGGCCTCTGCAACAGCAGCCTCAAAGCGAGTGAGCACATCACGACCCAGCTCTTGGTGAGCCATTTCACGGCCCTTGAAGCGTACCACAACGCGAACCTTGTTGCCTGCATTCAAAAAGCGAATGGCATTGCGTGCCTTGGTTTCAAAATCGTGCACATCAATACGGCAGGAAAGCTGAACCTCTTTGAGCTCAACGACCTGCTGCTTCTTCTTGGCCTCTTTTTCCTTTTTCTCACGGTCAAAGCGATATTTGCCATAGTCCATGATGCGGCAAACAGGGGGTGTTGCCTGGGGAGCGATCAGAACCAAGTCAAGGCCACGGTCATAGGCCAGCTTTAATGCGGCATTGGATGTCATCATGCCAATGGCTTCTCCGTCATCGCCGATCACGCGGACCTCTTTCTCACGAATATCCTCGTTGATCAGCATATCTTTTCCAGCGCTAATAGGAAGATACCTCCATTTCCGGATGTCTCCGGTGAAATAAAAAATCGCGCGAAGCAAACACTCCGCACGAAAATAACCCCTTGGGGGATTCTCACTATCAACCAAGCGCGCTCGGTGGCGGCAGGGTGAGAGCGCGGAACGCTCTGCTTCATTGCGCGAATATTATACCACGCCAAAAGCACTTTGTCAAGTCCTTTTTTAAGGATTTTTTTCGACTTTTTGAACCCATTTTTGAAAATCGGCAAATATGACAAAATTCCCCGTTGAAATCCGACAAATTTTCTTCTTTGTGGATATTATCACGAATTTTCCGCCCGAAAATTGGTGGTTTTGGATATTTACAAATCGACCTTGGCCTGCTATAATAACAAAGCGCGGTCAAGTGAACCGCGTGTGCACGGCGGATCACCACCTTATGCGGAGTGCCAACCTTATGACACCAACGCGCATGGGAGGACCTTTCCACCGTGCATATTTTTGTCCGCATACTGGTGTAAGGACAAAAATACGTTCGACAGGGTCGCCCAAAGGGCGGCCTTTTTGCTTTATTTATATATTTAATGATATTTTTTGCAAAAAGTACTGGAAATCGACAGAAAATTGTGTTATAATATTATACTGTATATTTATATCCCTTGAAAGGAATACTGCAATGCCCCCTATTTTCGAGCCCGCAGAAAGACTGACCTTGCCCCTGATCGTGCTGGGCGGTGTCACGGCCTTTCCTGCCATTCCCATCAATTTTGAAATTTCCGATGCGCCCTCGGTAGCGGCTGCTACTGCTGCCAACGCCACCGACTCCTTTGTCATGCTGACCTCTCTGATCGAGCCCCACGAGGATACCGATTATAAAGAGGATGACCTGTATCGCATCGGCACGATCGCCAAGATCAAGCAGGCAGTAAAAAGCCCCGACGGCAATATGCGACTGATCTGCGAGGGCTATGCCCGTGCCGAGCTATTGGCGCTGCACCGCTTTGCCGACTATTACACCGCGCAGGCCCTGATGGTCATTCCTTCCCCCGACGAAAAAATGAGCGTACGTGAGGAAGCCATGCTCCGCGAGGCCAAGAGCACGCTGGAGAGTATGACAGCTCTGCTGCCCAATCTGGCCGAGGACGTCACCAAGGCTGCCACCGCCATCCGTTCTCCCGGTGCTTTTTCTGACTTTGTAGCCGCCAACATTTTGGTGCGCTTTGAGGACAAGCAAGCTGTACTGGAGGCCTTTGACCCCACCGAGCGTTTGGCGCTGACCACCTCGCTGATGATGGAGGAAACCGAGCTGCTGATCTGCGAGATGGCCATTCACAAGGAAGTGCGCGATCGCCTTTCCCGTCACCAAAAGGAATACTACCTGCGCGAGCAGGCACGTGTCATTCAGGAGGAGTTGGGGGAGGACGGCGACAGCGAGATTGACGAGTACGAGCGCCGTATTAAGGAAGCCAAGCTGCCCCCCGAAGTAGAAAAGAAGCTATTGAAAGAAAACGAGCGCATGGCCAAGACCCCCTTTGGATCGGCCGAGGCCAGCGTATTGCGCAACTATCTGGACGTGTGTCTGGAGCTGCCCTGGAACCAGAAGACCCACGACCGCGTGGATTTGAAGGCAGCCGAAAAGATTTTGAACGCCGATCACGACGGCATGGAAAAGGTCAAAGAGCGCATTCTGGAGTTTCTTGCCGTCAAAAAGCTGAACCCCGAGCTGCGCAACCAGATCATTTGTCTGGTGGGCCCTCCCGGCGTAGGCAAGACGTCGGTGGCGCAATCCATTGCCCACGCCATGAACCGCAAATACGTGCGTGTTTCTCTTGGCGGCGTGCGCGATGAGGCGGATATCCGTGGCCACCGCAAGACCTATCTTGGCGCCATGCCCGGCCGCATCGTAGCGGCATTGACACAAGCAGGCGTAAACAATCCTCTGATCCTGCTGGACGAGATCGACAAGCTGACCAGAGATGCCCACGGCGATCCCTCCTCCGCATTACTGGAGGTGCTGGACGGTGAGCAGAACAAATCCTTCCGCGACCATTTTGTGGAGCTGCCCTTTGATCTGTCGGACTGCCTGTTTATTGCAACGGCCAACACGCTGGACACCGTACCGCGCCCCTTGATCGACCGTATGGAGATCATTGAGCTTTCCACTTACACGAAAAATGAAAAAATGCACATTGCAGCCAATCATCTCATCGGCAAGCAACTGAAGCGCCACGGCCTGAATCGCCGCATGCTGAAGCTGACCGAGGATGCCGTGGCCTCGATCATTGACGACTATACCCGCGAGGCAGGTGTGCGTAATCTGGAGCGCACCATTGCCGACATTTGCCGCAAGGCCGCCAAGCGCATCGCCTCCGGCGAGGTTAAGACTGTTACCGTAAGAGCGAAAGATCTGCCCGAACTGTTGGGCGCCAAAAAGCGCATCCGTGATCGCATTGGCGAGCGCGATGTGTGCGGCGTGGTCAACGGTCTTGCCTATACCGAAGCAGGCGGCGATCTGCTGAAGGTAGAAGCGCTGGTACTGCCCGGCGAGGGCAAGGTGGAGCTGACCGGCTCGCTTGGTGATGTGATGAAGGAATCGGCACGCATTGCCGTCAGCTACATCCGCGCTCACGCTGCCGAGCTTGGTATTTCCCCCGACTTCCATAAAAATTACGACTTACATATTCATTTCCCCGAGGGTGCGATCCCCAAGGACGGCCCTTCTGCCGGTGCTGCTATGGTCACCGCCATCGCCAGCGCCCTGTCGGGTGCCACGGTGCGTCACGATCTTGCCATGACCGGTGAAGTAACGCTGACCGGTGAGGTGCTGGCCATTGGTGGGTTGAAGGAAAAGACCATGGCTGCCGCTGCTGCAGGCGTTAAGACCGTTCTGATCCCTGCCGACAATATGCGTGATCTGCCCGAGCTGGATAAAGAAGCCGTTGCTGTGCTGGAGATCATCCCCTGCCGTGACCTGACCGAGGTGCTTTCCCGCGCCCTGACCCACGGCATTCCCCATGCCATCCCTGTGCCGGTGGCTTCTGCCGCTATGAGCACCCCCGCCATTGCCCAAGGAGGTCACCATGGCTGATATCAATCTGCAAAATGCCAATCTGCTGATCAGTGCCGGCGATCCCAAGCAGTTCCCCGCCACCCCCGTGGCTCAAATCGCCCTTTCGGGCCGATCCAATGTGGGAAAAAGCTCTTTGGTCAACACCCTGCTGGGTCGAAAAGCGCTGGCGCGCGTCAGCAGTGCCCCCGGTAAGACCATCACCGTCAACTTTTATGACGTGGATAAAAAGCTGTTTTTGGTGGATCTGCCCGGCTATGGCTTTGCCAAACGCCCCCCACAGGAAAAGGCCAAATGGTCTGCCCTGACCGATGGCTATTTTACCAAAAACCGCAATATCGACCGCGTAGCCTTGGTGCTGCAGCTGGTAGATCTGAAGGTGGGCCCCACCAAGGATGACGAAATGATGCTGCAATATCTGGCCGCTACCGATCTTCCCTTTGCGGTCATCGCCACCAAGGCAGACAAGCTGAACAAGACCAATCGCGCCGCAGCTCTGCAGGCTCTTGCAGAGCACCCCGATATCCCCGAAGGAACGCCCATTCTCCCCTTTTCCGCCCTGAACGGCGAGGGTAAGGAGGAAGTCTGGCGACTGATCCGTCGGGCAGCAGGAGTATAACATATGACACGACTGATCCTTCTCCGTCACGGACAAAGCGAGGCCAATTTAAAGACCTGGTTTGCGGGGCACAGCGACCCCCATCTGACCGAGCTGGGCTTGGAGCAAGCTCAGCGTGCCGCCGACTATCTGGCGGCCAACGAGCACATTGACCTCATTTTGGCCAGCGATCTTTATCGCGCCACCGAAACGGCATTGCCCACTGCCCGGCTGTTGGGTCTGCCGGTGCATCCCACCCCCGGCTTTCGTGAGATCTATGCCGGCGTATGGGAGGGTATGCGCTTTTCCGATCTTATCGCAGCCTATCCCGATGGCATGAAAACCTGGATTCATGATCTGGCCAATGCCCGCCCTGCAGAGGGGGAATCGGTCGCTGAGCTCTTTGTGCGCGTGACCGCTGCATTGGATCGGGTCGCCCGTGAGAACGACGGAAAAACCGTGCTGATCGCCACCCATTGGACCCCCATCCGTGCGATGATTTGTCACGCTATGAGGCAGGATCACACACATATTAGCGACTATCCCAAGCCCTTTAACGCCTCGATCCACATTCTTGGCTATGACAAGGGCACCTACACCATAGAGCAGATGAACGTTGTGGAGCACCTGAACGGGCTTTTGCCAAAATCTATCACCGAATAATGCTATGATAACAAAACTGATCGTGATCCGTCACGGCTTCAGCCTCTCAAATGCAGAGCGGCGTTACACGGGTCAGCAGGATGTGGGCCTCTCGCCCCTTGGCCACGAGCAAGCCACTTTGGTAGCGGATTATCTCTGTCAAAACGAGCAGGTGGATGTGATCTATGCCAGTGATCTTTCCCGCGCGATGGACACCGTGGCTCCGACCGCCATGCGCCTTGGCCTTTCGGTCATACCCGAAAAAGGCCTGCGCGAAACCGACGTGGGCCGCTGGACCGGCCGCCCCTATGAGGAGGTGGCAGAGCAAGACCATGCCTTGTTGGAGCGACACCGCGCCGACCCGGACTTTCCCTGCCCCGAAGGCGAATCCTCCCGTCAAGTCTATGATCGCATCATTGGCACCGTAATGGCATTGCTTGCCGCCAACAAGGAGAAAACCGTTGTTGTGGCTACCCACGCTATGCCTGCCCGTTGCATCGAGGCCTTTTCTGTGGGGCACGGCATTGAACAGATCCGCGAGCACCGCGTGGCCCCCAACGCCTCGATCCGCATCTATCATTTTGACGGACAAAGACTGATCTCTCAAGGAAAAAATATCGTGTCTCATCTGGCAAAGCCCGGCGAAACGCTGCCCGACGAGCTGGTTTGAGACGAAAGGACCCCCCTATGATTCTTTACCCCCATTTTGACGTGGGCGAAAACGGGCATCTGACCATTGGCGGCTTGGACGCCGTGGAGCTGGCCAAGGAATTCGGCACCCCCGCCTATATCATAGACGAGGATGTGATTCGCGAAAACTGCCGCACCTATTTAAAGGCGGCAAAGGTCTGCTTTGGCCCCGACGCCCTCCCCCTTTACGCCTCCAAAGCCCTCTCTTTTACCGGCATTTACCGCATCGTAGCTGAGGAAGGGCTTGGCATTGACTGTGTTTCCGGCGGCGAGCTTTACACCGCCAAGAACGCAGATTTCCCCGCCGAGCGCATCTATTTTCACGGCAACAATAAAACCGATGCCGATCTTTGCCAAGCCCTTGATATGGGGGTTGGTACTATTGTGGTAGACGGTCGTGAGGAGCTGGAGGCCTTGAACGCCTTGGCCGGCGAGCGTGGCGCACGTCAGAAGATCCTGCTGCGCATTACCCCCGGCATTGATCCCCACACCCACCGCGCCATTATGACCGGAAACGTGGATTCTAAATTTGGCAGCGCCATTGTCACCGGGCAGGCTCTGGAGATCACCAGGGCGGCTCTTACCATGCCTCACCTTTCGTTGGCAGGCTTTCATTGCCACATTGGCTCGCAGATCTTTGATATCGAGCCCTTTCGCGATGCCGCAGGCATTATGCTGCACTTTATCGCCGACGTAAAGGCCGCCACCGGCTTTGAGGCCAAGGAGCTGAATCTGGGCGGCGGATTGGGCGTTCGGTACATTGAGGAGGATCGCACCGTTGACTATGCCAAGGCCGTGGCCGAGATCGCTGAAATCGTGCGCAAGGGTGCTGCCGAGGCCGGCGTTGCCATGCCCCGTGTCATTTTGGAGCCCGGCCGCTCACTGGTGGCCGCCGCAGGCGCCACCCTTTACACCGTGGGCTCGGTTAAGGAGATCCCCGGCTTTCGCCGTTACGTATCGGTGGATGGCGGCATGCCCGACAACCCCCGTTATGCTCTATACCAATCCCAATACACCGCACTGATCGCCAACAAGGCGGCAGAGCCCAAGGATCACCGCGTCACCGTAGCCGGCCGTTGTTGCGAATCGGGCGACCTGATCGGTGAAAATATGCCCCTGCAATCCCCCGAAAGAGGCGACATCCTTGCTGTGCTTTGCACCGGTGCTTACAATTATTCTATGGCATCCAACTACAACCGCATCCCACGCCCCCCTGTTGTTTTGCTCCATAAAGGCAAGGCACGGATCGCTGTGCGACGCGAGACCTATGCGGATCTGGTAGACCTGGATGTGAAATAAAGGAGAAATTGATATGTTCAGCCACATCATTCGTGGCGGGGATATGCAATCCTTTCTCATTTCGATCCTTCTTTCCCTGCCGATTATTCTACTTTCCCTCTCCCTGCACGAGACCGCCCATGGTTATGCCGCCTGGCGGCTGGGAGATCCCACCGCGCGTAATTTGGGTCGTTTGACCTTAAACCCCATCAAGCATTTGGATCCCATCGGCTTTCTGTGTATGGTGCTGGCCGGCTTTGGCTGGGCCAAGCCCGTACCCGTCAACTCCCGATATTTCAAAAAGCCCCGGCGCGATATGGCGCTGACCTCTCTGGCCGGCCCGATCTCCAATTTGCTGCTGGCCATCGTGTTTTTATTGTTGCTGCGCTTTGTGGGCTTTGGTGTGCTGTGGACGCGCACCTACAGCTCGGAATTCACCGCGCGAATGGCCTATTTCCTGGTGCTGTTGTTCTACTACGGCGTGTCGATGAATGTGACGCTTGCCGTATTCAATCTGCTCCCCATCCCCCCTTTGGATGGGTCGCGTATTCTGTTTTTGCTGTTGCCCCCACGGCTTTATTTTAAGATCGCCCCTTACGAGCGTTATATTGCGATCGGCGTGATGCTGCTGCTGTTGCTTGGTCCCCTTTCGTGGCTGATCGATTTTGTGTGCTCGCTGATCCTTCGCGGCATGTTCGCCCTTGTGGGCATGCCGGGATTTCTGATCTGATACTTCCTTATTTCAAAGGAGCCTTTCATGGAAAACATGACCTATAAGCTCTCGGATTTCGAGGGCCCGCTTGACCTTCTCCTTGCCCTGATCGAGAAGAACAAAATGAATATTCTGGATATTTCCATATCCACCATTTGCGACCAGTATCTGGAGTTTTTGGCGCAGGCTGAGCAAATGGATATGGACGTGGCCACCGACTTTTTGGAGATGGCAAGCAAGCTGATGGTGTGGAAAAGTGCCGAGATGATCCCCCACGAGGAGGAGGCCGAAAAGCCGCCTCGCTTCGACCTTTCCGATATCCTGATCCGCCACCAGCACGCCAAGGAGGCCGCGCCCAAAATGCACCCTCTTTACGCGTACTACAGCAACCGTATGGTCAAGGACACCGACGAAATTTCGCCCGACCGAACCTATGTTGCCGACCAAAAGGTGGAGGATCTGATCACCGCGGTGCGACGCATCAATACCTATCGTGAGACCATGGAAAAGGCAAAGACCAACTTTACCCCTATGGTCAGCAAGCCTATCGTACCCGTAGAAGGCAAGATCGTGATCATTCTCAACACGCTGGAGACCTTTGGCACAGCCTCACTGCGAGAGCTGCTGGTAGACGCCCCCTCGTTGGCGGATATGATCGCTTCGTTTATGGGTGTTCTGGAGCTGATCAAGATCAGAAAGATCCTGATCGAGGAAACCACCGAGGCTGAAAGCGACTCGGTACACGGAGAATCCACAAGGTTCTTCATCAACCCCGACGCCTCTGACGTAGAATCCACCGAGGTCAATACAGATTTCGCCTCCACCCTCGAGCCCGAGCCCACAAAGGCCGGCAAGTCCAAGTAAAGGAGTGACGCACGATGAAAGACGAAGAAAAGCTGGAAGAAGCCGCCGCCGAGGAGGCTGCGGAGAAAACCGAAGATAAAAAGGATAAAAAGGAAAAAAGAGATCTGGAGGATGAGCTGCAGCCGGTAAAAAATCTGGAAGCCTGCATCGAGGCTGTGCTGTTTGCAGCCGGCTATCCGGTTCCCTATCAGAAGCTGGCCGAGGTCACCGGTCTTGGCGTGCGAGAGGTCAAGCGCCTCACCGAACGCATTATGAAAACCTATCAAAACGACAAGCACGGCATTATGGTGCTGATGTTTGACAAAACCTGTCAGCTTTGCACCAAGGAGCAATACGGCACCTACATCCGTGAAGCATTGGGCATCCGCCGCGGCGGTAATCTTTCCGCCTCCTCCATGGAGGTGCTGGCCATCGTTGCTTATAACCAGCCCGTGACTCGCGCCTTTGTAGATGCGGTACGCGGTATGGACAGCAGCTATGCGGTCAACTCTCTTATTGACAAAGAGCTGATCGTTTCGGTAGGGCGTTTGGACGCCCCCGGCCGCCCGTTGCTTTACGGTACCACCGACAAATTCCTGCGCGTATTTGGCCTGAAAACGCTGGAGGATCTGCCCCAGACCGAAACCATCCTACCCCCCAGCGGTGAGGACGGTCAGCTATCGATTGCGGTAGAAAATGAAAACGGCGACCCCACCGAGGAGAGCGCAGAGGAAGCCGCTGCAGCTCCTTCCGAAGGAGAAGCCCCTGCAGCCGCCACCGAGGGAGAAGCCGCCCCCACGGAAGGCGAAACACCCACGGAGGCTGCACAACAGGTTGCCGAGGCAACGGAAGAAGAATCCGAGGACCAAGAGAAGGCCGAGGAGACCGATCTCTGATCCCCACCCGATGACATAGGAAAGGAGGATGGCATTTGCCGACCCCACTGATCGTCATCGGCATCTGTGTCCTCTTTATCCTACTGCTCCTTTCTCTGCGCGTACGGATCACCATTCTTTACCGCGACGGAGCGGAGCTGACGGTAAGACTTCTGTTTTTAAAATTTCGGATATACCCACACGACAAACCCGTAAAATGGAAGAATTACTCGCCCAAAAAAGCCGCGCGTATCGCGGCCAGAAAGGCCAAACGCGCCGAGAAAAAAGCAGCACGTAAGGCCAAAAAAGCCGCCAAAAAGCAAACCGACAAGGAGCTGCAGGCGGCGGGCAAGAAGGAAAAGGTCACATTTGCCGAAAAGCTGGTATCGGTGCGTGCGCTAGCCGCCGCGCTGATACGCAAGACCCATCGCCACCTGCGATTAAAGGCGGCGCGCATTCACATCAAGGTCGCCACGGGCGACGCAGCCTCCACTGCCGTGCTATACGGTGTGGTGTGCCAATCTCTGGCCTATCTGCTGGCCCTGTTGGATCGGGTCACCAAGCTAAAGGCCTCCCCCACCGACGTTTCGGTCACGGCTGACTATCTGGCCGATTGGCCCAGCGCCGATATCAAGCTCCAATTCTCTATTCGGGTCTGGGGCGTACTGGCCGTTGCCATCGCCTCGGTATTCTCGTATATGAATGCCAAGCGCACACAACGGGCCGAAAAGGAACGGCTGAAAAAACGAAAAGAAAAACGACTTGCCGCAAGAGCGGCCGCGCGAAACGCGCAGAAAGGAAACCGTCATGGCTGAAGATAACAAGCTGCAAGAAATGATCCGCACCTCTCTGGAGAGCATCCGTGCTATGGTCGATGCCAACACCGTGGTGGGCAATCCCATTTCCACCCCTGCCGGCACCACCATCATTCCCATTTCCAAGGTTTCGGTGGGCTATGCCTCCGGTGGCTTGGATTCCAAAAAGATTGAGGAAAAGAAGATGTTTGCCGGCGGTGGCGGCACCGGTCTGACGGTTCAACCCGTTTGCTTTATTGCTGTACACGCCAGCGGCGATGTGGAGATGCTTCCCCTTGCCGGCAGCGGTCACACCCCTGACACCATCGACCGCGTGGCCGATCTGATCGAGCGCACCCCCGATCTGCTTGCCCGTCTGAAGGCTGTTTTTGTGAAAAACAAAAAGTCCGATGCCGAGGCGGACGGTGAGGACGAGATGATGGACAACGTAGCCGAGGCCGCCGCCAAGGCCGCCGAGAAGGCCAATTCATAAGTATAATTTTTCACCTCCCGACATATATTGAAGCAATCTGTGTCGGGAGGTGTCTCCATGCCTTATTTTTCAAAGCCGTTTCTACCGTTTTTATTGATTCTGCTATCCCTTGCTCTGTGTCTTGCGGCCACTGCCGCCACCGGCGCTACGGTCTTTCCCTATGAGACCGCCACGCAGCTCCTTGTGCCAGAGGAATCCGCACCGGCAACCACGCCGCCCGTAACGTCGGCGGCCTCCTATGCCCTGCTGGACCGTGACAGCGGATTGTTGATGGCCGAAAAGGATGCTCACACAAGGCGCCCCATGGCCAGCACCACTAAGATCATGACTGCTTTGGTGGCTTTGGAGCTATTACCGTGGGATCAAACCGTGACGGTACCCCGGGAGGCGGTGGGCATTGAGGGCTCGTCGATCTATCTGTTTGAGGGAGAACAGATCACCGTTGGCACGCTGCTGTACGGTCTGATGCTTTCCTCGGCAAACGATGCGGCAACCGCCCTGGCCATTTGTGCCGCCGGAAGCATCGAGGCTTTTGCAGCACGTATGAATGAAAAAGCGGCGACCTTGGGACTGACCAACACCCATTTTTGCAACCCCCACGGTCTGCATCACAAGGATCACTATACCACGGCCTTTGATCTGGCGCAGCTGACCGCCGCAGCGCTGAAAAACGAAACCTTTGCCAAGATCGTGGCGACGCCGCGCTATTCCGCCCCACAGATGGGAACGGAGGCCAGCCGCTTGTTTTTAAACCACAATCGACTGTTGCGCGGTTACGAGGGAGCTGTGGGCGTCAAAACCGGCTTTACCAAAACCAGCGGACGCTGCTTGGTATCGGCTGCCACACGTGAGGGCTTGACCTTGATCGCCGTCACGCTAAATGCCCCTGACGATTGGCATGACCATGCCGCACTATTGGACTTTGGCTTTTCGCAATATCGGGCCTTTTGCCCCACTCCCATGCGATTCACGCTACCCGTGGTGGGCGGAAACGCCCCGACGGTGGATCTCTATTGTAAGGAGACATATCGGGTTACATTGCCAAAAAGCCACGCTGCTATTACCTGCACCGTAGAAGCGCCGCGCTTTCTGTTTGGCGGCTTTACAAAAGAGGCCGTCAAGGGGCGGGTACTATACCGCATAGGAGATCAGCTTCTGTTTGAAGCTCCCCTGCTGACCGATGCCACCGTAACAGCCGAAAAGCCCTCGGCCACATGGTTGGCACGTATCAAAAATCTATTTGGAGAGTAAGCCGCCCACAGCGGCAGGATGTATATGGAACCCATTCGATTGCAAAAATTTTTCACGGACTGCGGCGTTCTTTCTCGCCGTGCAGCCGAGGAGGAGATCCGCGCCGGCCACGTTCTGGTCAACGGCAACGTGGCACAGATTGGCGATAAGATCGACCCGGAGCGCGATTTGGTTGAATACCGCGGAAAACCGCTGAAATATCAAAAAAATGCGCAACGTCATTACATTTTGTTAAACAAGCCCCGTGGATTTGTCACCACCCTTTCCGATGAAAAAGGGCGCCCCACCGTGGCGACTCTTGTGGAGAAGCTGGGCGTTCGGGTCTATCCCGTGGGGCGATTGGATATGGACTCAGACGGTCTTTTGCTGCTCACCGACGACGGTGCCTTGACCGAACGGCTGACCCACCCCCGCCACGAGATCCCCAAGCTGTATACCGTCACCGTCAAGGGCGAGGTCACCAATCAACAGATCCAGGCCCTGAACGAGCCCTTTGTACTGGACGGCTATCGCACGCTCCCTGCCAAGGTGCATCGCATGGGGCGCCGCGAAGGCAGCACCCTGCTTTCGGTAGAGCTGCGAGAAGGGCGAAACCGTCAGATCCGCCGCATGTGCGAAGCAGTTGGCCTGCGCATCACACAGCTGACCCGTGTAGCCATGGGAACCATCAAGCTGGGGCAGCTCCCCGTGGGGCAATACCGCCACTTAACTGCCGAGGAAGTCACATATTTAAAAGGAGAGAAAAAAGCATGATCAGCGTTACCCCCATTCAAGAAAAAAATGAACAAGAGCGCCTTTGCGCGCTGTGCCACGTTCCCTATCGTGCCGACGCCTTGGCTTATGTGGCCAGAAACGCTGAGGGACAGCTTGCCGGCGTGTGCCAATTCCATATGAATGCCGAAGGCGGTCACATTTTGGATCTTGCCACTCCCACCGATAAAGATCCGGATGATGCCCTGTTTGTGATGGGGCGCGCCGCACTGAATTTTATGGACCTTTGCCATATTCCAACGGCGTATTTCGACGGTGCCTGCCCCACCGAGACGGTGACCGACGCCCTTCTTTGCCGCATTGGGTTTGCACCCGACAAAGCAGGACGTTATACCATTTCTCTTGACGGCTTTTTCAAGCACCCCTGTCAGCATTGTTAACAAAAATACCGTTTTTTGAAGAACGGTGTCGAATTTTAGCGGCAACTGGTAATTTTTACCAAAGGAGTTGCCGCTTTTTTGTCGCTATTTTTACATTGGAAGCTATTGCAAATTTTGGTAAAATATGGTAATATATTGTTGTACCAATTTTTACCAATTTTCTCGGAGGACATAACATGGATTACAATGTAAAAATTTTAATTGCGGATGAAAATGCAAGCGAACGGCAGTCTATGCGCGATGGCTTGACACGTGCCGGTTACCGTATGATCGACGAGGCCACCAACGGCGAAGAAGCGCTGCAAAAGCTACGCCACGGC
>JAFTSB010000015.1 GCA_017461945.1 Clostridia bacterium | reverse complement strand
GCTTATTAGAAGATGCTGCCTCCGCAATAGGATACGATTATGCTTATATATCGAAGAAATTCAAAAGTGCCATCGGAATTTCATTTCGAAAATACGTAAATACACTTCGTATTATCTTAGCCAAGCAACTTTTACTAAATGAAACAAAAACCATAACTGAAATTGCGAGTGAGTGTGGATTTAATTCTTTACGGGTTTTTAATATTGAATTTAAAAAGGCAGAGGGAATCACACCGACGGAATATAAACGAAAATCGTAAATCAAAAGGGTATATTCTACTAATTTCGCTTAAGGTAACTTCGTTGTAGGCTTCATTATATCTCCTTCCTTTTGGCATAAAAAAAGCACAGAGCTTTTCTTTCTCTGTGCTGTGTGTTGAGGGCCATTATTGTTCTCACGGAAGTTCAAATCCACTCAGCATCGGAAAACACCCATTTTTCATCTGCGAAATCGAACATAAAAATTCCGCCCCAAAAAATCAAAAAAGCCTTGAAAAATCAAGGCTTTTCCGGGCGATATCTTTTTTATCGCCTTTTGATGGCCTACCCGAAAGGACGGCGCACACAGTGCGCCTATTCGCCACGCAAACGCTTCGCGTTAGCTTCCAAGTTGCCAATGCAACTTGCCTTCGTCGCGCTTCGCGCTGCAAAACTTCGCCTGCCCCCACAGGCAGTCAAAGAAAAAGCACCCCAGACGGGGTGCTTTTTCTTTGGCCTACCCGAAAGGATTCGAACCTTCGACCTTCAGAGTCGGAGTCTGACGCGCTATCCAGCTGTGCCACGGGTAGAAATGGAACAGTCCTATTATAGCACAGCAAGCTCCGCTTTGCAAGGTCTTTTTGTAAAAATCTTACGACACGGGTCGACTTTATGTAGGCGCGCGCACCACTACGATCTGCCGTGCCAGCTCCCCCGCCACAGCAAAAGCCTTGCCCTCCAGCTCCACCACCGAAAGCTCGGGACGTGTCATCACCAGCTGTAGTTTTTGCCCCGGTCGCAAACAGTGGGGCAACGCCACGTCGGGTGCAGAAAGCATCACTGCCTGCGCCCCCGGTGTCAGTTCGTTTAAAAACATCACATCACCTCCTTGCATTATTCTATGTGTCACTCCGGAGGCAGGTGCATATTCGCAAAAAAGAGGCACATACTATTTCCGCGAACAATTTTTTTGACAGATTTTTGAAAAAGCCCTTGACAAGCGGTTACAATTCTGCTATAATACCCCTGTTCGATATTGCGGTGTCGCCAAGTGGTAAGGCAACGGACTCTGACTCCGTCATTTCCTAGGTTCGAATCCTAGCACCGCAGCCAAAAGAAAAGAGCTCACCAATCGGTGGGCTCTTTTCTTTGGCTGCGGCACTTGTCGCTTCAAAGCTCGCTCCGCGAGCAAAGCGATGCGGAATTAGGTTCGCATTTCCCGCCCGAAGGTCGGGGAGCTTGCTCGCCAGACGCAGGGCGCGGAAATCTTCGCCGTAGGCGAATACCCTAGTGTCACAGCCCCTTTTCTGACCTTAATAGATGCAGGTCGGATAAACCCAGATTCCATAAGGAGTCTGGGCTTTTTTATTTCTCCGCAATCGATATTGGACAGACTATGATTTCAAAGAATTAATATACGCCGTCGGTGTCATACCCGTTTTTGCAAGAAATACGTTAGAAAATTGCGACGATGATGAAAAGCCGCAAGAAAAGGCTATCTCGGTCAAGGAATTGTTCGGATTTAAAGAAAGTAAAAACTTTGCTCTTTTTATTCTTTGATTCAACACGTACTGATGGGGAGATATTCCTACCCGTTCCTTAAAAATATGTCTGAATCGGTCATAACTATAATGGTATTGTGCTGCCATCTGTTTAAAATCAAAGGGCTGTTCAATATTCTCATTGATATATTGCAGAACCAAGGAAAAATCCTGCGATTCATGACCTTGCTCGGAGGATCTCTCCGCTTCAATGAGCAGCTGAGAGATCAATATACTTACCATTTCCTCTTTGTGCGGCAGCACTCGCTTAGATTCCTCATACAGCTGCTTGACAGCCGATGCAACGATTCCCCTATAATCGGTATAAGTCCCCTCCCTAATTCTATCGACAGGAGCGTCAAAGAAAAAGTAAATGATCCGACAGGCGCCGCTATCGTACTCGGAATGTGGAGTGCCCGAACGAGTGATATAATAATTTCCCGTCGAGAAATCCATTTTTTTACCTCGGATATGAACAGATCCGCTGCCCTCAAGGCAATATACCATTTCGTGATACGCGTGGGTGTGGTCATTTCCCCAAAAACCGTTTGGATGATAAATTGAAACTATCTCCTTTAATTCTCTTTTCATACACCCTCCACTTTTAACTACTTTTTAAATTATACCACGTAAATTGCGTAAAATCAACCTATTTTTAGCCAAATTATAAAATGCTCATCCATTTTTTGATAGACGGCTCATCGGTATAGCAGTATAATGGAAACACCCAACGAAAGGAGTTTTGTTTATGAAAAAGATTAAAATCGGATTTGTGGGATGCGGCTGCATCAGCTCGATATATCTCAAAAATCTTACGCAAATGTTTAAAGAGGTAGAGATCATCGGCGTTTGTGATCTGATTCGGGAACGGGCAGAAAAGGCTGTGGCTGAGTACAACATTCCAAAGCTTTATGAGGATATGTATGAGCTGTTCTGCGATCCCGAGGTAGATATCGTACTTAACATCACGCGCCCTTACGAGCATTATGAGGTAACAAAGCAGGCACTTCTTCATGGAAAACACGTCTATACCGAAAAGCCCCTGTCCCCCGACTTGAACGAGGCTCGGGAGCTGGTCAAGCTCGCCAAGGAAAAGGGCTTGATGTTGGGCGGCGCGCCCGACACCTTTATGGGATCGGGCATTCAGACCTGCCGACATCTGATCGACAACGGATTTATCGGTGCTCCCATTGGAGGAAGCGCAAGTTTTATCAGCAGAGGTCCTGAGGATTGGCACCCTGATCCCGAGTTCGTGTATCAGTATGGCGGCGGCCCAATGTTCGATATGGGACCCTATTATGTAACCGCCCTCATCAATTTGCTTGGAGCTGTGGATACCGTAAGCGGAATGACGCAGATCTCTTACCCTAAACGTCCCATTCTCAGTGAAAAGAAATACGGTACGGTGATGGATGTGGAGGTCCCCACCTATGTTATGGGAACGATGAGCTTCCAAAGCGGAGCTGTGGCAAATATTTTTACCACGTTTGACGTTAGCAATATGAGTGGCGGAACAAAGCTGGAAATATACGGTTCGGAGGGTTCAATAGTTGTCCCCGACCCCAACACCTTTGACGGTGAGGTCCTTCTGAAGCGCGGACGAAGCAAAGAGGTTATCTCTATGCCCCGTATTTTCAATTACTCGGAAAATTCTCGCGGCTTGGGACTTGCCGATATGGCAAAAGCGCTGCAAAGCGGAAGGGATTTCCGTGCAAACTCGGAGCAGCAGCTGCACGTTGTGGAGGTAATGTCTGCCTTCTATACAAGCAGTGAAAAAAACGAGTTTGTTAAGATCGAATCGCCATATGAGCGCAAAGCGCCTATGAAAACCACCGAACTGGTTGGAATTTTGGAGGAATAACTATGAAGCTACCGATCGCATTACAGCTGTACTCTGTACGTGACGAGCTGGAAAAGGATTTTTTTGGAACACTGAAAAAGGTAAAGACTATGGGATATGACGGCGTTGAGCTTCCAGGTCTCAACGGGCGAGACCCCTATGAGGTCAGGCGGATGCTGAACGAGGTTGGGTTAGCTTGTCCGTCCTCTCACGTCCCTGTTGCCGAACAAAAGGAAGTTGGCGCATTTGTGCGGTATGCGCGGGCAGGAGTTCGTTTTGTTGCCGTTCCCTGGATGGATTACGGAAACGGAAACGAGCATCTTCGAGAGAATATAGAAACAGTTAGAACACTGGCAGAGAATGCCGCCAAAGAGGGCATTACTCTTTTATATCACAACCATGATTTTGAATTCAAAAAGGTAAACGGAAAGGCAATTCTTGACATCTTGTACGAGGAGATCCCCGCTTACTTGTTGCAAACACAGTTTGATACCTGTTGGGTAAAATTTGCGGGAGAATCTCCCGTTGAGTATTTGGAAAAATATGCGGGACGCGCACCGCTGGTACATTTAAAGGATTTTTGGTCGGATGGTGAGAACGGTGTTGCTCCTTATGATCTTATCGGAAAAAGCTCAGAGGCAAGAAAAAAGACCAATTTTGAATTTCGTCCCATAGGCTACGGTGTGCAGGATATTCCCTCGATCATCAAGGCGTCCGAAGAGGCGGGGGCTGAGTGGCTGATAGTTGAGCAAGACGAGTCTTCTGTCCGTCCTACAATGGAAGCGGCAAGGATGAGTATTGAGTATCTGCATTCTCTTTGAGGGATAAGTATGAAAAAACAGGTTGTTTTTGCTTGCGATATCGGTGGCAGCAAGTTGCTGTGCGGCTTTGTGGATGAGGACGGTGACATTATTGATACCGAAAAAGCTTTGCTGCCACCTAATATCACAACCGAGATAATTGAAGCGCATTTGCGGAATATGTACACGGTCCTTAGTCGGAGAAATCCCAAATACCGATCGATTGCTTGTGGTATGACGATCCCTGGACTTGCCGATGCGGAAAACGGAGTCTGGCAATATGCCTGTTTTTCAGGGATCTCCGACTATCCCATCGCCTCACGTATGAGGGATATATTGCATTTGCCTGTTTTTATTGAGAACGATGTAAATGCGTGCGCTCTAGCGGAAAAAAGCTACGGCGGTTGCTGCGATTGCAAGGACTATTTGTGGGTTACTGTTTCCAACGGTGTGGGTGGTGGACTTATCCTGAACGGAAATATTTATCGCGGCGCATTCGGCGGAGCGGGAGAGATAGGACATATCGTTGTGGAGAAAAACGGACATCCCTGTCCCTGCGGTCACAAGGGATGTTTGGAAGCGGTTGCGGCAGGTCCTGCAATTGCGAGGCGGTATAAAGTAATGACAGGCAAGAGCCTTTCGGCGGCGGAAATTGCCGATTTGGCACGAAACGGAGATCAAAACGCCCTGTATGTAATGCGTAAAACGGGAGAATACATTGGAAGAGGGCTTGGAAAAGCGGCAAGCCTGTTAAATTTGGAACGATACGTGCTGGGCGGAGGCGTGATGCAAAGCTTTGACTTGATGGAATCGGATATTTGGAGAGGTTTTGAGGAAGAAGCCTTTGGAGAACCGAACAGCGAGGCAAAAATAGTCACAACCTCTTTGCAATACGAGGCGGGGCTTTTAGGTGCGGCTACGGTTGCGTGGCAATCTATATCATCATAAAGAACAGAGGAAAATTCAATGAACGCAAAGCAATATTTAGACTCGGTGATAGACCTGATCGGACGGTGTGATACTGAAAAATTAGACGAAGCGGCGGATATGATAGCAGGCGCACTTAAAAATCGTAATGCAATATTTGTTGCGGGAAACGGTGGAAGTGCGGCCACCGCCAATCACTTTGTTGCGGATTTTGGAAAGAACGTGGTAAAAGGAAACGAAAACAGACCCCGCATAATGTCGCTATGCTGTAATATGGCGGCGGTGACAGCATATGCCAATGATGAAGGATATGAAAACACCTTTTCACGACAGTTGACAAACTGGATGGAAGCTGGGGATCTTCTGATAGTGATATCCGCCAGCGGCAATTCCCCTAGTGTTGTGGAGGCTTGTAATATGGCTCACATAAAGGGCGGAAAGGTAATTGCAATGACAGGCTTCAGCGGTGGAAAGCTGAAAGAAATAAGCGATATTTGTCTGCACGCAGATGATACGGCGTACGAAACGGTTGAGGATTCCCATTCGGTTTTTTGTCACCTATTGGTGTCCTTGCTCAAGGACAGTACGCTTTGATAAGGTATCTATTAAGGTCAGAACACACAAAAGAAAAGACCGACTCAAACGAGTCGGTCTTTTCTTTTGGTCGTGGCCTTTGGCCGCGAGAAGGGCTGCAGAGCTTGGCACCGCAAACAGCGCGCAAAGCGTGCACCCTTACATCGGACACGTTTCTCTTTACATTGCCGCAACGATGTGGTATAATAGCATCCAGTGGCAGCTCCCACACAGAGCTGCTATAAAATATGATCATTTAGGGAGGGCACGACCGTGATCCATTCTGATTGGCACATTCACAGCGAATATTCTTATGATGCTTCCAACCCCCTTGAAACCATTGCCCAAAACGCACAGGCGCAGGGCCTTTGCCGCGTAGGCATCACCGACCACGCCAACTTTAACGACGAAAAATTTTTGAGTGATCTGCACCGCTCGGTAGCCGGCGTAAAGGAAGCGCAAAAGAAGTATCCCTTTATGGTACTGGGTGTTGAGCTGACGCCCATTGAAAAGCCCGAATTTGATTATATTGCCAAAACCGGTGTGCGCGAAGGCTATGTGCCGCCCGTGCAGGATACTCCTTTTGATATCGAGCTGGCTGCCAGCAAGGAGGAGCTGATGGCCCTTGGCGTGCGCTATGCCATCGGTGCTTCCCATTGGCGCGTAGACGTGCCCAAGGAACAGCGGTCAACAACAGATCGGGAGGCCTACATCAAGGAGTGGTATCGCCAGCAAATGTGGTTGGCATGC
The DNA here is from genome assembly GCA_017461945.1 of Clostridia bacterium. Taxonomy (GTDB): domain Bacteria; phylum Bacillota; class Clostridia; order Oscillospirales; family CAG-272; genus Firm-07. The sequence goes on along the minus strand of JAFTSB010000015.1, from coordinate 49,741 downwards.
GACGAGCGTGTGACCATCCTTGGCCATCCTTGGTATCACGGCAAAGGCATTTGGTATGAGGATTTCGCCGTCATCCCCCACTCTATGAATATGGACATTGCCGCCGCTCTGAAGGAAAACGGCAAATACGTAGAATGCAATTCTCACTTTTTCCACACCGCCATGGCAACCGAAAAGTTCCGCCATCAGTATGCTGAATTTTTACGCGAGCTGTTTGAAATGGGCATTCCCGTCACCTACGGCTCGGATGCACACAAGAGCTATGGTGATGCCCGTGGACAGGTAGAAAAATATTTGGCTGCCGCCGGCTTTGTGGATGGTGATTTCGCCGAGCTGGCAGAAAAGGATCTATGGTAATGACTGTAACCCCCCAAAAAACTTATACAAGAGCAGACCTGCTGCACCAGCTGGCGCAGCTGCGGGCACCCAGGGATCGCATCGTGCTGATGCACTCCTCTCTGCGCTTGATCGGCTCTATCGAAGGGGGCGCCGAGGCGCTTTTGGATGTGCTGATCGACTATTTTGCAGCAAACGGTGGTCTGTTTTGCATACCGACCCACACTTGGGCAAATATCAGTCATCCGGAGCGGATCACACTGGATGTAACCGACCCACACACCTGCCTTGGGGCGCTTTCGGATCTGGCTGTGGCCGACAGTCGCGGTATCCGCTCGCAAAACCCCACCCATTCGATGGTGGTATTTGGAGACCGGGAACGAGCAGAGGCGTTTATCCGGGACGAGACCAATGTGCCCTCGGGTACTGCCCCCAACAGCTGCTATGGCAAGCTGTATGAGCAGGGCGGCTATGTACTGTTAGCAGGCGTTTCGCACAACAAAAACACCTATCTGCATTGCGTGGATGAGCTGTTGGGCGCCACCAATCGCTTGACCGAGGAGCCTCGCCCTGTGACGGTACGCACGGCAACGGGTGAGATCCTCCACCGTCACATCCGGTCGCACTACACCGATTACACCAAAGATATCTCACAGCGGTTTCCCAAATACGAAACTGCTTTTCGCTATCACGGAGCTATCACCGATGGCTTTATCGGCAACGCCCCCACGCAGCTGTGCGACGCGCGACGGATGTACGACACCGTCAAGCTCATTCGTCAGCGCTGCGATACCGACCCCCTTTCTGATGAAAGGGCCATGCCCCCAAAGTGGTATTGTTAAAAGGAGAAAATATGAAAAAGCTTGCCATTGTTTACGGCCGACACAAGGGGCGCTTGCAGGAGACTGCCCTCTCGTCACTGACCGCCACGCTGCTGGAATATACCATGGACTATCCTGCCTGCCTCACCTATGAGGATGGATTGGACACCAACGGTCTGCGTTGCATTTACATCGGCACAAAGGAGAGCAACCCCTACATCCGTCAGCATTCCCCCTTCAACCTGACAGAGCCGGAATCCTATGGCATTCTGGTGGAAAACGATACCGTTCTGATCGAGGGCTGTGACGATGCCGGCGTGCTGTACGGCGCCCTGGATTTTTACCACAAATACGTGGTGGAAATCGAGCACCCCCACAATGATAACACCTATTGGCGCAATCCCTTTGAAAAAGAGACGCTCCCACCATTCTCCTACACCTCTGCGCCCTGCGTGAGGGAGCGCGGCCTTTGGACGTGGGGGCACGTGATCTATGACTATAAGGGCTATCTTGACAATATGATGCGCCTGAAAATGAACCGCGTGATCATCTGGAACGATTTTGCCCCCGTTAACGCCCGGGACATTGTGGAGTACGCCCATGACAGAGGCATCCGGGTGATTTGGGGCTTTTCGTGGCTTTGGGACATCAACTGCAACCAATTTGACCTGAACGCCCTGGAGGGTGCTTCGGAGCAGATTCTTGCCACCTATGAGCGGCAATACGCCAATATCGGCGGTGACGGTATTTATTTTCAGACCTTTACCGAGCTGAGCAAGGAGCATATCGGGGGCGTTCTGATCGCCAAGGCCGCCGCCGAGCTGGTGAATCGCACCGCTGCTATGTTTTATGAAAAGTATCCCAATCTGGAGCTCCAATTCGGTCTGCACGCCACGTCGGTGAAGGATCGGCTGGAGTTTATCGCACAGGTAGACCCACGCATCCGCATCGTGTGGGAGAACTGCGGCGCCTTCCCCTTTGCGTATATCCCCCGACAGGTCGAGCATTTTGACGAGACCAAGGCCTTTGTCAACAAAATCGCGCATCTGCGCGGCAGTGACGACCGCTTTGGTGCTGTGACCAAAGGCCTTGTCAAGCTGGATTGGCTGACATTTGAGCACCCCACGGCACCCCAATGCATTGGGGTCAGCTCCCGTTTGGTGCAGGAGGATCGCATTGTGCGCAAGGCACGGATCTGGCGCTATATTCAAGCCTATTGGCTTTCGTATGCCGAAAAAGCCTTGGAAATGGTACGGGAAATGTACCTTGCCAAAAAGGGCGACCTGCTGCTTTGTGCCTTAGTAGAGGACGGTATGTTTGAGCGGAATATCATGTATCCTGTGGCGCTTTACGCCGAGATGCTGTGGGATTGCAATGCCGACATCGGGGAGCTGCAGACTCGGGTTGCCCTGCGCAGCTACGTGGCCTTTGCGTAAAGCAATGCCGCACAAATGCAATTCGGCCAAAAAAACACGCCTACGTAGGCGTGTTTTTGCAAGAAAAGGGCGGACTGTTTCAACAGTCCGCCCTTTTTTTATCGTCCGAATTCGTGCGCCTTGATATATTCCAGCAGGGCCTTCATACCTGCGGTGACCCACTTATTTTTGTGATAGATCAGCTGCTTCCATACGTTGCTTTCTATATCGCTCACCTGCAAATAAACCAGCTTTCCCTCTCGTACCAAGGGTGCCGTAACAAAATCCGGAAGATAGGAAATACCCACCCCCTGCCCCAACACGGCAATGATCAGATCGGTGCGCCCCAACTCTAATATGGGCAAAATTTCAAGCGAGCGCTTAGCCAACGCCTGATCAAACAGGCGACGATAGCCATAGCCCTTTTCGGTGAGAATAAAAGGATACTGAACAAGGTCCTGCAGCTTCAGTCGCTTGGAGGTGGCATAGGGTGAGGTGGCACCCGTGACAAAGTGCATACAGACCGCCTCCTCCTTGGCAATCACGTAATCGTGGCGGTAAACGTGGCTATCCAGCGTCAGCATCAGGTCGGCCTCGTTGTGATCCAGCATACGAAACATTTCATCCGTATTTGCGGTGGTAAATTGGAGAGAAATACCCGGGTAACGGGTGTGAAAATCCATATAATTGGTCATCATCATATCCTCACAGACCGAGTCAGGGGTCACCATTCGCAAAAAGGCATTGATCTCGCCCTCGCTGCCGCGATGCTGATGAAAGGTGTCGGTCAAATGGCAGATCTGTTTGGCGTATTCCAGCAGCTCTACCCCCTGTTGGGTCAGCGTAATGGTGTGATTGATGCGCTCAAACAGCAGACAATCCAACTCCCCTTCCAGCTGTTTGATCTGAAAGGAGACCGTAGACTGGGAATAGTCCAGCGCCTTGGCCGCCTTAGTGAAGCTGTTGAGCTCGGCCACCTTGACAAAGGTCATCAGGTTGCGGATTTCCACGTGTACCTCCTACCATCGAAAATTTCGATAGCAAATATCAAAAAGATTTGCTTGACCGATGGACTTTTCTATTATATACTATATTTCAACAAAATACAACCCCGGGAGAAAAAGAAAATGCCTGAAATCAAATTTTACAATCGTCCCCCTGTTCCAATGGAAATGCACAAGGTCAAGATCGTGCAAAAGCTGACGCTGCTCCCCGCTCGCGAGCGCTTAAACAAAATGCGTGAGGCAGGCTTTAATACCTTTTTGCTGCACAACGGGGATATCTTTATGGATATGCTGACCGACTCGGGCGTGAACGCCATGAGTGACAATATGCAGGCCGCTATGCTCCGCGCCGATGATGCCTATGCCGGCAGCGAGACCTTTTATCGTATGCGCGACAAGCTGGAGGAGATCTTTGGCATCCGTCATTTGCTCCCCACCCATCAGGGGCGTGCCTGCGAGCATATCATTGCCCAACACTTTGTCAAGCCCGGTAATTGCGTGATCATGAACTATCACTTTACCACCTCCAAGGCACACGTAACCCGTTTGGGCGGCCATGTGGAGGAGCTGGTAAGGGACGAGGGTCTGATCGCCAAAAGCACCTTGCCCTTTAAGGGCAACATCGACCTGGACAAGGTCCGTGCCTGCATTGCCAAGGAAGGCGCCGACAATATTGCCTATATGCGCCTGGAGGCCGGCACCAATCTGATCGGCGGTCAGCCCATCTCCTATGCCAATATGAAGGAGGCCACCGAGCTTGCCAAGGCAAATGGCATTGTCACCGTGCTGGATGCCTCTTTGCTACAGGACAATCTGTATTTCATCAAGACCCGTGAGGAGTCCATGAAGGACAAATCCATTGCCGAGATCACCCGTATGATCGCAGATCTGTTTGACATCATCTACTTCTCTGCCCGTAAGTTCGGCTTTGGCCGCGGCGGCGGTATTCTGGTGCGCGATGAGGATATGTTCCACGCTATGGAGGACTACATCACCATGTTTGAGGGCTTTCTCACCTACGGCGGCATGTCGGTCAAGGAAATGGAAGCTTTGACCATTGGCTTTGAGGAAACCATGGATCTGGATATCATCTCTCAAGGCCCCCAGTTCATTGCTCATTGTGTCAAGGAGCTGGATGCGCTGGGCGTGCCGATGATCACCCCCGGTGGCGGTCTTGGTGCCCATATTGATGCCCGTCAGGTGGTGGATCACATTCCCTCCGAGCAGTATCCTGCCGGATCGTTGGTGGCGGCGCTGTATCTGTGCGGCGGCATTCGCGGCATGGAGCGCGGCACGCTTTCGGAGGAGCGCAACCCTGACGGCACCGAGCATATTGCATCGGTGGAGATGGTCCGCTTGGCCTTCCCCCGTCGCGTGTTTACGCTTTCCCAGACCGAATATGTCATCGACCGTGTCAAATGGCTGTACGACCATCGTCATATAATCGGCGGTCTGCGCTTTGTGCACGAGCCCAAGACCCTGCGCTTCTTCACCGGCAAGCTGGAGCCCGTTTCGGATTGGCCCGAAAAGCTGCTGAAGGCCTATATCGCGGATTTCGGCGAGGATCAATAATGCGAAAAAGCGCACCAACGGTGCGCTTTTTTTCTCTGATTTTATTGACAAAGGGCGCAAATCCGTTTACAATAGTTTCAAAGGGAGAGATCCCAACACGAAAGAGAGGTACATATCATGCAACTGACAGGTAAGACCGTATGCTTCCTTGGTGACAGCATTACCGAGGGCGCCGGTGCCAGCGCCAAGGAGAAATGCTTTGTTTCGCTGTTTGCCGCCGCTCATCCCGAGGCAACCGTTCACAACTTTGGTATTGGCGGCACCCGCATCGCCAAGCAAACCACTCCCTCTGAAAATCCCCGTTGGGATCTGGACTTTGTCAGCCGCGTGCCCCAAATGCCCGACGAGGCCGATGTGATCTGCGTATTTGGCGGCACCAACGATTTTGGCCACGGTGATGCACGCTTTGGCCATTGGGGTGACAAGACGAACGACACCTTCTGGGGTGCCCTTTACACCCTTTCTATGGATCTGATCAACAAATACCCCACGGCACGCATTGTGTTCTTTACCCCCCTGCACCGCAACACCAAGCTGGCCCCCCGCGACAAGGGCGACGGCTTTTGGTCCTTGGATGATTATGCCGAGGCTATCCGTAAAAACGCCGCGTACTTTGCCTTCCCGGTGCTGGATCTCCGCACCCAGTCCGGCATCCAGCCCCAAGTGCCTGTTCTAGCCGAAAAATTCACCAAGGACGGCCTGCACCCCAACGATGCCGGTTATGAGCGTCTGTTCCGTATGGTCGATCACTTTATTGCCAACCTGGAGTAAAAAAGGGAGACACCGTTATGGGATTTTTCAGCCGCAAGAAGGATATGGATGCCGCGCTGGCAAGCTCCCGGGAAATGATGCAAAAGAGCTTAGAAACCCTGGATCAGCTACAAGCACAGCTGCAGGAGCAGCAGGCAACCATAGAAGCGCAAAAGGCCGAATTGGAGGCCACGAAGGCCGATTGCGAGCGTTATCGTGAGGAGGCCAAGCGCTATCGCACTGAGGCAAACAATGCCTTAAAGGGTGCCCGCGCTGCTGCTGCCGCCGCCTCTTTGCCCGAGCAAAAAAAGGCTTGGGTCACCGAGGGCATTCCCACACTGCCCAACCCCTGCAACACTTATGATGCAGGTGAAAATGCTTATTTACTGTATCACGACAAATCCAACCGTTCCGAATTTGACAATTACTGCACCGCCCTGGAAAATGCCGGCTTTACCAAGCATTGTACCGAGGAAATGGGCCTTGGCATCCATTCCTTCTATTTTGATCGCAAGGCCGTGATCAGCGTTTCCTTCTCCCAGCACGACCAAGTGCTTCGCGCCGTTGTGGAGCCTGTCGGCGACACCAAGCTGGCACCCTTGGGCACCATCTGCGACGGAACGCCCGACAGCGCAAAGCCCTGTTTTGTGCAAATGAATGATCACCTCAACGACGTTGTGGACTGCGGCATGAGTTATATTTTCCGTCTGTCGGATAACTCCTTTATTCTTATGGACGGCGGCTGGGATACCGAGCCCATTGCCGATGCCCTTTACAACAAGCTCCGCGCCTTGGCAGGCGAGGGTGATATCATCATTTCCGCTTGGTTCTTTACCCACGCCCATGTGGATCACATCGGTGCGTTTTATCCCTTTGCCCGTAAATACGGCGACAAGGTCACGCTGAAGCGCGTGATCTACAACTACCCCGGCGAGAGCCGCATCACCGAAATGGGCGACGAATTTGTTCGCGGTTATGTACGCAATTTCCGCCGTACGTTAGCGCTTTTTGGTGACGTAGATGTGATCAAAGCCCGCACCGGCCAGCGTTTCCACTTCCAAGGCTTGGATCTGGATCAGCTGTTTACCTATGAGGATTATATGATGCCCCGCCCTCTGCGCACCTTTAACGATACCTCCCTGGCCCTTTTGATCAAAACCGCGGACGAGACCTTTTTCTTCCCCGGTGATGCCAGTGAGACCATGAGCGGTATTCTGGTGCGGAAGTACGGCGAAGGACTGAAAAGCGACATCATTCAGGTGGCACACCACGGCTACGGCGGCGGCACCAAGGAGCTTTACGACACTGCCAAGGCGCCCATTGTGTTCTGGCCTGTTCCCGCCGATCATCCCAAGACCGGCGCTCCCCGTTACAGCAATCCCGAATGGAGCCCCATCACAAGAGAAATGATCCGCGATCACGCCACGGTGGTCTATCCCCAGTGTGAGGGCACCAAGACCTTTTTACTGCCGGTTCGTGACGGCAAGGAAATTTGAGCCCTAACCGTTCCCTCATCAAAAACGCCTGCGACCGCAAGTGTCGCAGGCGTTTTGCATATATTTTACTGTTGATTTTTTTGCACAGAAACGCCAAAAGCTGTTGATTTTCGGCAAAATTCATGCTACAATAAAATCAATAACATAATAAGGAGGGATCCCCCAATGGCTGAAACCAAGAAAAAAGACACCAAGGCTGCGGCAAAGGCCGAGCCCGCAAAGAAGGCTGCACCTGCAAAAAAAGCGGTAGCTGCAAAGAAGGAGGAGCCTGTAAAAAAGGCGGCTCCCACTAAGAAAGCGGAACCCCCGAAAAAGCCTGTAGCCGCAAAGAAAGAGGAGCCTGCCAAAAAGGCTGCACCTGCCAAAAAAGCCGAGCCCGTAAAGAAGGCCGAGGAAATCACCGAGGCAGCAGTCGGTGGCAAGGGTATGTTTGCCATCAAGCGCGCCAACGACGGGCGCTATATGTTTAACGTACACGCCGGCAACACGCAGGTCATCGCCAGTTCCCAGATGTATACCACCATGGCCTCCTGCCGCAACGGCATCAAGAGTGTCGGTGTCAACGCTCCCATTGCCCCCATCGAGGATCAGACCCTGACCACGGTCAACAAGGAAAAGTGCCCCAAGTTCCAGATCTATTTTGACAAGGCCGGCAAATATCGCTTTAACCTTTTGGCTGCCAATGGCGATAACATTCTTTCCTGCACCCAGGGCTATACCCAGAAATCCAGCTGCAAAAATGGCATCAACAGCGTGATCAACAACGCAAACGCCGTGATCGTTCTCCCCGAAGAGGACTGATCGTTACGGCTCCACTCCATACAAAAAAGCCGCTCAATGAGCGGCTTTTTTGTATATGTATCGTTGTTTTTAAGACTCTTGCAGCATTTCGTGAAAGGCCTTAGCGATCTGATGGCGGCGATAACGGCCGGCAGCATCCTTGGGAAAGGGCTGCTCACAAATGGCGTACTGACCGATCTGACGGTACAGATCCAGCTCAGCGTTCAGCTCGGCGATCCAGTCGTCAATCGCGGCTTCGATCTCCTCTTCATCCCACGCGCCCTCCAGGAGTTCGGCGATGTATTCGTCATCGGGCAAAATCAAAGCAGCGGCCTCGCTATCCTTGGTTTCGGGGTTCAGAGCCCCCACCACCACAGCCTCCTTGACGAAAGGGCTTTGGCACAGCAGCTGCTCCAGCTCCTCGGGGCAGATCAATCGGCCACCTTGGGTCTGAATACAATTCTGACGGCGCCCCAGAATGTGCAGAAATCCATCCTCGTCTATGCGCCCGATATCACCGGTGTGATACCATTCCCCATTCAGGGCGTGAGCGGTACGCTCGGGATCGTTCAGATATCCCAGCATCACATTTTTGCCCTTATAACGGATCTCGCCACTGCCGTCGGGCTGGGCGTTATAGATATCCAGCATACTGTCGGGGAAGGCGAGGCCTGCCGAACCATCCCGATAGTGCGTGTCGCGGTTGAGAGCAGCAAGTCCTGCACACTCGGTCATACCGTAGCCCTGTACCGCCAGCACACCAATCTGCCGCAAGCCCTTTTGCACCGCCGCTTCCATGGATTCACCAAGGATCAGCAACCGGCGCAGAGCACCGCCGAAAAAGGCACGCTCGCTGACCAGCAATCGCTCTTTCATGGCCTGGCGCGCCGAAAGGGGGCGAATGGGATCGGAAACGGCAATAAAACGGCGCACGCGGGTCTCGTTTTCGGCCATGCGAACCTTGGCCCAGAACTTGCGGTACAGCGCCTCGGCAAAATAGGGGATGGTCACCATCCAAGTGGGGTGGATATCCCGCATATCACGCAGCAAGCGTTCAACACCGCCGCCAAAGGCAACGGTGGCACCGTAATACAAGGGGGCCAAAAAGCCGCAAACGCACTCATATACATGAGAAAGTGGCAGGTGGGAGAGGAACACATCCTCGGCATCCACGGTCATCATACTGCCCATATTCTGCACCGTAGCCAACAGATTGGTGTGGGAGAGCATAACGCCCTTTGCCGTGCCCGTTGTACCGGGTGTAAAGAACAAGGCGGCCATGGAATCGGGATCTGCCCGGTGCCAAGGCGCCGGATAGTCCCCTTCTGCCAGGGTACGCTTGCCCTTGGCCAGCAGGGCGGGATATTTGTCAAAGCACACGCAGGAAAGGCCCACAAAGGCACGGCGCTTGGCCTGCTTGGAGGGGGCATACAGCACACCCTTCGCGCCGGAAGCAACGGCCATGGCCGTCAGATCCTTGGTGCGGCCGCCGTTATCGGCAGGCACAGAAATGGCACCGAGCAGCGTCAGCGCCATAAAGGACAGGGCCCATTCATAGGAATTCTCGCCAAGGATCATCACCCGATCACCGGCCTGAAAACGGCCGGACAGCATCAAGGCAAGCGCCCGCGCCTCCTTATGAAAACGGGCAAAGGACACGCTCTGCCAAACACCGTCACGGCGTTCCTTCAAGGCGGTAGCGGTGCCGTAGGTGTTCGCACAGTATTCCAGCATTTCCCCTAAGGTACGGGGCATATGCTCCAAAGGCTTTGTCATAAAAAACGCCTCCTTTTGTCAAAAAATCGCTTATGCGTTCCAATATTTTCGATCCAAGCTGCGCAGTTGAATGGCTTCAGCCACATGGGGGGCACGAATCATCTCGCTCCCCTCCAGGTCCGCCACCGTACGCGCCACGCGCATAATGCGGTCATAGCCACGGGCAGACAGACCCATGCGGTCATAAGCACCGCGCAAAATCGCCACCGCGGCATCGTCTGCTATGCAATATTTGCGAATGCCGGAGGCATCCAGCTGGGCGTTGCAGAAAATTCCCTTCTCCCCCTGCATACGGGCAGCGGCAAAGGCGCGGGCCTGCATCACACGTTGGCGGATGACGGCCGAGGTATCTGCGGTGCTTTCTTTGGCAGAAAGCTCATCGTAGGAAAGGGAGGGCAATTCCACCTCGATATCAATGCGATCCAGCAACGGGCCGCTGATGCGCGACACGTAACGCTTGACATCGTTGGGGGAGCAAGTGCATTGCTTGGTGGGATGGCCAAAATAGCCGCATCGGCAGGGATTCATTGCCCCCACCAGCATAAAGGAGCAAGGAAAGGTCACACGGCCGCTGGCACGGGTGATCGTCACACGGCGATCCTCCAGGGGTTGGCGCAGCGTATCGGTCACGGTTTTGGGAAATTCGGGCAGCTCATCCAAAAACAGCACGCCGTTGTGTGCCAGCGATACCTCGCCCGGGGTGGGGTTGGCACCGCCGCCCACCAGACTGACGGCGGACATGGTGTGATGGGGAGAACGGAAGGGGCGTGCCGAAAGCAGCGACTCCGAGCCCGGGAGCGTACCCGCCACCGAATGGACCTTGGTGGTTTCAATGGCCTCGTCAAAGGTGAGAGGCGGCAGAATGGTGGGCAAACGCTTGGCTAGCATGGATTTGCCCGTGCCGGGAGGGCCGATCAGCAAAATGTTATGGCCACCTGCGGCGGCGATCTCCATAGCGCGTTTGGCCATGGTCTGGCCGCGCACATCGGCAAAATCCAAGGTGCTGTGCAGCACCGCATCGGCAAAGGAAGCGCGGTCGATCTCCACGGGGGCAATGGGTGCTTCTCCATTTAGGTGCGCCACCAATCCCCGCATATCGGTTAAGGGATAGACCGTTACGCCCTCTACGGCGGCGGCTTCTCTGGCATTTTCGGCCGGAACATAGATATGGGTAAAACCGGCTGCCTTGGCAGCCACGCACATGGAAAGCGCACCGCGCACGCCACGAACGCCCCCCGATAACGAAAGCTCGCCCAGCAAGCAGGAATGGGAAAGATCCACGTCGCGGCGGATCACTCCCGCACAGCGAAGGATGCCCGTGAGAATCGCCACGTCAAAGGCGGAGCCCTCTTTTTTGCGGTCAGCGGGCGCCAGATTGACGGTCAGCTGTAAAAACGGAAAGCGGAAGCCGCTGTTCAGCGTGGCGGTGCGTACACGCTCCTTGGCCTCTTTAACAGCCAGATCGGGCAGTCCCACGATCTCAAAGCCCGACATACGCTCTTGGGCATCACATTCCACGCTGACGATAAAGCCGTCGATGCCGCAAAGCCCGGCGCTATATATGGTAGACAGCACGTGACCGCCCCCTTTCTTATATATTACTTTTAGTATAACATATTTTACAGTGATTTGCAACCGATTGGGGAGTGAAAATCCTTGCCCTTGATTTATTTATCATCCCGTACATCGAAAAAACACACCCCGTTGTGCCGAAAAAACACACCCCGTTGTGCCGAAAACGGCACAACGGGGGCTTGTTTTGCATTTAATTTTCTTGTTCTGGATCTGTTGATGGGGGTAACGTTTCTTTTTTCAGCTTACGCCGCTCGATCAGCATCAGCACCGTTCCTACCGTGGCGGAAAGCAACAGAATGATGCCCGAAACCGTAGCCGAATAGTTGCGAATGATGACATTGTAGATCAGCCAAAGGCCGTTGGCCAAAAAGCTGATATACCGGGTGATCACCGGCTTGCGGCTGTAAAAGCCTACCACCGCTGCCATGCTGCCAAGGGCAGGGAGAATGGCATACCAGCCCTCCTTGCCGCTGATCAGCGACATCATGGGTGAAATGGCCGTAATCACCATAAAGACCACCAACCAAAGGGGCGTGGCCGCCCATTTGTGCTTATCGCGGTTATAAAACACCACCTCGCGCCCCATAGCAATACCGTTGAGCAGCGCACCGGTATAACCGCCGATCAGCAGCTGGTTAGCCACCCAAAGGGCATCGGAAATGAATTTGAAGATCAAAATGCGCTCACGCTTGCTGCTGAGGAAAATGAAAAATCCCTCCACAATGGCAACCACGCCAATGATCTCACCTATAAGCTTCAACGTATCCATTACAGCACCACATAGCTCCAGGGGGCAATGGTCGTATTCTCATACACAACGGCATGAGCGTTGAAGTTACCAACAATGCGGCTACCGTCCTCATAGGAGCAAATTTCAATACCGTTGTCGCAAATTTCATACCCTTTGATGTAGATCAGCTGCTTATCCGCCAGGGAGAGCTGCTCGTCACACGCCTCCTTGATCCGCGCCACGCTCCAACGCAGCGCTTCGTCATCGGCACAGGTCAGATCGTTCTCGCCCATCCAGTTTTTCTGGCCGCCGGTGCGGAACTTGGAATAGAAATACATGGCAGGGCGTCCACCGCGCAGAATCATGGACAAGCGCTCCTCGGGGGGCTGTGCCGTGTAATTGACGGTGGTAGCCGTAGGGTTATACAGCACGGTACCGTGATAAGCCACCTCGAAAAGGGGCAGATAGCGGTCCGCCACGGGAATGACCTTTTTGCCAAAGCCATTGCCAAAGGTGGAGTACAAGCCAAAGTCTATATGCTTCATAGCAAAATCCATACAGCCCTCTGAGGAAAAGCCGCCGAACAGGCCGTTGGTGTATTCCATGATCTTCTGCGCATAAAAAATGCCGTTTTCGGTGGTGCTGGGATGATGGGGCGCGTGACAGTCATCGGGAGGCACGATGGAGATCACATCGGTAAAGTGCAGACCGTTCTCTCCCAAAGCGGCCAGCGCCGGCAGGTCGCGTTTGGTATTCTTCCACTGCTTTTCCAGGCAGACGTGATAGGCATAGCCACCGCTGTAATGACCGGTCTGATTATAGGATCCGTCGCGATCCACTACCACGTCATCCCAGTCAAAGGTATCTGCAATTTCATAGCAATCAATGGTATTGGTATGCGTAGAAATGCGATACCCCAGGGATTTCACATAGTCGATGGTCTCCTTCAGTCCCTGATCGCCCCCAAGACGGGGATCGGCGGGAAAAAGCTGGGGAAAGCGACCGTCGTGTCCGCTGCGATTCCAACCCACCAACTGCAGCTCTGCACCCTCAACCCCCTGGCGCTTCAGCTCATCGGCAATGTCGCGCACACGCTTGAAATCGCAAGCCACGAACATATCGGGCTCGGTGGCCTCGGTCTGGTGGAACACAGGGCTGGGACTGGGCTTCCATCCCATGCGGATGCGGATCAGAGGATATTTGCGAGCGTATTCCACAGCCGGGCGCTTGCACTTCTCCGTCAAGGGGATGATCTCGCCACGGGAAAGACGAAGCTCGCGCTCTGCCCGTGCCATGTCATTGTAATCGCCGGTTTCGGGCAACGGCACGATCTCAAGGCGAATATCATCATAAATCTTGTCATGGGTGGTAAAATCAAATTCAGGAAATACTGCATACTCGTTGTTTGCAATCACGGCGTGCATTTGATACCAATAGTTGCGGTATACACGCACAAGACAGCAGAATTCCTTTTTTTTGATGCCATACCAGGACATCATCGGCTTTTCATAGGCATAGTCCACATCCTCGCGCTGGGTGAAAAAGGTCTGCATCTCGCCCACACGAGTGATGGTGCGGGGCAGGATCCAATAACCCTCATCCCCTGCCTTAGCGGCGCCTAACGTGGGGAGAACGCGCAGCTGCTTACAATTCCATATTGTTTCTTTTTTTAAGGTCAGCAAAAGGCTTTTGCCGGTGTCCAGCACATCAAAATCAAAGCGCTTTCCACATTCATTTTCTGCATAAAGAAGTTCTTTTAACATACTTGACCTCCTAAAATTTTTCGTATCCGCCTTGATTATAGCAAAAAGGTGCGGTATAATAAAGTCATAATCCACAGAAAAAAGTTCAAAAAATAAAGGTGATGACCATGGAGTTAAAGGATTGCAATCCCTTTGTACGGGCGGCGCAGATCCAGCACGCGGTGCTGGAGGGTGAGGGTGCCCGTATGGCATATGACCACCGACTGTTTTACATTTTAGAGGGGGAGGGGTCGCTCATCCTGCAAGACGAGATCCATACCCTCTCCCCCAACGTGCTGCTGTATTTTCGCCCCGGGGTGGGCTATCATTTTCGCGGCAAGATGCGTGTGATCGTGCTGAATTTTGATCTGACCCGTGACGCCAGCCACCGCACCCAGCCCGTCTGCCCCCCTCCGGCGGCCGCATTTGACCCCTCTATGTGCTTTGATACCACCGTTTTGGAGGAACCTGCACGCCCCTTGATCCGCCCCTCCAGCGAGGATCTGCGAGAGGATCTGTTGCTGTTGGTGCGCACCTTTGACCCCACGGACGATCTAGCAGATGCCTTGGTCTCTGCCCTATTAAAAAAGCTGTTAGCCGAGCTGTTTTTAAGCCAACGCCACGGGCAGGATCCGACGGAAGAGCTGGTGGAGCGTGTGCGACGCTATATCCGTCTTTACGCCGCTGAAAACCCGGATAATCAACGCATCGGGCAGGAATTTGGCTATCACCCCGTTTACATCGCGACGCTGTTTCGGGAGCGAACGGGAATGACACTGCACCATGCCATTTTGGAGGAGCGCATCCACTTGGCCTGCCAATGGCTGACCCGTACCGATCGCTCGGTGGAGGAGATCGCTTATGGCACGGGATTCTCGTCGCGCAGTCATTTCTGCACGGTCTTTCGCGAGCTCACCGGCACCACGCCGGGGGCTTATCGCCGCAAGCAATAGAGAAAACCGCCCCCGGCAATGCCGGGGGCGGTTTGAGCGTTATGGTGTTATTCCCTTGCCCGACGGAAAAAGCGCACGATGCCCACCACCGAAGAAAGGATAACAAGGATCTCGGTCACCAGGCTGAAAATGGCGTGAACAATGGCGTTATATACCACCATCATAGGCGAAGTCACCAGAATACTCCAACGCAGTAGCTGGGGCTTGCCAAAGGACAGAAAGACCGTGTTTGCCCCCAGCGCCACAATGACAAGGAGATCCGTGGGGCCCTGCCAAAAGCAGATGCCTGCCGCCACCATGGCCGCGGTCAGCAGTCCGGTGGTCAAATAATGCACCTTGGATTTGTCATGTTGAAAATAAAAGAAAAAGTTGCGCACAAGACAGATGCCGTTCAGCACCGAGCCTGTGATCTCCCCCAAAAAGGCATAGGAAAGGCAGAATAGCAGGGTGGAAATGCTCTGCACCGTCAAAAGTCCCCGCTTGGTATTGATCTGAAAGGAGATGGTAACGATCACCATTCCAATGCAGGATAGCACCTGCCCCACGATCTCATAAGCTGTCATAGCAATTCCCTTTCCACGGCATCCAACATAAAATAGCAATGCCATTATTGTATATGCAAGGCAAGAAAAAGTCAAGAGAAAATGCAAAAAAGCGAGGACGTATCCTCGCTTTTTTGCAATTAAAGGTGAAATGCCTCGCAAAGCTCCTGGACCTGTGCATCGTCCAGGGTGACAACAGGCTGACCGATGGCGGCGCAAGAAACAAGAGCGCGAGCGCTGTACTCCAACACCTCCAGATGGTCATAGGCGGCCAGCACGCTGGTGCCCATAGACACCAGACAATCCCCTGCCACAATGGCAACGGGATTCTTGGGAGAAAGCTGCTCCAAGGCCTTGTCGGCATCCTCCAGCAGGCTCATAAAGGGCAGAACGGGAACATCTTTGAGTTGGATATAGCTTTCGGGAATCAGACGAGCATCAAACTTGGCATCGGTTTGTGCAAAGGCCATGGCGCTGGGGCAGCGAGCCACGATCACGCTGTTGATCTCGGGGTACTTTTCATAAACCTTAGCACAGAAGGCGGCATATTTGGAGGGAATCTTGCCAGACTCGGCAGCATCCCCCTTGACACGAACCATCTGGCAGCCGCAGCCCTCCAGCGGGTCAAAGCCCTCGGGGGTGATCAGCTGACTGCCGTCCGCAAGACGAGCAGACCAAACACCGTCTACCGCGCTAAAGAGATTCAGCTTATAGGCACGAGTGGATTTCTGCATCATCTCATTGCGCAGATCAATCTCCAGATTGCTCTGGCACTCGTCGGCAAGTGCCTTGTAGGTGGGAGCCTGGAAGCTTTGGTAACGAGCCAGCTCCTCAGCGGTCAGTCCCTTGACCTTTTTCCCCATGGTGGCAGCGGCGATCTGTACACGGGCGGTGAAATCCAACGCCTCGAACATACGGAAGGCCTCCTCCATGGTGGGGGCGCCGATGACCACACCGTGATTTTCCAGCATAACGGTATTATAGCCCTTTTCAAACTCGGCAGAAATGTAATCGCCCAAGGTCTGGCTGCCGGGGACGGCGTACTTGGCGATCGAGATCTTGCCGCAAATGGCAGAGGTGTCGGCCATAGCGGTCAGCTCGGGAATGATGCGCATCAGAGAAAAGCCCACCAGAGGCGTGGGGTGTGCGTGCAGCACGGCCTTGAAATCGGGGCGCTTACGCAGAACCGACAGATGGAAGGGGTATTCCACCGAGGGGCGGTTGCGACCAATGATCTTGCCGTCGGGCGTGATCTTCATAATATCCTCACGGGTCAAGGCGCCCTTGTCCACGCCGGAGGGGCTGATCCACATATTGCCCTCGTTATCCATAATAGAAAGGTTGCCGCCCGAAACGGTGGTCATGCCGTGATAGTAAAGGCGGTTCATGGTGGCAACGATCCGATCGGCGGGGTGCATCTGCTTTTTCATAATCATTACGATCCTTTCAATATTTTATTTTCTAAGTTAATAATAGTCCGTTTGTAAAAAAAGTCAATAGAAGCAAAAAAATCAACGCAAATCAGATGATGATCCGTCTACCGCCTCGCGCAAGCGCTTGACTGCGGCGGCGGCCCTTTCCAGATAGGCCTCTACGGTGATATCCTCATAGCGATCGCTATTGCGGGCAATGACCTCCAGCATCAACGAGCCGGTAAAGCCACAGTCGCGGATCTGACGGGCAATGCGATCAAAATCCAGATCGCCGTCATAGGGGATCAGATGCTCGTCGTGGTCAAACAATCCGCTGTTATCGTGAATGTGTGTGCAGATCAGCTTGTCGCCAAACAAGGGCATATATTGGCGGCCGGGGGTAAAGCAGCCCTCGTGACCCGTGTCATAGCAAAAGCCCACGTTGGGGGCATCCTCAAAGGCCTCAAAGGCCCAAGCGATATTGGCCAGCTTGCGCTGATTTTCAAAGGCGATCTTTACGTTTTTGCCGGCGGCATATTCCACCAAGCCGGTAAAGCGCCCACGGCCAATATCGGTGATCGAGGGGGGCTTGAGACCCGAGGAGAGATGCACCACCGAAATGGGTACCCCACCCAGGGCGCAGGCATCCACCGAGGCCTTCAGCTGGGCCAACATGGTCTCGCCCTCCTCGTTATTCAGCCAGATATTGTTAATGCCCTTAAAGGGGGCGTGAAGGGTCTCCCATTCTATGCCGTATTTGGCAAACACGTCGCCAAAAACAGGCACCCGATCCAAGGCAGGAGTTCCGGTAAAGATGGCATCAAAGCCCAAGGCCTTGACGGTGCGCACATAATCCTCCAGCTCCAAGCCGGGCTTGGCGCCGTAATTGATACCGATTTTTCTCATGGTGCTTCCTTTCTCCCTTTTGGGTAAAGCTCTTTTCCTTATTATAACGCTTGAAGGTGTTTTTTTCAAGCCCCACCGCTAAATTTTAGCCCCTTGCGTTTTAGCACAGAATGTGATAAAATAATCACAGAAATTCATCCGCGGAGGATCTGATATGAAACGCGCTTTGACCCTATTGCTGCTGATCTGCTTGCTGGGATCGGTCAGCGCGCCTGCCGCTCATGCGGCAACGGCGATCACCGCCACCTTTTATCGCGGTGATCGGGTGCTGACCACCGTAACAGTTTCCAACGGCACACTGACCCTGCCCGATGCCCCCGATCTTGGCAACAAGCAATTTTTGGGCTGGCTGTTGGAGCGGGGCGACACCAAAGTTCTTTACGGTGCCGGAGAGACCTGCACGAACATCAGCGCCGATCTGACCTTTTATGCCCTTGCTGCCGAATTCAAGACTCTGACCGGCGCCGGCGTGACCTACACCGCCCCCACCAAGCTCCGCTTTGACGGCGGCATTCTGCTGGAGGATTACAACGCTTTGGCCGCCAAGATGGGGGAGGAGCAGATTTCCTTTGGGATGCTGATCGCCCCGTATACAGCAGTATCCTCTGAATCGGCCTTTGTACTTGGAGGCGCCATAGACGGCCTGCAAGTCACCACCGCTGACGCTTTGGCCTATCACACAGAGCGATGGGGCGTGTTCTGCGGTTATTCCAGCGAGATCGAGGACGGGCTTTTGTTGCAAAAATTCAGCGCACGTGCTTATATTTCTGTGACCCATGGCGGTAAAACCCTCACCACTTATGCTACCTATGATCCCACACGCCATGCACGCTCTGCCCACGGCGTCAGCGCCGCGGCAGTGGAGGATCGCGCCAGCGCCGCCACCGAACGCTATACCAACCTCACGGGGGACGGATGTTATTCCCCCTATACCACCGACTGCTTGACCAGTCTGTGTCAGCGGTTGGATAAGGTGGTTTATATCAGCTTAACAAACGGTGTGGAAAGCAAATACTCCTTGGATAATTTTACCTTCTCCGTGTTTGAGCCCGCCCATTACGTTTCGCCCTATCGTTTAAAGCAGGTGCTGATCGATCAGCCTGCAGGCTACGACACCTATGTGGTGGTGGCTGCCGAGGGAGCGGATTTCAACAATGTGACAGCCTACTTTATTGGCGGCTCGTACCGTGCCCCCGACCGCGCGAACGAATGGAAAAACGACGGCATTTACATTGCCGTGCGCAATACAACCTCATAAAAGTAGCACCGCCGCGAGGGTCTCGCGGCGGTGCTTTTGCTTAGAGTGGAAAAAGGGGTTGCACAAGCCCCACAATCCGCGTGCAAAGCGCGTTTCTTGCCCCTTTGCTCACTCATGTGCGAAACATGCAACGCATATACTCTAAAAAACACAAAAAGGAGCATATGGTATGAGTTTTTGGGGTTCTTTGCACCGGGAATGTCAGCATTTCTCTCACGGCGGTCGGCGCTTGCTGACCCTGCGTTGGGCCTCGCCCACCGGGGAAAGCCCTGCGGCAGCGCATTACCGTCGGGCGGTGGAGCTTTTAGTGGCGTATGGACGTGACGTATTATTTCCACAGCTGTGCCGGCAGCTGGAGCAGGCCGTGGCACGTGGGGAGGGCCATCGGCTATTGCCCCATTGCTATGAGATCGCCCTGCACACGCAAAAGCAAGACGCCAAAGGCGTTACAGCGGTGACGCTGAGTGCCGCGCTGACCGCAGGAAATACGCCATTATACAAACGAGAAAGTCATGGTTTTTGGACGTCGGAGGGCGCGCTTCGCTTGCCGGCTCGACGACGTGCAAGGGCACAAGAAATACCAAAGATTCCTGCATATCCCTCTTGAAAAATATTAAAATATATGATATTATAAAATAAATATACTTTTTTGTTAAAAAAAGCGAAAGGAGCGTGAGCGAAAGGTGTCTAAAACAGCCATTGAACAGATCCGCGAGGCGGAGGCCGAGGCGGCGATCCTTTGCCGCGTAGCCGAAGAAAAGGCTGCCGAAATGCGAGAGCGCATCCAAGCGCAGGGTGAAGCCCATTGCGCCGAAGTCAAGGCATCGACCGAGGCCGAATATGCTGCCGAGCTGACCGAGATCCGTCGCCGCGCCACAGCGTTGGAGGCCAAAAAGCGCGCGGAGGCCGAGGCCGAAGCCGCCGCTTTGGAGGCGGCTGCCCGTGAAAAGCTGGAGCAAGCGGCCAAGATCATCGTATGGGAGATTGTGGAAAGATGTCAGTAAAAGCCATGGAACGGCTGACCGTTATCGCACCGCTGTGTGATGCCGACGCTATCATGACCCGACTGATGCGACTGCGCACCGTTTCGCTGCAGCAAAATCCGGCCAATGAGAACGCCGTATCCGAGATAGAGAAGCTCCCCTCCTTCTCCCCACACACCGATGTGAGCACAATGCGGGCCAAGGTGGCTTGTATTGAAGCGATCCTGCCCGTTTTGTCCAAGCACAGCAAGCGCCGCCGGGGGCTGCTTAGCCGACAAGTGCCGATCTCGCCCGATGCCTATCGCACCGACGGCCGATACGATACCGCCTGTAAGGTGGTGGACGAGGCCACCAAAATGATGGAAAAGCAGGCCGAACTCCGTGCCGCGCGCGAAGCCGCGCTTGCCCGGATGCACGCTTACGCCCCCTATCTGAATCTCTCCTTCCCCGCGGACTTTGCAGGGACCGAAAGCACGCGATATACAGTGGGCAGTCTGCCCGGAGGCATCAAAACAGAACGCGCCGAGGCCGCCCTGGAGGGCTTGGCTGCCCTGCTGACGCCCCTCTCGGCCGACGGCACGGGGCAATACCTCTCGCTGATCACACACAAAGCCGATCACGAGGCCGCTATGCACGTGCTTTCCGGCCTTGGATTTCTGCCGGCCCCCCTGCCCCGTGAGCATTTGTCGGTGCGAGATCTCTATGGCCGCGTACAAAAGGAGCTGCGTCACATAGACGAGCAGCTGGAGCGTTTGGAAAACGCCCTGACGGTCCTGGCCGAAAAGCTGGGAGAGGTGGAGATCCTATACGATATTGAGCGCACGGCGCTTTTAAACGAGGAAAACAAGCAGCAGTTGCGCATGACCGAGCAATGTGTGGTGCTTTGCGGCTGGTGCCCTGTTTCGGAAAAGGAGCGGGTAACGGCAGCACTGGCCGACTTCACCGCCGCCTATGAATTCTCGCCGCCGCAGGAGGGGGATGATGTTCCCGTACTGCTGAAAAACCACGGCTTTGCCAAAAGCTTTGAATGGGTACTCGGCATGTACGCCTATCCCAGATACGGCACCTTTGACCCCACCCTTGTGATGAGCATCTTCTACTTTCTCATTTTCGGCCTGATGTTTGCCGATGCAGGCTATGGCTTTGTGATGAGCCTGCTCTGCTTTGTGGCGGTGCATTGGCTCAAGCCCCGTGAGAGTATGAAGCGCTTTTTGCTGATGTTTGGCTATTGCGGCATATCCTGTATGCTGTTTGGCGTACTATTCGGCTCGTATTTCGGCAATTTCCCCTTGGCATTTCTGCAAAACGTGCTGGGGAGACCCGAAACCGAGTTACCCAATCTGGCGCTATTGCCCACCACCGCCGCTAACGTAGCGGTGCTGTTTGATCCCATTGACAATCCCATGGCCTTTTTGCTGATCTCACTGGGCGTGGGTGCCCTGCACCTCCTTGCCGGTATGGCCGTCAAAGCCTTTATCCTGTGCAGGCAGGGCAAGGTGCTGGATGCGCTGTTTGACGTGGTCAGCTACTGGATCCTGTTTGCGGGGCTGGGGGCGCTGGCCTTTTCGCTCCGATGGGCCATCCTGCTGCTCTCCATTGGCGTGTTGGCCATTGTACTGACCCAAGGGCGCCGCAAAAAAGGCATCGCCGGCAAGATCGTAGGGGGATTGCTTGGCCTTTACGACCTGGTAAGCTATGCCTCCGATCTGCTTTCCTACTCCCGTGTGCTGGCTCTTGGCCTGGCTGCCGGTGTCATTGCGCAGGTGGTCAACATTCTGGCCACGCTGAAGGGTGGAACCTTCCTTGGCTTTATACTGATGATCGTGGTTTTTGTCATTGGTCACCTGCTCAATCTGGTGATCAACGTATTGGGCACCTTTGTGCATACCTCACGGTTGCAGTATATCGAATTCTTTAACAAGTTTTACGAGGAGGGCGGCACGCCCTTCCGACCCATGGCGCCCTCGGACCGTTATACTGTGGACGTATCGCAAAAAGCGGATACCTCCCCCACGCAGGGCACTACGCAGAGCCCCACAGACTGAACAAACACACTTGAAATACATAAAAAAGGAGATACGTATATGCTTATCGATTCCATGTTCACCGGACAAACCTTTGCGCTGATCGGCGCAGCACTGGCCGTTATTCTGGCCGGCATGGGCTCTGCAAAGGGCGTTTCTATGGTAGGTGAGGCCGCCACCGGGCTGCTGACCGAGGATCCCTCCAAATCGGGCAAGGCCCTGATTTTGCAGGCGCTCCCCGGCACTCAGGGCATTTACGGCCTGATCACCGCCTTTCTGATCATCTTTAAGATCGGCCTTCTCGGCACCCCTGTGGAGCTGACGGTTCCCCAGGGCATGTATTTTCTGATGGCTGCTCTCCCCATTGCTGTGGTTGGCTATTTTTCTGCCATCAAGCAAGCCAAGGTGGCCGCATCGGGCATCCATCTGATCGCCAAGCGCCCTGACGAGGTAGGCAAGGCTATCACCGGCGCCGCTCTGGTAGAAACTTACGCCATTTTTGCCGTGCTGATCTCCATGCTGCTGATCCTGTTTGCCAAGGTCTGATAGTATGACCGGATTGGATAAAATTACCGAACGGATCCTTTCCGATGCCAAGGAAAAGGCCCGTTCGATTTTAGAGGAGGCACAAAACGACTGCCGTCGCGCTGCCGAGGAATACGCCGCGCGTGCCGAGACCATTCGGGAGGATATTGCAGAGCGTGCCATGCGGGAGGGAGAGGAAATGATCACCCGTGCCCGCTCTGCGGCGGCCATGACGCGGCGTAACATTCTGCACGCGGCCAAAGGCCGTATGCTGGACGAAGCCTTTGCGGCCGCCAAGGCACAGATCTGCGACACCGATTACGGAAAATACAAGGAATTGCTGATCGCCCTGCTCTCTCTTGCCCTGATCGAGCAGGCAAAGAATGAGCAGGAAAGCCTGCAATACGGCGACGAGGTCGCCACATTTGACACCTTTGAGGTCCTGCTGAACGAGACCGACCGTGCCCGTTACGGCGAGGCCGTGATCCAAGGCGCGCGCAAGGTTACCGAGCGGCGCATTGGCAGCGAGCGCGCCGCCAAGCTACGTCTTTCGGACACGTGTGCCCCCATAGACGGCGGTCTGATCCTGCGCTATGGCGATACCGAGGCAAATTGCTCTCTTTCGGTGCTATTGACCCAGATACGGCGAGAGCTGGAGGGCAAGATCTCTGCCGTGCTGTTTGAAGAATCTTAACGAAAGGATGTGAGGTGGTCCATGCGCTACGATCCGTCGGACTATCTATACGCTTCGGCGCGTATTCGCGCCATGGAAGGCCGCCTTATCGGTCGGGATCAGCTGAATCAGCTGCTGGAAATCTCTGCACCCGATGCGCTCCTCCACGCCCTTGCCGAAAAAGGGTTTGACCCAAGCAAGGGAGAGCAAAAGGCCGCCGAGGAAATGCTGAAGGAGGCCTATGCCGCCGTGGCAGAATCCATCCCCGACCCACGGCTGATCCTGTTTTTGCAATACCCCTATGACTGCCACAATCAAAAGGTGCTGGAAAAATGCCGCATCACGGGGGAGGATCCCACACCCCTTTTGATGGATCTTGGCAGCATTTCTGTGGAAAATCTGTTAACGGTAGTGAAAAATGCGGACAGTTCTCTACTGCCCACCCATCTCGCCAAAGCCGTTACGCAGTGCCGTGCGGCCTTTGCCGCAACGGCCGACCCCCGGGAGATCGACTTTATTCTTGACCGCGCTCTTTGGGCGGACATGGCTGCGGCAGCGGCACCCTTCCCCTTTGCGGCCGAATGGGTGCGTACAAAAGCCGAGCTGATCAACCTTTCTATGTGTCGGCGCCTGCTGCTATTGGGGCAAGGCCCCTTGGGGCGCGCTACGCTGGAGCGTGCCATCCTGCCCGTGGGACACTGGGATACCACGCGGCTGCTTTCCTGCTATGACGGCGGTCTTGAAGCCTTCGAGCAAGCCATTTCGCGCACCCCGTATGCTCCTGTTTTCGGCTCCGATCTCCCTGCCTTTGCCATTGAACGGCGCATGGATGACCATCTGATGTCGCTGGCACAGCAGGCCAAGGGTGTGACCTTTGGAGCAGAGGTGCCCGTTGCCTATCTCCTTGCCGTAGAAAATCAAGTCAAGAACATCCGCATTTTGCTGGCAGGCAAGCAGGCGGGGATTGGTGCCGATGTACTGCGAGAAAGGATCCGGTGCTGTTATGTATAAGATTGGAATGATCGGGGATCGGGAAAGCACTCTTTGCTTTCTCCCTCTGGGTTATACCGTTATGGAGGCCGACGCCAAAAACGCCGCAACGGTATTGAAAAATGCCGTCAAAAGTGAAGATTATGCGGTGATATTTATCACCGAGGAGCTGGCTCTTTCTCTTGGTGAGGAGCTGGCAAAATACAAGGATCTCCCCCTCCCTGCCATTACGGTAATTCCGGGCAAAGCCGGGGGAACGGGATATGGCATGGCCAGTCTGCACGCCGCTGTGGAACGGGCCGTAGGTGCCGATATTTTGAAATAAGGAATGCACAGCTATGATTGAAGGAAGAATTCTGAAGGTCTCCGGCCCCTTGGTAATTGCCGAGGGAATGCGGAATGCCAATATGTTTGACGTGGTGCGCGTGGGCGAGGCCAGACTGATCGGTGAGATCATCGAAATGCACGGTGATCGTGCCTCGATCCAGGTCTATGAGGAAACCGCCGGCCTTGGGCGCGGCGACCGCGTGATCTCCACGGGCGCCCCCCTTTCGGTGGAGCTGGGTCCCGGCCTGATCCAAAGCATTTACGACGGTATTCAGCGCCCCTTGGAGACCATGCGTGTCAAATACGGTCCCAATATCATCAAGGGCATCGACGAGCCCGCCTTGGATCGAAGCAAACGCTGGTATTTTGAGCCTGCCGTTTCCTATGGCATGGAGGTCACCGGCGGTGACGTGTTCGGCACCGTGCAGGAAAGTGGCGCCATTCGCCACAAGCTCTTGATTCCTCCCGGGCTTTCGGGCACCATTGCCGAGATCCACACCGGCCACTTCACTGTGACCGACACCGTGGCACAGCTCCGACTGCCAAGCGGCGAGATTATGCCCCTTTGCATGCTGCAGCGCTGGCCCGTGCGCCGCGCGCGCCCCATCCGCGAAAAGCTGGCCCCCACCGAGCCCCTGATTTCGGGTCAGCGTACCATTGATGCGCTGTTTCCCCTGGCAAAAGGCGGCACAGCCTGTGTGCCCGGTCCTTTTGGCTCGGGTAAGACGGTGGTACAGCATCAGCTGGCCAAGTGGAGCGACGTGGATCTGGTGGTCTACATCGGTTGCGGCGAGCGTGGCAACGAAATGACCGATGTTTTACGTGAGTTCCCCGAGTTGGTCGACCCCCGTACGGGCAAGTCACTGATGGAGCGCACCATTCTGATCGCCAACACCTCGGATATGCCGGTGGCGGCACGCGAGGCCTCGATCTATACCGGCATCACCATTGCGGAATATTATCGCGATATGGGCTATGACGTGGCGGTGATCGCCGACTCTACCTCCCGCTGGGCAGAGGCCCTGCGCGAGATGTCGGGGCGACTGGAGGAGATGCCCGGTGAGGAGGGCTATCCCGCCTATCTGACCTCCCGTTTGGCACAGTTTTACGAACGCGCGGGCAAGGTGCATTGCCTTGGCTCCGACACCCGCACCGCGTCGCTGACGGCCGTTGGTGCCGTTTCGCCGCAGGGAGGCGACATTTCCGAGCCTGTGACCCAAGCCACCCTGCGCATCGTCAAGGTGTTCTGGGGACTGGATTCCGCCCTTGCTTATGCAAGACACTTCCCTGCCATCAACTGGCTCAATTCCTATTCCCTGTACCGGGATCGGTTGAATGACTGGTTTGCGGCGCGTGTCGCCCCCGATTGGATGGCAAAAACCGGTGAGCTGCTACGCATTTTGCAAACCGAAAGCGAGCTGCAGGAGATCGTAAAGCTGGTGGGCATGGATGCCCTGTCTGCCGATGACCGCATCACCTTGGAAACGGCACGGTCGATCCGCGAGGACTTTTTGCAGCAGAACGCCTTTATGACCGATGATGCCTATACCCAGGCCGGCAAGATGTACGGCCTGATGTCTTTGATTCTTTCCTTTGATCAAAAAATGCGCGGGGCCGTGGCCAAGGGTGCTGAGATCAATGCATTGGCAGATCTGCCCGTAAGAGAAGCTATTGGTCGCGCAAAATCCATACCGTTTGCAGAATTTCGTGACAAATGTGCCGAAATCGAGGCCGAGGCCGATCAACAGATCACTGCCCTGCTGGCCGCCGATCCGGCGTGAAGGGAGGCAGCTGCATGATCCGCGAATACAAAACGATCGAAGAGGTTGCCGGCCCTTTGATGCTGGTAAAGCAGGTGGACGGCGTAAAATTTGACGAGCTGGGTGAAATTGAACTGCCCAACGGCGAGATCCGCCGTTGTCGCGTGCTGGAGGTCAATGGCCGCAACGTGCTGGTGCAGCTGTTTGACTCGGCCGCAGGTCTATCCCTTTCCCAAAGCAAGGTACGCTTTATGGGCCACGGCGTGGAACTCTCTGTTTCGGAGCATATGCTGGGCCGTGTGCTGGACGGTATGGGCGAGCCCATGGATGGGGGTGCCCCCATTCTGGCCGCCAAGACGCTGGATATCAACGGCAGCCCCATGAATCCTGCGGCGCGCCATTATCCCTCTGAATTTATTCAAACCGGTATTTCCACCATCGACGGCTTAAATACCCTGGTACGTGGTCAGAAATTGCCGATTTTTTCGGGCTCCGGCCTTCCTCACGCCAACCTTGCGGCGCAGATCGCAAGACAAGCCAAGGTGCTGGGCAACGATGAGAAATTTGCTGTGGTTTTTGCCGCCATCGGCATCACCTTTGAGGAGGCAGATTTCTTTATTTCCGACTTCCGTCGTACCGGCGCATTGGATCGCACCGTGCTATTTATCAATCTGGCCTCCGACCCTGCCATTGAGCGCATTACCACCCCCCGTATGGCGCTGACCGCAGCGGAATATCTGGCCTTTGAGCAAAACATGCACGTGCTGGTCATTATGACCGATATGACCAACTATGCGGAGGCGCTGCGCGAGGTTTCCGCCGCCCGCAAGGAGGTGCCCGGCCGCCGTGGATATCCCGGCTATCTGTACACCGATCTTGCCACTATGTACGAGCGCGCAGGCCGCAAGGAGGGCTGTGAGGGCTCGATTACAATGATCCCCATTCTCACCATGCCCGAGGATGATAAGACCCATCCCATTCCCGATCTGACCGGTTATATTACCGAGGGACAGATCATTCTTTCCCGTGAGCTGTACCGCAAGGGCATTCTGCCCCCCGTTGACGTGCTCCCTTCCCTTTCCCGACTCAAGGACAAAGGCATTGGCAAGGGCAAGACACGTGAGGATCACGCCGGCACCATGAACCAACTGTTTGCGGCCTATGCCAGAGGCAAGGATGCCAAGGAGCTGATGGTAGTCTTGGGTGAAGCGGCATTGACACCGCTGGATCGCCTTTATGCTAAGTTTGCCGATGCCTTTGAGGCCGAATACGTCGGCCAGGGCTTTTATGAGAACCGTTCGATCGAAGAAACGCTGGACCTTGGTTGGAAGCTGCTTTCGATCCTGCCCCGCAGCGAGCTGAAGCGCATTGATCCCAAGCTGGTGGCCAAATACCGCCCTGCCGACACCGAAACGGGTGTGTGAGGATGATCCTATGGCTGAAATCCGAGTAAACCCCACACGCATGGAGCTGAAAAAGCTGCAGGCGCGCTATCAGACGGCGCGCCGCGGCCATAAGCTGCTCAAGGATAAGCGCGACGAGCTGATGCGACGCTTTCTGGATGTGGTTCGGCGCGACCGCGAGCTGCGACAACACGTAGAGCAAGAGCTGACGCAGGCCTATGCCGCCTTTGCCATCGCCGGCGCTGTCGGCACCCCCGAGGAGCTCCACGCCGCGCTGATGCTCCCCCGTAAAGCGACTGAGGTCACGGTCACCTATCGCAATCAGATGAGCGTGACCGTCCCTGACCTTTTCATCGCCCCTCACAGCGGCAAGCCCGAGGATAGCTTTAATTACGGTTTGGCCGCCACCTCCGGCGAGCTGGATGTGGCACTGACCCGATTGGGTGATATCCGTGACGAAATGCTGCACATGGCCGCGCTGGAAAAAGAAGCGCAGCTGTTGGCTGAGGAGATCGAGCGCACCAGGCGACGCGTAAACGCGCTGGAGCATATTATGATGCCCCGCTATCTTTCGGCGATCCGCAGCATCAAAATGAAATTGGATGAAAACGAGCGCGGCAATATCACGCGACTGATGAAGGTCAAGGATATGATGGTAGCCGCACAAATCAAGGAAAAGCACTCGTTCTTTCCCGATGAGGAAGAGGAATCCGTATAAAAAGCAAAGAGCGTGTCTTGGTTGACCAAGGCACGCTCTTTCTTATTGCTTCGTTCATGTTTCCAGTTTTTATATTATATTTTTCTAATTCCTATGTATTATTTTCCATTTTTAATATTCGGAATTTCTATTACTGCGCGTTTTCAGCGTTTTGGGTTATTTCCCCGTGATGCAGACCCGGTTGGTGGTAATACCAAGAGTGGTAGAGATCAGCTCGGTCAGCTGCATTTGAACGTGGGCATCGTCGCCCCCCTTGCACACAATGCCCACGCCCACCACGGTTGGGGGTTGCAGGGTGCGATATACCGCCTGCTCCGAACTGCCCGCTCCCGTCGTGGCCAGCTTGCCATCGCTGTCGGTGACATAAACCATGCGATAGCCGCTGCCCAACGTAATGGCTACCTCAGCCTTACTCACGCCTGCCACTGCGTTACACAAGGCCTCCAGCTGACTTTCCAGCACTTTTTGATATTCCATCAGATCGGCTGCGTCGGCTTGTGTCACAACCTCGGTCTCAGAGGTCGTTTCACTTTCTTTTGCATCAGCGCCGCCAAGGATCAATAGCATCACCCCCAGCAACGCTCCACCGATCAACAGCCACAGCTTGCCGCGGTGACGAAGAAAATCCCAAAGACCACGCCCCTTGCGTTTCATCCGTTCTCCATATCCCATTACCGCACCTCCACCTTACACGTAAAGTATTCCTTTAAATAGGCTTCTATCTCCTGTGGGTCACACAAAAGGGCTTCACCCGAAAGGTGTACCGCAATCTCTTGCAGCTCACCGTCATCGTTTAGCACAACGCCCACCCAAAGCGATTTCTCTGACAGATGAAATTTTTGTACCAGAAGGGAAGTAACTCCCTCACGCAGTTGATTCGCGCTACGCGCGGCCACCGCCCCGGAAAACATCTGCTGATAATCGGCAGTCAGCGCCTCCTCATCCGCAAAAGCCAGCTCCCCCGGCAAGGGAAGCTCCTCTGTTTGCAGAAAGGCAAAAAAGGGCCGCACCAGCAGCAGTAACAGTATCAGTGCAGTAAGAAAGTGCAAAAATGCTTTGGTGCCTCCCTTGCCCTCCGAGGGCAGTAAAAGCTCGCCCATAGCGGCCGCCAGCGTAACACCCAGCAACCCTAAAATCGTTCCGCTCATCCGCCGCCTCCTGCCGTGGCACAGCGCGTGAATAACGTGAGAGAAAACACGATCATCACAAACAACGAAGCGACCACGGCCATAAAATAGCCATAGACCGCAGCCAACTCGGATAACAGCTTTTCCTCATGATCGCAGCCTAACAGCTTGGCTGCAGCCCCACCCAGTTGAAAGGTAATACGCCCCAGCAGCAACGGCAAAAACACAGGCAAAAACGACAGCAAAAAAACCACGATCACGCCGCTACCCACTACCGCGCGCAGATAGGTCACGCTGCCGGAAACGGTGCGCAATGCTTCTGATATCGAGCCACCTACCACGGGCAAAAAGCTACCGGCGGCAAAACGAACCGTGCGCAGGGCGAGCGTGTCACCACCCTTGGCTAACGTGGTCTGTATGCCCAAAATGCCACAAAGCAACAGCATCAAAAAGGAAAAGGTCAGCGTGTATGTCCGTTTGATCAATCCTGCAAGCGAACGCAATGCGCTTTTGCCCGATAGCGCATCAGCCAAGGCAAGCGCCAGACAAATACCGGCCACAGGCATTACGGTGCCGCTGATCACGGTTTCCAGCATTGCCAGAAAGGCCGTCATGACGCCATGGTGCGCCACCGCCGCCCCTACATTGCCGCCCATTGCGTACAACGCGCCCATCAGTGGAACCGACGCTGCGCAGAGCTGCTGCGTGGCTGTAAAATAGGAAGAAAGGCTCAAAAAACGCGACCGTTGTGTCGAAAACAGCACCGAAACCATGGCTAATGTGCTGCAAAAGCCGGCGGCGCGGCTCACACCCTCACCGCTTTGTAGCTGCAGGGATAGCAATCTGACCACCGCCGATAGCACCAGTATGCCGCAGATCCGCGCCAAAAGGGCAAGCTGCTGCCGAAGGGAAGCCCCCAAGATACGCCATACCTGCGCAAGCACCGCTTGCACGGAGCCGGCCTCCTGCACACCAACGGCCATCTCTGCCATATTTTCGCCAAAAAATTCTGCAGGTAAGCACGCGGCTACCTCCGGCGGAATGGCCCCCATAAAGCCATCCAGTTTCTCTTGTATTTCCATTTCCTCCGGCGGTGTTTCGGTGCTTTGATCGGGGTCCTCAGCAGCGGCAAAAAGTGTGAAAAACACCACCAAAATACCAAAAATCACGCACCGTATGCCTATTTTTTTCAAATTTTCAACAGCTCCTTTGCCATTTCCATCACATCATCCAGCAAAGGCAAGCATAGCAGTAATATTTCCAGCTTGCCAAAGGTCTGCACCCCAAGTGCTACCGTCCCCTCGCCAAGATCGCGGCAAAAAGAGGCAGTCAGTTCGCAGAGCAGAGCAACCCCTGTGGCGCGCAAGAGGAGGGAGGCATATTCCTCGCCGCCAGATAGCGCAAACAGTCCCTGCATTTTCGCCAATATAGGGGCGAAAAGCGCTATGGCTCCCCCGAATAGCACAAGGCTTGCCGCCAAGCGCAAGGGCAAGGAAAGGGTAGGGCGCAGCTCCTTTATCAGCAGGATCAAGGCCACGGAAAGCAAGGCCACCCCTGCCATCTGCACAATGCCCATACCACTCAAAAGCCAAATATACCGCGAACGGTATCAAACAACGTACCAATCTCCTGCACCAGCATCAAAAGCACCACAATGATGCCCGCGATCACTACGAAGGTTCCTTGCTCATCCCGGCCACTTTTTTGCAGGATCTGTACGGCCACCGCCACCAAAAGTCCCACACCGGCAACACGCAAAATCAGGCTAACGTCCATTGATTTTTCTCCTTTTTTGGATTTAGAGCAGCAGCAAAACCAGCGCAGCGGCCAGCGCTGCAGGCAGGATCAGCGCCATCTTTTCCCGTTTGGGGAGCTCTCCACGCAAGCGGTCACAACAAGGGATCAAGCGCCCCAGAAAATAATCGCAGCACCGCAGCTGATCGCCCCGATAACTGCCCCCCAGCTGCGCTGAAAAATCCCACAGCAAGCGGCACATTTCCTCCGGCAAATACAGCCGTGTGCCCTTCAGAAGGCTTTGAAAATCCTCCAGATCGGCGGTTTCAATACCGCAGGCTGCCAAAATACCGTCGTCACACAAGGCCAGAATACGGGCAACGGGCAAGGAATAGCAGTCAATTTGCAGGCGAATGTGCTGCAACAGGGCAACAAAGCCCTCGGCTTGCCGGCAACGCCTTTTTTCAAAGGCAGAAAAAGCAAGTCCGGCCAGCACGCCACAAAGCAGGATCAGCCCGATGCCGATCGGTTTAAAGAAGCCCATCCGCCGCCTCCCAACCTAAAATATCATACCGGAATTGAAAGTTCCCCGGTTGCCGAAACAGCCGCACGTATGCCCCAAAACAGCGCGATTCGTGCAAAAGGCGCATGCCCGGCCGCGCCAGTAGCTCCTCAATACACGCAGCGTGAGCAGAGGCCAACAAGGGCACGCCGCTGTTATGCGCCTCTACGATCTCCTTGGCCTCGCCCATGTCACCGATCTCGTCGCACACGATCAACTGTGCCGATAAGGTGCGCGTGGCCACCGAGATCCCTAATCCTCTGGGATAGCCGGATAGCAGGTCTATCAGCAAAGCGGGAGACCCCAGCGAAAAGCCCAACTCTCCTCGGGTATCCACCACCGCCACCCGTAAAGGATGCTCACCGCCAGCCATCTGTGCCGCTACACTGCGCAAAAGGCTGGTTTTGCCCTCAGCAGGTGGGCCATAGATCAGCACGCCCCGGGTCAGCTCCAGTTGATGCAGCAGGGAAACGATCTCACAACCAATGGGCGGTGTCGGGTGAGGCAGGCGGATGCAAAGGGCGCTGACATCGCTGACCCCCATCACCCTTCCGTCCACCACACCGGCCCTGCCGCATACCCCCACACGAATGCCGTCCTTTAGGATCAGATAGCCGCGGCTGACGGTTTCGCTATGGGCGTATAGCGACCCCTCACACATCGCAAGCAGGAGGTCGTCCATTTCCGCGCCCGATAAAATAGTGCAAAGCCGAATGTTGCGACCGGATACGGTTACCGAGGCAGCTCTCCCCCGTCGCACCCGTAGCTCTTCGGGCACCAAGCCGGCAGGCGTAGCCTCCTCTACCTGGCGGCAAAGACGGGCAGGGAGTATTGAAGTCAATACGCCCGGCAACAGCTGCCGATCCCCCACAACAATATGCTGCATGTCCTTACCCCCTTTTTTACAGATATTCTATGCTGGCATTCTCTCAAAAAGAACGACAATCTGGTTCTATAAATTCTTCGATTTTTGGTGCTTTTATTCCTATCAGAACAGGTGTATAATCATTACATCTCAAAAAGGAGCCCATCACATGGATAAAAAGGTTTTAACGGTACAGGATATTTCCTGTGTGGGGCAATGCTCGCTGACGGTAGCACTGCCCATTATTTCGGCCTGCGGCATTGAGACCGCTATTCTCCCCTCTGCTGTGCTTTCCACCCACACCGGCGGTTTTCAAGGGTGGACCTTTCGTGATCTGACCGAGGACATCCCCGGTATTGTAGATCATTGGGAAAAGGAGGGGATCCGCTTTGATGCGATCTATACCGGCTATCTTGGCAGCAACCGCCAGATCGATCTGGTCAAGGATCTGTTTGTGCGCCTTGGCTCCTCCAAGTGCTTGAAAATTGTAGATCCGGCCATGGCCGACCACGGAAAGCTGTATTATGGCTTTGATGAGGTCTTTGCCCACCACATGGCCTCTCTTTGCGGTGTGGCCGATATTGCCTTGCCCAATATTACCGAGGCTTGCATGATGACCGACACCCCCTATGTGGATGCGGGATATGATGAACGCTATGTGCGCGAGCTGATGGACAAGGTACTGGCGCTGGGCGCCAAGACAGTGGTGATCACCGGCATCTGCTATGAACCCGGCAAGCTGGGCATCGCCATTCTCTCACAAGGCGACAAAGAGATCTCCTATTATTATCACGAACGGCTGGACCGCAGCTGTCACGGAACGGGTGATATTTTTGCCTCCGCCTTTACGGGCGCTTTGGTTTGCGGCAAGTCGCCGCTGGAGGCCGCACGTGTGGCAGGCAACTTTACCCTTGCCGGCATGAAGGCCACTGCCAAGGAGCATTGGTATGGTACGCAATTTGAAAAGGCCATCCCCGTGCTGCTGGAGGAGTTGAAAAAGTAATTTAGATATAAACAAAAGGCCTCGCGGATTTTCCGCGAGGCCTTTTATTTATTCATAAGCGTATACCGTGCATGCAAAGGATGTTGCATCCAAAATTTCCGGGATTGCAAGATGCTCCGTCAAATCATATCGAATGAGATATGTTGTACGCTCGGACAGTCGCTCCTGCGTGATAAATTCCTCTCTTATTACCTCTTTTTCTATATTGTAGATGGTTAATCTGACCGTTACCGTTTCATATTCTGCATATGTGGTCAAACGTATCGTTAGTGCCATAGCATCTTCCCATGAATCCGTATCGACGCGAGCCGCTGGTGGCGTTTTAAAGGTGGCAGCCCAAATACCGGTTTCTTTACCGTATCTGTTAGGATATTTCTTTCTTGCGTAAGCACCATCCAATAACAACAGATTAAAAATTAAAATAAAATTTATTACCAAAAGCAAAACGATCTGCAAAATAAAGTGAATGCGCATTTTGTGCTTTAGAAATCGTCTTGTCACAATCGCTAAAGCGAGAATGGGCGTTATGAAGAGTATAATACCCGCAATTACAATAAAGCCGCTGGGTGATCCGGGAGTCGGAAATATAACCACCTTATGTACCTCTTAATATCTTATTTTGCACACACATACGCGACAACTATGTTATCAATGAAAACAGTATTTTGTATGTTGTCGGTAGAAAAAGTTAAGCAGATCGCGCCATTTTCCAACTGTTCAAACCGAAATCCACACGAAATAGTGCGTTCTGTATAGGATTTTGATGTGCCCAATCCTTCTTTGATCTCTCCGACGCCATCGGAGTTGAGAAGCATCACCTCATATTCCGGCGAACCTGCATATCCAATATCCCACAGTGCATCGTAATCCTTACGATATTTCACCTCATATGTTACCGTAACATTGATACCAACGTATCCATACTTTTTAAGGCTCTCATAATCAAAGCCGTTGGGGGTAATAGTATAGCTGGTCAAAGAATTGGAGCCTTCCCACATTTTTATAGAAGTTTTTTTGCAGGTGGTCTGGCCCTTCAGTTGGAGCCACTTGGCATATAACACAGTGTCTCCTTCAAGCTCCAAAGGAAATACCGCTGCCGTGGTCAAGCTTTTGTCGCGATACCAACCATCAAACAAATAGTCTTTTTTCGTGGTTGTAGGTGCTTTTTCCAGCACATTAAGGCTTTTCGCCGCCACCGCACTGCCACCGTTGGTTTCAAATTTAACTGTATAATTCGGAACTAACGGTTTATCAATACCGGATGCAGCATCAGAATCGGCCTGCGACGAATCACAAGCAATAAGATGAATCATCATAGTTAACAATAATATTGCTATTAAAATTTTTTTCATCAGGTCCATACTCCTTTGTCGATATTTTTAAAAATAGGAACTATTCTTCCTATAATTATACCATTAGTCCTCCTACTTGTCAACAAAAATAGGAAGTATAATTCATATAGAATTTCATTAGGAGGAACTATAATGCTTATTGAAGATATCCGCACGATTGGCAACCATCTATACACGATACGCAAAAGACAAGGCCTGACACAGGCCGAGGTGGCAGAAAAGGCTGGTCTATCCGACAGAACCTATGCGGATATTGAGCGGGGCGTATCCAGTATGCGTGCAGAAACGTTGATTCGCATTTGTGATGCTCTGTCCATCACTCCCAATGAAATATTTACGCAAGAAAATGACAACCCAGATGCGACTTTGGAGCAAATTGCGAAACGTCTGCGTATGTGTTCTGTGCAAGAATTGAGCACTGCCCTCAAGCTGTTAGATGTCTATCTTCTTTCCATTCACAAATAAGAAAGGCCGCAGAGCGCAAATGCTCTGCGGCCTTTGGTTATTCTTTTTTCAACTCCGCCAAACGGTGGCGGATGCGTGTCAGGGCGTCAGCCGGGTCGGTGACACCCGCTACCGCCGCTTCGATGGGGCATTGTCCATCTCCCGCGCGATTACGGATGTAATCCACTTTTTCGCCATAATGCAAAGAAATGCCATACCGTATTAAGATTTTTGCAGCAGGATCGCTGACAACGTCGGCATAAAGCTCGGTAACGCCAAGCAACACATAAAGGTAAGCAGCGCCTGCGCCCACCACCTTATCGGCGGCGTAGCCACCGGAAACGTCTACGCCTTGCTCCAGCCATTGCAGCAGCGGCGCAACACCCCGCGCGGTGCTTTGGTATGTATGGTCTTGGCAAATCACAGCACAGGTCAACTGCTGGGCACGTAGCAACGCCACGGCCTGCTTGGTCTCGGCTCTCATGACCCGATCCGTGCGGCGAAATCTGCCATGGCCTTGGAGATCTTGATGTTCTGGGGGCAGACTGCCTCGCAGGCGCCACAGCCAAGACAGGCATTGGGCTGCTTCTCCTGCGGCACACTACGCAACGCCATAGGGGCAATAAATCCACCGCCGGTAAAAGCATGCTCGTTATACAGCTTGATCAAACGAGGAATATCCAAGCCCTGAGGGCAATATTCGGTGCAATAGCGGCAAGAGGTGCAGGGAATCACGTTTTTCAGCATATTGGAGGCGATCTCTAAAACACGCTGAAATTCGCTACCGTTCAAAGGTTTTTCTGTCTCATAGGTCTCCAGATTCTCCTTTAACTGCTGCATATTGGACATACCCGAAAGGGTAACGACGACTTCCGGAACGGCCTGTAAAAAGCGGAATGCCAAGGCCACCTGGCTTTCCTCGGGGCGAAGTTCCGCCAAGGCCTTGCCATGGTCGCCACCAACGTTTGCCAGCTTGCCACCGCGCAAAGGCTCCATCACCCAAACGGGGATATGGTAGCGGTTGAGCAGGTCGATTTTTTCCTTGGCCTCTTGAAAGGTCCAGTCCAGATAATTTAACTGAATCTGGCAGAACTCCATATCCTTGCCGTACGCCTCCAAAAAGCGGCGCATCGTCTCCAGCGTGCCGTGAGTAGAAAAGCCCAAATGACGAATACGGCCAGCCTTTTTCTGTGCCATCAGATAATCATAGATCCCATACTTGGGATCCAGGTAACCATCCACGTTTAATTCGCATACATTATGGAAAAGATAGAAATCGAAATAATCCACGCGGCAACGCTCCAGCTGCTTTTCAAAGATTTCTTCCACCTTTTCCATATTGGCAAGATCATAACCGGGGAACTTGCTGGCCAGCTTGAAGCTCTCACGAGGATAGGCAGAGAGCAGCTTGCCCATCATTGGCTCGGACTGCCCGTTATGATAGCCCCAGGCCGTATCGTAATAATTGATGCCACCCTCCATGGCGACCGCCACCATAGCGGCCGAAGCGGCCTCGTCAATGGTACCGTCAGCAAGGGTAGGCAGGCGCATGGCACCAAGGCCAAGGGTAGATAGAAACTCGTTTTGAAAATTCTTATAGATCATGGGGAAATCCTCCTTGATAGGTTCTGTTTTTATTTTACACGATTTCTTTGCATTTGACAAGTGCTTTTGGTTGACAAAGTCTGCTTTTTCGTTTAAAATAGAATCATTGTAATCAGAAAGTGTGTACGTATGAGAAAATTTTTAACAGAGCAAACATTCACAAAGGCCATGAGGGAGCAGGTTTTGCCCACACTTGCAGCCTGCCGCACCACCTCCACCTTTCGTGGCTATGATGGGGTCGCATTGCACCTTGTGCGCTATGATGCTCCCACGCCCCGGGGCACGGTGCTGATCCTGCATGGGCTAAATGAATCCACCGAAAAATACAGCGAGCTGATCTCCTATTTTCTCACCGACGGTCTTTCGGTGTTGATCTATGATCAACGGGGCTTTGGCAAGTCGCCCCGTCAAGTGCCCCACGGCATTTCACACATTGATCGCTTTGATGAATACCTGGACGATGCTCGTTGCTGTATGCACGGCCCGCTGCGCCAATGTCCGGCACCTTATTATCTGTTTGGGCATTCGATGGGTGGGGCTGTCGCCGCCCTTTGCGCCATGGATGCGGATCATCCCTTTTCCAAAATCGTGCTTTCCTCCCCCATGATACAGACCTTTCGCTATCGGGGGCTTCCGCCGTCGCTGGTGCGGACGCTGTGCCGTTTGATCCGTGCCTTGGGGGGCGGCAAACGCAAGATCTGGTTTTTGACCGAACCCGACGGCAACGAGCCCTTTGAAAGCTCCAGCTCGCTATCCCCGGCTCGTTATGCCGCTTATGGCGAGGTGCGCCGTGCGGATCAGGACTATTTGGGCGGTGCGGTAACCTACAGCTGGGTGGCAGAGGCCATGAGCGTGCTGCGCCGCGCGACTAACCGCAAAGCGGCCGGGCGCATCCGCGTGCCGCTGCAGCTGTATTCTGCCGAGAACGATGCGCTTGTCGAAAACCCGGCACAGCACAAATTTATTCGCCTGTTGCCCAAGGGCCAGTTGATCACGGTCAAAGGCTCCAAGCACGAGATCTATTACGCCAGCGACGACATTTTGCATCCATATTTGAATAGCGTGTTGGATTTTTTCAAGCAGCCGTAAGTATTCTCCCATGCTCTCTTTTGGGGCAGCAGGGGACCATCCATTGACCGTTCGATTCCCGTCGCCTGCTCCAATGAAAAAAGCCCCCCTGTGGGGGGCTTCGTTGGAGCAGGCGACGGGA
Organism: Clostridia bacterium; assembly: GCA_017461945.1. Taxonomy (GTDB): domain Bacteria; phylum Bacillota; class Clostridia; order Oscillospirales; family CAG-272; genus Firm-07. Next base: position 11,368 of record JAFTSB010000015.1, on the reverse strand, counting down.
ATCGAACCCGCAGCATCAGCTTGGGAAGCTGAGGTTTTACCACTAGACTACGCCTGCGACTCTATTATTATACTCCCAAGGGTGACGCTTGTCAAGGGTGAAGCCAAAATTTTGATCGACGGATTTCGCCCCATCCGCGCACTTTTTTTGTAAACGGGCTTGACTTTCACACCGCGCACCGATATAATGAAATCATCACGTGCACGCGCGACAATACGGAGGTTTATTATGTCCGAAAAAGTGATTATGATCCTGGCTGACGGTCTCAGACCCGACGCTATGCTTTCCTGCGGTCATCCTTTTGTAGAAACCATGAAGCAACGGTCCACCTACTGCCTGGAGGCGAAAACCGTGATGCCCTCGGTTACGCTCCCTTGCCATATGTCGCTGTTCCACAGCGTAGACCCCAGCCGCCACGGCACGACCACCAATACCCATACCCCCCAGGTACGTCCCATCGACGGCTTGGTAGACGTGCTGGCCGGCGCAAAAAAGAAGTGCGGATTTTTCTACACATGGGAGCAGCTCCGCGACCTGGCACGCCCCGGGAAATGGAACGCCATTGAATTTCTGCGTTGCGCACAATACGAGAACTCCAATCAGCTGATCACGCCCCGTGCTATGAAATATATCGAGGAGCAGAGCCCCGATTTTGTATTTCTCTATCTGGCCGACACCGATAACACCGGTCATGGCTACGGCTGGATGGGCAAGGAATATATGCAGGATACCTACGACGCCATGGAGTGCGTGAAACAGGTGTACGACAAATTCGGCAACGATTATACCTTGATCTTTTTGGCCGACCACGGCGGACACGACCGTACCCACGGCACCGAGCTGACCGAGGATATGACCATCCCGCTGTTCTTTATGGGCAAGGCATTTGAGCAAGGCAAGGTATTGCCCGAGGCTTCTATCAAAGACGTTGCCCCCACCATCACCAAGCTCATGGGCGTTGAAGCCGCCGAGGAGTGGGAGGGCACACCTCGCGTGTGAAAATTCTCATCATAACGTAAAAAAGCCGCCTTATTGGGCGGCTTTTTGCTATTCAACGGTGTAAAAGCAATCCTCTTTCCACCGTGCAGGATTGTTTTGAATGAAATCAAAAATCTTGTCATAGCCCTTGCGTACATATCGTGATGAAAAGCCGCCCCTATTACTGTAATCATATCCCTGCAGGCGTGTGGACTTACACGTGGGGAACTGTACCTGCCCATTCATTTTTCAAACCTTTTGGCATAGCCACAGCGGCGACAAAGAGATTCCACGGCGCGGCGGTTGGTAAAGCCATCATAAATGGCTTTTGCGCGTGGACGGTCTAAAATTTCTTGCAACGGGGTATCAAAAAGATTGCCAAGTGCCAAATTTCCGTCAGCATCCAGGCAGCAAGGCACCACGGTGCCATCCGACAAAATGCCGAGCTGATCGCGTAGCCCATAGCAAAACACATTGGCATTGGCGGCCGCCTCGGTAGCGGTGGGATCGGGCCATGCAAAGCGCTTTCCCCACTCCAAAAACAGCTTATCCGCAAGGCGTAGGCTACTGCCGCCACGCACCTTGCCCCACTCCCCCGGAAAGGCTTGGTGCAACCGTTCCAGCACCGCCGTGTTGCTTTGCTCATCGGCACTTTCCAGATTCCAAAGGCGCAAGGCCACGATGCAACCGCGCGAGCCCGCATCCCGCGCAAAGGTGATGCAATTTTCCCAATAGGCAGGATCGGCAAAGGCCGGATTGGCCGCCGGCGCGTGCAGGGAAATGCTAATCTTATAAGGTAGGATTTTGAGGGGTGTTTGGTTGTAAGCATCCAGCAGGCTGCCATTGGTGGTGATCATGGGGCGAAAGCCTTTTTCCCACGCGCGGCGGATGAAGGTACCCAGCAATGGGTGCAGCATGGGCTCGCCCATCAAATGAAAATAGAGGTAGTTGACCTGCCCCACAAGAGCATCGGTAAGCCGCTCAAACTCCGCCTCGGTCAGCTCCTTGGGAGCTCGCTTGGTGCCATGGCAAAAGGAGCATTTGAGGTTGCAGATATTGGTAATTTCCAAAAAAGCCTTGTCGATGATTTTCACGGCTGCTCCTTTCGTTTGACGATCATATCCTTCATTTATTATAGCACAAAAGCGCCCTGCCGTCAACGCGGCAGGGCGCTTGATTTTATTGGATCTCCTGTTCCAGATTTTCAAAAAGAGGGGAAGTAAAAAAGTCGAGGATCGTGATCTCCAATCCGTCACAGATCTTTTTAATGGTAGAGACGGTGGTAGTAGAATTGCGCCCACTGATAATATTGTTGAGGGTAGATTGTGTAATACCGCAAATGGTAGAAAGTTTATTCAGGGTGATATTTCGTGCCTTGCACAGCTCTATGATCCGCAATCTGACCGCCTCGCCAATTCTCATCGTGCCCTCCTAACTCAAAACGGGTTACGTTCATTTTACATGATATTTGATACAAATATTACCCCTATAGGGTTGACAAGGGCAAAATGAGGTGTTAGAATATAAATATAACTCAAAAGAGTTAACTTTTTTGGGGCAATCCCGACACTATTAAAAAGGAGTATACGCTATGGAGAATCGGCTTGCAAAAATCAATCCCGCATTCAAAAAAGAAGAATTCAAACGAAAAGCCTGGATTTCGCTCGCTCAAGACGATGTACCAATGGAGGTATTTGATCTGGATCTTGAGGAAATCACAGATGAACAGTATCGCGTGCTTTTTGCCGAAGCAAATTACTGCACGGCTTGGAGCGGCGAAATCGGACACAACCGAACCGAAACATATACCGATTTCGAAACCTACTATGAAAAAATTCCTTACACGGCCTATGAGAGCAAATACAATTCCACCACAAAACGCACCGAACAGGTTCCGGTAACAAAATACAGACAGGAGGAACGCCAGCGTCAGGTCACCAAAACTCGCATCGTTACGGATTGGAGCGCGGGAAATGGCGAGCATTCGGGCCATGTGTCTTCTGTCGAATGTGTGGATAACAATAGTTCGTTTAGCAAATCTCGATTTTTAAGAGATTTTCGAGCCGATCAGCTTTCCGATTATTCCGCTGCTGCATTAGCAGGGGATCCGGAAATGGTGATCACCCCCGAGCTGATGCAGCAGGCTTATCATGCGCAGACGCCTGTCATTGAAGGTGAAACTTTTCATTCTCTGCCGGGCGATCACTCCAGAAATATTTCCTATCGCATGACAGAGTATGATCCCACCCTTGCAATATTGATAAAGGCACCGGAATACAAAACCGGCATTACATATCGAGGAAAGTCTTATCAAAAGAGAGGATTTGCGTTTGGCGGCATGACCATGTCCCCCTCCGGAATCCCCAACCCTATCAGCGTTGAGGCAGAGAAGGCAAAGCTGACGAGTCAAACCGCAGCAGAAAACAAAAAAAGAGACAGCGAAGTGGAGCCCAAGGTATGGGAAGCCACTAAGATCTTCTCTTTGTCCGGCGTAACTCTGTTGGCGCTATCTATTATTTTTTCTCTTTTTGTGAAGTTCCTGTTCCCCGTGATCGCCTGCTTCCTTGGTGCGGTCGGTCTTTCGGTTTTCTCGATGATCTATACAAAGAAAACACGCGAACGCATCCAAAAGCAAACGCGTGATGCCAACACCGAGGCATCCGTCGCCTGTCAAAATGCAATTCGCAACTATGAGAAAAAACGCAAAGCTGATCTTTTGCAAGTGCTGAACAAAAAGCTGGCTTCTTTGGGTATGGAACCCGCAAAGGAAGAAGACCTTAACGTTTGATAAAGGAGGAACACAACATGAATGCCGAACGGACAAATGCAATCATAAAAAAAGTAACCATTATTCTGTTAGTTATAGCAACATTGGTTTTCTTCTACGGCTGTATTTCCGCAAAACAAGCGGGTGAAGAAAGAGCAGCACGAAAAGCCGCCAAAAAAATAGAATTGGTCGTCACAGAAAAGCAGAACAGCTCTGTCTCAAGTTATTCAATCTCCTGTGACTTTGTATGTACCATTAAAAACGAGAGCAAAATGGAAATAAACGGAATTGTCGGCACATTCAAGATCATGGACCAAAACGACAATGTGCTAAGCTCTGGTGAAGCCTCCTTCAGCGGTGATTTTAAGCCCGAAAGTGAAGAGGATTTCAAATTAAACTGGCGCATGGATATTACCGAAAAGCACAAGCAGGTTTATGAAGCCGATTTCTCGGATTTGAAGTTTTCTTTCGAGATCGAAGAAGTCACATACAATGATTTTGAAACGGTCGAAATCAAAAAATAATCTGCCTGTCACCTTTATACGAAGATAGCAAGAAAAACACGGGTGCATTTCTGTTTGAAATGCATCCGTGTTTTTTCAAATAGCACCACCCCTTGCGTGTCACTTTGGGATCCAGCCCAACTTTTCGAGTTCGTGTTGAATGCCTTTCTCGATGGGCGCAAAATCGTTTTGAGAAAGCCTTGTTACACGCAATATTTTCGAACAATCGACGTCTCGGTTCCATTTTCGGTCATATTTCCACATCCACGGTTCCTTAACGGTCTTTGGGGTGTTGCGCACGTATTCTTCCTCGCTGCACCAACGAATTTTCACGCCCGTCAGCATGCTGTACCGTTCGGCAACCTCACCCCAGGTCAGGCCGTGGCCGGAATACACCGTAAAGGCCTCTCCCATGGCATCGGGCTTGAACAACAGGTTTGCGATCAGCTTTCCCGAATTGCCGGCCCAATCCAGACCCGCCGTGTAATCCTTGACCGTATCCGGCATCAGCATTTCCTGATCGCGCTCGGCATATTTCAGCACATCCTTGCCGCAATAAAGCAAAAGATCCAATCGCTTGCTTGAAAAAGAGATCACGGGGCGAACAATGGTCCATGGCTCGCCTGCACACTCCTGCCGCAAATAATCTTCGCATTGCGCCTTGGGCACGGCATATTTTTCGTTCTCGAGAAAATCCCGATCTGTGATAACGTCAGACAGTCTCGGTGCCTCCTCTGTGATGGGGTGCTGCTCGTTGGCATAGACTCTGTACGAGGAAAGGAATATGAGATGATCTGTGTTTTGGATCAGAAGGGGATGGATCTGTTTATACTCCTCCGGATCGGTGTAGTGTATGAAATTGACGATACCGTTATAGTGTTTTTGGGAAAACAACTCCCGCAAAAGCTCCTCCGTCGCCATACTTTGATGAAATACCAGGCGCTCGTTATCCGAGACCTTTTCCTCGGGGCAAATCACCTCGACCGATGCTCCAAGGCGAAGCAGCTCCTCGGCGACATAGGTGCCCAACGTGCCGCCGCCGGCAATCAGCAAAGCCCTCTTGTTTGAATACATAATATCGCTCCTTTATTGAACCAATTCTTGTTATAAAGCAATGTACCTAACGCCGCCGTCGGCAAAGTCGACCGTTTCCACTCTCTGCTCGCCGTCCTTACAAATACGGAAGGGAACCTTTCCCTCTCCCTGCAGGCTTGCAACGCCATCTACTACAGATAGGACCTCTCCGTCCTCGCTTTCGGCCATAATGGCGACGTCCTTGCTGCAAACGCATTTCAGCATCACCCCAAAAGGCACAGGGATTTCGTATGTAATATCGCCAAGTCTCAGCGTTGCCTGTCTTATAGCGTCGGGGGCTGTGTACCAATCCACCGCAAGAAAATAGATATGGCGCGCTCCGTTACTTTGGTCATAGACCGTAAATTCCACATCGTCTCTGGCCTCTGCCCATATTTTTTCCTCACCGGTCGTCTTTTGACATATGCGTTTGATCTCATTCTCATAGAGCTTGCGTATAGAGGGGTGTGCGGGATATTCCTTGGTATGGAACACCACAAGCTCGCCTTGTCCCATGCGATAAACACAAACGAGAGGCCTGCCGCTGTCGGTATAGGCTAGAACCTCGTCGGGCACCATCGGGTTTGCGCATACTCGCAGACTCTCACCGCTCACCGAATCCAAAAGGAATTTTGGTGCGCCCTCACTCATGCAAAGGACGTTTTTGTGTATTGCAAGCTCGCCATTTCTGATATCGGTCATCGCCGAGGTAACGGTCAGATGAGCGTCGGTAAGCAATACGCGCCCTCCCCGCTTTACATAGTCGGCGATCTTTCGTGCGTCTGCCTGTTCACACCGGTTGTAGCCCATAAAAATGACGGTTTTGTAATCATTCCACGTTGAGGTTTTGCCCTCAACGGGAATAACATCCACATTGCCGTAGGGCGTGCCGCTATGAAAGCCCTGTGGAACATCCTCGGGACAACCGTGAATGTATATACAATTTACGGGCTTTGCTTTGGGATATACGGCGGTAATAAGATCCCAGCTATCCTCTGCCAAGCTCTGTGGCTCGCGTCCGTGTCCCCAAGTCTTATTTTTTCCAAAGAACGTTATACCGTCGTCTCTGCCGTGTGCAAGTGCAATAGGGGTATAAAAGCTTCCGCTTCTCGTGTGAGTCGACACGTATTTGTAAAAATCCTGTTGCTGCTTCAAATGCTCCGTACAAGCCTCACTGAACCGGTGGTGATGCTCATAATATTCCTCTAAATGCCAAAGGCCCTCTTCGGTATTGATGTCGTTGGCCCCCTGCATATAAGAAGCGTAAAGCGCCAGACGGTAGCGGCGGTAGCGGGCAGGGCTTTTGTGGGGACTGGTGGACCACTGGGTAGCGTGATGAACTCCGTAAGCAGGCATAGCTCTGTCCTTGGCCACACCTCGCAAAAAGCCCATAATAGGCTCCATGGTCTGATACATCGTCTCAGCACCAAGCCACGTGTATCCTGCCTCAGCCATATACTTAAACATACAGGCAGGTCCCGTGTGGCGAGTATCCCGGTCTCTTCGAATAGCACGGAGCGCCGCAACCGATTTTTCATGCTCTGCGGCATGATCGTCTATGACCCGACGGTCAGCCCATACAGTCACGCCCTTATCGTGGTAAAAGTAATTTGCTTCACCATAGTGTGAGCTTGTATGCTGTGGATCTTCCTGATACGCAAAGCACATAAGATCGTACTTTTGCTCGTCGAAAAGCGATACGGCATCCCTACGCCTCCAATAGAACTGTGCGCCATCTCGCTCGTGCATCTGGATGCCAAGAAAGCCCTTGCCCCGAAGCAATTCCGAGTCGGGTTGCGTGGAAATTCCGGGAAGCTCACGCCCATCTTCCATCAGCACGTATTTCATATCAAGCTCATTCATCAGCTTGCGAAATTTTTCAAAGACCTTTTTGTTCAGCACTTTGGTTCCCGACCAACGGTATGTAGGTCTGATGGTCATAAAATTGCCAACCTCGTTGGAAATATACCAAGAAAGATACTCTTCCATACTATCGATATCCTGATGGATATATATCATATCGCCCGTTCCCGTAATGACGTTGTCCTCGTCACGGTATACGATACGCTCTACCCGTCCGCACGCCTCGCCACCGTTCCATTCAAGACGGAAATCGGCGTTTGTGCAGGGCTTTTCGCAGCCGATCAGTATTCCGTGAAGTCCCCTCTCTCGAAAGATCCATTCCTTTTTGCCAAAGAGAGAATCGCTTTTACAAACAAGAGAGACACGAAGATTCGGGCGCTCGGTACGTATCAGCACTCGCGCGTTTCCACCCACAGGGGCAGTCTTTGATACCGCGATCAAGGAAAGCTCCGCCGAGGGCTGCTCGATGATGCCAATCTCGTATATGGTATAGGGCAACGGATCGTGGTAATCGGAAATAAGCTCGTAGGAAAGCGTATTCTCCTCGCAAAGCAGCCGTGCAGGAAGCTCGATCTCCCATTCGGAATGTCTGTGACAGCGTTCAAAGATCTCGCCGCTGTAAATGATCTTGCCGTTTAATCTTACCCGAAATTCGGGAAGTTCCTTGCGGCTGAGATACTGCGCAGTCCAATCCATATGGGTGCGATCCTGCGTACTCTCGTTAAAGGACGGCAAAAGATTTTGTCCGTCGGCAGACAGAAAAGGCTGCTCGATATAGCACTCTCCCTTGTATCCCGTTCCCTCAACGAACACACCCACGTGAGCCGTATTTTCGGGAATACATATATCACGGCAAAGAAGCTTGCCCGTGTAGCTTCCCTCGGGAATATCTATTATAATACGCTCGTCGGGTTCGCCCGCAACAGAACGGGGGGATACACCCTTTTTTTTGAGGCGTATATCGATCCTCATTCTGAGATATCCACCCTGGCGAATGGTCAGGCCCGCGGCGCTGACCGTAAGCCCCACCTTCCAATCCTTTGGCACGGGGTTCATTTTAAGATAGGAAAGTATAGGCTTCCACATGACCTTCTTGTATATGCGCTTTAGATAGTCCTCGTATTTCTTGCAGGAAAGAGAAAGGCAGTATCTGTCACGAATGGCATGCTTTGCGTCAAGCGCGTCGGTCAGCATATGATAGAAGTTAGGACCGTCAGGCTCATTCTTCCACAGATAGAATTGCTCGGTCTCGCCAACCGTAAAAAGACGGTATTTGATATTCTCCTTTCGGGAAAGGCTGAAATGAAAATCTGCCGTCCTGCCTTTGGGTCTCACGGTCGTTCCGACAGGCTCTCCATCATATATCTGTGTATATTTTTCAAAGCTCATTTGCGAAAGCTCCTTTCGTATATCTGTGAGTATCATTGTAACATGTTTTCTGTACCAATTCAAGATTATTTTCATGATTCGGCATCCCATGTCAATTTTTTCATTTTTCTTGATCAGCAAAAAACAGGACACATCATAAGGGAACGTCCCAAATGATGTGTCCTGTTTTTTATGGTTAAATTTTCGTAATTGGATTTTACAACGCCTTGTCGAAGCCATCAAAAGCCCGAAAGTCAGTAAAATCAAGCAATTACTTTCCTCTTCGATAGCAACTGCAACGACAACAGTCATACTTAGCCTGTGAGTGTTACCTGTTCTGCCTCACACTCAGTTTCCAATGCCCTCGGATGTGGTTTTGTATTCGTCAGGAATTGACGGTGTTTGAAAAACGGCTCTTGCCGCGGCTTGTCTGAGTACCAACGCGTTTTCCTCGGACAAGCTTCCATTATAGTTAACCTCGATCGGATCCTCATTAAAAATCTCAGCAAAAAGTGTCGCTGCCGCAAGATAACTTCCCGCATAGGTTGGGTGAGATTTATCGGCGTTATAGAGATCGATAGCGCTTGAAGCGGTATAGATATCATAAAACGCAAGTCCTACGTGCGCTACGGGAATATTCAGTTCCTTGCCAATGGCTTCATACGCCGCCGCCAACTTCCATGTCATGCTCTCATTGGTCCAGCCGTTGTCCGTCAATGTACTGCTTCCCTTTTTTCTGCCCCACGTAGAATACAGAATCGGCGTTGCGCCACTCTCTTGAATCCGTGCCGAAAGATTGCGAACTGCCTCGTAGAAATTCCCCGCAGACATGGTGGCAGGTCTGGCACTCTGCTCCTGCAAAATCACATAATCATATTTTTTTGTTCCCGTCAGCACTCTTTCCACCTGTGCACCGTAGGTATCATTGGGATCCGCCATTTTTTCCAAGGTATAAGCCCCCTTGGTAATCGACGTGATCTCTATATCGTATCCCGCCGACTTGGCAAGATTTTTGAAGATTGCCTCAGGCATATCGTTATAATAGGTGTAACTGTTGCCAATAAATAAGATGGAATAGGTTTTCTTCACTTCTAATTCTCCCTTTTCTTCTTTGTTATCTTCCTCGGAAGATTCAGGCAATTCCGAAACGGTCGAGCACCCTGTAAAAGAAAAAAGAATAATGGCTAATATCAAGCAGATCAAATTTTGTAATTTCACAATACAACCTCCTTTTTATTACCTATTGATTATATCATGATTTTATGTTATAATCAAATATATATTTATAAATAATATTTATATATTTTAGTCTATAATAGGAGAGCGTATGGAACTATCACAGAAATATGTATATACAATTTGGAAGCAACAAAGCTTTTCAAAAGCTGCGAAGGAATTGTTTGTTTCTCAACCGTCACTGAGCGCAACGGTTGCAAAGTTGGAAGGAGAGTTGGGCTTTAAAATCTTCAATCGCTCCACGCACCCGATATCCATTACCGAAAAAGGGCGGATCTATCTCGGCTTTTTGGAAGAGATACATGAAGCGGAAAACCAACTCCATAATCAATTAGCGGCAACCGACAATATAGAACAAGGCAGTTTGATTGTTGGTGGAAACATTGGGTTTGTTCAATTTGTTTTTCCCAGTGTTTGTCAAGTATTGATTCAAAAGCATCCAAGGATCAGCTTAACTTTAGATATTGATGCTTCGGAGGAAAAGCTCAAAAAACAACTAATTGACCTGCAATTCACGTTTTATCCGTTAGAAAAGGAATATACCGTCATTCCCGTACAAAAAGAACGACTATTCGTTGTAATACACAAGAAACATCCCGCAGCAGAGCCGTTAGTTAATTATGCGCTCTCATTTAAAGAACTTGCAACAGGAAACATTGCACCTGAACGTGAGATTACTGATTTTTCAATCCTTTCTCACATTCCTTTCATCAAAGTAGGAACAAGATCGGACTCTGACAAACGGCTTTCTGTCATTCTAAAGGATCATCTTATCGCACAATGTACGATAATCAATTCAAAAACGTTTGATGCTCGATATCGGATGTTGAAACGGGAGCTTGGCGCGATCGTTGCCTCTGATTTCTTTTTAAAACAGTTCCCCCAGGATCAAAACGATCTGTATTATTTTGCGTTGCGTTCTCCTCATTGCTATCGAACGACCTATATACAATACAAAAGAGATTCAAGTAATCAAACACTTTTGAATGAGTTTGTGAAAGCGGTCATGGAGTATTGCAACTCCCATAATATTATTTACCTCTAATAATAAACCGTCTACCAATACAACTTATCGATAGCCAATATCCCAACCCAAAAATACTTTAAATATCTCATAAAAATATCGGACACATCATCCGGGCAAAAGCCCAAAATGATGTGTCCGATTTTTTATTGTTCAATTTTGTGCGATTTGAGTTTTACAAAGTTCCAATAAAACTCTGCAAATCTCAAAAAGCCTTATACCGCAAGAATTATTTGCTTGCCTCCTCGATCGCAACTGCAACCGCAACGGTCATACCAACCATGGGGTTGTTACCTGCGCCGATCAGGCCCATCATCTCAACGTGAGCGGGCACGGAGGAGGAGCCTGCGAACTGCGCGTCACCGTGCATACGGCCGAGGGTATCGGTCATGCCGTAAGAAGCAGGGCCTGCAGCCATGTTATCGGGGTGCAGGGTACGGCCGGTACCGCCACCGGAAGCAACGGAGAAGTACTGCTTGCCGTTCTCCTGGCACCACTTCTTGTAGGTGCCGGCAACGGGATGCTGGAAGCGAGTGGGGTTGGTGGAGTTACCGG
>JAFTSB010000001.1 GCA_017461945.1 Clostridia bacterium | reverse complement strand
GGTCAGGATTGTGCCGTTTGGGCAAAAGACGGTGCTACCGTTAACATTTATGACGGTACTTTCATTGCTGACGGTTTGGATCATCCCGCAACCTCTGCCGATCACCAGGATATGATCTATGCCGGCTCCGCAGGCATTATCAACATTTCCGGCGGCTTCTTCTCCGCTCGTAGCGAGGGAGCATGGCTGCTGAACGAAAAGGATAACAGCGGCATTCTGACTGTTACCGGCGGTACTTTCGTCAACTGGGATCCTGCTAACAACGTTTCCGAGGGTGCTAACACCAGCTTTGTGGCTGATGGTTACGCTTCTATTGCTCATTACAAGGCTAACGGCGATATTTGGTATGAGGTAGTAGAGAGTAGTAACAAGACCGGTGTCGTCGTCGAGGAAGGCGTTTCTGTTGATTTCGAGGCAGAGACCCTTGAGGGCAAGGTTACCAACAAGGGTGCCTTATCCGTTACCGGCGGCACTTTGACCGCTGCTACTGCAGGTGTTGTCAATAACGGTACGGCCACCCTGACCGATGTTACCATGAAGGCCGGCAGCACCGCTGATTATTCTAACATTACCCGTGGTGATGGTGCTGAGACCACCTATAATGATGTAGATATCGTTTCTGCCGGCGGCGGCATTGCTGCTGCAGACGGTGCACAGGTAACTGTGAATGGCGGTAGCGTGGCTGTTAATACGAAGAGCACCTCCGGCAGATACAATTTCTATGCTGTTGGCGAAGGTACTGTCATCACCATCAACGGCGGTGAGTACTCCTTTAGCAAGAGCTACAACCAAAAGCGTGCTTACATCTATGCAGGTGAGGGCGCCACTGTTTACGTAACCGGCGGCACCTTTGGTGCAGCCTCCACTCGTACCGGCTACACCGCAGGTATTTTGGGTGACGGTGAGGTCATCATCACCGGTGGCACCTTCGGCTTTGATCCCAGCGCATGGGTTGCCGATGGCTACCAGGCTGTTAAGACCGGCGACGTTTGGGTCGTAAGTGCTATCTGAGGCACTTAATTAAACATACACACTGTCCCCCTGACCTGCCGCGATGCAGGTCAGGGGGTGTATGACTCTTTGAAAGGATAGTATAATGAAGCTCCATAAAATTTTGAGTGGCGTTTTGGCGCTTGTCATGGCCTTTACGATGGTATTGGCGGTTCCCGTCAATGCAGTAGAGGACTCGACACCGGTTGCTAAGATCGGTGACACCGAATACGCTACGATCAAGGCTGCTATCGAGGCAGTTCCCAAGAACACCCCCACCACGATCACATTGCTGTGTGACGCAACGACCACCGGCCCTATGGTCGGCCACCAGTACACGCAGAACATCACCATTGATCTGGGTGGCCACACGCTTTCCAATAACGGTATTGTACTGACCGCTTATCGCGCAGGAACAACTCTGACCTTGCAGAACGGCACTGTTAAGGGCAATGCCACTACCGGTACGCTTCGTGCTACCTATGGCGGTAAAATTGTGCTTGGCGACGACCTTACTGTTGCAGGCGCCGGCGGCTCTGCCGTTTTGGTGTATGCTGACAACGGTACGGTAGAAGTTGCTGCCGAGAACGGTGTTCAGTTCGAGGGCGGCAAGCAGGACTGGAAAGAATCCTCCAACGAAAACAACAAGCTTGTTGTTGGCGCTTGCATCAATAGAACCTATTTTGCTACTCTTGATGACGCTTTGGCTGCGGCCGAAGCCGGCGACACCGTTACGATGATGGCAGACGTTGACAGTTCTGCTATCGTCGCCATCGACAAGGCCATTACCCTTGACGGTAACGGCAAGACCTTGACCTCTACCGCAGGTCGTGCAATCAACGTTGTCACCGAGGGTGACGTCACCATTCAGAATCTGACCATCAACGCCTCCGGCGAGCGTGCGATCAACGTGATCCAAAAGCCCGCTGTGCTGACCGTTGATAACGTAACCGCCGTTGCGGCAAATTACACCGTGAACCTGGCAAGCTCCGCAGGTGCTGCCAAGGTGACTATCACCAATTCCGATCTGACCGGCTTGAACGTTGTCAATGTGGCAGCAGCCGGCGCTGAGGTGACCGTCACTAACACGGCCATTACCTGCAATGATCAGAACGAGGATGAAAACTACGGTGCGCTGACCCTGAACAAGGATGCTACCGACGCCAAGATCATTGCAACAGATGTCAACCTTGACGTGAAGGGTGACTCCCTGAAGGCTGTCAACAGTGCTATGAACGGTGTGATCACCATTAACGGCTCTGATGCCGAGGTTCGCAAGGTTGTCGCCGTGATTACGTATAAGGATAGCGATTACTATAATGCGTTCTACTCCCTTGCTGATGCTATTGCTGCAGCTAAGGATGGCGATGTGATCACGCTTATGGCTGACATCACTGTCGACAACGATGATTTCGATATCTTGGATGATTGCTATTATACCTTCTTTAAGATCGAGGGTAAGTCTATCACCATCGACCTGAACGGTAAAGTCGTATATGCCAATGTTACCGGGTCTGTTGACAAGATGATCGTTGGTGTATTTTCCACCGATAACGGCGGTCATCTGACCCTGAACGACTCTGCCCAGGGCGGTGCCGTCAAGGCCACCAGCGGCGAGAATCCTTACCTCGTACCCGAGAAGGGCAACACCGACTACAACTACAAGTTCTACGCTTTGCTTGTGAACTACGAGAGCGGCTGTACCATCACCGTTAACGGCGGTCATTACTCCCTGGACTTTGCAGGTGATTCCTTGGCCTATACCGGCGCTAACGAGGGTATCATCGTCTATGGCGGTGAGTTTGATCTTGGCAACCTGGGCGGTATCCGAAACGGCATGCCTTGGATCTTCAACGCAAGCGGCCAGAATACCCGTCACGTTCTTGTATACGGAGGCAATTTCTGTGCTGACGTCCAGCACCAGTACTATCCCTTTGAGGTTCTGATGCCCAAGGAGTTGGCGCTGAAGAAGGAGGATGGCCGATTTGTTACCGTTGATGCCGTTGCTTACGTAAATGAGCAGGAGTTCAGCGGTAAATGGTACACCAATGAGATCGGTTATGCTACTGTCGAGGAGGCCGAGGCTGCTGTTGAAGCTCCCAAGACCGCTTGGAACGGCAAGGTTTCCGCACAAGAATATGTTACTTTGCTGGTTACTCTCACTGAGAATGTCGTCGTTCAAGGCGTGAATGCAATCAACAAAGCAACAGATATTAACCTCGGTGGCAACACGATGACATCCCAAAATGCAGACGCCACCGGTGCTGATAAGTATTCCACTTTGACTTTGTATGCCGACACCACAATTTCCGGTGAAGGTGTTGTTGAAAACACCGTTGGTTACGGCGTTACTCTCCGCGAGGAAGGCATCACCGTTACAATCAAAGATGGTACCTTTATCGGCGGTACTACTGCTATCAATGTGGTCAAGGGCACGCTTGTTATCGAGGGCGGCTTTTTCCAAGAGACCACCGAAGGGGATGAGAATGGACACTATCTCATCAACTGTATCGACGCCAATTACAAAAACGGCATCGCCAATGTTATGATTATCGGCGGCACTTTTGTCAACTGGGATCCCTCTAACAATACCTCTGAGGGCGTGGGCACCAATTTTGTAGCCGATGGTTACACCGTTGTTGCCGAAGAGCAGGCCAACGGCGATATCTGGTACACTGTTATCCCTGCATAACCTCCAATCATTTCTTGGATTAAATGTGGTAGTAAAAACCCACCCCGTTGTGCGATTTTTCGCACAACGGGGTAGCATCCTTCCATATTTGCAAAGCAATTGCAAACAAAAGGCACCCTCCTCGGGAGGGTGCCTTTTCCGTTTCTTACAGATAAGAGAACAGCAAATGTCTGCTATGGGCATCCATTGCGGTGTAATCGGGGATCTCATAGCGGTTATCGTTGGTGTCGCGGATCAACACGCGCTTGCCGTCAAAGCACTTGATGTCACTGTGGCGGTTGCGGATGCGGAAGGAGACAGTGCCTCGGTCGGTGTCGACCTTCCAGGTCAGTGAGCCGAATTTTTCGTCGCTTTCGATCAAGCGAGTGATCTGGGGGATGCGGTAATACTCCTTAAAGCATTTCCGCAGCTCGTCGGCAGAGTCCTTGTCCAGCTCCTCCAGATCGCGGACAAAGGCGACTTCCTTTTCGTCCTGATCCAAAAGGGTAATGTACATATTGGCATTGCTAACGGGGAACAGACGGCGTGGCTCCAGATTTTCGATAACGGTACCGTCTTTTAGTGTCAAAGTCACCAGATAAATATCACTGCGCTTGATTTTGCCGGTGTATTGGTCGATATAAATGCGTCCCATATGGCACCTCCTTATTCAAAGCGCTCGGCGCGGCGGATCTCGGCCGCCTTATCCGACATGGACTGGATCTCTACCAAGCGGTAGTACTTGCCCTTCAGCTCCATCAGCTCCTGCGGCGTTCCGCATTCAATGATGTTACCGTTGTCCACCACCACGATCTTGTTTGCCTTGGAAAGGGTGGAAAGGCGGTGGGCGATCATAATGGTGGTGCGCCCGGTGATCAAATGCTCGATTGCGTCCTGAATGAGATGCTCGGTTTCTGAGTCTACCGAGGCCGTTGCCTCGTCAAATACCAGCATACTGGGGTTGCGGAGCATAGCGCGTGCGATGGAAATACGCTGGCGTTCGCCACCCGACAGACCCACGCCGCGCTCGCCCAGCATAGAGTCATAGCCATCGGGCTGGCGGACGATGAATTCATGGGCATTGGCTATGTCTGCGGCATTGATGACCTCGTCTACCGAGAAGCTGTCGTCGCCGTAGGATATGTTGTTATAAATGGTGTCGTGGAACATCATAGGCTCCTGCTGTACGTAACCGATGCGGGAGCGGTAATATTGCATATCAATGTTGCGGATATCCACACCGTCCACAGAGATCTCACCGTCGTAATGGTCATAATAACGCAGCAACAGGTTGATCAGGGTGGATTTGCCCGAACCCGTTGTACCGACAATACCCACTACGTCGCCGGGCTCAATGACCAGGTTGATATCCTTGAGCACCTTTTTGGTGCGGTCAAAGGAAAAGTTGACATGCTTGAACTCAATGCGGCCGCCCAGATTGGCGTTGGTGTTGCCCTTGCCAAAGTCGTGCTCTGGCTCGGCATCCAGAATGTCCATAATGCGCTCGGCAGAGGCCATGGCGCTTTGGGTGGAGTCAGAGAAGTTGGCAAAGAAGTTCACGGGCTCGTAGAACATGGAGGCGTAAGAAATAAAGGAAACCAACAGACCGATGGTCAACGATCCCACGTTGCCGTTTTGCAGGTTTTGGATGACCATAGTGCCACCAAAGCCCCAAATGACCACCGTGCCGCACGCGATCAGGGCGTTGACAATGGCAGGATAGGCGTTCAGAATCTTACCGGCCTTGGTATCGGTCACACGCCATTCCTCCACACAATCCGAAAAACGCTGGGTGGTGTTTTTCTCGTTGGTAAAGGATTTGATGACACGTATGCCGGGAATGGTGTCGGTCAGCACCGAGGTAACGGACGAGGAGCGCCGCCAAATACGGCGGTAGAAGGGCGCGATCTTTTTGCGGAAGATACGGGAGCCGATCACCACAATGGGCACAGGCACCAAAGAAAGCAGGGTCAGCTTGGGGTCCATGACCAGCATCACAGCGATGATACCCACCAGCTTAAAGGCTTGTACCACCACCTCTTGGGTGATACGCAACATAAAGGCCTGCAGCGTGGCGGTGTCGCCGCTGATGCGGTTGATGACCGCACCGGTCGAGGTTTTATCGTAAAACCGCATCGGCAGGTGTTGGGCTTTTTCATACACCTCTCGGCGAATGTTGGCCACGATACGGTTGCCCGAAATGCGCAGCAAATAGCCACGGATGCCCGCCAGCAGAAACCGGAATACGTTGATGCCGATCAGCAGCAGGGAAATAAACAGCAGAGCCTGTCCGTTAAAGCTTGGCAGGATGTCGTCAACCAAGGATTTGGTTAAAAGAGGAGGCAATAGGGCCAGCGAGGTGGTGATGATCGAAAGAATGACCGAAACCACCAGAATGCCCGTTTCAGATTTGAGGTAAGAGGCAAGGCGCTTGAACAGCTTGCCCTTGTTCATACAACCGATGCAGGGAACACCGGGGGCCGACAGAGTGCGTCCACACTTGGGGCAGACCGAGAGGAGCTTGTCGTAAGCGCCGCGAATGGCTTCCATCTCCTCGTCCACGGATTCTCCATCTCGAACGCCTTGGATAAAAGCGATAGCAGCGTCACAAAGCCCTGCCACGGTAAAGGTAAAGCGGAACACGTCACGGATGGTTCCATCCTTCAGCTTGACACGCAGAAGGCCGTTGCCGTACATTCTCTTGGTAAAAATGTCGGCCATGTCGGAAAAGGCGATCGTCTCGGAGGATGTCTCACTTGCAAAATCAAAGGTGAAAAGCCCGGTCGCCGTCACAGCCAGCGCCGTGGTCTGATAGCGATCGTCTTTGGCGATCTCACCGATGATGGCAAACAGGATGGGGTCATCCTTCCGACTTTGGCTTTGCAAAGCCAAGCTTTGCTTCTCGTCCAATCGTTGATTGGTCAAAAAAGTCAGTTCCATTTAGCCTGTTTAGCGTCGCCCCATGAAAGGGAAGCGACTCTCCTTTCCGGTTGTGCCTACACTTTACCACGCTAAAAATCAAAAGTCAACCACTTTTGACAAATTTCCAAAAAAAATTTTTACCCCCTAAAAGGGGATAAAAAAATTCGGTTTTTTCATCATTCTTTTTTACAAAAGGGGTTGACAAGAGCAGGGAAGTAAGATATAATAATAAGGCGGTTTTCACAAATCGCATCAAAAAGAAAGGGAGAGAGATCCCCCCACATAATTGGTATGGAGAAGTACTCAAGTTGGTGACGAGGCGCCCCTGCTAAGGGTGTAGGTCGGATTTAAACCCGGCGCGAGAGTTCGAGTCTCTCCTTCTCCGCCAGAACTGAAAACCGCTTGAAACCTGGAAATCCCAGGAAACAAGCGGTTTTCAGCTTTTAAACCCATCCAAATTTATCCATTTTTATCCGTCTCTGTCCCTTTGAAAAATAGTCAAAAAGCAGTCAATTCCAAATGGGGAGAGAGCATTAGACGCACACTATTGGTGTACGAGCGGCGTCGCCGTCTGCGGTGCCCTTGACCTTAATGGCGTTGTCGTCCTCGTTCAGCTTAACGGTCACACCATAGGTGCCGGGATCAATGGTGTCCTTGCTACCGTCCATCAGGTTGAAGGTCAAGCTCTGATACAGGTTGTCCTCGTTGGGCTTGCGCAGCTGCCAGTTGTCGGTGTCCCAATCCTGGAAGCCGGAGGAGACCTTGCCAAGGGCAACGATCAGGAAGGATGCAACCAGCACGACGCCGATCACTATGAGCAGGTTTTTGGTTTTGCGAGACATTCTTTTCATCTCTTTTTCTCCTTTTGAAAAAATTTTTCTTGACAAACTCCGGTTTGTCGGGTATAATAACAACGAAGCAAGTCCCTATGTGTCGTTGTAACGATAACAATACTTGCGCAGCCTACGGAGCTCCGACTCGCGTGGGCTTTTTTTATTTCAAACGATAAATTTTACGTGCTTTAGATCTAGACAATTTAGCCTTTACATGCACATCACCGTTTGCAAAGTCCAAAGGGCGGCCATGTGCATCGGTGACATGTTTTTTCTTTAAAACCATAGAAGGTGTATCAAACCCAGGTAAATGCATTTTGACACCTAACCCTTGAGATAATTGCCAAAACCTTTTACGATCTTTGTTATACAAATGGGTAGTCTGAACAGCCACATTTTTTCCAGAATACTTGTCATAATAAATCAAATAATGATGAAATCCGCGGCGATCAGCTCCCTTGTTCTGCTTGAACATATAACCATTACGAATTTTAGCGACTCGGACACCATCAATTTGTTTTCTTGCCACACTAACCTCCATATGCTCCAATAGCCACCCGGTTTTCCGGGTGGCTTTTTTGTAAAACGAAAACCACGCGATAGTCGCGTGGTTCAAAAGAGGCTATTGCCGGTGAGGAGAAGCAAACAAGGGGGTAGAGGCAGAATGCGTTTTGTAAAAGGCTCCCTCTGGGAGGGAGCTGGCGCCGTAGGCGACTGAGGGAGAGCGCGTAGCTATGGAAAAGCAATTGTAATAAAACAAGGGACAAAGTGAAGGTCGCGCAGGCTCCTTCCGTCACGCATTCGCGTGCCACCTTCCTCTCGGAGGAAGGCTACGAAGTAGACGACCGACGAGAGACGGAGAGAAGGCTACAAAGTAGACGACCGACGAGAGACGGAGAGAAGGCTACAAAGTAGCCGATCGACGTGGGGCGGAGAGAAGGCTTTGAAGTGAGCGGTTGACTTGAGAAGAACGAAATTTTTCACAACCCGTTGACGGGTGGTCAGTATTCTTATGCACGGCTGGCAGGCCCCCGAACGCGCACTTGTGCGCCGCCAGTGACGTTAGGGCTATGCCCGAAAATGAAATACCCCCCGCTACGCGGGGGG
>JAFTSB010000014.1 GCA_017461945.1 Clostridia bacterium | reverse complement strand
CGTGTGGACACCTCCTGTACCTTTTCGGGGGAAATGTCAACCACCGTGATATTGTTGCCCTGCTCGTTGAGTTGCTCGGCCAGATTCTGACCGATCTTGCCGCAGCCAACGATAATGATGTTCATACCGCCCTCGGACTTAACACGGGAGATCTTCATGCTATTTGTACCTTTCTGAATGCGATTTCACAATACGTATTGTGATTTTTTATACTTAACGTTATTTTACCTTGGGGATCAGTCCCGCAGCAATGGAACGCTTTTGTCGGTGTTTGAAATGGGAATATCCAATCAAAGTAAAGATCAAGGCTCCCACCAAATTGATCAACAGATCCTTCATCGTGTCTACAAGCCCAATGTCCAGATAGCCGGCAACGGTGATGCTTTCCCCGGAGGCGGTGTGGATCACGGTAGAGGTAATATCTCTCACGTGTGCCACCTTTTCACCGGGGGCGGATGGCAGTGTGACCGAATGGATGGCATATTGCAGCGTATCCTTTTGCATATCGGTATCAAGCAGGCGGTCTGCCGCAAACTCAAAAAATTCCCAAAACACCCCAATGGTCATAGAAAACGAAAAGGCCACCAGTGCAAGAAAGCCGGGGGAGAGGGAGCAGGAGCTGTGCCGCTTGCGGTCAAACAGATCAAACAGACAAAAGCCAAAGGCTGCAAATAAAAAGCCGTTTGCCCCGTGCAACAGACTATCCCAAAGGGGGAACTGCTGATAAAAGTTGCCGATCTCACCCAGAATGGCAGAGGCGAACACAAAAAGGTAGGCCAGGATCTCCAGGGCACCGGGCAGCTCGATCTGCAGGCTTTTTTCCAATATCGAGGGGATCAGCAGTAAAAGCAGCGCCAGGCAGGCGGTGAAAACTGTTTCAGACTGCCCAAGAATCACGCCGCGCAGAATGATGACCACGATAATCACGTGTAAAACGAGGCAAACAAAGAATGCAGTCTTGTTTTGTCGGAGCTGAAAAACACGGCCTTGAGGGCGCTGACTGTCTTTTCGCAATGGATGCTTCATACGATACACTCCTATTATTATAATATATTTTGCTTGAAATAGCAATCCCTTTTTGACTTTTTCCGGGGCTTAAAAAAGGATGAAATCAAAATCATAAAAAAGTGTTGACAAACCGAAGCAGTTTTGATACAATAATACTGACGAATACTCAAATTGTGTGAAAGGATATGTGAAAATGAAAAAAAGCATCCTTTGCCTGCTGATGGCACTCTGCCTGTGCCTGTGCTTGGTTTTTGTATCCTGCAAGCCTGATGAAGAGCCGGAGCCCGATCCCGTTGGCGACGAAAAGCAGGGCGAGATCCATATCACCCCCGACGATAGTGCATCCGTTGACCCCAATATGCCCGACCAGGTCATGCCCGATTCTACCGGCCGTTATTGATCTGTGATGAAAAGAGCCTTGCTGACGGCAAGGCTCTTTTTGCGCATAAAAGCACCCGCGGCGTTCTGCTTGCCTGCAGACCTGCGACGGGTGCTTTTTCTTTTGCATATTTGGCGCGTTATGGGCAAGAATAGTTGTATCACAAGAAAAGGAGGGGATCATATGGCACAGATCACAGAAAAGGAACTGACTGCCCTGGAGGATTTGATGTCGGTGGAAAGCGTTTTGGCAGCCAAGTGCTGTTATATGGCACAGCAGACCGGCGACACCGCCCTGCAGGATCGCTACACGCAAATGGCCCAGCGCCATCAGCATCATTTCGACGAGCTGTTTTCCCATTTGAAATAAGGAGGTGAGGGTATGAATTGTTGTACCTTTGGTGACAAGGAGCAGATGACCGATCTGCTGCAAAGCGAAAAATTTTTGGCATCGGCCTATAACAGCTACGTGCTGGAGTGCGCAACGCCCGAGGTGGTACGTTGCCTTGGTGAGCTTTTGAACGATACGCACACGGCACAGCAGCAGCTGTTTGAGGAGATGAATAACCGCGGCTGGTATCCCGTGACCAAGGCCGAGGAGCAAAAAATCATGCAGGCAAAGCAAAAGCTTGGCAGCATGGTTTGTCAATAAAATCCGCAAACGGTATCGGTTTTTGCGCGATTTGAAAAAGAAAAAGGCTTTCGCAGTATTGCGAAAGCCTTTTGTCGCACAAATGGATGTTAGCTGATTTGCAATAAGCCAAATCCCGCAAGGGATTTATATCGCTGTGCATCGTCGCGTGGCAGATCGCATTACGCCTCGGCCTTGGGCTCCTCGGTCTCGGCAGGGGCGTCGGTGTCGGCCTCTGCGTCAGACATCACGGGCTCGGCTTCTTCGGTCTCCTCTGCCTTTGTGGGGGTGGTGGCGGCCTTCAGCTCGGCGATGCTGTCAAACAAGGCATCAATGGCGGCGATCACGCGCAGCTTATCCTCCTCCAGATTTTCCTCGGTGTGCAGATCACGGTATACGATGCGACCCAGGTTTTCATACTGCTCCTCGATCTTCATTTCCAAATTTTTGATCTTAACAGAGGTAGCGGCGGAGTCGAACAGCTCCTCGGTCTTGTCGGCAAATTTTTTCACAGTGCGCTTGGTGGCGTTGCAAAAGCGGTTGAACTTGGACATAGGGCAAGCTCCTTTCAATGGTTCTTATTTACAGTATAGCGCAAATTTGTAAAAATGTAAAGAAGTTTTTTTCGGGCAGAATGAAAAAGTAAAAAAAGGAAATGCTAAGCAGGGAGGGATAAAGAATGAATATGGATAAAAAAACCTATGCTCGCTACGTAGAGGCCCGCGCCCCTCGCTCACCATTGATTAAAAACTGCATCCATGCCTTTTTGGTGGGGGGAGGAATCTGTCTTGTGGCCGAGGGCGTGATCCAATTATTGATGGGTGTCTGGAGTATGCCGCGAGATACGGCCAGCGCTTGGGTGGCGATCTTTTTGGTGCTGACAGCCGTGGTGCTGACGGCATTGGGGTTGTTTGACAAAATTGCGCAATTTGCCGGCGGTGGCACACTGCTTCCCATCACGGGCTTTGCCAATGCGGTGGCCTCGCCTGCCATTGATAGCCGTGCCGAGGGCTTTGTGTTGGGCATTGGTGCCAAGATCTTTACCGTAGCGGGGCCGGTTTTGCTGTATGGCACTGCGGCGGGTACCGTCTATGGCATCATTTATTGGATCTGCACGTTGATCTGGCGATGAAAAGGGGGGCCTCCCCCTTTTTCGCATCGGATTTTCCTTGGAAAGGCTCTTGACATTGGCAAGATTGCGTGGTATAATAATATGCGTTTCGTGCAAGAAACATTTTCCAATTTTATAAAGGGATGTCGCCAAGCGGTAAGGCACCAGACTTTGACTCTGGTATCCGTCGGTTCGAATCCGGCCATCCCTGCCAAAAAAAGGGGCACCCACACGGGTGCCCCTTTTTTTGGCAGGGATGGCCGTCAAAAGAAAGACGCCACCTGCGACGCTTTCGCTTTCAACAAAAGCAGAAAATCCGGTTGGTGATCAAGGCAAACCGTGGGATTTTTTGCGAAACTGTTGCTGTTTGGCGGGTTTCGTCATTTTTTAAAAAAATATCTTGCTTTTCTTGCGTATTTATGTTAAAATACACAAAGAATACTATACATATCGTATTTTAATACAAAAAGGAGACGTATCTATGAAAAAAGACATCGTATTAGATGCCAACGGACATCGCAGGTTTGGATTGCGCGACAAGATCGCCTACGCTGCAGGAGATCTTGGCTGTAACATGAGCTTCTCGCTGAAAAGCACGGTACAGACCTTTTGGCTGGTGTACATGATGCTGGAAACGGGAGTGCTTTCCGTGCTGCTTCTCCTTGTACAGATCTGGGATGCCATCAACGATCCTCTGATCGGTACGCTGATCGATAACGACAAGAGACAATATAAAATGGGCAAGTTCAAAACCTACATTTTTATTGGTGCTTGTGGCTTGCTTGTGGGAGGCGCTGCCGTCTTCCTTCCGTTCCCGGGTGCGCCCATGGCGGTAAAGGCCGTGCTGTTCGTGTTGGGCTATATCGTTTGGGATGCTTTTTACACCATTGCAAATGTTCCTTACGGTTCTATGCTTTCGCTGGTCAGTGATAACGTCGGTGAGCGCGCACAGCTTTCCACCTGGCGTTCGATCGGTTCTATGGTGGGCAATATTCTTCCCAGCGTGATTCTTCCTATGTTGATCTGGCAGAAGGTCACTTACAATGGCACAACTGATTTTCTGGATCGCATTGAGATTCCCGAGGGTGTGGACAAGGCGCAGTTCCTGATCAACCCCGAAACCAAGCTTCCGTATGCAATCGGCGATAAGGTGCTGAGCCCCACCACGGGCAAGCAAGTAGAGATCCTTCTCGGTGACCGCGTATTTTGGGTGGCACTGATCATGGGCGTGCTTGGCTTTATTGCATTCCTGTTTATGCTGAAAACCATTACCATCCGCGTTGACGAAAATTCGGTTAAGACCGTTGCAGCACGCGAAAAGTTTAATGTTTTTAAGGCATTTGGCAAATTTATGAAGAATCGCCCCGCTGTTGGCGCAACGCTTGCTGCAATGGGCATGTTCCTTGGCATGAATGCCGCTACCACCGCAAACACCATTATGTTTGCCACGTATTTCAACATGGCCTCTCTTTCGGGCTTGGTGCAGATGATTGGCTTCTTACCGATGTTTCTGTTTATGCCCTTTATTACGAAGATCGTTGAAAAATATGGTAAAAAAGAGGCATCTGTGTTTGGCACCATTGTCTCCCTGGTGGGCGGTGCCATTATGCTGATCTTCCCCTTGATTGGTTCCGCTAATGTGGCACTGATTGTTTATCTGCTGGGATTGGTCGTGTTTGGCGTCGGCATGGGCGTGTACACCTGCGTATCCTGGGCTATGATGGGTGACGCGATCGATTACAACGAGTGGAAATTCGGCACGCGCGAGGAGGGAACGGTTTATTCGTTGCATTCCTTCTTCCGCAAGCTGGCGCAGGGCGTAGGCCCCTCTGTGGTTCTGCTGCTGATGGGTGCGCTGGGATATGTTTCTAAGCTTGGCACCATCGGTCAGAGCGCCGAGACCGCACACAATATGTGCTGGTTGGTGGCCGGTCTGTACCTGTTCAGTGCTGTGCTTCAGTTCATTGGCCTTGCTGTTATCTACAACCTTGATAAAAAAACGTTGGAGAAAATGAACAGCGAACTGACCGAGCGTCGCGCTGCCACTTCTGCAGACGAATAATTTTATCAAAACCCAAAAGTGTCTGGCCTCGGCCAGACACTTTTGCAAGAGTTACAAGTTTATATATTTTCAAATTCAAAACAAGGAGCACGGAATTATGAGAAATGTCATTGGGTTGAATCAAGAATGGCTTTTCGTGAAGGGAACTGCGGATATCAATGCGCGCAATGGTGATGTCGTCAATCTTCCTCACACGTGGAATGCGACCGACGGTCAGGATGGCGGAAACGACTATTTCCGCGGTGCCTGTCTGTATGTGAAAACGCTACATCAGGCTGAGCTGCCTGCAGCAGATCTTTACTATTTGGAGTTTAGAGGAGCAAATTCCTCTGCGGATGTGTATGCAAACGGTAAACAGCTTGCACATCACGATGGCGGATATTCGACTTGGAGAGTCAATATTACCGATGAGATCCGGGAAAAGACCGAGATCGCCGTTGTGGTTGATAACTCCCCTAACGAAACCGTGTACCCCCAGATGGCCGACTTCACTTTTTATGGCGGCCTTTACAGAGGGGTCAATCTGATCTGTGTGAATCATGCCCATTTTGATCTGGATTATTATGGTGCTCCCGGCCTTAAGATCACGCCTGTTGTAAACGGCGTGGATGCTACCGTTGAGGTCGAAGTCTATGTCAAAAACCTGCAGCAAGGTCAAAAGCTGGTCTATACCATTTATGACAAAGAGGAAAACGAGCTGCAAAAGCTGGAAACCACCGAGACAAAGGCCGTTTTTGAAATGAAGAACGTTCGCCTTTGGAATGGCCGCAAGGATCCGTACCTCTATTGTTGCGAGGTGGAGATCGTAGAGAACGACCAGGTTTTGGACAATGTGTGCAACCGTTTTGGCTGCCGTAGCTATCGCATTGACTCGGATAACGGCTTTATTCTCAATGGTGAGGAATATCCGTTGCGCGGCGTTTCCCGTCATCAGGATAGATGGGGCGTTGGCAACGCATTGCTCCCCGAGCATCACGAGGAGGATATCGATCTGATTTGTGAGGTCGGTGCCACCACCATTCGTTTGGCGCATTATCAGCACGACCAGTATTTCTATGACCTGTGCGACGAGCGTGGTCTTGTGATCTGGGCAGAGATCCCCTATATCTCCAAGCATATGCCCGGTGGCCGTGAAAACACCGTCTCACAGATGAAGGAGCTTGTCTCTCAAAATTACAATCATCCCTCCATCGTGGTTTGGGGCCTTTCCAACGAGATCTCTATTGGCGGCTCGGATGATGACCTGCTGGAGAACCACCGTATCCTGAACGATCTGGTGCATGAAATGGACAAAACCCGCCTGACCACCATTGCGGCCGTTTCAATGTGCAAAATGGATGACCCCTATTTGCTGATTCCCGATGTGGTTTCCTATAACCACTATTTCGGTTGGTATGGTGGCGAAACCTCAATGAACGGCCCTTGGTTTGACAAGTTTCACGAGACACATCCCACCATTCCCATTGGTTGCTCGGAATATGGTTGCGAAGCGCTGAATTGGCACACCAGCGATCCCAAGCAGGGGGACTATACCGAGGAGTATCAGGCGTATTACCACGAAGAACTGATCAAGCAGCTCTTTACCCGAAAGTATATGTGGGCCACGCACGTTTGGAATATGTTTGACTTTGGCGCCGATGCAAGAGCAGAGGGCGGTGAAAACGGACAGAACCACAAGGGCCTGGTGACCATGGACAGAAAATATAAAAAGGATGCCTTCTACGCATACAAGGCTTGGCTGGTGTCGCCGGAGCAAGATCCCTTTGTGCATCTTTGCGGCAAGAGATATGTTGACCGTGTAGAGGACGTTACCAAGGTGACGGTTTATTCCAACCTCCCTGAGGTAGAGCTTTTTGTAAACGGTGAAAGCATCGGGAAAAAGACTGCAGAGGACCACTTCTTCTATTTCGATGTGCCCAATGTTGGAGAGAGTCTTATTGTGGCCAAGGCTGGCGAACTCAGCGACGAAGGCCACATCCGCAAGGTTGCAGAAATGAATATGGATTATGTCCTTGTGGAAAAGGGAGCCGTGCTGAACTGGTTTGATGTCGTTGCCCCCGAGGGACGCTTCTCTTTGAACGATAAGATCGGTGATATTATGGAGACCGTACGCGGCAAGCTGTGGTTCCTTGGTGTCGGACTTGGCATTAAGCGCAAGATGAATGCCAACAAAAAGGGCAAGGAGGCTGGCAAAAAATCCGGCGGCTTTGACGTGGATCTGAAGGCGGATGGCGGCTTGATGCAAATGATGGGCAGCTTTACGGTGCTTCGTTTGACCAGCATGATCGGTATGATGAATATCTCCTTTACCAAAGAGGAGCTATTGAAAATGAACAGAAAGCTGAATCGCATCAAAAAGCCCAAGGGCAAAAAGTGATTGGAGACGGCACTGTCAAAAACAGAGGGCCCCACGGCAACGGCCGTGGGGCCCTCTGTTTTTGATTTCCGCAGCGAGCAATGTTCCACGGTAGGCTTTCGTATGTTCCTCAATACGGCTTTGTGTCAAGTTCGCAATGCGCAATTTGCATAATGATAGCCGGCAGATCTCGCGGTACTTATTCGCAATTTATCCAAAAAATAGCAAATACGAAAAAATCTATTGACAACAAAGCAAAATTCGACTATACTTTAATCGGTTAGTTTTTGCTAACTTTTTATCGTTTCAGGTTGTTAGTTTTAACTAACTCACATAACATATTATGAGGGAAT
>JAFTSB010000013.1 GCA_017461945.1 Clostridia bacterium | reverse complement strand
GCGTTGCTAAGGACGAGATCGAGCGCGGCCAGGTTCTGGCTAAGCCCGGCTCCGTTCACCCCCACACCAAGTTCGTTGGTACTGTGTACGTTCTGACTGAGAAGGAAGGCGGCCGTTCCAAGCCCTTCTTTGCTGGCTACCGTCCTCAGTTCTACTTCCGTACCACCGACGTTACCGGCACCATCGAGCTCCCCGAGGGCGTTGAGATGTGCCGTCCTGGCGACAACGTTGAGATGACCGTTGAGCTCATTACCCCCATCGCTTGCGAAGAGGGTCTGCGTTTCGCTATCCGCGAGGGTGGCCGTACCGTTGGTTCCGGCGCCGTTGCTAAGATCCTTGACTAATCTAACCGATTAAAAGGTTCTTATATGCCCCCGCCGCCTTGGCGGCGGGGGCTTTTCACATCATTTGATCCATTTGAATACCATATTCTTCGGGGATTGGTGAAATTCCATACCGGTGGTAATTGACTTGTCATAAGCCCACGAACTCCAAAAGGAGCCGAGCAGGTGCGATTCCTGCGCCGACGGTTGCACAAAACAAGTGTGCAGAAAGTCCGGATGCAAGAAGAGCCGTAAAAGGGCATTTTGGCGAAGTTTTTCGCTCCCCGACCGAGCTTTTGCCGTCGCTTTGACAGTAAAAGTCGCGTCGGTTTTTGTTTTTTACGGCAATTCTTCCTATAAAAAGGGGAGAACATAACGATGAAATCTGCAAACAATAAACGAATTCAAAGTGATAAAATCCGACGTATGGTTATGGTGGCAATGTTCACCGCAATGGCCTATGCCGTGATGCTTGTGATCCACATCAAGGTGGGATTTTTGACATTGGATGTCAAGGATGCTGTCATCGCGCTGTGTGGCTTATATTTCGGCCCGCTTTCCGCACTTTTTGTGGCCGTAGTGGTGCCCGTACTGGAGCTTGCCGTCAGTTCAACCGGCGTGTATGGCTTGATTATGAATATTCTGGGGTCTGTTACCTTTTCTGTAACGGTGTCTCTATTTTATAAATGGAAAAAAACATTGCTGGGTGCCGTTGCAGGTCTTGCCTCGGCCGCCTTGCTGACAACTGCCGTGATGATGCTGGCAAATCTGTTCATCACGCCTTACTATATGGGCACCACGATGGAAGCGGTGCGCGGCATGATTCCAACGCTGCTGTTACCCTTCAATTTGCTGAAAAGCGTGATCAATGTGGGCGTCGTTCTTCTGCTGTATAAGCCTCTTTCCCGGGTTTTGCACAAGCTGGGAATCATCGGCAAAAAGTCTGTCACCGAACCCGAAGCTCAGGAGGGGAGCAAGACCCCTTCGAGCGCCAAATTTTCGCTCACCAGCCTGATCGTGACTCTGGCTGCCGTGGTGCTGATTGCAGCCTCCATGGTGCTGATTTTCACGGTATTGGGTGGTACATTTACCTTTGGAAACACTTGACCCTTGCTTTTTTACACTGGATGGTGTATAATAACATTGTTACTATCATCTGAAAGGAAATTGGTATGCGCGCAATCATTGAAGCGATTAAGCTTTTTTTAACCGATACCCTTGGGGCACATTTTGGTGTCATGATCTGCTCTATGATACCGATTATCGAGTTGCGTGGCGCCATTCCGCTGGGCGCTTGGTTGGAAATGCCTTGGTGGCAGAATTATCTACTCTCCGTGCTTGGCAATATGATCCCCGTACCCTTTATTTTGCTATTTATCAATAAGTTCATTGCTTGGATGAGCCGCAGTAAAATAAAATTTTTTAATAAAATCGGCACTTGGTTGGCGGAAAAAGCTGAGAAAAACCGCGGAAAGATCGAAAAATACTCTTTTTGGGGTGTTTGCTTGTTCGTTGCCGTGCCCCTGCCGGTAACCGGTGCCTGGACAGGCTCTCTGGTGGCCGCAACCATTGGTATAAAAGGGTGGAAGGCTTTTCTTTCCTGCCTGCTTGGCGTGATGATTGCCGGTGTTATTATGACACTTGCTTCCTATGGCGTGGTGGCAGCGTTCCAAATTTTTGCATAATGCAGAAATTTTCCTTTGTTTCGCCAGCCTATTGCATTTTTGCCTATAATATGATATAATATTCAAGTCATCAAGAGTAGGTTAGGGACAGGCCCGTTGATCCTACAGCAACCTGCGTTTTTGCAAGGTGCTAAATCCCGAGAGATGAGTTGAGTGCAACGACTCCCCTCGGCGCCTGCCGAGGGGAGTTTTACTTAAAGGAGTATAAAAAATGAAACACCGTAAAATGCTTTTTACGTCTGAGTCCGTTACCGAGGGACATCCCGATAAGATCAGCGACAAAATTTCCGATGCCATCCTTGACGAGATGCTTCGTCAGGATCCGATGTCTCGCGTAGCCTGTGAGACCTTTTGCACCACGGGTATGGTCACCGTGATGGGCGAGATCACCACCGAGGCCTATGTAGATATCCAAAGCATTGTGCGCGAGACCGTGCGTGAAATCGGCTATGACCGTGCCAAGTATGGCTTCGACTGTGATAGCTGTGCTGTCCTCAGCTCCATTCACGAGCAGTCGCCCGATATTGCTATGGGTGTCAATAAGGCATTGGAGGCCAAGGAGGGCACCATGACCGATGCTTTGGACACCGGTGCCGGCGACCAGGGCATGATGTTTGGCTATGCCTGCAACGAGACTCCCGAGCTGATGCCCCTGCCGATCTCGCTGGCGCACAAGCTTGCCAAGCGCCTGACCGAGGTGAGAAAAAACGGCATGTTCACGTATCTTCGTCCCGATGGCAAGACGCAGGTCACCGTGGAATATGTTGACGATAAGCCCGTGCGTGTGGATACGGTGGTTATTTCTACCCAACACGCCCCCGATGTCGAGCTACAGACCATTCGTGAGGATATGATCCGCGAGGTCATTACCCCCGTTATCCCTGCCGAGCTTCTGGATGCTCAAACCAAGGTCTTTGTCAATCCCACCGGCCGTTTTGTAGTGGGTGGCCCTGCCGATGATACCGGTCTGACGGGCAGAAAGATCATTGTGGATACCTACGGCGGCTATGCGCGCCACGGTGGTGGCGCCTTCTCGGGCAAGGACCCCACCAAGGTGGACCGCTCCGCTTGCTATGCTGCGCGCTATATTGCGAAAAACGTGGTGGCTGCCGGCCTTGCCGATAAGTGCGAGGTGCAGGTGGCATACGCTATCGGCGTTGCGCGCCCCGTCTCGGTGATGATCGATACCTTTGGTACCGGCAAGGTGGACGAGGAGAAGATTTCCGAAGCGGTGCAAAAGCACTTTGATCTGCGCCCTGCCGCGATTATCGAGCGTTTTGGCCTGCGCCGTCCCATTTACGCCCAGCTGGCCGCTTACGGTCATATGGGCAGAGAGGATCTGGATATTCCGTGGGAGCAGCGTGATATGGCTCCTGTTTTGGCCGCAGAGCTGCTTTAATGTTGCCTGACTCACCCTTTCGGCATACACTTTTGCCGAGGGGGTGAGTTTGTGTATTTTACTTTGATTGCTGAAATCCTGCTGGCGTTGCTGGCGGTTTTTGGCTTGTATGTGCTGATACGCATTTTGTTTTTTAGCCACAGCATCGGCGTGGCGGCTACCGTTGCCGTGGAAATCGGGGCGGATCTGCCTCTTGAGGAGATTCCGGAGCTGCTGGATCGTGCGGCCGATGCCGCTTTTTTGTGCGGAGCGCGCCGTATGATCGCCTTGGTGGATGAAAGTCGTAGCCAAGAGGAGCCCTTGCTCACCGCATTGCGCACGTACGTCCAGGAAATTTATTTTGTGAACATCTGAAAAATGGGGAAGGAGGAAAAGCATGGAACAGCAAAATCAACAGCCTGCGGATGACGAAAAGCTGACCGGAAGTGTCGAAAGCGTGATTTACGCCAACGAGGAAAACGGCTATACAATTTTGGATTTTGGCACAGATCAAAACGAGCTGGTGACTTTGGTGGGCACCATTCCGTATGTGGCTGAGGGCGACGAGCTGACAGTGTTTGGCAAATGGGTGCATCACCCCAAGTTCGGCCGCCAGTTTTTGGTAGAGCAGTTTGAAAAAAGATTGCCCTCCGATGCTGCCGCTATTCTGCGCTATCTTTCCTCCGGTGCGGTGAAGGGTATCGGCCCCAAAAAGGCGCAAAAGCTGGTAGAGCTTTTCGGAGAAGACACCTTTGATGTCATCGAAAATCATCCCGATTGGATGACCCAGATCCCCGGCATCAGCCACCGCATGGCAGAATCCATTTCCGAGGAGTTTTCCCGTCAAGCTGGCATCCGTTCTGCGATGATGTTTTTCAGAGATTTCTTTGGTGCTGCTCTGACCGTGCGTATCTATAAGGCATGGGGCAATGCGGCCGTGGATCGTGCCAAGGAGAACCCTTATCGCCTTTGCGAGGATGTGGAGGGCATCGGCTTTGAAAAAGCGGATGCTATGGCCGAAAAAATCGGCTTTGACCGTAAGGGCCCCCAGCGCATTGAGAGCGGTATTCTGTACGTGCTTGGCTATAACGCCGCCCTCAACGGTCACACTTGTCTGCCCACCGAGCGTTTGATCGAGGCCTCTGCCACCATGCTGGATGTGAATCCTGCTGAGGTAGAGCAGGGAATCGCCGCGCTGTTAAAGGCCCAAAAGCTGCGCCGCATTCACGTTAAAACCGCAAAGGAAGAACGCGACTATCTGTTCGACCGGGCATCCTATGAATGTGAACGCACCATTGCTGATAAGCTGGTGATCCTGGATCGCGCCTGCATCAAGCTGGATAACCGCGACATTGATCATTTCATCACCCGCGAGGAGCGTAGCGGTGGTATTGCATATGCACAGCTACAAAAAGAGGCGATCGCTAATGCGCTGGAAAACGGCGTTACCATTTTGACTGGCGGCCCCGGCACGGGTAAAACTACCGTAGTGCGCGCGCTGATGCGGATTTTTGCCAGTATGGATCTGCGCGTGGCATTGGCCGCCCCCACCGGGCGCGCAGCCAAGCGAATGTCTGAGGCAACCTCTGCGGAAGCAAAAACAGTACACCGTTTGCTGGAAATGAGTTATTCTGACGGCAAAAAAGCACAGTTTGCGCGCAACGAAAAGGATCTTTTGGAGGAGGATGTGATCATCGTGGACGAAAGCTCCATGATGGATTCCGCCTTGACTGCCGCTTTGCTCAAAGCCATCAAGCCTGGGGCGCGACTGATCCTGATCGGCGATGCCGATCAGCTCCCCTCCGTGGGAGCAGGCAACGTGCTGCACGACCTGATCGCTTGCGGCCGCTTTGCCACCGTGGCACTGACAGAAGTATTCCGCCAGGCACAGCACAGCTTGATTGTGACCAATGCTCATGCGATCAACCGCGGTGAAGTGCCCCGATTGGATATTAAAAATAACGATTTCTTCTTTTTGCCTCGCGGACGGGATGCGGAAATTGCCTTTACGGTGGCAGACCTTTGCAAGAACCGCTTGCCGCGCTCCTATGGCGCACAGATCGTGGGAAATATACAGGTTATCTCCCCCTCGCGCAAGGGAGAGGCGGGTACCGAACATTTGAATAGGCTATTGCAGGAAATGCTGAACCCTCCCAGAGCCGGCAAACGGGAGCACAAGGTCCGAGATGTGACGCTGCGCGTGGGAGATCGCGTGATGCAGATCCGCAACAATTACGATTTAATATGGGAACGGGGCGAGGAAACAGGCTGTGGCGTCTTTAATGGCGACATTGGCATCATTGAAAACATCTCCCCAAAAGAGCAAAGCGTGGAGGTGCTTTTTGATGACCGTCACGTGACGTATGACTTTACCGCCTTGGACGAGCTGGAGCTTGCCTATGCGGTGACGGTCCATAAGAGCCAGGGGAGTGAATACCCCGTGGTCATTCTCCCCTTGTATGCTGCTCCCCCTATGCTATTGACCCGAAATTTACTATATACCGCCGTGACCCGTGCCCAGCGCATGGTCATACTGGTGGGACGTGAGGATATTGCGCGACAGATGGTGGAAAACAACCGCCAATCCATGCGTTACACCGGTCTTTGCGCCAGACTGTATGCCGGGGGCGAGGGGGCACAATGAGCATAAAATCCATCATACGTGATCTGTTTTTGCCACCCAAATGTCTGGGATGTGGCAAACGGATGGCGGTTTCCATGGTGCGAGAGGAATCTGTGCAGCTGTGCGGCACCTGCAAAGGAGCGTGGCAAAGATGTCTGCTGGCGCAGTGCCCCAAGTGCTTTGCCGCCTATGTGGATTGCACTTGCCAACCAAGCGTATTGGAACGGGCAGGGAGCCGCACGCTGATCAAGCTGGCGCCCTATGCTCGCGAACAGAAACCAACTCCGGTGGATCGGGTGATCCACGCCATGAAGCGTCATCCCCGAACGGCGGCGTTTCAACTTTGCGCAAAAGAGCTTTCGCCCTTGCTGCAAACCGCTCTTCAGAAAAACGAAAATGCAGAAATTTCCCATACCGTTGTGGGATTTTTGCCGCGTTCGTGCCGAAAAATGCGGCTGTATGGCTTTGATCAATCCCGTGAGTTGGCCAAGCGTTTAGCCAAGACCGCAGGCTTAGAATGTCGCAGTGTACTACGTCGTATGCACGACGGCAGTGAGCAAAAGACCTTGACGGTGAAGGAGCGGCAAGAAAATATGAAAGGAGCTTTTCGCGCCAAAGAACCCTTACATGGGCTCCGTGTAGTGTTGGTGGATGATGTCGTTACTACGGGTGCCGGTATGGCTGAGGCGGTTCGTGTATTGCGCCGTGCCGGCGCTGCCGAGGTCATTTGTGTTGCCGTTGCTACGACAGAAAAGAAGCACCCCGTTCGCAATACATAAATCATCTTGACATTTTTGCCCTTTAGTGTTAATATATTATTACGTGTCCAATCTATGGAAAGGAGGAATACGATGCTTCGTAAAAGTCTCGGTATAGACATCGGAACGGCTCAGATTTCGATCTGCTCGTCCGATGAAGGATTGCTGCTGCGTGAGCCCTCGGTGGCTGCGGTGGATATTGATACCGACGAGGTGGTGGAAGCCGGAAACCGCGCGTTGCGTGCGGTAGAAACGCATCCCGATCACCTGCGGCTGTGCTGGCCCGTGTGGGATCCCATTGTGAAAAGCGCCGATATTCTCTCCGCCATGTTACGTATTTTTTTGTACCGTGCCGTGGGCCGTACGATGCTTCGCCCACAGGCCATGGTGGCCATTCCATGCGATTTGACCGAGGCACAGACCAATGCGGTTGAAGATGCCGTGCTGGCCGCCGGCATTTCGCGCGTGCATTTGTTAGAGACGCCTCTTTGCGCCGCTCTTGGTGTAGGCTTTGATTTTTCCTCCCCTGTGGGACAGCTGTTGGTGCATGTGGGCGCCTCACGCACCGAGGTTGCAATGATCTTTATCGGCGAAATGGTCAATCATATGACCATCCCTGTGGGTGGTACCCAGTTTGACTCCGCCATTATCGAATATATGCGCCGTCGCCACGGCCTTTATGTAGGCAAGCGAACGGCGGAGCAGATCAAGATCCGCATTGGCAACGTGGCCAAGTCTGCCGAGGAAAAGACCTTGGATGTGAAAGGCCGTTGCATGAAGACCCGCGAGGGGCGCGTGGTAACCATCTCCTCCAAGGAGATGCTGGGTGCCCTGATGGAGCCACTGACCTTGATTTTGGATGCCATTGTGGCTGTGATCGAGCAAACGGGTGACGATATGCGTGCCGATATTGCCAAAACGGGCGTTATGCTGACAGGCGGTGGCCTGCTTGGCGGCATGGATAAGTTTCTTGACGAGGTGATGGGCCTGCGCGTCCGTCGCGCTGCAAACGCCGAAACAGCTGTTGTAGAGGGCGCTGTCGTGGCACTTTCCAGATTGTAAAAGGCCGTAGCGTCAGCATCGGCCTTTTTTAATTGAAAATTCATTTTCAAGGAGCAGAGCAAAATGAGTATGACCGAGTATCTTTCCCAGCGCCCCGCGCGTTTTTTTGAGGAGCTTTCCGCCATTCCGCGCGCCTCGGGCAATGAGGCCGGCGTGGCCGATTATTTGATGTGCTTTGCAAAGGAGCGCGGATTGGATGCCTACCGTGATGCGGCTAACAATGTGCTGATCCGCAAAGCGGGCAGCGTGGGCCGTGAGGCTGAGCCGGCGCTGTTGCTGCAGGCACACACCGATATGGTGGCAGAGGCCGCCTTTGGTACCCAGCACGATTTTGCCAAGGAAGGCATCGTCTTATGCCAGGAGGGCAATGTGCTTTCTGCAAAGGGAACCACGTTGGGCGCTGATGATGGCTTTGGCGTTGCATTACTGCTTTCCGCATTGGACAGTGCCTCGCCCTCCCACCCTCCGTTAGAGTGCCTTTTCACCTCCTCTGAGGAGATTGGCCTGATCGGCGCGGGAGCGTTTGATTACAGCCGCATCTCGGCGCGCCGCATGCTTAATTTCGACTCGGATGAAGAAAATCTGGTTGTTACCGGCTGCTGTGGCGGTATGCGCCACGATCTGACCTTACCCGTGGTGCGTGTGCCCGGTGAAGGGCAGGGCCTGGAAATCAGCTTGTATGGCCTTTGTGGCGGCCATTCCGGTGGTGACATTCACAAGGGGCGCGCCAATGCGTTGGTGACCATGGGCAAGCTGTTGAAGGGCTTGGCCGATGAAACACCTTTCGCCTTGGTTTCGCTGCACGGCGGCGACAAGGATAACGCCATTCCTCGCGATTGCACGGCAGTGATCCGACCTGAATGCGTCGAAAAAGCGCAGGCCTATTTGGCGGCCGCAGATCGCTTGCTGGCACTCTGGGCCCCTTCGGATGAGGATGGCGAGCGTTGCATCTCGCAAAAGCCCGTTGCCATTCAAAACCATATGGATGCCGATTCTACCCATCGCGCACTGGAGGTGCTGTCGGTACGCAACGGCGTATTTGCTTGGCAGGTGGAGGGAATCGCCCCCCGTACCTCGCGCAATCTGGCCAGCGTTCGCACCGATGATGCTGCCCTGCATTTCTGCCTTTCCAGTCGCTCTCCCTTGGCAGGGGAGATCGATGCTTCTGCCGCGGAGCTGGACAAGCTTGCTGGTGATCTTGGTGGAAATATCCGACATCATTCTCGCTATCCCGGTTGGGATGGTGCGGCCGATTCGCCTGTTTCGGGGCTGTGGCAGTCTGTCTATCGCGCCGTGACCGGCGGCGATATTCGCGCCACTACCATTCACGCAGGTCTTGAATGCGGTTTGATTTCGGCGGCTCTGCCCGGCTTGGATGTCATCTCGGTGGGGTGCAACATTTTTGATCTCCATACTCCTGCCGAGCGCATGGAGCTGGATTCCTTTGAGCGCATCTACCGCACTCTGATCGCATTCCTTCAGAAATGCTAAAGAGAAACGCTATGATCCGTACGTATTGCGAATTGCTGGATTTCCCTCACGAGGCGACCGAGAGCCTTTGTACCACCTATTCACGGTTGATGACACACCCGCAGGCCGCCAAGCGTTTGGCCGCAATCCACAAGGATTTTTTGCACAGTGAAGGGAGATCGTTTTTGGAACGGTTGCAAGAGCTTGCCGATGAAACCGCCATTGACCGCCGCGAACTGGATATGGTATTCCTGCTGTATGCGGCTCCCACTCTGCGTGATGAGTACCGCAAGAAGGGGATTGATGATGCCATTTTCGTGGATACGTTGCGCGATTTGCGTTACAAATTGATGGAATGCTTCAACAATTACGGTGTTTGGGGAACCTTTGTGACCTTCTGGTATCCGGGATTTTACCGTTGTGAACGATTCGCATTGGGACGGCTTCAATTTGAAAGGCGAGCCTTTCGGCAAGCGGACTACCACGGCCTTTTGAAGGAGGGTGACACGGTGCTGAATTGCCACATTCCTTCCTCCGGCCCCTTAACACCTGCATCGGTGATCGATTCGTTCAAGCGTTCCTATGCCTTTTACAGCGATGTGAAAAAGGGAAAGCTCTTGCCCGTTGTCTGCAATTCGTGGCTGCTGTATCCTCCCTTGAAGGATGTGTTCGGCACCGGAAATCTCAAAGCGTTTCATGAGATGTTTGATGTTCTTTCTCAAAAGGCAGATCCTGCCAACGGCGATTATTGGCGCGTATTTGATCGCCCCTTTTCTGCGGATCGCCTTTCCGATGCCCCCGAGGACACCGGACTGCGCCGCCGATTGAAGGCGTTTTTGCAGGACGGAAATGCCATGGGCAGCGGTTATGGCGTGTTGCTGTTTGATGGCGAACGCATTATAAAATCTTTTTAAGCTTCCATCAGGGGCGAGCGCGGCTCGCCCCTTTTTTGCGCCCACAAAGCAGCAGCACCAAAAAGAAAAGAGAGGCTCCTATCAAAACGCCACTCGATAGCGGATGGGGCAGTAGTCCTTGGGCAAAGGCAGACACGCAGTCGGTGATGTGCAAGGAAGGGGCGGCGCAAACAAGGTATAGCTTTACAAGACCTGCGGCAAGCATTCCCTGCAGCCCCTTGGTTAAGAGATAAGGCAGCGCGTGGGGGCGATACTGCCGCACTACAGCAAAGAGCTGCAGCATCACAGAAAGTCCTCCGAATCCGGCAAAAAACGCAGTCAGCACCAGCGCGTTGCTTGGCGACAACCCGGCGGCGGCCAGCCCGGTGCCAAGCGTCATTTCCAGCACACCGTTTATGACGATCTTTGCGATGTTGGGCAACGCCAATTCTTGCAAAATCGGCTCAAGGCAGGCACCCATGCAGGAGAAAAAGATGACAAAGGAAAAGATTTGTAAAAGCGAAGAGAACCCCTTTTCCACGCTGGTCGTCAGATGGGCGGTAAAACTGTTTTTTTCGTTACCGTATTCGTAATTTTGCTTCATTTGCGGCAATTTTCCCCACAAAATATGGAAAAGGATCCCCATGATGAGGGCAGAGAGCCATACCGACAAAAACAGAACGACCCCCAATGATCCGTTACCGAAAAGTGCCGTACCCACCGCGCCGATCAAAAAGCCGGGGCTGGGATTGTTTCCAAACAGCAAAAAGCGATGCAACTCTTGCTCACTCATATCGCCGCTGTCACAATAGGCCGTTGCCGTGGTCATCCCCACAGGAAAGCCGCATAGCATTCCCAAAAGCAAAGCTACCGCTCCTTTTTCCGAAAGCCCCAGAAGCGCACGGACGGGGCGATTCAAAAGCCTGCCGAGCAGATCGCCCGCGCGCTCCTTTACCAAAAGCCCTGAAAGAATAAGAAAGGGAAACAAAGAGGGGAATAGCGTTTGCGTGCAAAGGGTCAAACCCCGTCGCACCCCTTCCATGGCGCGATCGGCGTACAAAAACAGCAACAGCATTAGACAGAAGATCACCGGCAGGGTAGAGACACCTGCTTTTTTGTTTCTTTCTTTATTCACGGCATAACTCTCCTTTTCTCGGCATAGGGTTTTCCATAGTCAAGAAACGCACTTGCTCTTGGCTAACCTTATGAAAGAGAGGCGAATTCTATGCGACAAAAAAAGGATTGGATGCGCCGCATTCGCCAGCGGCTGGATATCCCCTGCGAGGCGTTGCCCGGGGGCTTTAGTCTGTATCTTTCGGGGCAGAATGAGTTGACCGTCAAGGGGTGCCGCAGAATCCTTTCCTATGGGAGGGAACGCATCTGTCTGGCCTTGGGTAAGACGGTTTTGTGTGTGATGGGCTCTGACCTTTTGTGTACCGCCTTCTGTGCCGGAAGTGTTACGGTGGAGGGAACCGTCACGGGCCTTTATTTGGGAGAGGAGGCACACCGTGCGGATTGATCTGTTATTGCTTGGCTTTGTGGAGTATGAGGTAAAAGAGGAGCAGGCAGCCCGATTGTTTGAATGGTGGCGTTCTCGCGGATTTTCGCCAAAATCCTTGAAACGGTGTGAAAAAAACGCGACCATCCGCTTTTTTGTGCCGTATGCTCGGCACCGGGAATACTTCCCCGAAAATCTGCCCCATCGTGAATGCTCCCGGGGGGGTCTGCCTGTTTTGCTGGCCGCTTCGCGCAAACGCCCGGGCCTTTGGCTCGGGCTGATGTTAGCACTGCTGCTTACGGTGGTGGGGCATCAGATGGTGTGGGATGTGACCGTCGAAGGGAACCAAGCTATTCCCACAGAGGAGCTGATGGCGGAGCTGTCGGCTGTGGGAGTAAAAAAAGGCGTGTGGATCCCGACGCTGGATGAGGATGCGATCTCCACTGCCCTGCGTGTGGGCGATCGCCGTATTGGATATGCCGCTGTGAATCGCCGCGGGACGGTGATCACCCTCACGGTAGTAGAGGCCGCCGAGGGGGATCGTGAGGCGGATAGGGAGCCTGCCGATCTTGTGGCAAAATCCGACGGCGTTGTTCTCATGCCATTGGTTTATGCCGGGCAGGTTCTGGTAAGGGAGGGCGATGTGGTTCGCGCAGGGCAGGTACTGGCCACCGGTCTTTTAGAAAGTGAAAAAAACGGCCCACGCCTCACGCGCGCTGAAGGACAGGTGCTGGCACGCACCAGCCATACCTATACCGTTACGGTGCCCTTTGACTATGAGAAAAAACAGTACGTTGGCAGAGTGGGGCGAGAATTTGAAATATTTTTCTTTTCCTTTGTGGGAAAAGTTTTCAAAACTACTGGAAATTCTATATTAGAATGTGATATAATAAAAAGCATAAAGTGGGCAACTTTGCCCACGGGGCAAAATCTTCCGATCGGGTGTGCCGTCACAACATGGCAGCCGTACCAATGGGTGGCCGCACGTCGCAGCGCCGCCGAGGCATATACCTTGGCCATGAGGCAGTTGGAGGAGCGCATTGCCGCCGATAGCGCGGAGCGGACGTTGCTTTCCCGCACGGTAGAGACCGTGGTGGACGATGAGGGCATCACCCTGATCTGCACATTGGTGTGCGAGGAGGATATTGCGTTGGTGGCACCGATCACGGTGCAAAATCCCTTTTGAAAGGATTTTTATGAGTCGGGAAATTATCAGAACGGAAAACAGCGATATTACGGCCAGGATCTTTGGCGTTGGCGACAGATATGTGCGCGAGATCGAGGCCGCCTTTGGGGTGGACATCCGCAACCGTGCCGAGGCAGGCGGCGATGCCATCGTGGTCTGCGGTGAGGAGGACGAGGCGGTCTCGCTTGCTGCGCGCGTGCTGGAGCGCCTGCGTGAGGAGGCCGGCAAGGGTGACGAGATCCCCGAACAAAGGGTCTCCTATATCATCAACATGGTGCGTGACGGCGAGGGCGGTAGCCTGGAATCCTTGGATAACAGCACCATTTGTATCACCAGCCGCGGCAAGCCCATCAAGGCCAAGACCGTGGGCCAGAAGAAATATGTGGAGGCGATTGCCAAAAACACCATTGTGTTAGGCGTTGGCCCTGCAGGCACAGGCAAGACCTTTTTGGCTGTTGCTATGGCCGTTAAGGCTTTGCGCAACGGGGATGTCAACCGTATCATCCTGACCCGCCCTGCCATCGAGGCCGGCGAAAAGCTGGGCTTTCTGCCCGGCGATCTGCAAAGCAAGATCGACCCCTATTTGCGCCCGCTTTACGATGCTCTTTATGAAATGCTGGGGGCAGAGAATTATGCCAAAATGGTAGAAAAGGGCGTGATCGAGGTTGCACCGCTGGCTTACATGCGCGGCCGTACGTTGGATGATTCCTTTATCATTCTGGATGAGGCACAAAACGCTACGCCAGAGCAAATGAAAATGTTTCTCACCCGTCTCGGCTTTCATTCCAAGGCTGTGGTCACGGGTGACCTGACGCAGACCGACCTGCCCTCGGGGCAAAAGAGTGGCCTTGCAATGGCAGTCAAGATCATTGCAGGCATTCCCGATATCGTCATTCACCATTTTTCCGATCGTGACGTGGTGCGCCACAAGCTGGTGCAAAAGATCATCCTTGCTTACGAGCGCTTTGAGCGCGAGCAGATGCAAAGATCCAAAAAAGGAGAACGAAGCAGCAAATGACATTGCGTATCTATTTTGAAAACGTGCAAGAGAGCGAGCCTGTGACCTATGGACTGAAAATGCTGATCCGCCAAGCGATCCTTGCTACGCTGGCCTTTGAGGACAAGCAGGGACACAGCGAGGTTTCGGTGACCTTTACCGATAACGAGGGCATTCGCGCCATTAACCGGGAATACCGCGAGATCGATGCCCCCACCGATGTGCTGTCCTTTCCGCTCTTTGAGGAGGGCGCCGAAGGCAGAATGCTGGGCGATATTGTGCTGTCGCTGGAAAAATGCCGCGCACAGGCAGAGGAATTCGGCCACAGCTTCCAACGGGAATGTGCGTTTCTCACGGTTCACTCCACCCTGCATTTACTGGGCTATGATCACGTGAACGGTGAAGATGAGGAAAAGGATATGAGAGAGCGCCAGACTGCCATTGTGGAGGGCATGGGGCTTGGAGTAAAGGAGAATTAAAATGACAAAAGCAGGATACATCGCTATCGTGGGCCGTCCCAATGTGGGCAAATCCACCTTGCTCAATACATTGCTGGGGGAAAAGATTGCCATTGTGTCGGCCAAGCCCCAGACTACCCGTAACCGCATCGTGGGCATTCTGACCAAGGGTGAAGCGCAGTTTATTTTTGTGGATACCCCCGGTATGCATCGTCCCCAAAGCGCCCTTGGTGACTTTATGATGGAGACCGCCAAAAGCTCTATGGTAGAGGCCGATGCCGTCCTTTTGATGGTGGACCCCGGCAAGGAGGTCAGCCGGGTAGAGGAAAACGTTATCACCTATCTCAAGCAGTCGGGTGTACCCGGCGTGCTGGTGCTGAATAAGACCGACCTATACAATGCTCCCGAGATTGCCGAGTGCATCAAAACCTATGCGGCGCTCCACAATTTTGCTGCCGTTGTGCCGATTTCGGCCAAAAACGGCAAGCTGGTAAACGAGCTGTTGGCCGAATGTGAAAAGCTGTTGGACGAATCGCCCTTTTTCTTCCCGGAGGATATGATCACC
This sequence comes from Clostridia bacterium, assembly GCA_017461945.1. GTDB lineage: Bacteria > Bacillota > Clostridia > Oscillospirales > CAG-272 > Firm-07. The sequence continues at coordinate 18,479 of JAFTSB010000013.1, read as the reverse complement.
GATCAGCCGGAACGTCAGATGGCCGCCGAGATCATCCGGGAAAAGCTGCTTCGCACGCTGGATAAGGAGATCCCTCACGGTGTGGCTGTGGTCATTGAGGAATTCAAGGACGAGGATACCCTGATCCGCATCCGCGCCGAGATCTTTTGCGAAAAGGCCTCTCACAAGGGTATTATTGTGGGTAAAAACGGCGCCGAGCTGAAGCGTGTGGGCACCTATGCCCGCGAGGATCTGGAAAAGCTGTTTGGCACAAAAGTCTATCTCAATCTTTGGGTCAAGGTCAAGGAAAACTGGCGCGAGAGCCGTGCGGCCGTTGGCAACTTCGGCTATCGCGAGGAGAAATAAGCCGTGCAGCATTTCAGCGCGGATAGTCTGATCCTGCGCGCGGTGGACCGTGGTGATAACGACAAGCTGCTGACCGTTCTCACGGCCGATTACGGCAAGTTTTATGCCATTTTAAAGGGGGCCCATTCAATGCGCCGCCGTGAAGCGGCTGCCGCTGAGGCTTTTACCTGGAGTAATGTGGAATACTACGAGCGCGGCGGTGTCAAATGGATCAAATCTGCCACCTCGATCGAAAGCTTTCCCGCTTTGCGCTACGATATGGAAAAGCTGTTTTTGGCCGCCTATTTTTGCGAGGTGGCCGGGGAGCTTTCCGATGAGCGCCAGCCCGCGGGGGAGATCCTGCCTTTGACGCTGAACGCCCTGCATATGTTAAGCACGACCAAGGGCGAGGACGCCCGTATCAAAGCCGCCTTTGAAATGCGCGCTGCCTGCATCGGCGGCTTTACCCCTGAGCTGGTACGCTGTCGCGATTGCGGTTGTCCTGCGGATCGGGACGGCTATCTGGATGTGATGAACGGCGCCTTTGTGTGTCGCGAATGCCTTTCCAAGCGCGAAGCGCTACGCCCCCTGCCGGAGGTGGACGAGCTGGGCGAGCGTACGGTGCTGTGCCCCCTGTCGCCCGGCAGTGTCGCCGCCCTGCGCTATGTGGCCGAGGCGCATCCCAAACGGATCTTTGCCTTTCGCGTGACGGACGCGCGAGAGCTAAACGAGTTTTCCCGCGCGGCAGAGAACTACCTGCTTCATCATTTGGAGCGGAGCTTCCCCAGCCTTGAAAATCTCAAAAAGCTTGCCGCCCTTGCCAAGCAGCGCGATGCCGGCGTGATCCGCAATCCGTAATGTGTATGGATACCGATGCCCGCTGGGGCAATGATAACGAGGTGCTATGAAGACCGATCAGAAAACACGAAAAAAACTGGAATATGATGAAATATTAAAACTCTTGGCTGCCTGTGCCCCCACCGAGGGAGCCATGCAAATGGCGCTTGCCCTTGAGCCTGACGATGATTGGGATGCGGTGGCGCACCGACTCACCCGTACGGGCGATGCCTGCCGCTTGCTTTCGGACAAGGGCATGCCCTCCTTTGGCTCGGTGAAAGACGTGTCGGATGCTGTGGACCGGGCAGGGAAGGGGGCAACCCTTTCCACCCGCGATCTTTTGGACGTGGGCAATATTTTGCGCACCTCCCGCGGTTTGTTGGATTACATCCGTGTCAATCGCCATTTCGATACGGTATTGGACGAGGTGTTCGAACGCCTGCTGCCTGACAGAAGACTGGAGGATCGCATTTATCGCACCATCATTGCCGAGGATGTGATCGCTGATGAGGCCAGCCCTGCCCTTGCCGATATCCGTCGTAAGATCCGCGCCACCAACAACCGTATCAAAGAGACCCTGCAGCATTATATCACCAGCAACACCTATTCCCGCGCTTTGCAGGAAAATATCGTTACCATGCGCAATGGCCGCTACGTGGTGCCTGTGCGCGTGGAGAGCAAAAACGAGATCAAGGGCCTCATTCACGATACCTCCTCCTCGGGCGCTACCATTTTTGTGGAGCCGATGGCGGTGGTGGATGCCAACAACGAGCTGCGTATGCTGGAATCCAAAGAGCAATATGAGATCGACCGTGTCTTGGCCGAACTTTCCGCTTTGGTGGCCGGCGAAGGGAGCGCTCTGTCCTTGAACTATCAGAACATCACCGAGCTTTCCTTTATTTTTGCCTGCGGCAAGCTGGCCGAGCAAATGAATGCCGTGCGCCCTACACTTACCCAAGAGCGCCGTTTAAAGCTGATCAACGCGCGTCATCCGCTCATTGACAAGGATCGCGTGGTTCCGATTAACGTTTCCCTTGGAGGAGAGTGGGATACGCTCATCATTACAGGCCCCAATACGGGCGGTAAGACCGTGACCTTAAAGACGCTGGGATTGTTTTCCCTGATGGCACAATCGGGTCTGTTTATTCCCGCTGACGAGGGTTCCGAGGTCTGCTTGTTTGATCGAATCCTGGTGGACCTGGGAGACGAGCAGAGCATCGAGCAATCGCTTTCCACCTTCTCCTCGCACATGGTGCATATCGTGGAGATCGTGAGCGATCTGTCGCCCCATGCGCTGGTGCTGTTTGACGAGCTGGGAGCCGGCACCGACCCTGTGGAGGGTGCTGCCCTTGCGGTGGCCATCGTTGCCGAGGTGCGTCGCTCCGGCGCTTTGGCAGCGTTAACGACTCACTATGCTGAGTTGAAGGCCTATGCCCTTGAAACAGACGGCGTGCAAAATGCCTCTTGCGAGTTTGACGTGGCGACCCTTCGCCCCACTTATAAGCTGGTGATCGGCACCCCGGGCAAATCCAACGCCTTTGCCATTTCCGAAAAGCTGGGGTTGCCCCCTCGCGTGGTAGCAGAGGCAAAGGAACAGATCAGCGCCGATAACCGCCGCTTTGAGACTGTGATCGAAAAGCTGGAGGAGGCGCGCATTCAAATGGACCGTGATCGCGCCGAGGCCGCACGACTGCGTGCCGAATACGAGACCCAACGTGCCGATGTGCAAAAGCTGATGGATCGCACCAAGGCACAAACCGATAAAATGATCAACGATGCCCAAAGCAAGGCCACCGCATTGGTGGAGAGTGCCCGCGCCTCCAGCGAGTTTGTATTCGATCAACTGGAGAAGGTGCGTCGCGAACGGGAATCGGAGCGCCTTGGCGAGCATTTGGATGCCACCCGTCGCGCCGTGCGCGCCCATCTCAAGGAAAACGAGAGCCGCTTTAACCCCGTGGAGGAGCGCTCCAACGAGGAATATAAGCTGCCGCGCCCCTTGCGAAAGGGCGATGAGGTCTATCTTGTGGATATCGACAAAAAGGGCGTTTTGCTCTCCGATCCCGATCACGGCGGCAACGTGATGGTGCAGGCGGGTATTATCCGTACCAAATCTAAGGTTGCCAACCTCCGCCTTATTGAGGAGGAGGCTACTGTAAAAAGCGGAGAACAAAAAACCTCTGTCAAAAGCTTCCGCGCCGCGGTTTCCCGCGACTTCCGTGACGAGATCGATCTGCGCGGCAAGACCGGTGACGAGGCCTGGTTTATGGTGGATAAGTATCTGGATACTGCCAATCTCGCAGGTTTTCATACCGTCCGTCTGATTCACGGCAAGGGCACAGGGGCGCTGCGTGTGGCACTTTGGAAATATCTCAAGGCGGACAAACGCATCAAGTCCTTCCGCATCGGACAGTACGGAGAGGGCGATGGTGGCGTGACGGTTGTAGAACTAAAGTAAACAGAGGAGAAGATTCCAAAGTCCCTCGTTGATATGCCAAAAGCATAATGTGATGATCCCACACAAATCACAACCAAAGCCGTCCTTTTCGGGGGGCCTTGGTTGTGATACAATGAAATAGAAATTTAACATAAAGGAGAGCTTTATGAAACATCTGAATATGCTCGCCATCGACCTTGGTGCCTCCAGCGGACGTGGCATCGTGGGTAGCTTCAACGGCGAAAAGCTGACCCTGCGCGAAAATCATCGCTTTACCAACGATCCCGTTACCGTTGGTAAACACTTCCGTTGGGATATTCTACGCATCCTGCACGAGATCAAGCAATCCATTCGTGAAACAAAGCTTTCCGGTGATGAAATTGCCGGCTTTGGCATTGATACCTGGGGTGTGGACTACGGCCTGATCGATCAGCATGGCGAAATGCTTTCCAACCCCATTCACTATCGCGACTCCCGTACTGCCGGTATGCCTGATCAGCTTGCCGATCGCCTTTCGGTCAAGGAGCTTTACGATATCACGGGTATTCAGACCATTGATTTCAATACGGTTTATCAGCTGGCTGCCGATCTGCGCGACAACCCTGAAATGGTGCAGCGCGCTGCACGGATGCTGAACATTCCCGACCTACTCAACTATTTCCTGACCGGTGAAATGGCAAACGAATATACCATTTGCTCCACCGGTGCTATTCTCAATGCCAAGACCCGTAAGGTTGCCCCCGAGATCTTTGAAAAGCTGGGGCTGCCTATGCTGCTGGGTGATGTGGTAGAGCCCGGCAACTGCCTTGGCAAGCTTTCCGCTGCGGTTAGTGAAGAGGTGGGAGGCGTGAATTTCAAGGTGTATAATATTGCCTCTCACGATACGGCCAGCGCCGTGTTGGCAGTGCCCGCCACTGAGGAGGATTTTGTGTATATCTCCAGCGGCACTTGGTCGCTTATGGGTACCGAGCTGACCTCGCCCCTGATCAATGACGATACATTGGCATGGAATTTTGCCAACGAGGGCGGTGCTCTTGGCACTTACCGTTTTCTCAAAAACATTATGGGGCTGTGGACGGTGCAGGAAACGCGCAGACAGTGGAAGCGAGAGGGCAAGGATTTCAGCTTTGCAGATCTGCAAACGCTGGCTGAGGCCGAAAAGCCCCTGGTCTCCTTTATCAACCCCGATGATCCCATGTTCGTTGCCCCCGGTGATATGCCCGGACGCATTGTGGAGTTCTGCCGAAAGACCGGTCAGCCCGTGCCCGAAAACGAGGGACAGATCGTGCGTGTCATTATGGAAAGCCTGGCACTTCGCTACCGTTATGTGAAGGAGGGCATTGAAGCCCTGCGCGGCAAGCCCGTAAAGGGCATTCACATCGTGGGTGGCGGCACCAAGGATACCTTCCTTTGCCAGTTGGCTGCCGACGCGTGCGGCATCCCTGTGACGGCGGGTCCCGTGGAGGCTACTGCCATCGGCAATCTGCTGATGCAATATATTGCCGCAGGTGAGCTGAAGGATCTGCGCGAGGCACGCGAGCTGGTGATCCGTTCCTTTGATCCCGTGCTGTATGCGCCCACGGCCAATCGAGCCGCCTACGACGAAGCCTACGTCAGATTTTGCAAAATTTGCGAAAAGTCCCATTGATTTTTCAGTGAAACGGCAGATTTCGCCGAAAAGAACAAAAAATCCTGAAAAAAGTACTTTTCAAAACGATGATGTTATGTTATAATAACATTTGTATAAAGGGAATTTTGTTTCCAAGCCAATAAAAGACAGCACGCAAAGGAGCAGAGAATGAAGGATTCACTTTACGGAGATCTCAGTGTTATCAGTATGTCCGGCTCAGAGCAATTTACACTTCAGGTCGATAACTACCTCAAGGAGTGGAGACGCCACGGTGGCGACGGCTCTTTCATTGCCTCGGTGGAATGCCCCCGCTTTAGCACCGGTGAGGCCAAGGCCGTTTTGCACGAGTCCATGCGTGGACACGACGTGTACATTTATTGCGATCCTTTCAACTATAGTGTGACCTACAAGATGTACGGCCAAAGCGTACCGATGAGCCCCGATGATCACTTTGCCGATCTCAAGCGCGTGATCGCCGCTATCGCAGGCAAGGCGCGCCGCGTTTCTGTTATTATGCCTATGCTGTATGAGGGCCGCCAGCACAAGCGCTCCCGTCGCGAATCCTTGGACTGCGCCTGGATGCTGCAGGAGCTGGAGGGAATGGGCGTAAAAAATATCATCACCTTTGATGCACACGATCCTCGCGTACAAAACGCCGTTCCGCTTTGCGGCTTTGACGATGTGCGCCCCACGTACCAGTTCATCAAGGCTATGATCCGCCAATATCCCGACATCTCCATTGATAAGGATGATCTGATGATCATTGCCCCCGATGAGGGCGCTATGAGCCGTTGTATGTATTATTCCTCCGTGATGGGTATCGACATCGGTATGTTCTATAAGCGCCGTAACTACGCCGTTGTGATCAATGGCAGAAACCCCATCGAGGCGCACGAGTACCTGGGTCGTGATCTCGCCGGCAAGGATGTGATCATCGTTGACGACATGATCTCCTCCGGTGACTCCATCATCGACGTCGCGCTGCAGTTGAAAGAGAAGGGCGCTAAGCGCATCTTTGCTTTCTCTACCTTCGGCTTGTTTACTGACGGCCTTGAAAAGTTTGATAAGGCCTATAAAGAGGGTGTCTTTACCCACATCTTCACCACCAATCTGGTGCACAGAACGCCCGAGCTGCTTTCCAAGGAGTGGTACACCGAGGTCAATATGTGCAAGTACGTGGCCTACATCATCGATACTTTGAATCACGACGATACCATCAGCACCCTGCTCGACCCCGTCAAGCGCATTCACAATCTGCTTGACAAGCACAAAAAAGAGCTGGGCGGCCAGATGAAGATCAATTTCGATAAGCGCAAATGACAGCATGGCCGTTCTCCCACCCCTGTGGGGGAACGGTCTGCTTTTTAAGCAAGGAGAACAAATGAGCAAACAGAAAAAAGCATGTTCCTGCAAGCGTACCTCTATCGGTGGCCAGGCCTTGATGGAGGGCATTATGATGCGCGGCCCCGAAAAAAGCGCTATGGCTGTGCGTCGCCCCAATGGGGAAATCTATTTTGAAGAAAATCTTAATCAAAAGAAAAAACGCCCAGCCATTTGCCGCTGGCCGATTATCCGCGGCGTGTTCGGCTTTGTGGATTCTTTGGTAACCGGCTATAAGTATTTGATGAAATCGGCTGAGATCGCTATGGAGGAGCTGGAAGAGCCTCAAAAAAGCGAGGAGGCTCCCATTGAGCCGAACGAGATCAACGAAGCTCCTGTTGCCGAGTCTGTTGAAGAAAAGGCCGAAGAAACCGGCAAAAAAGAGAACAAAGAGGGCTCCGGCACTGTCAGCAAGGGGATGATGGCGGCTATCACCGGCATCGCCACCGTTCTGGGTGTTTTTCTGGCCGTGGCGCTGTTTATTTGGCTGCCTACCTTCCTTTACGACAAGGTGATACAGGCTTACATCCCGGGCTGGCCCCAGGATAATCGCTATCTGAAATCCATCTTTGAGGGCCTGTTGAAGGTGCTGGTGCTGGTTGCCTATATGGCACTGGTATCGCTGATGAAGGATATCCGCCGTACCTTCCAATATCACGGTGCTGAGCACAAGACCATCTTTTGCTATGAGCACGGCTTGCCTCTCACCGTTGAGAATGTGCGCCTTCAGCGCCGTTTTCACCCCCGTTGCGGCACATCCTTTCTTATTTTAATGATGCTGGTCAGCATTGTGATCGGTATCTTTATCCCCCCCAGTGTCGAGGGGATCAATGCCACTGCTTATACCTTCATCCGCGCAGGGCTTAAGCTTTTGCTGATCCCGCTGACCATGGGTATCGGCTATGAGCTGTTGAAGTTCGCGGGCCGCCACGAGAACATTCTTACCCGCATTATTTCTGCCCCCGGCATGTGGCTGCAGCGCATCACCGTGCGTGAGCCCACCGATGATATGATCGAGTGTGCCATCCAAGCCTTTGTGGCTGTAATGCCCGAGGAGGATAAGGCGGCAATGGTTTTCGAAGCCACCCCCGAAACCCAAGAATAACAGCAACGCCGCCCGGATTTCCGGGCGGCGTTTTTGGAATTTTGGTTGACTTTCTTACCGCGGAACGCTATAATGGATTTGAAGCCGATCTGTGATGAAAAAAGACTGTTTTGACTGTGAAGGGAGGGCACGTATGAAGGGAGCTTCCTCTTGGGGGTATCGCCCCTACCGTCCGCTTGAGTTTGATGTGGGGGATATTTACGTTTGCCGTATTGCGCCGTTTTCCAATGGCTTTGAGGCCGAATGGCTGCCTGTAGAGGGGGGCGACAGCTATACGGTTTCCTTTGGTCTGAAGGGGAGCGCTACGCCCCGTGCCACCGTGGTGACCAACTGCCCCTCGGTGCGGATCGAAGGACTGACGGAAGGACGCGATTATGAATTTATGGTCACGGCAGGGGAGCAAAAAAGTCGCCTGCGTCTGGTGCGTACCGGCACCGTTCCGGGGGACTGCGTGGTACAGTATCTCCACCCGGATGACCGCGCTTATTCCTTTTCGGGGCAGTATCTTTGCAGCCCCTCGATCGTGCGCCATCCCGATGGCTTTTTGTTGGCCTCCATGGATGTGTATAAGGCCAAGGCACCTCAAAATCTCACGCTGCTGTTTCGCTCGGATGATGAGGGGGAAAGCTGGCATTATGTGACCGATCTCTATCCCTGCTTCTGGGGCAAATTGTTCGTGCATCGGGGTAGATTGTATATGTTGGCCGTTTCCACCGAATATGGCGATCTTTTGATCGGCTCCTCTGAAGATGGTGGCAACACCTGGGGCTCGCCTACGGTCTTGCTGCGCGGCAGCGGAAGGTTTGATGCCCCCGGAGTGCATAAAAATCCCCAAAAAATACTGACCTTCCAGGGGCGGCTTTGGACCTCGCTGGAATGGGGCTGCTGGCACCGGGGTGGACACAGCATTATGTGTGCTTCGGTGGCTGAAGATGCCGACCTTCTTTGCGCACAAAATTGGAGCTTTACCGCCCCCGTTCCGTATGATTCTGCTTGGCCGGGTACGGCCAAAGGGAAAAGCGGCGGCTGCCTGGAGGGCTGCATGACCATCGGCCCGGATGGCCGGCTTTATAACGTGCTGCGTTATGAAATCGGCGCCTGTAAGCCGTCCTTTGGCAAGGTGATCCTGATGCAACCCGACGTTCATAATCCCGAGGCTCCCTTGCGTTTTGCGCGTGTAATGGACTTCCCAGGCAATCATTCAAAATTCGAGATCCATTTCGATCCCGTTACCGGTTGCTATCTTTCGATTGTTTCTTATTTGGATAACGAGCATCCCACCGGGCGCAATCTTCTGTCGCTGATCGTTTCTCGTGATCTGGAGCATTGGTCGCTGGTCAAACACATCTTTGATTACCGCCATCTGCCTGAAAAGCAGGTCGGTTTTCAGTATGTGAATTTCTTGGTTGAAGGGGAGGATATCCTGCTGCTGTGCCGTACCGCCTTCAATGGCGCGGCCAATTTTCACGATGCTAACTTCAGCACCTTCACCCGGATCCGCGATTTTCGCCAGCTGTTACGGTGACTGAATTCAAAGAAAAAATACACGATTTCAAATTTACATTCGCCTATGTTTATGCTATGATAAGTTATCTAAACAGGAAAGGAATGAAAGCGTATGTTAAACATTCGTTTTGTGGATCTCCCCTCGGAGCTTTTTGCCGGCACCCAAGAGGTGCTTTTGCAGTTGGGTCTTTGCGAGGATGCAAAGGGCACGCCTGTTACGGTTATTCGTGACGGTGAGGGCCTGTCTCTCAAAAGCGGCAATCACGGAGTTACCGTGACCTATGCTCGCCGTTGCGATTTCTTCCGCGCTCTGTCTCATTTGCCCACTGTGTTAAAAGAGGGCGGGGAGGTTTGTGAAAAGAATTGGCAGACAACCCTTGGTCTGATGGCCGATGTATCTCGCAATGCGGTTATGACGGTGGATGCTGTCAAGCGCATGCTGCGCTATATGGCGCTGATGGGCTATGATGCGATGATGCTGTATACCGAGGATACGTACGAACTGGAGGAATACCCCTATTTTGGCCGTATGCGCGGACGCTATACTGCCGCTGAGCTGCGGGAACTGGATGATTATGCTGACAGCCTTGGCATCGAGCTGATCCCCTGTATTCAAGCGTTGGCGCATCTTGCCAGAGCCCTGCAATGGAAGGCCTTTGCAGAGGTCCACGATGTGGATGATATTTTGTTGGCAGGGGAAGAAAAAACCTACCGGTTGGTGGAAAGCATGATCCGGACCTGTGCAAAATGCTTCCGTAGCCGCCGCATCAATTTGGGCATGGATGAGGCGCATTTGCTTGGCCGCGGTAAATACCAGGATAAACACGGGTACCGCAAGCCGGCAGATATTATGCTGGAGCATCTCACTATCGTAACCGATATGTGCAAACAATACGGTTTTCAGCCCATGATCTGGAGCGATATGTTTTACCGCATGGCCTTTGGCGGTCGGTATTACGTAGAAGAAGGGGATATCGCCCCTGAGATCATGGAAAAGGTGCCCGAGGGGCTGGTGTTGATCTATTGGGATTATTACACCACCGAGAAAAAGCGTGCTCGCTTTTCTCACATGGTCGAAAGCCATCTCAAATTTCCACACAATAAAACCATGTTTGCCAGCGGTGCTTGGAGCTGGTCGGGCTTTGCCCCCTTTATGCGCTTTTCGCTGAAATCTGCCGAGATCCAGCTGGAGGCCTGCAAAAAGTACGGTATGAGGGATTGGTTGATCACCAGCTGGGGGGATAACGGCAGAGAATGCTCAAACTTTGCGTGTCTGTCGGTACTGCTTTATTTTGCCGAATACGGCTACACAGGCAAGCCCGATGCCGCTCTTTTAGAAAAACGCGCTCGCGCCTGTCTTGGTATCGGCTTTGAAGAGCTGCTGACGTTGGATGCTCCCAACGATATGGCAGACAGCACCGATCATCCTGAAAACCCTTGCAAATACTTACTGTTTAACGACCCGTTAGAGGGATTGTTGGATGCACATCTGGATCCTGCCACGGTGTCGGATCGCTATATGGAGGCCGAACAGCGCCTTTCTCCCTTGACCGATCATCCCACCTTTGGATATGTCTACCGGACTCTCGCCTCCCTTTGCAAGGTCTTGGTGCGTAAGAGCGATTTCAGTGTTCGGTTGCGCAATGCCTATCTGGCAAACGACCGCGCCACCATGGCGGCGCTTGCCAACGAGATCCCCACCATCGTTTGTGATCTGGATGCGTTTTTGACCGTTTTTCGTGCGCAATGGATGCGAGAAAACAAGCCGCACGGCTTTGTCACGCAGGAGCTGCGTATTGGCGGCCTGCGCGCTCGATTGCTGTCCACTGCTGAGCGCATTTCCGAATACTTGAACGGTACCGTTGCCGGCATCCCCGAGCTGGAGGAGGCTGTGCTTCCTTATACCGCTACCGCTCCTTCACCTGAGGATCCTTATGCATCCATCAATTCGTGGCACAAAATGGTTACCGCTTGTATTCTGTAATAAAGAAAACCGCACACGGCTGTGTGCGGTTTTCTTTGCTTGGCGCGAATCACGATGTGCCATGCTCGCGCCGTCTTGGGGTCTAACAATGCTCCCGTAATGTCTCCAGCGCCCCCTTTTCAATGCGGCTGACATAAGAGCGCGAGATCCCCAGCAGGGCAGCTACCTCACGCTGCGTGCGTGGCTCCTCGCCCCCAAGGCCGTATCGTAGCACAATGATCTGTCGTTCACGCTCCTCCAACACCGTTTCCACCAAGCGGCGCACCAAAGCCCCTTTGATCTTGCTGTCAACCTCCTCCTCAATGTTGTCCTCGGCGGCAATCACGTCGATGTAGGTCAGGGGATTGCCATCCCGGTCAACGTCTATGGTTTCGTTGATGGAAACCTCGTTGGAAAGCTTTTTTTGTGATCGAAAGTGCATCAGGATCTCGTTTTGAATGCATTTTGCCGCATAAGTGGCAAAACGGGTGCCATTTTCGGGGTTGTAGGAGTCCACCGCCTTTACAAGCCCAATGCTGCCGATGGAAATCAGATCCTCTTGATTTTTGGCTGTTCCATAATATTTTCGTACGATATGTGAGACAAGCCGCAGATTGTGTAATATCAGCTTTTCTCGTGCCGCCATATCGCCTTGTCGTCTTGCTTCAAAGGCGGCGTTTTCCTCTTTGGCATCCAAGGGGGGAGGAAAGCTTTGCGATGTGCCGATCCCCAGTAATAGGTGGATGCCGTTCATCAATATGGATAGTAACATGGTAAGCATAAAATCACCTCCGCATAAGCCTATGCGGTGCCGCTTGTCCCGGATAACCGTGAAAAAGCGCGGAAAAAGAGAGGATATTTTCTTGACAGATATGGACATTTTTGTTATACTATAAATGAAAATTAAGCCTTTGGAGGTTTTGATATGAAAAAACTGATCGGTAATGCAGTCGTTGGCCAGTCCGGCGGCCCCACCGCTGCCATCAATGCCACCCTTGCCGGCGTGATTCGCGGCGTCAAAGAGGATGTGGGCAACGGTGCCATTAAGACCCTTTACGGTATGAGAAATGGCGTAGAAGGCCTGCTGCAGGAGCGTTTGGTGAATCTTAACGCTTTCTTTGACAGCGAGGAGAAGATCGTTGCTTTGGAGCATACTCCCGCTGCAGCTCTCGGCTCCTGCCGCAAAAAGCTGCCCAAGCCCGGTGAAGACGATGCCGTTTATGAAAAGCTGCTTGCCATTTTTAAGAAATATGACATTCGTTACTTCTTCTATATCGGCGGCAATGACTCTATGGACACTGTGGCCAAGCTCTCCGCTTATACCAAGGAGAACGACTATGAGATGTGCATTATGGGTGTTCCCAAGACCATTGATAACGACCTGGTCGTGACCGATCACACCCCCGGCTTTGGCTCTGCTGCCAAGTATATTGCTGTTACCCTGCAGGAGATCATCCGCGACTGCGCTGTATACACCGTTCCTGCTGTTACGATCGTAGAAATCATGGGCCGTGATGCTGGCTGGCTTACCGCCGCCGCAGGCATCAGCCGCGTGGTCAATGGCATCGCTCCTGATCTTATCTATCTCCCCGAGCGCAATTTCAGTAAAGAGGAGTTCTTTGAGGACGTGCGCGCTGCACTCAAGGTGCATCCCAACGTGGTCATCGCCGTTTCCGAGGGCATCCACTTTGCCGATGGCACCTACGTTTGCGAGGGCTTTGGTGTAGCCTCTACCGACGCCTTTGGACACAAGCAGCTTTCCGGCACTGGCAAGGCGTTGGAATACGCCGTTAAGGCAGAGCTTGGCTGCAAGGTGCGTTCTATCGAGCTCAATCTGCCCCAGCGTTGCGCTTCTCATATCGCCTCCGCTACCGACCTTGCTGAATCCGTCAGCGTGGGCCGTGCCGCCGTTAAGGCAGCATCCGAGGGCGTCACCCGTCAGATGATGACCATCGTTCGCGACAGCACCGAGCCCTACGCTTACCACGTGGAGCACAGCGATGTTTCCAAGATCGCCAACCAGATCAAGGCTGTTCCTGCCGAGTTCATCAACGAGCGTGGCAACAATGTCACCGACGAGTGCGCTCGCTATCTCCTGCCTTTGATCGCAGGCGAGGCCGGCCCCAAGTACAAGGATGGCCTCCCCCAGTATCTGATCATCGAATAATCAAATCCAAGGAGGACTTTTCCAACTGTATGGAGAGGTCCTCCTTTTGCAAAAAGGAGAAAAAGTATGGCAACGGTACGAGATAAGCTATGGATGTTTGGGGTTCGTCCCCATCAGGATGACATTTGGTTTACTCCTAAACGCGAGACGAGACTCTATAGCCGATCCCGCATTACTCCTGCAGAAGGTGCCTTTATGTTGGATATCCCCAATATGCTGTTGATCAACTGCGATGGTGAGCCGGTGCCGTTTTCCCACGACGCCTATGGTTATGCCGAAAGCTTTTGTCGTATGGATCGGGTGTTGTGGGGGGCCACCGGCTCGGGCGGCTTTCGCGTAGGGAACGAGGAAGCGTTTATCTGCGACCTGGCAGAGAAGTACCCCAATATCTGTGGCGCGTATATGGATGATTTCGTGCATAAATTTAAGGATCTGCCTACCGCCGAGGCACGCGAAAAGCAGTTGGCATTGCTCAAGGAGATCCGTGCAGGATTGGATAAGGCCTCTCGCAAAATGGAGCTTGCCGTAACGTGGTATACCCGTGATATCGACGGTCTTGACGACGAGATCGCCTCTTATCTGGATATTCTGACCCTTTGGACGTGGAACGCAAACGAGCTCCCCTTGGTCGAGGAGCGCTTTTGCCACATAGAAAAGAACTTTCCAAGGCAGAAAAAGCTGATGGGCATCTACATTTACGATTTTCCAAATCAGCGTCCCGTTCCCCTTGACCTGATGGAGCATCAATGTGAGTTGGCCCTGCGCCTATTGCGCGAGGGGCGTCTTGACGGTATGATCATCGAGGCCAATTCCACTATGGGTGTGGGCTTTTCCAGTGAGCTGTGGCTGCGGCAATGGCTGGAAAAGGTGAAACATATTGAACTGTAACAATAACAGGGGGGTACCCCCTTTTTTGTCGCTAAAAAAATGACCCGTTCACATATTTTTCTGACATTTGGGCAAACTTTTACTAATTTATATGGAGGGAAAATCTATGTCCCAAATGACAAAAAACTATGCAGATAACGTGGGGTATTTTGAAGAAAAGCTCCGCGTTGCCGAAAATTTTGATATCATCAAAAAGGTGCTTAAGGTGGGCGATGGCGAGGTAACGTTGTTTTATATCGACGGCCTCATCAAGGATGGCGCTATGCAAAAGCTGTTTATCTATTTGCTGTCATTGCAAAAAATGCCGGAGAATGCTACCACATTTTTAGAACAAAATATGCCTTACGTGGAGTGCGATGTCACCGAAAACGAGGAAACGATGCTACAAATGGTGCTATCGGGTGCCACCTTGATGCTGGGCTCCACCTTTGGCGAGAGTGCTATGATCATCGACGCACGGACCTATCCGGCACGCGAAACTGCCGAGCCCGAAAACGACCGTGTCATGCGCGGCGCCCGTGACGGCTTTGTAGAAACGCTGATCTTTAACACCGCCTTGATCCGTCGCCGCATCCGCGATGTAACGCTGACCATGCAATATCTCACGGTTGGTCAAAGCTCCAAAAGCGACGTGGTGGTGGCCTATATGTCCGATCGTGCCGATCCCAAGCTGGTCAAATATGTCACCGATAAGGTTAAGTCGCTCAAAACCGATGCCCTGACCATGGGGCATGAGTCTCTTGCCGAATCACTGATCCAAAGTCGTTGGTACAATCCCTTTCCTAAAATTCGATATACCGAGCGTCCTGACACCACTGCCGCCCATTTGTTGGAGGGAAGTGTGATCGTTTTGCTGGATAATTCGCCATCGGCAATGGTTCTGCCAACCTCTATTTTTACGTTTCTGCAAGAGACCAATGACTTTTATCTGCCGCCCCTTACGGGCACCTATTTGCGTATGGTGCGCCACGCAGTCTTTTGGCTGACGCTGTTTCTCACACCTCTGTGGTTTTTGGGGGTCTTGAATCCTCAGCTGGTGCCCGAGTGGCTGGCTTTTTCGCTGCCCGATGAACGGGGAAAGCTCCCCATTTATCTCCAACTGCTATTAGCAGAATTTGTTATCGACGGCTTGCGCATGGCCTCAATGAACACCCCGGATATGCTGGCAAATTCGCTGTCGGTGGTGGGCGGTCTGATACTGGGCGAATTTGCCGTTGGCGCAGGCTGGCTGATTCCCGAGGTGATTTTGTATATGGCCTTTGTGGCCATTGCCAATTTTACTCAAACCAGCTTTGAACTGGGCTATGCTCTTAAATTTTTGCGGATCCTATTGCTGACGCTCACGGCCTTTTTTAATTTGTGGGGCTTTGGTATTGGCGTGGTGCTGATTTTGATCTTGATCGCCACCAACAAGACCGTTAACGGTGGTCATAGTTATCTTTATCCTTTGATTCCATTCTCCGGACGGGCGCTCCTTTCCTTGTTTGTTCGTCGCAAGAAGCGTTCTTGACTTTTCGCGCCTTTCTGCTATAATAAAATGCAGAAGGCGGTGAAGTGATGAAAAAGCATAAAGCGACTCTGATCGGTGTGGGAATGATCCTTTTGGCATTGATCATTGTGTTATCGGCGGTGCTTATACCGCGGATCGTGCAAAAGAATAAAATGAAAGAGCATCTTGCCAAGATGATGGCCGAGGATGTTCAAATCATGATCGTAGAGGACCCCTTGTTTATGAAATGGGATCTTCTTGGCAACAATGGCACCGAGGTGGTGTTGGAGGGGGAACAGTTCCTTGATATCCGAGCCAAGCTACAGGCTATGATCGACGGTGGCTATCGGGTGGACTATGACGAAAAGCGCGACACCGGCGCTTGGGATATGAACCTGCGTGTCAGAACTGCCACAGGGGAAAGCCTTCGTCTTTGGATAGATGAAGCTACCTTTTATATGATGGAGGATACCGTCGCCTTGGGCTTTTGCCCCAAGGATGAAGCGGCATATGCGGCACTGCGTGAAGCAATGATTGCCGTGCTGCAATAAAAGAAAAGATCCATGCAAAGGGAGTTAAGCCCCCTGCATGGATCTTGTTTTTTTATTATAATGACGATTTTGGCAGAAATTTTGCAAAAACGAAAATATTTAAGTCGAAAAATAGAAAAAAGAAGGATAAAATTGGAAAATAATATAAAAATATTGGAATATCGAAAATCAAGGGAGAACCCGGCAAAGACCGTCAATGATATCGCTTGCCATCAAGCCATGGTTGCCGTATTGTTCATGGGCGGCATCTCCTGCCAGGGCGTGCGCCAACACACCCAATCGCGCAGCATCAATGGGCGATGCTCCTTGCGCCGCAAGCGCGGCGATCACGCCGGCCAGCACATCGCCGCTACCGCCGGTAGCCATGCCGCTGTTGCCATAAGGATTTAGATAAACGATATCACCATCTGTGATCAGTGTGCGAGCATCCTTCATGACCAGTATGGCCTTGCTTTGGGTGGCCAACACCTTGGCGTGCTGCACCATATGGGCGGCAAGGCTTGGGATGTCGACCCTACAAAGACGGCTCATCTCTCCAAGATGCGGTGTCAACACTGTGGGGGCACAGCGGTCAATGCAAAGACGGTGTAGCTTGGGGTCTTCTGCTATCAAATTCAGCGCATCGGCATCCACGATCAAGGGCACCTCGGCGTGCTTCAATACAAGAGCAACGATCTCTTTGGCGGTTTCGCTCTGTGAAAGTCCCATCCCCAAGGCGACGGCGTCGGCGCGTGAAAGGGCTGCCAGCAGCAGAGAAGTGTCCAGATTGTTTGGGTCATAAAGGGTCAACAGCGCTTCCGGCAGTTGGGTCTGATAAATGATGCGATTGTCTGCAGGGGTGAAAATTTCCGACAATCCGCATCCGGCACGCAAAGCAGCCTTTGCAGCAAAATAAGCCGCTCCGCTCATGCCTACCGAGCCGCCGATCGTCAACACGCGGCCAAAGGTGCCCTTGTGGGCTCTTGCCGGGCGTGGCGGAAGCTGTGCCAGCATATCCTTTTCTAAAAGCTTGCCTTTAGAACATTGCGCATCGATGCCGATATCCACCGTTGTGATCTCGCCGCAAAGGGCGGCACCGGGATAGAGCAGATGCCCCCATTTTAATGCCGCGATCGCCACCGTGTGCGTGGCGGGCAGTACCGTGCCCATAACGGCGCCGGTGTCGGCGTGCAGGCCGGAGGGAATATCCACGGCCAAAGCAGGGAGCGCTGCAGCGCGTACCGCTTCGATGATGTCACGGGCTCTGCCCTCAATGGGGCGCGAAAGGCCAATGCCGAACACGGCATCCACCACAGCCGTTACGCCGTCAAGTGTTGGTTCGGTTTGGATCGCCGTTTTTGCCGCAAGCAAGGAAAATTGCCGTGCGCACTCGGCACTCATCGCTTCGGTGTCGGGGGCGCCTTGCGCATCCAGCTGCCCCATATAGACGATTTGTGCGATTCCACCGCTCTCCACGAAAAAGCGAGCCATCGCCAATCCGTCACCGCCGTTGTTGCCGGCTCCGCATAAAAAAAGCACAGACGTCGTATTGAATTTTTGACGCAGAATTGTCAAAGCGGCCATTGCTGCGCGTTCCATCAGTACCTGCGAGGGGGTGCCTGCAGCGATGGTTTGCTGATCTGCCGCCAGCATTTCGGCGGCTGTAAGAATGTGGGACATATGGGACCTCCCGTTTGTTTCTGTTATCATTGTACCACAACCCAACGGTGCAAACAAGAAAAAAATGGGAATTTCGCAAAAGAAAAAGTGAAAATCGGGCGCATATTACCAAAAAAATGGGCGTGGTCAACCGATTGTAACTATGTTACAATGAATTTGAATATAAAGAAGGAGGATCTGCACCATGCACGAACTCGCGAAATTCATTTGTAACCCTCAATCCAAACCCGATGGCAAGGAGCATCCCTGGGCCGGCGCACGCTTTTTCAACAGCGCTGATCGCACCCTGACTCCCGGCAACGGTCTCGCCTTGTTCCGCCGTGATTTCGATCTCCCTAAGGGATGTGCCAAGGTTTCCTTGACCATGACCGCTCTTGGCGTTTTTGATGCCTATATCAACGGCAAGCGCGTTGGCAATGAGGAAATGAAACCCGGTTGGACCGACTATCATTGCCGCGTATTTGAATTTGATTATGACGTCACCGAGCTTTGCGCACCCGAAAGCGTGCTGACGGTCTCTGTTTCCAACGGCTGGTGGAGCGGTCG
>JAFTSB010000012.1 GCA_017461945.1 Clostridia bacterium | reverse complement strand
TCGATCAATCGGGGCTCTAACGCTCCGGTTGCTTCGATCAACGTACCGATGTTCATACAATTTCACCTCTTTCTGCCAAATAGGCTCGCAATCCTTTTTTGATCTCGTCAATGTGCTTATACACGCCAAACCGGGTGATCTGCAGCATTTTTGCAATATCCTCCACTGGCTTTGCAAAATAATAACGGCTGATAAAAACATACTGCTGCCGCGGAGAAAGCGTGCTGACGTAATCGTTGATGTAACGCCCCAGCTCCGCTGCATTTGCCTCCTGCTCCACCGCCGAAAAATCCGAGAGACAAAAAGCCAGTTCCTCCAGACTTTCGGTCAGCTGCGAGGGGATTCGACTCTTTTTTCTTTTTTCAGTATACCGATTGATGGCAATGGCACGCACGATCTGTGCCAGATAGGCCTGCAGCGAGGCAGGATGCGCGGGCGGAATGGAATTCCAGGCTTTCAGATATGTATCGTTCTGACACTCCTCGCTATCCTGCCGATCCTGCAGGATCTGATGCGCCACCGAAAGCAGGAGCTTTCCGTATTTGCGGTGGGTTTCATCAATGGCAGTCTCGTTACGACTGTTGTATAAAGTGATGATCTGCTCGTCTGTCAAAAGATCGCGCTCGATTGTCTTGCGCTGTCTCATGTGCTCTCCTTTCTCATATCCTTCACTATATAAGACAAGAT
Organism: Clostridia bacterium; assembly: GCA_017461945.1. Classification (GTDB taxonomy): domain Bacteria; phylum Bacillota; class Clostridia; order Oscillospirales; family CAG-272; genus Firm-07. The sequence continues at coordinate 19,671 of JAFTSB010000012.1, read as the reverse complement.
TTTGGGCAAAATGTGGAGTACTTTTTCAAAACTTTTTAAAATTTATCTTTGTGTCCCCCGATAGGCAGTAGGAGCGATGCCGTGGTATTGGCGGAATACGGTGCTGAAATAGTAAATGTTTTCATAGCCACAGCGGACGGCGATCTCGCCCACAGAAAAGGTGGTGTTGGTCAACAATCGGCGTGCCAGGCGCATCCGCTCGTTGATGACGCACTCCCCCACCGACAGCGACAGCTCGCGCCGCATTTTGAAATTCAGGGTGGAAGGGTTGGTGGAGAGGGCACGGCACAGCTCACCAACCGTCAGCTTTTGCGTCAGATGATCGCGAATATACTGCAGGGCGCTGTGTACCAGTGGATCGTGGCAGTCACCTTCGGTCTGCCCTCCCTGCCCCACCCGGTGGTATTCGGTGGAGATCTGCAGCAGAATATCCTCCAAGGCGTGCTCGCGCAGGTACAGCGATCGGGCATCCTCGGCCTCGGTCAGCGCCTCATACAAGGAGATGTTGGAAAGAAAGCGCTCGCGGTCGGCAAGCTCCACCTTACCCGAGGGCAACGGCAGCGTGAAGGGGCATTTGGGGTTGATACAGAATTTAAGATAGACAAAGGAAATGGGCTGGATGACCGAGCGACTAAAATCCACGTCATCGGGCAGCACCACAAGATCCCCTGCGCCGATCAGCGTTTCGCGCTCGCCGATCTGCAACCGGAAGCTCCCCTCCTTTAACCAGAACAGCGCAAAGGTGGGCTGGCGCCCCTCGGTCACGTTGAATTCCTCGCGGCGTGTGATTTTGTATTCTATAAATCGAAAGGGCTTTTCCATGGTATTTTTCGCTCCTTTTTGTTGGATTTTATAAAAAACATTTTAGCATATTGTATGGAAATGTGCAAGAGCATTTGCTAAAATAAAAGCAACAAACAGGCACGGAGGTTTCACCATGGAACAGATAACGTTTTCGATTGAAAAGCAATACACCTGCGACGTATTGGTCGTGGGCGGCGGTGTGGCCGGCATTTCGGCGGCGGTGAACGCAGCCCGAGAGGGCGCCGGCGTCATTCTTTGCGAGGGGGGCAGCATGCTGGGTGGCACGGCCACCGCAGGTCTTGTGGGACCCTTTATGACCTGCTATGACAAGACGGGTGACACGCAGATCATCCGCGGCTTTTTCTCGGAATTTGTAGAGCGCATGGTTCAAAAGAACGGCGCCATTTCGTATACGCAAAATCCCGGCGGCGATAGCCACGCCGGCTACCGCACCAAGGGGCATATTGGTTGCACGCCCTTTTTGCCCGAGACGCTGAAGCGCGTGGCCGAGGAGTGCTGCACCGAGGTAGGCGTCAAGGTGCTTTACCACAGCATGCTGGTGGGCTGCGAGGTCAAGGATCAGACCATTTCCAAGGCCTATTTTGCCACAGTTGAAGGTATTGTGGCCGTAGCGGCCAAGGCGTTTATTGACGCCAGCGGAACTGCTTCTCTTGCCGCCAAGGCAGGGGCAGAAACCTTTCGCGGCGACGAAAACGGCTTTTTGCAAACAGCCTCCATGTTCTTTGTCATCGACGGTGTACACAAGGACGAGCTGGATGCCTATATGGCCCAGCATACCGAAATGCGCGAACGCTTTTATATGGATATTTTTGACGGCGGCATTGCCGACGGCACCTTTCCCTGCGGCACCCAGAAGCTCCGCATTTACGAGCGCCCCGACGGCAGCTGGGTGGTCAACATGGCGCAGACCGATAACGGCGTGAACGAGCTGGATGGCGAGGCCCTCTCGACTGCCTTGATCGACCAGCGTGCGCAGTGCGTGAAGATTTTTGAGTTTTTGAAAACCAACATTCGCCCTCTGCGCGACATTCGCTTTATCGAAAGCGCCTCTGTGCTGGGTGTGCGCGAGAGCCGCCGCATGGTGGGCAAGACCCTGCTGACCGGCGAGGATGTGGCCAACAGCCGCTATGCTGACGAGCAAATTGCCGTTTGCGCCAACTCCATTGACATTCACCAGGCGGTAGGTGTACAATACGTGGCCTATAAGGCGGAAAAGAACTATTACATTCCCCTTTCCGCCCTGGTTTCCAAGGATGTAAAGAACCTGCTGGCCGCCGGCAAGTGCCTTTCCGCCGATAAATTCGCCCATGCAGCCATCCGCGTGATGCCCCCCTGCTTTGCCATGGGCGAGGCCGCAGGCATCACCGCCGCGCTGGCAACCCAAAAGAATACCTCCGTTTGGAGCGTGCCCGTGGCCGAGGTGCAGCAGCGTATTCTGGCTCACGGCGGTTATTTGGAAATCTGACAAGCAAAAAGAGGTTTTTGCCAAGGCAAAAACCTCTTTTTTGTCGGATTATTTCACCGCCATGGCGGCTTTCTTTTGCATGTTGTAAAGCTCCTCGGTGGCAAGGCGTGTTTTGGCCACAATGTCGCCGTCGGTCTTGGGTACGCAATAGTACAGCGCCTTTTTATCGCCAATGGAGATCACATCGCCGATCTCGTACCAGTTAAAATCAGAATTCAGGGTATAGGAGGCCTTGGGGGGCTGCGTGTAATCCAGCTTACCGTCACAGCCTGTGAGGTGAAAGCCCTGACACGTGTGAGTTAAGTGCCCTTCGCCCACCTTATAAAGGCATTTGGTATCCACCAGCATATACACATCCACATCGGTATCAAGACAATAGGTGCCCTGCTCCAGCTGGCGGCGCACCTGAGCGCGCTGCCAATCCACCCAATCGGGGATATGTGAAAATTCGGTCTCGCCCTCCGGGCAGGTCATATAGCCGTATTCGTCCAGCACGTAGCGCTTGCCGCAGGCGTGGCAGACAAGCTCGGTTCCCTTACCCTCCATTTGCCCCTCTGTGTGGCAGGCCGGGCACTTGTACAGCAAGCGGTTGAGCCGATCGGCGCGAAAATCCTCGGCAATGCGAATTTCATTTTCCTGCTGCCAACGAAAGCTGTCAAAGTTGAATTGCTCACCGATGGCGGTGCGGATCTCATCCACGCTTTTTTCGCGAACCTCCTCGGCAGAAAGCAAATAGGTCATATCTGCCGACACCTTAACGCGGCGGCGTTGCAGATTGTTATACAGCGGATCACGGGCAAAGGCACCATAGGTGCGAATGGTGACCACGGGCACCCCCAGGAGCTTGATGAATTTGTACAAGTGATCGGGCAGGATCGTGGCACGGCCATCAAAGCTATAACCGGCCTCGGGATACATTAAAATCGAGCTTTTCAGCTCCTTAACCGCATAGACCATATCCCGTACCAAATTCAGATCGGCAACAAACTTTTGCGTAGGGATGCATCCAAGAAAGCGCATCAGGGTATTTTTACCCACAAAGCCATCGGTGGTACACACGATATTAAAGGGGCGCGGATACAGCACAGTAGAGGCGATCTTCAGATCAATAAAGCTGGAGTGGTTCATCAGCACCAGGCACGGCTCGCGCTTGCCCAAGCGCTCCATGCCGATCTTATTGCACGTAAAGTGCGTGGTCATGAGATCGGGGGTGGAAACGATGCGCAAAAGAGTGCGCCAGAACAGCGATTGCTTCATGGGCTTTTTGTGCTTGGGTTGGGGGATGGCCACCACCTGGTCATAGCTTTTATTCACGATTTTGATCTTCATAATATTGCCCTATCCTATGTAGATTTCGGATCACAATTACAGTATAGCACATTTTTGCCTTTTGCGCAACGAGACAAATGGGCAGAATTTGTCAAGGTTGGGGGCGAACACCATGCACAAACGAACGCCGATCGGGAATGCACGCAAAAAGGAGCGGCAACGCCGCTCCTTTTTATTATGTGACGGTCAGATAGCCGACCATAGCAAAATCGTTGGAAGTCAAAATGATGCGATAATCGCCGGGGGCAAGATATGGGCGATCATAATACAATTCTCCACTTTGCTGAAAGGGCTTCAAAATGCGACCAATATCGGCATCGCCACCGTCGATGGTCAAGGGGGTCCATTTTCCGTTTTCGTATTTATGAATACCGTCCAGCTTAAAACCGCCCCAGGTGACCTGACGGCAGGTTTTATTGACAACGGTATAATAAATTTTTCCATCCTCATAGCGGACGTTATCCAGGTAGATGCGGGAATTTTGCTTGATACCGTCCTTTTCCTCCACCTCGCCCTTGGTGATGTGTACAAAGGTTCCGAGGCACGCGGCAAGCACGGCAAGCGTCAGGGCAACGATCAAAACGATCATCAGCTTACGGTTTTTCATACGATCACCTCCGTTAAAATGTGGGGCAATTCCCTTTTTATTTTATCATAATCGGGGAGTCTCTGTCAAGAGTGCCCCACCGCCGTGGCGGTGGGGCGAAGATTATGCATGACTTGCTATGGTAGATTGGACATAAGTATATATTTCTTCTGTGATTAACACCCCTCGATTGCGAGTCTCATTATAGCCTCCACCATGTATTGCATGAACTTTATTGTTGCTATCATAAATTGGAGACCCGCTTTGTCCTCCGCTGCTATCAATACGATGATAGAGCAGATGCGAATCGATATTTACAACCTGATCCGTAGCAGTATATTGATAATAATCATCCGTATATCCAGTCAAAGTCATATTAACCGGGAAAACACTTCCGTGATCATATGTCAACTCCAACCAACCGCAATCGTCTCCAATATTTTCTTTTAATACAATAATACCCCAATCATATTTTTCATTGGTATTAGTGTCATAAGTAGGAGTAAGTATTGTGAGTTTCTTGGCTGTACCATACGGATTATTCCAAAGTCCGTATCCATTTTTTCCCGGCCACACCTTAACCTCTGAAGCCATTTGGAAATTGTCATAGAGGTTGTGTCCTGCTGTTAAAGCTACATTTTTACTGACCATAAAAGCAGTTCCGGTATACGTGGTTCCTCCGATTTCCATCTCCATATAACAAATTGCTGAATTAGGAGATTGTTCTGTGTTGCTTACTTTTTGACGGCTATCTGTTCCGTCGATAATAGCAGAGGGCTGAAGAACAGATTCATTGTCAATAAATGCGCCTAAATCCTCCGGATTTAATCCAGAAAGCACATCTATTACAGACATTTTTTCATTGTATAGGGTCTGTGTAATTTCTCCCGTGTCCATGTCTTTCGTGATTGCCGAAAACGAACGAGTGCTTGCAGAAGCTGCATCCTCTCCGGGAACAATGGCATCAACCGATAGTACAAAAGTTAAAACCATACTTACGCACAACATAAAAGCAACGATTTTCTTCATAGGTGAACCTCCTGTTTTTTGAATTTTAATTTGCGTGCTCTAAACTTGTTCTAACTCTCAATAACCATTGGTATCACCTCTTTCTTTCAAATTTCAAATCATTTTAAAATGATTTTGATCTCATAATAATTAGCCATTCTTGAACTCATAGTCTTTTCTAAACAACGCAATAATTTTTGGGCGTTTTCATAATTCATTATTTCTTTTGAAACAGTTAAATTTAACTTATATTCCATGTTCTCCACACTTGTTTCGCCAATTTTTTTGCCATTTTCGTCATATACATTTATATTATTATTCGTCGTAACGTGATCAAGAAGTTTCACATCATTTCCGATACCATTCATATATTTCCATAATTCAAATCGCTCATTTGTTAGACCTGAAGTTTTTACTCGTTCTCGATTGATCAAGCCCAAATCATTCACATAATATACCCAAATATTTTTTTTGATTATGTTCCGCTCATTAGAATCTACTCCGTTGTTTAAATGTTCTAAATTATATTCTGTTGGAACATAAGAAAACCCATAGGAAGCAAGCATCACAACTGCCAAGCACGCTGCGATGGCGGCGATGATGCGGCGAGGTGCGACGCGACGCGCGGATTTTTTACGGATCAGCCTTTGGCGCATGATAAAATATCCGTCGATCAGGTCGCCATCCAATGCTCCGATGGCATCCAATAATGTATCTTGTGTGATATTCATACGGTTTCACCCCTTTCTTCTAAATAGGCCTTAAGGCCTTTTTTGATCTCTTTTAAGTGCTTGTAGACCCCAAACTGTGTCATGCCCAGCTCGGTGGCCAGCTCCTTGACAGGGCGTGCCATGTAATAGCGCCCCACAAAAATGTACCTTTGGGTTTCTGAAAGTGAGCGCACATAGGCGTTGATCATGCGCCCCAGCTCGGCCGTGGCGATCTCCTGCTCTAAATCGGTGTCGCTTTGCAGGGCATAGGACAGCTCCTCTACGGAGTCGGTCAGCTCGCTTGGCACGCGCTTTTGGCGCGTTCTCTCCTTATAGCGGTTGATGGCGATCCCGCGTGTGATCTGTGCCAAAAAGGATTGCAGCAGCCTTGGACGGGCAGGCGGAATGGCCTCCCACGCCTCCTTATAGGTATCATTGCGGCATTCCTCACTATCCTGCCGATTGTGGAGCATTTGATAAGCAACGCTATACAAATAGCCGCCGTATTTGCGATCGGTCTCGCCAATGGCTGACTCATCCCGATCCCAATACAGCGCGATCAGGGCGCTATCCTCCAGCAACGGTTGCGTGCGGTTGATCATGGCGTTTTCTTTCCTCCCTTCGCGTTGATGTTATTCCCCCTCTATAATAGTCAACTTTTTTTGTGAAAATTGGAGTAATTTTGAAATTTTTGGTAAATGTAAAGGGGCTCTCTTTCAAAAGAAAGAGAGCCCCTTGGTATCGGGTGGAGTGAGGAATAGCCGTATGCGTAACAATCATTGTTTTATTTAATTTTTGATTATTTCAAACTCAACGTATTCATAGACGAAATTGCCAATGATGGTGCACCGCAAAGCCTCCAGTTTTCCTTCAAAATCAGGATAATTTTGAATGTTCTCCGACACCGAAACATTCAGACACGGTATATTATTTTTAGTCGCATATCTGTTATAATCAAATCTCACGTCATCATCAATATGATTCAGGTGCTTCCAAATGATGATAATGTTGTCAATATTTGGAGTAGTGCCAGGCTTTACATATACGTTTTTTCTTGTTATTCTTCCGCTATCGGTCGTATAGTATATCCAATGAAAACCACCGGTATAATAGAACGTATCACCATCTTCTTGGTAATTTAAATCATAGGTCACCGGCACAAAATGCACGCCGATGGGAACGAGAATGGCGGCGACCAGGCACGCTGCAACCAAAGCGGTGATGCGGCGGCGCAGGGCTTGGGTGTGGGTTTTGGCGCGGGTTGTGATATGCTGTGCGGCGTTCAGATAGGCGGCGATATAGCTATCGTCAATGAGGCCCACAGCCTTGATAAAGGTTTGCTTAGTCAATGCTCTCACCTCTCTCGTTTAAGTATTGCTTTAAATCGTTTTTCAGCTTGGTCAGCTGCTTATAGACATTGGAGGTCGTCATATGCAAGGATTCGGCTACCTCGGCGGCGGAATGGCCAAAGTAATAACGCCCCACAAAGATCTGCCGTTCGGTTTCGGTGCGGCTTTCTAAAAAGGCGTTGATGTGGCGTGCCAGCTCGGCGGCGGAGACCTCCTCCTCTACCGAGCCACGGTCGCTTGCAAAAAAAGCGACATCTTCAAAATAATCGGTCATATGCCGGGGTACGCGCTTTTGGCGGCGCTTGGTGGCGAGCCGATTAAAAGCAAGCCCCCGTGTAATGCGTGACAGAAACACCTGCAACTGGTTAGGGCGCGTAGGTGGAATGGCATTCCACGTGCGTAGGTAGGTGTCGTTTTGACACTCCTCGCTATCGCCCTTATCGCACAGGATGTGATAGGCAATGCCATAGATCAAGGGGCCGTATTTGCGGTCGGTCTCATCAATGGCGCTTTCGTCTCTGCACCAATACAGCGCAACGATCTGATCGTCGCTTGCCGGCGGGCGACGCAGGTCTTTTTTCATGTACCCATGCCTCCTTTCTTGTTTGTGTAAAAGGCCTTTCACTATATAAGACCACATTTTTGTCAAAAAGTGGAATGAAATCGAAAAAAATTTTGCGAATGCTGATTACGCAGGTGCCATTGCACGCCCCCCTCGGGGATGGGAGGGGGCGGCTGCAGGGCGTCGGCTTCGAGGACGGCCTGCAGGCGGGGGTGGGGGTGGGAGAAGGAGCGGCGGCGCGGTGGTGCTCTGTTCTCGCGCGGAATGTGTGAGAACAAAGCGCGCAGTGCCGCCGCACAAGCAAAAAAGGCCGACGTGCGGCCTTTTTTGCTTTATTGAATTTGGGTAATATCGTAAGGCGTGGTCTGGTACACGAAATAGTTGAGCCAATTGGAATAGAACAAATTGGCACAGCTGCGCCAGCGAACAAGGGGCTCTTTGCTATCGTCATCATTCGGGAAATAGTTTTTGGGAATGGCGATGTCCAGTCCCTGCCCCTTATCGCGCAGATACTCTTTTTTCAGCGTGTCGCCATCGTATTCCGAGTGGCCTGTGACAAAAATCTGACGGCCGCGCTCGGTAGAGACCACAAACACGCCGGCTTCTTCAGAGCTGGCCAGCACACGCAGGCCCTCTACACCCTCAATATCCTCACGGCGATTGGCAGTATGGCGCGAATGGGGCACCAGGAAGGTGTCGTCAAAGCCGCGGAACAAAATGGAGCGCTTATAGTCCAGCTTATGCTCGAACACGCCAAACAGCTTTTGGGGGAGTTGCACCTTAGGGATGCCATAATGATAGTAAAGACCCGCCTGGGCGCCCCAGCAGATATGCAGGGTACTGGTAACATGGGTCTTGCTCCACTCCATGATCTCGCAAAGCTCATCCCAATATTCCACTTCTTCAAAAGCCATATGCTCCACCGGCGCACCTGTAATGATCATACCGTCAAATTTCTGATCCTTGATGTCATCAAAGACCTTATAAAAGGAGAGCATATGCTCGGCAGAGGTATGGGTGGATTTGTGGGTGGCGGTCTGCAGCAGCTCCAACTCCACCTGCAACGGCGTGTTACCGATCAAACGGGCGATCTGGGTCTCGGTAGCGATCTTTTGGGGCATAAGGTTCAGCATGACGATGCGCAAAGGACGGATATCCTGGGTGATCGCGCGATTTTCGGTAATAACGAAAATATTTTCCTCGTGCAACGTCTGCGTTGCGGGCAATAAATTCGGTATTTTAATGGGCATACCGGCACCTCCGTTCTTTGTTAGTGAATGGCATCCAACGCCTGCTTGATATCAGCGATCAGATCCTCGGCGTTCTCAATGCCGCAGGAAAGACGGACAAGATCGGCCGATACGCCTGCGGCGATCAGCTCCTCGTCGGTCATCTGACGGTGGGTAGCGCTGGCAGGATGCAGGCAGCAGCTGCGGACATCGGCCACGTGGGTCTCGATGGCGGCAATCTTCAGCCCCTTCATAAATTTCTCGGCAGCGACACGGCCACCCTTGACGCCAAAGCTGACCACGCCGCAGGTACCGTTCGGCATATACTTTTGTGCGAGAGTGTAGTACTTATCCCCTTCCAAGCCGGGATAAGTCACCCAAGCGATGCGATCATCGGATTTGAGGAACTTGGCAACGGCCAAGCCGTTTTCGCAATGGCGCGCCATACGGACGTGGAGGCTCTCCAGGCCCAAATTGAGTAAAAAGGCATTTTGGGGAGACTGGATAGAACCAAAATCGCGCATCAACTGGGCGGTAGCCTTGGTAATAAAGGCACCGGCAAGGCCAAAGCGCTGGGTGTAGGTCACGCCGTGATAACTATCGTCGGGGGTACAGAGCCCGGGGAATTTTTCGGGGTATTTTGTCCAATCGAACTTGCCGCTATCCACAATGCAACCACCAACGGCAGCGCCGTGGCCATCCATATACTTGGTGGTGGAATGGGTCACGATATCGGCCCCCCATTCAAAGGGACGGCAGTTGACCGGGGTGGCAAAGGTATTGTCGATGATCAGCGGCACACCGTGAGCGTGGGCGGCCTTGGCAAAGCGCTCAATATCCAGCACGGTAAGGGCGGGGTTGGCAATGGTCTCACCAAACACGGCCTTGGTATTTTCGCGGAAGGCGGCGTTCAGCTCCTCATCGGTGCAGTCGGGCGAGACAAAGGTGAACTCGATGCCCATACGCTTCATCGTGACCGAAAACAGATTGAAGGTGCCGCCGTAAATGGTGGAGGAGGCCACCACGTGATCGCCGCAGGAGGCGATATTGAAAACGGCATAGAAATTGGCTGCCTGACCCGAGCTGGTCAACATAGCGGCAGTTCCCCCCTCCAGCTCGCAGATCTTAGCCGCAACGCTATCATTGGTGGGGTTTTGGAGGCGGGTATAGAAATAGCCAGAGGCCTCCAGGTCAAAAAGCTTGCCCATATCCTCGCTGGTAGCGTATTTGAAGGTTGTGCTTTGCACAATGGGGATCTGACGAGGCTCGCCATTGCCGGGGGTGTAGCCGCCCTGCACACATTTGGTTTCGATTTTGTAATCCGACATTTTAACACCTCACATGGGTTTAGAATTGTTTATTAGTATATCACAAATTTATAGGATTTGCAAGTGCTTCGCTCCTCATTTTTCAAAAGGCGTGTGAAGAGGTGTCCACTTTCTAACTTTTTGTGTCCAAAAACATCTTTACTTTCCAAAATAATAGCGGTATAATGAATGAAACACCACCGCATAGGAGGTTTATGATGAAAGACAAGATCAAGGTTGGTTACGTAGGGCTTGGCCGCCGTGGGCGCGGCGTGCTGAAAAAGTGCATTTCGCAAATGGCAGACGTAGAGGTTGCCTATCTCTGCGATCTCTCACAGGAGCGCATGGAAACCGGTAAGCAGTATCTGCTGGATCAAGGAAGAAGCGAGCCTATACTCACCAAGGATTATCACAATATTCTCCGCGACCCCACGGTGGATGCCGTCTTTTTGATGACCGGCTGGGACGGTCGCCCTCAAATGGCCAAGGAGGCGATGCTGGCGGGAAAATACACCGGCATTGAGGTCGGTTGTGCCATCCGGCTGGAGGAATGCTTTGATCTGATCGACACCTATGAAAAAACCAAGGTGCCGCTGATGATGCTGGAGAACTGCTGCTATGGCCGCAGAGAAATGATGGCACTCAACATGCGCGAGCTGGGGCTGTTTGGTGAGATCGTCCATTGCGACGGTGCTTATGGTCACTACATCAACGACGAGGACACCTTTAAGAACATCGGCGAGGAAAATCCCCCTCATTATCGTTTCCCCCATTATCTCAACCGCAACTGTGAGCATTATCCCACCCACGCGCTGGGCCCCATTTCCAAGGTGCTGAACCTGAATCGCGGCAACCGTATGCTGAAATTGGCCTCTTTTGCCACCAAGAGCGTGGGGCTGAAGGCCTATGCCACCGAGCGTTTTGGCCCCGACAGCGAATACGCCAAGCTGCCGTATAAGCACGCAGATATCATCAACACGGTGATCACCTGCGAGGGGGGCGAGACCATCCTGCTGACGCTGGACACCACCCTGCCCCGTGCGTATTACAGCCGTAACTTTACCGTGCGCGGCACCAAGGGACTTTACACTGAGGAGCGCAAGGTAGGTTATCTCAAGGGAATGGCAGAGCCCGTGGAAAACAACGAAAAGGAATTCTTTGAACAATACGATCACCCCCTGCACCGCGAGTATGAGGAGCTTGGCACACGTGGCGGTCACGGCGGTATGGACTGGCTGGTTTGCCGCGCCTTTGTAGAAAGCGTAAAGGCCGGCACCAACACCCCCATTGATGCCTATGATACGGTGCTGTGGATGTGCATTGCCCCCCTGTCAGAGCAGTCGATCCAAAACGGCAATATGCCCGTAGATGTGCCGGATTTCACCAACGGCAAATGGAAAAGCCGCGAGCCCATTACCGAGGGCAAGTACTGCCTGGATAAGGTCTGCGTGGATAAGGATACAAAGATCTTTCACGATATAGAGTGATAGAAAAACGCCCGACGGAAATTTCCGTCGGGCGCTGTTTTGTTTTGCGCCAATCTTATCATCGCTTCTTTTGACCAATTCATACTGAGGATTTCGGATAAGCACACCTTCCTTAGTAACCACAAGCTCCACCTCGGTTTCAAAATGAAACAATGCACGCATTTCTTTGGGTATCACCAAACGACCCAAACTATCTATTTCCTTGCTTACACCAATTTGATCGATCATATTTTACCTTCTTTACATTTTATATGTGCTACATCTTGCACAAGATTTCTTACATCTTACTATTCTATTGTAACTTGCTTATAATATATTTGTCAATAGTAGTGATATGAAAAGTTAGGTAATTGTTATGAACGAGTATGGAAAAATTGTAATCAAGTTGGATGAGCTGATCGAAAAATCCGGTATCAGCAAAAACAAACTCAGCCACAAAGCTGAAATGCAACGCACGCAAATCAACAATTATTGCAAAAACAACATCACAAGGTTGGATACCGATGTTCTGGCACGGATCTGCTCGGTGTTGGATTGCAAAATCGAGGATTTGTTGGAATTTGTGCCTGCCGAAAAGAAAGAGAAATGAAAAAAAGCCGCACCGTGTGCGGCTTTTTTTATGGATATCGAGGATGCCGGTCCCTACACAGCTTGCTTGTATTTGGGATTATATTCTCTGCTCTGATGCAAATTCTGCCGCAAGCATTTCGGCGAATTTCTCGACACATTTGGGGGTATACTTCCCCGTATTGCGATAGGCGTAGGTGGTGCGGCGGTCATTTCCGATTTTTTTCAAAACGATCTGATCAGAAAACTGCCCTTGCCAGGAGCGGGCGGGAATCAGCGAGACGCCAAGTCCCAGCTCGATACACTTACGAATGTAATAGGGGTCGTCACTGCAGATGACGATACGGGGCGTAAAGCCCATATTTCTGCACACGTTCTGGGTGATATGATGCAGACTGCTACCTTGATTGGTTGTGATGAAGGGCGCTTGCATCAGATCCTCCGGCGCAATATGCTCCCGGGTGGCCAGGGGGTTATCGACTCGCATAGCCAAAAGGATATCCTCGCAAAGCAACTCCCTGCGTTCAAAGATACCGTCAAGCTCTGCATCTGTCACGATCAGATCCAACTCCTCGGCCTCCGGCAGGGCGTTATATTTGGTGACGATATCCACCTCCGGAAACTGTCGGCTGAATTTTTCAACGGTCTGCATAACGATGCGACGATTGATAAAAATTGAAAGCTTGATCTTACCGCCGCATCCGTCGTCGCACAGCTGCTTTTGTGCATCCTTCAATAGGTTCAAGGCTGCCTTTGCCTTTTTATAAAAGGCACGGCCACTCTCACTTAGTCTGATGCGATTGGCGCGTCGCACAAAAAGCGACACCGTCATCTCGTTTTCCAGTCGCTTGATGCTTTGCGAAACGGCAGATGGAGGCACCAAAAATTTCTTTGCCGTTGCCGAAAAATTCTCGCTTTCCGCTGCATCGCAGAAATATTTTAACTGTAACAGCTCCATATCATTCCCCTCCTTTTTCTTTATTTTAGCACACTTCAGCATCACTTTCAAGTGATAGTAGCATAAATTATCCTATTATTTACAGTATAGCCTCTCTATGGTACAATAAAAGAAAAAAGGATTTCTGCAATGGACGCTTTACTGATCATGCTGCGCAACGTGATTCTGTTTGTGGCTTTGGCGATCCCCGGCTATTTGTTGGTCAAATGCGGTGAGCTAAAGCAGGAACAATCGGGTGCGCTTTCCAAGCTTTTAATGTATGTGGGTATGCCCTTTTTGATCTTATCGGGAACGATCAATCTTTCTCTTGGTAAGGAGCTGCTAACCACCTTGGGCATCTCCACCTTGATCGGCGTGCTGTTCACGCTGGTGATGTTTTGGTGTTCCAAGCCGCTCTCCATGATGGAGCAGGAATCCAAGGGACGCGGTATGATGCGCTTTTGCGCCGTGTTCTCCAATAACGGCTTTTTGGGCATCCCCCTGGCCATCGCGGTATTTGGAACTGATTCCCCTGTGATGACTGTGCTGATCGTGCTGAATATCATCACCAATATTCTGATGTACACCCTTGGCTCATATTTGGTGTCGGGCGATAAAAATGCAGTAAATCTTAAAAAAGCCTTTCTGAATCCCGTGCTGATCGCTTTTTTGATCGGGATGATCCTTAACCTATTAAAGGTGAAATCTTATGTGCCGGAAATTGCCACGTATTCCACCCATTTCAGCAACATCGTCACACCCATTTCCATGACCATTCTGGGTATGAAGCTGGGGGCGGTTAAGCTTTCCTCTCTCTTTTCGTCGTGGCACACCTATTATGTATCCGCCTTAAAGCTGATCGTTCTTCCCACGGTGATCACCGGGATACTTCTGCTCTTGCATGCCCTTTGGCCGAACGGCGCGATCGACCAAGCTATGATCCTTGGTGTTTTTGTTGCCTTTGCCTGCCCCACGGCAGGGTTGGCCTCTACCTTTGCAGACCGCTATAACGGCGATAGTGAGCGAGCCGTGGCCTTTACGCTGGGTACAACGCTGCTTTCGATATTGAGCATTCCCGTACTATACGGACTGCTGAATCTGTGCTTGTAAGGAGAAAAACATGAGAACGGTTGAAAATATTTGTTATTCTGGCGATCAGTTGTTGGATCTTCATCTACCCGACAAAAGCGACTTCGATCTGTTTATATACTTCCACGGCGGCGGATTGGAAAAGGGAGACAAAACAGCCTTGGCCACTCAGCTCCTAGCTCCTTTTTTGACCGGGCGCGGCATCGCAGTAGCCTCTTGTAACTATCGGATGTACCCATGCGCTCAATACCCAGACTTTTTAAACGATGCAGCAGCAGCGGTGCATTGGCTTTCTAACCACATAAACGAATACGGAACTTGTCGCCGCATGATCGTGGGCGGCAGCTCGGCCGGAGGCTATCTGTCTATGATGCTTTGCTTTGACAAGCGGTGGTATGAGGCCTGTGGACAGTTTCCCGTCCCTGTGGTCGGATATTTTCACGACGCAGGGCAACCCACTTGTCACTTTAATGTGCTACGAGAGCGTGGTGTGGATCGTCGCCGTCTGATCGTTGACGACTCCGCTCCTCTGTTTTACATCGGTACCGAGGCCAGTTATCCCCCCATGATGCTGGTGGTATCGGACGATGATATGAAAAACCGCTATGAGCAAACCCTACTGGTGCTTTCTACCCTGCGTCACTTCGCTTATGACGAAAGCAAGATCGGCTTTACCCTGATGCACGGAAAGCATTGCGCTTATTGCAAGCAGGTGGATGAAAAGGGAGATTCGGTTTTAGGGAAAATGGTACTTGAATTTATCCAGAGTCTATAGAAAAATCTCCTGCGCGTAGCGTGATACTCCAAGCGGAGTATTCACGCTACAACTATGATGGCCCTGCAGGCAAGTTATGAGTTATGAAATGCTACGCATTGTTATGATTGGCTTCGCCAAGTTTTAGATGACAAGGGTAATCATATCATAACGCTTGCCGTGCAAGCTCATAACGGTGAGCATAGCGAGCCTCATAACTCTAAACGAAACAAACAGAAAAAAGAGCAAACATACAAGTTTTAATCTTGCGTGTTTGCTCTTTCTGCTTGTCAGTATGGGTTTGGGCTAGCCCATTTTGTATTTGACCAGTCAAATGCGATGCTCGCACTTAGTGAGATCTTTAAATTCTCCGCTAAGAACATCGCACTGTGGCGCAGGAGCTTTTTTAATTATTTCTTTTTCAGCTTTAAGAGATAGCAAGTATTCACGGGGAGTTCCTTTTCCCAGGCAAGGCGCTCACCAAAGTAGGTGATCTTGTCCACCAACTCCAGATCGTGGGTGCCATCCAAAAGGTAGATCTCCAGTTCGGTTCCCTGCTCGCCGGCGAAACCCGACAAATCCACAGCGAAGGGCTTGGGTTGCGCAGTATCATTGTCATCATAGTAACACAACGCAACGGCGGCTTCCCGACCATTTGTAGCGGCAACGGCATAGCCCTTATCGCCCACGGTTTCCGCCTTGACAGCATCACCCAACTGATAGAGCTGATTGAACATAAAAAGTGAATAATATGCTTTAAGGCGCATGCTGATATCAATATGATCAAACAGACCGTTCCAGGTGGTGGGACGCGCATCGTAATACATCAGCATATCCACAGCGCCATGCTGGCACAGCGACATCGTAGCCAGATTAAAGGCGGCTCCCTTTAAGCCAATTTGCATCCGATGACTATAGCGCAGATTGGTTTTATCCCAATCCAGAACATAATTCCACTCGTTGAGAATGCTTTCGGTTTTAGTAAAGCCGTATTTATCCAGCAAAGCACGAACGCGAGCACCCTTGTCAGCCACCTTTTCTGCCTCGTGCGCATAGATGTGCCAAGAGAAAAAGTCAAGGGGGGCCTTCAGCTGGCTGAGAAAATCCTCCGCCCAATCCATCTTACCGGCAATGGCAGGACCGCCGATCTTCAAATGGGGGAACTTTTCTTTCAGGTGCGTGGCCGCAATATGGTAAAATTCAAAGAACTGAGCCTTTGTGCCGCCCCAACAACGCTTGTTGATGGAATCGTCGGGATCCAGATCGGGCTCGTTCCAGATCTCCCAATACTGAATATCCATGTGGAAGCCATTCGCCCATCCCTCGGTATAATGGCGGATGATGTGCTCACAGATCACGGCCCATTTTTTGAAATCCTTGGGCGGAAGTGTACCAAATTTCTTGACCGTATGCTCGATTTTATTACCAAGACGATAAAAAACCTTGGTGCCGGCCATTTCGATCATCTGCATGTAGTTGTCGGTGCAAACGAAATCGTAGGCAGCAGGATCCTCGGGATCGGCATCAAAATTGGTGAAGATCGCTCCTACGTCTACGGTATGCTCGCCGCCGTACATATCGCAAAAGGCTGCATCGTGTGTACGGGCATAAGGAATACCTGCATCGGCATAGGCGCGCAGATTTGAGGAATCGTTCCATCCCTGAAACTGATCACCCACTTTGCAAATAGGGCCATTGTTCACGGCATGCATAGGTTTGATCACGCCTACCTTTTCTTGAAAATCAACAGAAATTTGAATCATAATAAACCTCCAAGGATGTCTTTCTTTCATTATAAAAGATAACGTGACATCTGTCAACAACTGCAAGGCAGAAAATTTTTTTCTTTTTCTTGCAAATACCAGACTATTGTGTTATACTGAATACAGATCTTTTGGAGGTGCTTTATGAATTTTTTACAGACATACACCCTTACTGTGGGAAAGGAAAGCGAAACCCAGTTTAAACGCCAAAACGGTATCCGTGCCGATGGTACACTCGCCACCTACCGCGACACAGACGGCCGCCTTTGGGCAATGGCCGGGCACTCCAATTCGGGGTATATCGGTATGTTCTGCGGCACTTGCATCGACGACTTGGCCGAGGTGTGGCCCATTTCGCTGAATTTTGGTGATGGGCACGCCGATTACGCCTTTTCGGGAATCCGTTATCCCGAAGGAATCAAGCCTCGCGGTGCGATCTGGCCCTTTGGGTTGTATATCTGTCCCGGCACGCACCGTTTTTTCTGCTTCTTTCACAACGAAACGGCATGGCGCGGCAGAGGCACCGGCTATGACGCCTTTGGTTATTGCGACAAACCTGCCTTTGATTCGGATTTTCGACACGTTGGTTTGATGCATTCCGATGACGAAGGGAAAAGCTGGATTTTTGATCGCTGGGTTCTGACCGCCGAAACGGTCTGCTTCACCGAAGCCTTCAGCCCGGAGAACGACGGCAAGAAGGGGCAGCCGATGGGTCCGATCTCCTTTGGCAGTGGCGATTTTTCGATTTACGTGGAGCCGCAGGGCGAGTATATCTATTTGTTTTACAATATCATCAAGGCCGATACCGACCTGCGCCATTGGACCGATTGTGACATTTACGTAGCACGCACACGAAAGCGTTACGACGGCGTGATGGGCGATTTTGTAAAATACTATAATGGCGCTTTTGGTGAGGCTGGAAATTTGGGCAAAGAATCCCCTATTGTTCTGGCGGGATGGCACCCCAGGGTGGTATATTTGGAAAAATACGACAAGTTTTTGATGTCCTCCTCTCTGGCACGACTCAAGCCCAATGGCGGCATGGTCAATCCCATTATGGAGGTGCGGGAAAGCACCGATCTGCTCCATTGGAGCGATCCGATCCAAATGACCCGGAATGGCGAGCTGTTTGGTGGGCATTACATTGGAATATACAGCAATCAAACCCAAACACAAACGAATACGGTTTTAAGCGACGATGTTGTCATTCTCACCAACGGAAATGGTACGGATATCACACGATACGAGGCCAAAATAGAGCTTAAAGCATAAATAAATATCCCCCCGCTTGGCGGGGGGATATTTATTTTTAAACGCCGCAGCATTTCAAAATGGTTTGATACAAGAAAAGCTCATAATCGCAGGTATAGGGGTTTTCCTTCTCCCCACGCACCATAGCAGCAAAAGCCTGCATCATATCGTCATAACGGCAAAAGATCGCGCTTTTTTCATGCTTTTTCTCCGATTTTCCCTTTTCATTCAGGGTGCGCTCGGTACGTTCGGTGGTCATGGCATACTTTACACCCGGAACAAGAGCTGCTTCCTCTTGCGTGAGGCCCTGCTCCAAGGGCTGGATCTCCAGCGTTTTCTTCTCGCCAACCAAAACCAGCTGGCGGCGCGAGCTGCCGCCGATCTCGACTCCCGACATGCGAACAAAGGATAGACCGTTAGCATATTCCAATACCGCAAAGCCATAATCGGGCGAGGTGATATTGTCCTTGCCACTGGAAAAGGTCATAGGTATGATCTTTTCCGGCGCTCCCTTAATCTGCAATACCAGATCGATCAAATGACATCCCAGGTAAAACATCATACCGGCAGGTAAAGTATTAAACCACTCACGCGCTTGGGGCTTGTCGTAGCGGCTCATATGGGCCTCTACGCTATAAATTTCGCCAAAGTCCCCACGCTTGGCGCTCTCAATCGCCTCGCGGATAAAGGGATTATAGCGATACATATAACCAATATGAAACACCTTTCCCTGCGCCTTGACGGTTTCAATCAGCTTTTCAAAGGCTGCAAGATCAGCACCGCCCGGCTTTTCCATATGAATATGCTTGCCGTGCTCTGCTGCCATTTGTGCGTATTTGGTCAAATGGATTTCATCGGTTTCGACCGCAACCGCTTCGATGGTAGGATCATTCAAAATTTGCTCTAAGGTCAGCTCCGGATACTCTCCAAAGTGCTTGATCTTATGGGCGCATGTTTCACGCTCATCCTCCACCAGGCAATAGCCTGCAATCTCAAAAAGCTCCGGAAATTTGACAAGGGTGTCGAAAATTTCGCCGCTGTGACTGTATTGATTGAGCCCAATTTGAGCAATTTTAATTTTTTTCATAGAATAACCTCCTTTGTTCTGTAAGGCTATTATATCACCCTTGAAGAAAAAAAGCAATAAAAAAAGCAGAACTTGCGTTCTGCTTTTTGTGCTCATTAAAAACCGAACAAAGCGATAAGGGGAGTAGAGCGAAACTCAAGAAATTGGTTGGTTTGAACAGGATACCCGAATTGCAAAGGGGTATCAAAAAGTTCAAGCCCTCGGTCTATTAGTATCGATCAGCTACATACATTACTGCACTTCCACCTTCGACCTATCAAACTCGTAGTCTACAAGTGACCTTACCAGATCAAGTCTGGAGGGATATCTCATCTTGAGGTGAGTTTCACGCTTAGATGCCTTCAGCGTTTATCTCATCCGTACGCG
>JAFTSB010000011.1 GCA_017461945.1 Clostridia bacterium | reverse complement strand
TACGGAAGCCGTCAAAGAAGTTCAGCACGGGAACGCGGCCCTTGATGGTTGCCAGGTGAGCAACGGCACCCAGGTCCATGATCTCCTGCTGGTTGGTCTCGGCCATCATAGCGTAGCCGGTCTGACGGCAGGCATAAACGTCAGAGTGGTCGCCGAAGATGTTCAGCGCGTGAGAAGCCACGCAACGTGCAGAAACGTGGATAACGCTGGGGAGGAGCTCGCCGGCGATCTTGTACATATTGGGGATCATCAGCAAAAGACCCTGAGATGCGGTGTAGGTGGTGGTCAGAGCGCCTGCGGCCAAAGAGCCGTGCACAGCGCCTGCAGCGCCGGCCTCAGACTGCATCTCTACCATCTGCACGCGCTCGCCCAGAATGTTGCGGGCAGGCTCGCCGAAAATATTCTTGTCGGCAGCAGACCAGGTGTCGGTGACCTCAGCCATAGGGCTGGAGGGGGTGATGGGGTAGATGGCAGCAACCTCGGTGAACGCATAAGAAACGTGTGCGGCCGCGGTGTTACCATCCATGGAAATCTTTCTTCTTTCGATTGCCATTTTGGAAAGTCCTCCCTTTTTATATTTGATAAAATATTGTGTACTGTTTCGCTGCACGCCCCAACAGGGCAGCAACGGACGGACATAATCCATCACCTTATATGATAGCACTTTTTTTAGCAAAAGTAAAGACCTATTTGACATATTTTTAACGGTTTTTCACCTATTATATAAGAAAACACGTGGGAAAGCAGGAAAGGACTGTATAAAACAGCGGTGTATTCATTGGCTTATTCATTTTCAAAAAAAGACTTCATGCCGAACAGGTGTGAGAGGGCTTGCATAAGTACCGCACCGAAAAAGTTTGTTGACAATCGGCGGCGCAACACTTATAATAAAATTGAATTTATTACTTTTCTTTACAGAGGTCTGTCATGCGAGAAAGAATAACATCCGGAAGCTATACCCTCACCGTTGAAAATGGCGTTTTGCTTCGTTGTACGGTGCCGGAAGACTGTACCGAGGATCTGATCATTCCAGAGGGCATCGTCTCTGTGGGTCAGGGAATTTTGATCGGTCTTTCCGCGGTTTCCACCGTGGTCCTCCCAAACTCCGTTGTGGAGATACAGGAGCGTTCCTTTGATTGGAAACGTAGTCTGAAGCACGTGGTGTTTTCAAAAAATCTACGCAAGATCGGGCCGAATGCTTTTACCCAAAGCGGTCTTTTATCGCTTGATCTGCCCGACTCGTTGACCGAGATCGGGGAGAGTGCGTTCTATGGTTGTTCTATCACCGGTGAGCTTCGGCTCCCCAAAAATCTGCATGCCATAAGTGATAAAGCCTTCGCCTCTAACTTTCTGATTACCGCTTTAAAGCTTCCGCAAGGGCTAACGAGCATTGGCAACTCCTCCTTTTCCCATTGCTTTGAATTAACATCGGTCACCATTCCGTCCTCGGTTAAAAGCATTGGAATGAACGCCTTTTCCTTTTGCAAAAATCTGAAGGAGATCGTATTCGAAGGCACTGATTTTGTGCTGGGTGCGGAGATCTTTGACGGTATTCAGGGCGAGATCTCCATCACCTATCCCGGCACCGGATCACAGATCGAAGCCATCCTTAACGCAGATTGCTTTGTCACCGAGAGTGAACGCGATTCCTATTACGGTGAACCGATCTATGTCACACACACCCGCCATGCCTCTCCCATTGGCCGCTATAGTGGCGTGAACTATTTTACCTGTAAGATTCATTGCCTTGCAGATGGCACCACTAAGATCTATTCCTGCACGGGAAGGGGACCTGTCTGTAGTCGCCCCACCCTTTCGCCCATATAAGAAAATCCGTGGGATCGCAAAGCGATCCCACGGATTTTCATTAAAACCAAACACCGTTATTCGGTTTTTGCGTCGGTTTCTTCTTTCACCTCATAGGGTGTGATATCCACGGCGGCAAGCTGTTCCTTGGTAAATCTGCCCTTGCTGCGTTCAAAATACTGAATGCTGTTGCGCACCAGCAAAAGGATCTGATTGTTCACGCTGCGATGCTCGGCCTCGCACAGGCAAAGCAGCTGGCGCAGCACGTCCTCGGACATATGCACCGTAATTTCGGGTTGCTTTTTCATGGGGGACTCCTTTCTCAAAAGCTGGGGCTATCCAGATACCATTGCCCGTTTTCCAGGGCAAACTGGTGGGTCACGGTCACGCGGTTGGCCTCGTTGCCCTGTTCATACCGCTCGATCTGCAGCGTCACAAACTTGGCGTTGCTCTCGTCCACCATCTGCATCGTGGAAAAATCATAGACCCACTTGGTCAGATCATAACCGTCATCCTTATTGTATTTGACCAGATAGACCGTGCCGTCCTCGGTGTTCTCATGATCCATATAACGGGCAAACAGCGTGCCTTGACCGGTAGCAATACCGGTGAACAGGCTTTCATACACCGAAGCAAGATAGCCGGGGGAATAGACCGCCGCGGCCTTTTCCTTAATATCCTCGGTGGTCAGATATCCGCTGTCGGTGCGCACAAAATCATAATACGGTTCGTCTTTTTCGTCATATACAAACACCGCATCGGGGTCAAAATCGGTGAGAGCGTAATAGTACAGACCCTTTTCGGCATCGTGATGGATATAGTCGTCGCCCTCTTTTTCGGCGGTGCGACGGGCATAGCGATAATAGCTATCGGGCTTGCCGGCAAGAATGGTCTCACCGTTTTGAAAATCACGATAAACAATGCCGCTATCCTCTGAAACCGCAATGTAATAGCGATACGCCACAACAGCCGAAAGGATGGGATCGTCGGTCAGGTAGCGGATGCCCGACATGGTCTTTTCCTCACCGTCGTACTGCGTGGTCACCTTAAAGGTAAAGACCTCCTCATACACACGGGGATAGGTAGCAAGACCCTTGCCCCATAGAATGTCGTTAACCTCTCCTGCGGCAAGAAGCAGCTCGGTAAAGCGTCCGCGGACACTTTCCAGATCGGGTGGGCGGTTATTCAGCACGGCACGCACGATCAGCACCGATGCCAGAATGGCCAGCACCAATACCACCGAAACGATAACGGCGATCAGTTTTTTCTTGTTTTTCATGGTGACTCCTTTGATCTGGAATGGGGGTGGATTTCAACATTTTTGCAACATACTGTAGTGTTTTTGTGTCATACCATGACACTACGCGTCATACCATAGCGCGCTTTACTGCGCTCAGGATGACACGTTGAGTGAAACGAGACGCGTCATGGTATGACGCAGCAGCCGCAATGTTCGTACAAACCCGTAGGGGTGTATGGTCCTCGGCAGCGCCGAGGGAGAAGGTCGTCCGTATCCGCGATCAACATTCTCACCGTGCGCAATGTTCGCACAAACCCGGTAGGGGAGGGGCTTGCTCCTCCCGTCTCTCGGTATGACACAATTTGGCTTTGAAAAACGGACCTGCCGGCCAACAACCCTATCGGGTTGCAGAAAGGATTGCGTGCAATCCTTTGACGTCGGTCCCTACAGACTATCGGTTCATGGCGCACCTAACCGGTAGGGGGAAGGTGGCGCCGTAGGCGACGGATGAGGGTGATCCACCATCCGCGACCAACATTCCGCCCGTGCGCAAACAAGGTTGTAATAGGGCTTAAAATGTCAAAACCTCACCCCGTTTGCGGGTTTTCGCGTCAGATCTCCACTTCCATGCCGTCATAGGAGGTGATAAAGCCCTCTTTGGCGGCGATCTCTACAAACTCGTCGTAAAGGGAATGGGCGCCATTGTGAGAAAAGTGATTGCAGCAGAACACGGTCTTACCGTCCGCCAATCCCTCGGCCAGCAAACGGTCACGCATGGCAATGTTTCGTTCCAGATTCATATGGGCATCGTAATCCATGGGCGAGCAGCCCGAGGTGCAGTCCATTGAAACATAGTCAAATCGCAATCCGTTTTCCTTCCAATAGGCAAATACCTCGTCCGGCAGAGGGCCGGAATCGTGACAGTAAAGCAGCGTCTTTTCACCATCGGTGATGGCATAGACCAACGGACCTGCCGCTGCGGCGTGTACACCGCGCACGGGGTAGACCGTATACTTGTCGATCTGTACCTTTTCCATGGGCTGTACCAATACGCCCTGCAGCAATCCAGCCATGGACTTGGCCTCGGCCATTGGAAGAATGCTTGCCATAACCTTGTCAGAGCCATACACCGTCAGCATGGTCTTATTGCCGCAATAGTTGGCAAAGCCCTGCCGACGCATATTGATATCGTTGGGATAAAAATGATCCGAATGAGTGTGGGTCACCAGCAGATATTTCAAATCGGTCAGGTCCACACCATATTTCATAGATTGCTGATAGGTGTCAGCGTTAAAGTCGATCTTCAACACGCCGTCGATCATTGCATTGGGCCGGGTACGAATGTTTTTTCCACCCCGTTCGCGGGCTTTTTGGCAGGTTTCACAGCGGCAAAAGATGGCCGGCAGCCCCTCGGCAGCGGCGGTGCCCCAATATTGCAATTTCATAATAACTTCTCCCTTCAAAAATCTCTATGTATGCAAAATCCGCACACGTGTGCGGATTTTGCTCTTTTTATAAGACGATATCGGGTTACCAGGTCATTTCCTTCAGCTTTTTCTTTTTGCGGATGGGAATGACAATGGCACACACAATGGCGATCACAATGATCACAGCACCGGCAGCGGCGGCCCCGTACCAGATCATCGGTGTTTTGCCGTCAATACGGTATTCCACCTCACAAACCGTGCATTTTTTCAAAACCTCGCGGTCGGTGGTCAAGGTTTTTTCGGTGTCATAGGTCACCTGCCAGGTGTGCTCATCCATATAATCGGGGTTGCCACAGCCGCAATAGATGCAGGCGCTGCTGCACAGCTTTTTCTCATCCTTTAAGGCATAACTGTGATTGCAGGTGTAATCAAATTCGATCACCTTGGTGTCACCCTTTTTGAACTTGCCGCTGATCTCGTTTTTCTTGCTGACCAGCGTCAGACCCTCAAAGGTCTCGGCCACGATCGTATAGGGGTCGCCGGGGGCATAACCGCCAACGGTAAAGGCACGGAAGGTCTCACCGTCCTGATTGCGGCAGATCACCGTTACCGACTCACCAAATCGTACCAGATCTTTGGCGTGTACGGTTTTTCCACCACCCGTATAGGAGTTTCGGGTCTCTTGAAATTCCACGTAGTTTTTAAAATCGGCCTCGGTGCCCGCATAGTAAATATTTTTCAGCTTGGGGCACTCATAAAAGCAGGTCTGGTCCACGCGCAAAACCGAGTGGGGAATGTAAACGGTCTCCAGATTTTCACAATGCGAGAAGCAGAAGCGGCCCACCGAAAGCAGACCCTCTTCAATGATAACGGTCTTAATGTAGGGGCGCATATTGTCCTTTGTCCACGGCACCCACTCGCCCTTTGCATACTGCAGCATCTTTTGGGGATAGGTCTCACCGCAGAAAATGCGAAGCACACCGGTCTCGGTATCCAAATGATATCTCACCTTATAATAGGCGGCCAGCTCAAAGGCCTCGTTCCATCCCTCGGGAGGGTTATCTCCCTCCCACTGGTGAATGGCGTTCTCGTCCAAGGCACGGCCCTCAAAAACCTCTGCACCGGCACAAATGCAAAAGGCGGCGGTGAGAAGCGTGATCATAGCGATCAGAATGAAAAAGCGTTTCATAGGTTTCTCCTTTCGGGTCTCCTGTGGTAGAAATCAAGATACGGTATGTGATTTTTGGTTTTTTATACTTCGGGAGTTTCTTCAGCGGCCTTTTCCGCCATCTCCTGCAAGGCTGCTGCAGCCTCAACTGCGGTCCCGGTCCCCTCTGCCACGGGGGCTTGGGTCTCGACAGATGCTTCTTCCTCAGTCTCCTCGTGGGCGACCTTGGTAAAGTTCACAATGCTCTGACCATCGGCCAGTCTCATGACAATAACGCCGGAGGCAGCACGGGAATAGGTATTGATGGAGGCAACGGGAGTGCGGATGATGGTACCGGAGTTGGTGATCATCATCAGATCGTCGCCGTCATCTACAGCAGCAATGCCGGCCAAAAGACCGGTCTTGTCGGTGAGGTTGTGGCAGGTTACGCCCAGACCGCCGCGTCCCTTAACGCGGAATTCTTCAAAATCGGTGCGCTTGCCATAGCCCTTTTCGGTAATGGTGATCAGCTTCTTGCTGTCCTCTACCATCACGGCACCTACAACATAGTCGCCCTCACGCAGTCGCACGCCGCGCACACCGCGGGCAGTTCTGCCAAGGGTACGGGCGTTGCTCTCGCTAAAGCGGGCAGCCGAGCCCTCGTGGGTGGCGATCACCACATCGGAGCTACCATCAGAGCACATGACAAATACCAGCTCGTCACCCTCGTCCAGGGTCAGGGCGCGCTTACCGCCCTTGCGCTGATACTCATATTCCATCAAAGCGGTACGCTTGATGATACCGTTGCGAGTCACCATGGTGAGGAACAGCTCCTCGCTGAACTCGGGCACCGAGATCATGGTGGTCACGGTTTCACCGGGCTCGATTTCAATGATGTTGATCAGATTCGATCCCTTTGCGGTGCGGGAGGCCTCGGGAATCTGATAAGCCTTGCGCATAAAGACCTTACCCGTGTTGGTGAACAGCATCAGATAGGAGTGGCTATGCACCACCATCATTCTTTCGATAAAGTCCTCGTCCTTGGTGGTCATACCGATAATACCCTTGCCGCCCTTATTCTGTGCCTGATAGGTATCGGCAGGCTGGCGCTTGATATAGCCGGCATGGGTCAGCGTGATCACGCAGTCGTGGCGCTCGATCAGATCCTCCAGATCAATATCGTCGGTGGCGGCCACGATCTCGGTGCGGCGGGCATCGGCGTATTTGCGGCGGATCTCGTTCATTTCCTCTTTGATGATATCCTTGATCTTTTCCTCGTCGGCCAGAATACCGCGCAGCTCGGTGATCAGATTGTGGAGCTTAAGCAGCTCGTCCTCGATCTTCTGACGCTCCAGACCGGTCAGCTTGCCAAGGGTCATTTCCACAATGGCCTGTGCCTGGGTATCGGTCAGACCAAAGCCGTTCATCAGCTTTTCCTTGGCTTCCGGAATAGAGGCGGTAGAGCGGATCAGGGCAACCACCTCGTCAATGTTATCGTTGGCGATCTTATAGCCCTCTAAAATGTGGGCTCTTGCCTCGGCCTTATCCAGATCAAACTGGGTGCGGCGACGGATAACAGACTCCTGGTGATCAATATAATGATCCAAAATCTGGGGCAGGGAAAGCACCTTAGGCTCGTTATTTACCAGAGCCAGCATATTGATGGCACAGGTATCCTGCAGCTGGGTGTTTTTATACAGCTGATTGAGAATGACCTGGCCGTTGGCATCGCGGCGATAATGAATGATGATGCGGATACCTTCACGGCCGTTGGAAACGTCCTTGATATCGGTAATACCCTCGATTTTCTTATCGCGTACCAATGCAGCGATGGACTGCACCAGCATGGATTTGTTGACCTGATAGGGCAGCTCAGTCACGGTAATGGTATACTTTTCTTCATCCACCGTGCATTTCGAGCGGACCATTACGCGGCCGCGGCCGGTCTTATAAGCCTCGATGATACCGTTGACACCATAGCAGGTGGCGGCGGTGGGAAAGTCGGGGCCCTTGACATACTGCATCAGCTCCTCCACCTCGCACGCGGGGTGATCCATACGGTAAATGGTCGCGTCAATGACCTCACCCAGATTGTGAGGGGGAATGTTGGTGGCCATACCGACTGCAATACCCACCGAGCCGTTGACCAGCAGGTTGGGGAAGCGGGAGGGCAGCACCAGGGGCTCACGCAAACGGTTATCAAAGTTGGGGCCAAAGGGCACTACCTCTTTTTCCAGGTCGGCCATCAGCTCGTCGGAGATCTTGGCCAATCTTGCCTCGGTATAACGGTAAGCGGCCGCGCCGTCACCATCCACCGAGCCAAAGTTGCCGTGACCCTCGACCAAGGGATAACGCAGAGAGAAATCCTGCGCCATACGAACCATGGTACCGTACACCGCCGAGTCACCATGGGGGTGATAACGACCCAGCACGTTACCAACCGTGGTGGCCGATTTACGGAAGGGCTTATCAGAGGTCAGATGATCCTCGTACATGGCGTACATGATACGTCTCTGACCGGGCTTCATGCCGTCGCGCACGTCGGGCAGTGCGCGAGCCATGATCACCGACATGGAGTATTCAATAAAGGCCTGCTTGACCCGTTTCTCCATATCAATGTCTTCTATCCTTTGATTCGGGAATTCAATATTCTCGTTTTTATTGTGTTCCACAGCAATTTCCTTTCGTTTGATTGGTGTAAAACCTAATTAAACATCCAAATTCTCGGCAAACTTAGCGTTCTGCTCGATAAATTCACGTCTGGGATCTACCTCGTCACCCATCAGGGTAGAGAAGATCTGATCACAAAGAATGGCATCCTCCATGGTCACGCGCAAGAGAATACGGCGCTCGGGATCCATGGTGGTCTCCCACAGCTGGTCGGGGTCCATCTCACCAAGACCTTTGTAACGGTCGGCCTCAATGTTCTTGCCTCCGCCCATTTCGGCGATGATCTCGTCACGCTCGGCATCGGAATAGGCATAACGCTCACCGCCCAGCTTTGCCGATCTCTTATAGACCTTGTAAAGGGGAGGCTTGGCCAGATAAACGTGACCGGTCTCGATCAGCTCCTTCATATGACGGAAGAAGAAGGTCAGCAAAAGGATCTGAATATGCGAGCCGTCTACGTCGGCATCCGCCATAATGATGATCTTACCATAGCGGAGCTTGGTGATATCAAATTCCTCACCAATGCCACAGCCAAGTGCCTGCACGATGGGAATGATAGAGGTATTGGCATAGACCTTATCCAGTCGGCTTTTTTCCACGTTCAAAATTTTACCGCGCAGGGGCAGAATGGCCTGGAAATGGGGATTGCGCCCCAGCTTTGCAGAGCCGCCTGCCGAATCTCCCTCCACCAGATAGACCTCGGTCAGCTCGGTACGGCGCTCGGTACAGTCGGCCAGCTTGCCGGGCAGAGACATCGACTCCAATCCGTTCTTACGACGGGTCAGCTCACGGGCCTTGCGTGCGGCCTCGCGGGCGCGGTTGGCGGTCATGGCCTTTTCAATAATGATCTTACCAACGGCGGGATGCTCCTCCAGATATTCGGAAAGCTTTTCCACCACCATCTTTTCCACAAAGCTGCGCATATGGGCGTTGCCAAGCTTGGTCTTTGTCTGACCCTCAAACTGGGCCTCCTTCAGCTTGACCGATACCACAGCCGTCAGACCCTCGCGCACGTCGTCGCCCGAAAGGTTTTTGTCATCGGCCTTCAGCTGTCCGTATTTACGGGCAAACTCGTTGACGACCTTGGTCATGGCATTCTTAAAGCCCACCTCGTGCATACCGCCCTCAATGGTGTTGATATCGTTGGCAAAGGTGAGAAGCGACTCATTATAGGTGTCGGTATACTGCAGCGCCACCTCCGCAATGGTGCGGCCGCGCTCCTCCTCCACCTTTTCTGCCTTCATATAGATCACATCGGGGTGAATGACCTGACAATGCTTTTGCTCGTTAAGGTAGCTGACAAAGGACATAATACCGCCCTCGTACCTCAACACCTCGCCGGGGTAGGTGCCATCCTCATTTTCCACACGCTGGTCGGTAATGGAGATCGACACACCGGCATTGAGGAATGCCTGCTCACGCAAGCGCTTCAGCAGAGTCTCATATTCAAATACCACCTCGTCAAAAATGGTGGCGTCGGGCTTAAAGCGTACGTAAAGTCCGTGCTTATCGGTGGGGCCTTCGTCCTTAAAGGGGCGTGCCACAGCACCGCGCTCAAAGCGCTCGGTATACCGTCTGCCCTGATAGCAGCTCTCCAGCTCGATCCACTCCGAAAGTGCATTGACCACCGAGGAGCCTACACCGTGCAGACCGCCCGAAAATTCATAGCCGTTGCCGTCAAACTTACCGCCTGCGTGCAGCACGGTAAAAATGACCTCCAGCGTGGGAATTCCCATTTTGGGGTGAATACCACCGGGAATGCCTTGGCCGTTATCCTGAACCGAGACCGATCCGTCGGGCAACAGCACCACCTCAATGTGGCTGCAACGGCCCGCCAGAGCCTCGTCAATGGAGTTATCGACGATCTCATATACCAGATGATGCAGTCCGCGAAGGGAAGTGGAGCCAATGTACATACCGGGGCGGCGGCGCACCGCCTCAAGACCCTCCAGTACCTGTATTTGGCTGTCGTCGTAGACCTGTCTGGTTTCTTCGTTGTTTGCCATTTTTCTTCCTTCCTTGTCTTTTATCTAAAAGCTCATTTCATTCAATTTTGTTCATTACCGCTTCTGCCAAGCAGCGCCGCAGTAGAAAGCTGAGAAAAGCAGACCTTAAAATCGCCCTTATCCTCAAATACAATAAAGGATTTGGGAATTTCCTCGGTGGAGCTTTCCAGCCTGCCGCTTTTTTCTGCAGTCGTCAGAAATTTGCGGGATACGACCGAAACCGTGGCCGTGTCGGTATCAAAAATACCGATGATGGATTTTTCTCGGATATTTCGGTTATTACCGATGTGTAGATACATCGTTTTTCTCCTTATAGAGAATTTTCAATGGGATACGGTTTTTGTGAGGGAAAAAGCAGCGTGTTGAAAATCCGTTCTGCTTTTTTGCCATTACATTTCCCGTATGGTGCCGTTTTCCACATAAAGGATCTTGCCGTTAAAATGATCCACAGCCTCGCAGGAGGTCATGATCACCTGCTTGCCGTTCATTTTTTTCAGCAAATATTCCCGGCGGCGGCGATCCAGCTCCGATAGCACGTCGTCAAAGAGAAATACCGGATATTCGCCGCAATCCTCGCGGCAAATTTCCCCTTCGGCAAGCTTTAAGGCAAGGGCAAGCGAGCGCTGCTGCCCCTGGGAGGCAAACAGCCTTGCGCTGTGTCCGTTCAGCTCTACGTCGATATCATCCTTGTGGGTCCCCCACAGGGTGGCACCGGCACCGATCTCCCGCTCGTGCGCGGTAGAAAGCTGCTGATACAACACCTTTTCGGTGTGAGAAACGTCCTCATAATCGCCCCCGGTCTTATCGCATCCCAGATACAGGAGCGTGGGGGTCTCTGCCTCGCCGGTCATATCGGCAAAGCATTCCTTTACAAATTTTTCTGCCCGTTTTACATAGCGGGCGCGGCTGCGGGCAATATAGGCAGCCTCCTTGGCCAGCTGGGCAGACCAAACATCCACCGTGGAGCGAAAAATTTCAGGCTCCTCCTTTGCGCGACGGATCAACGCATTGCGCTGCTTTAAGATCTGACCGTAGCGCTGCAGGGTAGAGAGATACACCGGCTCCGAGGCGCTGACCGCAATGTCCAAGAACTGTCTGCGCTCGGCCGGGCCACCCTTGATCAGCGACAGATGCTCCGGGCAAAACAGCACGGCACGAAAGCTGCCGACCAGCTCAGACATCCGGGTCACGCGCACCTTGTTTTTCTCCACCGCACGGGCGCGGTTTTGAAACAAGCGCATGGTAATGTTTTGCCGCCTGCCGCCGGCGGTATAGTCCAGCGAGAGCTGGGCACCCTCGCTGCCAAAGGCGATCACCTCCGGGGCGTGCTGGCCGCGAAAGCTCTTTCCAATGGCGGCGTAGTAAATGCCCTCCAAAAAATTGGTTTTTCCTTGGGCATTGTTTCCATACAGAACGTTGACCCCCTCGTCAAAGGAGACGCTTGCCCCCCTAATGTTGCGGAAATCGGTCAACGTGATGCTGTTGCAATACATTTATCCGATCATTCCTTCATACGAACGGGCAACAGCATAAACAGATCCTCGCACTCCTCCTTGCCACCCTCTGCCGGCTCAATATTGACGCTGGTGAGAGGAGAAGAAAGGGCAATGCGGACCTTATCGCACTCGCAGGCACGCACCGAATCAATAAGGAAGCGGTTGTTAAAGGCGATCAGCAGGTCGCCACCCTCCTGCTCCACCTCGATCTCGTCATAGGTAGAGCCGGCAGCCGAGGCAGCCAGAATTTTCAAAAGGCCGCTATCCAGCTGGAGCTTCACGTGGGAGCGCACCGAACCAGCTACGCGCTCCTCGGTGATCAGAGCGGCGCGATCCAGGGCAGAGAGCAGATCCTCGCGGTCAAGGGTAATGTAGATCTTGTGCTGACGGATGATGATGCGGTCAAAGTCAATGTAATCGCCGTCTACCAAGCGGGAGAAGAAGATCAGCTCCCCGATGTAGAAGATGATGTGCTTTCGGGTCATATGAATGCGAACTTCGCTCTTTTCATCGCCCGAGATCAGCTTGTACAGCTCATTCACGGTCTTGACCGGCACAATAAAGCGATAGCGCAGGTCGGTGCCGTCGGCGTTCTTATTTTCAATGGTGGTTTTCATCGAGCATTTTGCCAGCTTAAAGGAGTCGCAGGCCACCAGCAGCAGCTTATCGTTCTCCACCTCAAAATAGGTGCCGTTCAACACGTTGCGCTGGTCGTTCACGCCCATGGCATACATGGTCTTGCCCATCATCTCGCGCAGCGTGCCGGCAGGCAGCGAAAAGCCGCGCTCACTTTGCAGCAAGGGCAGCTCGGGGAACTCCTCACCCTTAAGTGCGTTCATTTTATGAGAGGACTTGCCGCTTTCGATCACGGCGCTGAGGTTCTTGTCCACAGTCAGCATGACCTCGCTGCCATCCATCACGCGCATGGTCTGGTTAAACTTTTGGGCATTGATGATATAGCAGCCCTCCTCCAGCACCTGTGCTTCAATGGTGGTCTGCAGACCCTTTTCCAGGTCATAGGTGGTCAGAATACAGGTATCGGGCATCCTTGCCTCGATGCGAATGCCTTCGATAGCAGGGAGGGTGGATTTGCCTCCTGCTGCGGCCATTAAGGGTGCGGTTGCGGCCAGTACCGTTTGGCGATCAAAGACGATTTTCATAAAAAGCTCCTTTCACTTCCTATCTGTGCGCGAAGCGCGGCGCCCGCAGGGCGCTAAAAAAGGAATGAATGATATAAATATTTCGTAGTAGGCGTATTAGAGGCTGTGGAAAATGTGGAAAAGCCCTCAAATTCCCACGGCACAAGGGTTTTAGCGGGTGTGACGCTGCTGATTTGTCATAGGAAAACCTATGGAAAAGCTGTGGACAAAAAGTGGAAAACTTTTCCACCGACTACACAAAATCAGAAAAAACAGAGATTTTTCTTTCCACCGCACATAAAAATGAGCCTTTGGTGGAAAAAAAGAGAGTTTCAAACAGGGGTTCGCCCTGTGGAAATCCTTGAAAAAAGGAAAAATCATGGTGCAAAAAAGCTTTTCCACAGGCCGACGTCCCCCATAAAAAGGGGATCCCGGGGGTTTTCCCCTGATCTTCCACAAGTTTTAAACACCTGTTTGAAGCGTGTGGAAAAGCGTTGCTTTATGTTTGCAAGAAACGGTGCGAGGTCATCATTTTCCCAAGATCTCGTCCTTGATGCTCTCTACATCGGCGGCAAACAGAGGGTCGCGGATCAGCTGCTCCTTGATTTTAGTATAGGAGGAAATGGTGGTGGAGTGATCCCGATTGAATTGCTTGCCAATGTTGGGGAAGGACATTTCGGTGATCTCACGGATCAGATAAATGGAAAGATGACGGGCGTGAACGATCTCCTTGTTACGCTTGGTGCCAATGATATCCTCCTTGGGCACGTTCAGCTTTTTATAAACGGCGGCAAAGATCTTGTCAATGGTCACGCTCAAGGGCTCTTCGTCGCCCAGCAGGTCGCCGATGCAGTCCTTTGCCATTTCCAGCGAGATCTTGCGCTCATCCACAAAGGATTTGGCAGCCAGCTTTTTGATGGAGCCTTCGATCTGACGCACGTTCGAGCGCAGGTTTTCGGCCAAAAACGTCAACACCTCGGCAGGGATGGTAATGCCCATCTCCTCGGCCTTTTGCTGCAGAATAGCCTCACGCAGCTCCAGATTAGGGGGATTGATGTCGGCCAGCAGGCCCTGCTCAAAGCGGGAACGCAGGCGCTCCTCCAGGGGATTGATATCCTTGGGAGGACGGTCAGAGGCCAGAATGATCTGCTTGCCCTCGTCAAACAGTGCCTGGAAGGTGTGGAAGGTCTCGTTTTGGGTGGCCTCCTTACCGGCGATAAACTGAATATCGTCGATCAGCAGCACGTCACAGTTGCGGTAACGGTCACGAAAGGCGGCCATGTTGTTGTTTTTCAGACATTCCACCATGTAATTGATAAAGTCGTCACCCTTGGTGTATATTACGCGGGTCTCGGGCTTGGTGCGGCGGATCTCATTGATCACGGCACTCATCAGGTGGGTCTTGCCCACACCCGAGGGGCCATATAGAAACAGGGGGTTATAAACGGTATAGGGGTTTGCCGCCACCTGCATACACACGGCACGGGCAAAGCGGTTGCTCTCGCCCTCAATAAAGTTGTCAAAGGTGTATTTGGCACGGGCCGCGATCTCGGGGGTGACCGGTGCCGGAGGGGGAGGCGGATCTGCCTTGGAGACCGAGGGCAGCTTGCCGGTTACGCGCTGGATCAGCTCGTTGGGGTCAACGGGTCTGCCCACAAAGCGAAAGGAGACCGAAAGGTCCATCCCCGCCACTTCGGCAATGCGTTCTTCAATTTTTTGCTTATGGTTTTTATTCAGACTGTTAAATTTGAACTGGGAGTCGGTTTCAAACACGATCTCATTGGTTTCCGCATTGAAATCCGACAGCTTAATGCTGGCGTACCACAGCTCAAATGCCGTGGTGGAGCATTCATTGCGAAAGGTTTCCTTTACCGTTTCCCAGATCTCTTTGATCTCTTCCGGATAGGCCATTTACGCTTCCTTTCTGCGAGCGCCGCAGGGGCGACACTCTCTGATTTTTAAAATTCCGGTGCAGAAGCCGTGTCGTACGACACGATGCATGCACGTATTATCTTATATTATAACATAAAATATTATAGTTTGCGAGCGCCCGCGCGTTATAAATATGTAAAGTTTACACTTTTTTAACATATATTTGTATTAAAATAGTAATTTAAACAACAAAAATTAAATTTTTAAAAATACGTTGAGCTTTTTGGTGTGTGCCGGGGAGCCAATGCTTTCCAATGGTCACACCACAACACGCGACACCAATAGGGGGAGAGCTTGCGGCGTAGCATCTCCCATTTTATCTTATAAAGTCGCCTGTCTCAAAAACCTTTTTCACTTTTTATCTTGCAATTTATAAAAAAGTAGGGTATACTAACAAATGGAAAAATCCTCTAAAAAGGAGGGAACATGAAAAAGGAAGTATTTGCCGTTACCGGCATGACCTGTGCCGCTTGCGTGGCGCACGTAGAGCGCGCGGCGCGCGGCGTGTTGGGGGAGATCCCCTTTGCGGTCAGTCTGCTATCGGGTACGCTCTCCGTCACCGTGGAGGATAACACCGACACAGACCCGATCTTTAAACGGTTGTCCATCGCTTTGCGCCGGGCGGGTTACGGATTGGAGAAAAAGGGCGAGAGGGGCGCTGAGGCGCGCGCTGCCCGCGAGAAAAAAATCGAAACCGGCCGTCTTGTGGCCTCGATCATACTGACCGCTTTACTAATGATCGTGGCCATGTGGCATATGACCCCCCTTCCTGCACCGTGGATTCTGAATGCCGAGCGCTATCCTGTGGCCTTTTGGTGTCTGCAGCTGGTGTTGACGGTGCCGGTGCTGTGGCTGGAGCGTCGTTTTTATCGGGGCGGCTTTTCCGCCCTGCTCCACCGCTCACCCAATATGGATTCTCTGGTGGCGCTGGGCTCGGCCTCGGCCGCCATTTACGGATTGGTTGCCGGCGGCTTTATCATTTATGGCTCGGCCACCGGAAATCACGCGCTGGTGCATCAATATTTGCACGAGCTGTATATGGAGTCGGCGGCCATGATCTTGACGCTGGTCTCCCTTGGCAAATTTTTAGAGGGACGTGCCCGTCGCTCGGCGGCCGGTGCGGTCCGCGCCCTGATGGCGGAGGAATCCGCCACCGCCCGTGTGATCACAAAGGATGGCGAGCAGGAAATTTTACTGGAGGAGCTGACCGTTGGCGCACTGGTGCTGGTGAGAGAAGGGGAAAAGATCCCGGCTGACGGCATTGTGGAAACGGGAGACGGTAGCGTAAACGAGGCCATGCTGACCGGTGAGTCACTCCCACGCACCGTGAACAGCGGTGACCGTGTGGCCGGTGCCACCGTGTTAGAGGAGGGAACGCTGACGGTACGTGTAGATCGCGTAGGCGAGGAAAGCACGCTGCGCCGCATTGCGGCATTATTAGAGGAGACCGCCGCCACCAAAGCCCCTGCCGCACGACTGGCCGATAAGGTCAGCGCGGTGTTCGTTCCTGCGGTGCTTTGCATTGCGTTGATCACCGCCACGGTGTGGATGATCGCCACCCGTGACCCTTCCATCGCCTTTCGCACCGCGGTTTCGGTGCTGGTGATCTCTTGCCCCTGCGCCCTGGGGTTGGCCACGCCTACTGCCATTACGGTGGGCAGCGGACGGGGCGCCAAATTCGGTATTCTGTTTAAAAGTGCCGAGGCCTTGGAAACGCTGGCCTCTACCAAATATTTGCTGACCGATAAGACCGGCACCCTGACCAAGGGTGAAATGACGGTGACCGACCTGCGGGTGATCGAGGGGGAGGAGCAGGCGCTGCGGGATCTGACCGCCTCGCTGGAAAGCTTTTCTGCCCATCCCATTGCCAAGCCCTTGGCGGCGCTGTCAACGGTGCGACTCCCCTTGTGTGACGTAAATTCGCACACCGGTCGCGGAATTTCTGCACAATATGAGGGAAAGTTGGTGTTGGCAGGCCGCCGTGCTTTGTTTGAAACGGTAGAGGGTGCCCCCACCCCGACCGATGAAATTTTAAAGCTTGCTCTGACCCTTGAGGGGGAGGGGAAAAGCGCCATTCTGGTTTCTTATGGGGATCGCTTTTTGGGCTGTCTTGCCGTGGCCGACACCTTGCGTGAGGACAGTATCAGGGCCGTAAAGGGCTTTGAAAAGGCAGGGGTCAAGGTGGTGATGCTGACGGGGGATAATCCTGCCGCAGCCGCCAAAATTGCCGCCCAGGCAGGGATCACCGATTATCGCGCCGAGCTGTTGCCTGCCGATAAGGAGCGCATAGCCCGGGAATACACCGAAAAGGGCATTACGGCTATGGTGGGCGACGGTGTCAACGATGCCCCCGCCCTGGCGCGTGCCGATGTGGGTCTGGCCATTGGTGCAGGTACTGCCGTTGCGGTGGAATCTGCCGGTGTGGTGCTGACCGGCAACTCGCTGTGCGATGCGCTGGCCGCCCTGGAACTTGGCCGCGCAACGGGACGCAATATCAAGCAGAATCTACTATGGGCGCTGCTGTATAACGTGATCTGTATTCCGGTGGCCGCAGGCGTGTTTTTCCCGGCCTTTGGATTGCTGTTGACCCCAATGATCGCTTCTGCTGCTATGAGCTGCTCGTCGCTGTTTGTGGTGGGTAACGCTCTGCGTTTGAATCTGTTTGTGCCGCCTGCCCTGCGCCAGCGGCTGGAAAACGCCAAAACGGTACAAGAAAACAAAGAAAGAGAGGAACAAAATATGTTTGGCAAAAAGGAAAAAGTCACCACCGTTCTCCACGTAGAGGGCATGATGTGCAACAAGTGCGTGGCACACGTAGAAAAGGCCTTGACCGCGCTGAAGGGTGTGGAAACCGCTACCGCTGATCTGGAGGCCAAGACCGTGACTGTGGTAGCCACGGCTAAGGTCACCGCCGAGACCATGAAAAAGGCCGTAGAGGATGCCGGCTATACCGTGGCATAAAACGCCCACGGAAAATAAAAAAAGGCGCGACCTGCCAACGGCAGGCCGCGCCTTTTTTATAAAACGAAAACCACGCGATCGTCGCATGGTTCAAAAGAGACTATTGCCGGTGAGGAGAAGCAAGGGAAAGAGGCAGGATGTGTTTTATGAAAGGCTCCACTCCGCCACCGTCGGTTGCCTTTCTGACGAAAGGCTCCACTCCGCCACCGTCGGTTGCCTTTCTGACGAAAGGCTCCCTCCGGGAGGAAGCTCCCGCAAAGCGGGTGAGGGAGCCTGCGTAACGAAAGAGAAGCACTTGTGAGGTGGCGAGAGAAAAAGCCTTCGTGCACGCAGGCTCCTTCCGTCACGCATTCGCGTGCCACCTTCCTCTCGGAGGAAGGCTACGAAGTAGACGACCGACGAGGGACGGAGAGAAGGCTACGAAGTAGACGACCGACGAGAGACGGAGAGAAGGCTACGAAGTAGACGACCGACGAGGGACGGAGAGAAGGCTACGAAGTAGACGACCGACGAGAGACGGAGAGAAGGCTACGAAGTAGACGACCGACGAGAGACGGAGAGAAGGCTACAAAGTAGACGACCGACGAGGGACGGAGAGAAGGCGTTGAAGTGAGCGGTTACCTTGAGAAGGACGAAATTTTTCACAACCCGTTGACGGGTAGCAAGTATTCTTTGCATGGCTGGCAAGCCAATCTTTAGCGCACTTGTGCGCTGACATTGCTTTTGTAACGCACGTTCTTTTTCTATCGCGGCATTTAAAATTCAAAAACGGGTGACGATTTTCGTCACCCGTTTTTAATTTATTCCATAAATTCAATCGAAATATCGCGCAGCTCCAGTCGATGAAAGTCGCGGCTGACGTCCGCATAATCATACCCCACGCGAGAGTTATCGTAATGATTGGTCACGGTTTCTACCCAATCCCCCTTTTCAACCCTTTCCCACGCCTGTTTACTGCCACGGAACACCACCCTTTTCAGGGCAGGACAATGTTCAAAGGCGGTGTGATGGATCTTAGTGAGCGTTGCCGGCAAAGAGACCTCGGCAAGTGCGGTGCAATGCTGAAAGCAATGCTGGGAAAGCGCGGTGACCCCATCCGGAACGGTCAGTTCTTTCAGGGACGTGCAGCCCCGAAAGGCACTGCCAAGCGCTGTTACAGAAGGAAAGGAAAGGTGCTGAAGGGAGGTGCAGCCCTGAAAGGCACCGCTGTAAATTGTGGTGACCGTATCGGGAATTTCAATGTCGGTTAAGGCACAGCAGCCCTCAAACGTGTTATAGCTGATAACCGCAAGGCCCCGGGGGAGCTTTACGCGCTTTAGCGCGCAGGAGTTGGAAAAGGCGCTACCGCCAATGCCGTGGGTGTCGCTTTCCCCCTCAAATACGATCTCCTCAAAGGTGTTTTCATTGGCGCTGTTAAAGCCGCTATAAAGCAGATCGCCCTTTACGATCAGACGCTTGATGCCGCGCACCTTGCTAAGATGATGGAGGTGCTGGATCGGCTTTGGAATGATCAAAAGATCCCCTTCGGGCTGAATAAACGCCACCAGACAATTTTTTCCGTATCCCGTGTCCGCATAAAAGCAGCCTTCGGTATATTTCACGCCGTCGTCGGTCAGATCCGCTTCTATCAGTTGGACGATCCGCTCCGGGGGCGTTTTGGAAAGAACCGTTGATTTTTTGGGCATATCTTAGCCTCTCATTTCTCTTGCAAAGGCACGGGTCACAGCTACCGAGCGCTTTGCCGCTATGCCCACAAATTCCGAAAACTCCATGCCGTCGCCCCCATCGGAAATTGAGCGTAGTACCGCAAAGGGCACGCCGTTGGTATAGGCCACCTGCCCGATGGCAGCGCCCTCCATTTCACAGGCGAGTGCAGAAAACTGCGATACGATACGATCTTTTACAGCCTTGTCGGCCACAAATTGGTCACCGGAGGCCACCGTACCCACCAAGGTGTTGGCACCGCTCTCACGGGCGGCCTTGGCCAACAGATCGCGCATCTTTTCGTCGGCAGGGATGCGGACAAGGTTCAGCCCCGAGATCAGCCCCACAGGGTCACCCAAGGGGGAGGTGTCCATATCGTGCTGTACCACGCTGTCGGCCACCACCACGTCGCAGACCTTCAGCGAGGGGTGCAGACCCCCGGCCACGCCGGTGTTCAGCAGGGCGGTGACCCCAAAGCGCAGGATCATAGCCTCGGCACACAGAGCGGCGGCAACCTTACCTACGCCGCAGGTTGCCACCACTACGGGGCAGCCTTCCAAAAGGCCGGCGGTAAACAGAATGCCGCTGACGGTCTCCTCACGGGTATCGGTCATGGCGGCGCGCAGGCCGTCGGTTTCAATTTTCATGGCGCCGATCACGCCCAGTGCGTTAGCTTGCATAATGAAAATCTCCTTTGTGTTGCTTCAGCACCGCCAGATAGGCGGCACATTCTGTTTTTGCGGCGGCAAGATCCAGCTCCAGATAGTTGCCACATTCCTTGCGCGTGGCGCCAAAAACCGCACCCGTATGGGCCAAAACCTGCTCCAAGGCGGTGATCAGCGCTTGCAAAACGGCCTCGGGGGCAAGATCACGGGTGAGCAGGTAAAAGCCGGTGCGACAGCCCATGGGGCCAAAATAGATCACGTGCTGGCCGATCTCACCGTTGCGCAGCAGGGTGGCCAGCATATGCTCCACCGAGTGCATGGTCACGTTGTCCATGTACGAGCCCTTGTTGGGTACACGGGTGCGCAGGTCAAAGGAGGTGATGTCGCCGTCTATACGGGAAATGTACATGCCGGGCAGGATCTTGTCGTGATCCACCGAAAAGGATGCAATGCGTTTCATAGGATATCCTTCCTTTCCTTGATTTTAATGGGGGGAGTCTCACGCACCGCCGGTGCGCTCACTTGTGGTCTGCCTGCAGCGGCGATATTCGCTGGGGGTCTGTCCCATCTGCTTTAAAAAGGCACGGTTAAAGGTGCGCAGCGTGCCAAAGCCCACCAGATCGCTGATCTCGGTCACCGATTTATCGCTGTGGCGCAGATAGTTGCAGGCAAAGGAGACTCGCAGGGAGTTGATATAGTCGTTAAAGCCCATTTGCAGCTTGTCCGAAAACAGGTGGGAAATGTAATAGCGGCTGATGTGCAGCTCGTTTTCCAGGGTGGAAAGAGACAGGTCGGCGGTGTAATTTTTAAAGCAATAGGAGACCACGCTTTTCAGGGCGTGGGAGTCACCGGGCACCGTTTTGGAAAGCTCCATTAAGGGCAGGAGCTTGCCAAACAACGCCAGCAGATAGCCGCGCAAACGTGCCTCGGTATAGGGGCCCTTTTCTTTTTTTTCAAAGGCCAGCTGATCGGCCAGATATTGCACATCGGGTGATCGCGCCGCGCCGGGTAGGTAGGAGGTGGCGGGCAGGTGATCGAGAAATACCGACGAAAGCTCGGGCATCAGATCGGGGTTAATGATAAAGCACATGTGGTGGGTCTTGTCAAAGGTGTCCACCCGATGGATCTGATTGGGAAAGATCACCAGTACGTCGCCACTCTTTAGCAGCACGGATTCGGTGTCCACAAAAAATTCCACCTCGCCCTCCTGCACCACGATCAGCTCAATGTGGGGGTGCAGGTGGGCGGCGCAATGCATGGCCGAGGGCTTTTCGCGCCGGTCACGGCAATAAAAATCCTCGTTTCGGTTTTCATAAAAGGTGATCATACGTCCTCCTTATCAGGGGTCAGCTTCTGTCGCGTTACGCGGCGAGAAATTGAGGTCAGCACCTCATAGGGAATGGTGCCCAGTAACCGCGCAACACGGCAGATATCGTCAAAAATCAGCACCGGATCGCCGATGCCGGCAGGGGTGTCGGTCAGGTCAATCATGGTGTGATCCATACAGATCCGCCCCACAATAGGGGTGGAAAAGCGGCCGCTTTCGGTGTGCAGGGTCAAGGGGAGTGCCCCCAGGGCACGGCGCAGGCCGTCGGCGTATCCGATGGGCAAAAGCCCGATACGTGACCGCCTTTTTGTGACAAAATCGCCCCCATAGCCCACCGGTGTGCCGGCCGGGACCTCGCGGATCTGTACCACGGGCGCCCATAGCCTAAGGGCAGGGCGTAAGGGGAGTGAGGTGGCAACGGGCGATAGACCGTAAAGCCCCAGACCGGGGCGTGCGCCCCCTTGGAGCGTGTCGGGGCATTGCAGCATAGCGGCGGTGGCTGCCCCGTGCAAAAGCAAGCTTTTTTGCGGCAGACGGTCATAAAGCGCATACACCTGTCGCCAGCCTTGCAGGGTGGCAAACGGGTCGGAATCCGCCACGGGAAAGTGTGTGTAAAGACCGGTGACCCGAAGGCCGGATAGCCCCAGAACTGCGTGAACAGCGGCCACCTCGGTGGGGGCAAAGCCCTGCCGGCACATGCCGCCATCAATTTTGATATGTACGGCCAGCCGTTCGCCCTTTGGCACCGCTGCCGCCACCGCCCTTGCATAAGGCGTGGAAAATACCGTTTGGGTGATGCCGCACGCCACCAGCTCCGGGATGCGGTCGGGGGGCGTATAGCCCAGCACCAGGATGTCGGCCCCCGGGGCAAGGCGGCGAGCCTCCAGCCCCTCGTCGGGGGTGGCTACCGCAAAAAAATCGCATCCTGCGCCCTGCAGGGCGGGGATGACCAAGGGGGCGCCGTGACCATAGGCATCGGCCTTGACAACGGCGATCGTGCGCAGGGTGGGATCGTATTGTCGCGCGTGCTGGCGCAATAGACAAAAATTAGCTGCAACGGCGGCGGTATCCACCGTGGCATAGGCGCGGTGCTTGGGGAATAACATAGGCTCCTTTCTATGATGATACCACAATTTTTGTCCTTTGACAAGAGGTATCATGCATTTTATAGCAAGTTATAGCATATGTCAAGTACAGGGAAAGGGGGAATGGAGCATGAGACGAATTTTGTCATTTTTGGGGGTGTTGATCCTGTTGACAGGCGCTTTTTGCGCCTGCGCGACCACACAAAATTATTGGGATGTATTCCGGGGGGCCTTTGCGGCCGATGTAGCAGGGGAATGGAACGGTCAATCCTTTGGGGCGGTGGTGGAGGCGGACCCTTGGGAGGAGGGAAAGGCGCGCCCCCTTACCATCACATTTTATGCGCCCGAAAGCCTTTGCGGCACGGTACTTTCCCGTGATGGAGAAGGGGCGGCACGGCTGTGCGTGGGAGATGTGTGTGTGGATGCCCCCACGGGGCTGTTGCCTCTTTTGGACCTGTTTCCAACGGCAGGCGAGATCAGCGAGGCCGCCTTGACCGAGGAGGGCGACACCCTGGTGCGCAGCACGGATTTTGACCTGACCCTTGCCCCCGACGGCACGCCCACGGCGATCCGCCGAGGGGAAAATAGCGTTACGGTGCTGCGATTTTCGTGCAAATAGGGGGGGACGGCGCTATAAGCGACGGATGAGGGGGGGCCTCTGACAGTCCGCCCCCCGCTAATGCCCCGGCAACGCGCCCTGCGCTATCGCACGGTTTTTGCATATAGACGGTTTGCGCGCACCATCCGCGCGCAAACGATTGACAAACGGTCAATA
Source organism: Clostridia bacterium (assembly GCA_017461945.1). Classification (GTDB taxonomy): domain Bacteria; phylum Bacillota; class Clostridia; order Oscillospirales; family CAG-272; genus Firm-07. The sequence continues at coordinate 41,417 of JAFTSB010000011.1, read as the reverse complement.
TGGTGATATAATAAAGAATTGGATAACAATGACCGCGCGTTAGCGCCACGGATGAAATGGAGAAGGATATGAAAAGAGATTTTGTTCGTTCTATTTACGAAAATCCCGAAGCCTTTGGGGGCAAGGAGGTCACCGTTGGTGGCTGGGTCCGCAACCTCAGAGACAGCAAGGCCTTTGGCTTTATTGACTTGAATGACGGTAGCTGCCATAAAAACGTGCAGGTGGTCTTTGAGCGCGAAAAGGTGGCCAATTATGACGAGATCGCCCATCAGAACATCGGTGCATCCCTGATCGTTACCGGCTTGGTGGAGCTGACCCCCGGTATGAAGCAGCCCTTTGAGCTGAAGGCGACCCGTATCGAGGTAGAGGGCACCTCTACCCCCGATTACCCCTTGCAGCCCAAGAGACACACCGTAGAGTTCTTGCGCGAGCAGGCCTATCTGCGCCCCAGAACCAACCTGTTCTCGGCTGCTTTCCGCGTGAGAAGCGAGGCAGCCTTTGCCATTCACCAGTTTTTCCATGACCGCGGCTTTGTCTACGTGCATACCCCCATCATCACCGCCTCTGACTGCGAGGGTGCCGGCGAAATGTTCCGCGTGACGACGCTGGATATGAACAATCCCCCCAGAACCGAGAGCGGCGAGATCGACTATTCTCAGGACTTTTTCGGCAAGTCCGCTAACCTGACGGTGTCCGGCCAGCTGGAGGGCGAGACCTACGCCCTGGCGTATGGCAAGATCTATACCTTTGGCCCCACCTTCCGTGCCGAAAACTCCAATACCGCCAGACACGCCGCCGAGTTCTGGATGATCGAGCCCGAGATCGCTTTTGCCGATCTTAACGACAATATGGAGCTGGCGTGGGATATGATCCGCTATATCATCCGCCACGTGCTGAAAAATTGCTCCCAGGAGATCGATTTCTTTAACAGCTTTGTGGAAAAGGGCCTGCGCACTCGCTTGGAGACGCTGGCCGCCAGCGACTATAAAAAGGTCACCTATACCGAGGCGGTGGAGATCCTGCAAAAGAGCGGCGCAGAATTCAAATATCCCGTGGAATGGGGCATTGACCTGCAGACCGAGCACGAAAGATACCTCACCGAGCAGGTATTCAAGTGCCCCGTATTCGTCATTGACTATCCCAAGGAGATCAAGGCCTTCTATATGCGCCTGAATGACGATGGCAAGACCGTTGCCGCAATGGATCTGCTGGTTCCCGGCGTGGGCGAGATCATTGGCGGCTCTCAGCGCGAGGAACGCATTGACGTGCTGACCTCCCGCATGGCCGAGTGCGGTCTGAAGGAGGAGGACTATTGGTGGTACCTCAACCTGCGCCGCTTTGGCGGTACCAAGCATGCCGGCTATGGCCTTGGCTTTGAGCGCATTATTATGTACCTTACCGGCATTTCCAATATCCGCGACGTACTGCCTTACCCCAGAACCGTGGGCAACGCAGAGTATTGATTCCAATCCAAAAAGCACCTGCGACAAAGGTCGCAGGTGTTTTTAATATTAGGCGAGATCCACATCCGCAACCAACATTCCGTCCATGCAAAATGTTCGAACATGGCAAATAAAAAGAAAGCACCTTGCGGTGCTTTCTTTTTATATCAATTTCATCAGCCGATCTTGGCGGAGTTGATCTTGATGCCGGGGCCCATGGTGGAAGCCAGCACGCAAGACTTGATATACTGACCCTTTGCAGCGGCGGGCTTAGCCTTGATGATGGCGCCCAGCAGAGTGTTGAAGTTCTCAGTCAGCTTCTCCTCACCAAAGGATGCCTTGCCGATGGGGCAGTGAATGATGTTGGTCTTGTCCAGACGGTACTCGATCTTACCGGCCTTAGCCTCGTTTACTGCACGGGCAACATCGGGGGTAACGGTACCGGCCTTGGGGGAGGGCATCAAGCCCTTGGGGCCCAGAACCTTACCGAGACGGCCAACAACGCCCATCATATCGGGGGAAGCGATGACAACGTCGAATTCGAACCAGTTCTCCTTCAGAATCTTGTCAACGTACTCCATGTCGCCAACATAGTCAGCGCCGGCAGCCTTAGCGGCCTCAACCTTGTCACCCTTGGTCAGAACCAGGGTGCGAACGGTCTTACCGGTACCGTTGGGCAGAACAACTGCGCCACGGACCTGCTGATCAGCGTGACGGGAGTCAACACCCAGACGGACATGGACCTCGATGGTCTCGTCAAACTTGGCCTTGGAAGTCTGGCAAACGAGAGCCAGAGCCTCGGCAGGATCATACAATCTGTTCTTTTCGATCAGCTTTACGCTATCTGCATATTTCTTTCCCATTGTCTCGTCCCTCCTTAGTCAACCACTTCGATACCCATGGAACGGGCGGTGCCGGCGATCATGCTCATAGCAGCCTCAACAGAGCCTGCGTTCAGGTCGGGCATCTTGGTCTCGGCAATCTTCTTGACCTGCTCCTTGGTGATCTTTGCAACCTTGGTCTTGTTGGGAGCTGCAGAAGCAGTCTCAATGCCGCAGGCCTTCTTGATCAGAACGGGAGCGGGGGGAGTCTTGGTGATAAAGGTGAAGGAACGGTCAGCGTACACGGTGATAACGACGGGAATGATCAGACCCATGTCGTTCTTGGTGCGCTCGTTAAATTCCTTGGTGAATACGGGGATAGCAACGCCGTACTGACCCAGAGCAGGGCCAACGGGGGGCTGGGGGGTAGCTTTACCAGCGGGCAGCTGCAGCTTGATATAACCCATTACTTTCTTAGCCATTTTAAAATAACCTCCTTATGTGGTACGATACGGGAGAACTAAAGTATTTTTCTCCCTCCCACAGATATCCGAGTTTTGAGAAGCGTCGGATCAAGCTTCTTCCCGGGTGAGGCAGGATGCCTCGATCTCCACGGGCATGTCACGGCGGCCGCGCTTTACCAGAACGGTGACCGTCAAGCGGTCGTCGGAAATGGCAAGGACAGTGCCGTTATAGCCTTCAAACAGGCCGGAGGATACGATAACGGTATCGCCGACTGCAAAGTCAAGGGATACGCGATGCTCGGTTTCCTCGGTTTCAACCACGCCCTCAAGGTTAAGTGCGCGGACCTCTGCGTCAGACAGAGGAGTGGGACGGGATCCGGGGCCCACAAAGCCGGTCACGCCTTGAATGTTACGCACGGCGTGCCAGGTCTCGTCGTTCATGACCATTTTAATGTAGACGTAGCTGGGGAAGAGCTTGACCTCTACTTCCTTTTGCTCCTCGCCTTTTTGCTCGATCACGATCTCGACGGGAATGTTGATGTCGCAGATAAGGTCGCCAAGACCTCTGTTCTCGATCACCTTTTCAAGGCTTGTTTTCACCTTGTTCTCATAGCCGGAATAGGTGTGCGCCACATACCACTTCAGGCCCTGATTCATCTCGTTAATGTTGCTCATTAGTTTCCACCAAAGAAGCGGAATCCCTGTCCGGTCAACAGATACTGAGCCTCGAAGAAGGCGATATCAAGCAGACCGATCACCAGTGCAACGGCGACAACCACAACGATCACCAGGACCGTGTTGCGCCACACCGATTTCCAAGGGAACCAAGTGATGTTCTTCAGCTCTGCTTTGTAAGCGCGCAGGGCAACGCCCAGCTTTTCGCGCTTTACGATGCAAAGAATCGCAACAGCAACCAGCACCACAGCCAAAACGATCAGGGAAACAAAGTTAAAGGTTCCCATCCGGGTGATGATGTTGTCGGATGCTGCACCGTCCTCAGCGGCAACGCCAAGGGACAGAGAAAGGGTCAAACAAAGGCAAGTAACGAGAAACAGGATAAGGCTTTTCTTTGCTTTCATGCTCTGTACTCTCCTAATCTTCCTTATTTGGATTCTCTGTGAAGAGTGTGCTTTTTGCAGAAGCGGCAGAACTTATTGAACTCGAGTCTGTCGGGGTCGTTCTTTTTGTTCTTCTTTGTGTCGTAATTTCTCTGCTTGCACTCGGTGCACACCAGAGTAATCTTGACTCTTGCGTCATTAGCCATTTTTTTCGGCACCTCCCATTAAAATTTTTTAGGTTTTCAGCGCCGCGTGGCGCCAAACCCAGTGTACCTCCCTCCCCGCGCGGTAAGTACCCAACCCTTTCGGGCGGCGCAGGGCACAACAAAAAAGCCCGCTCGCAGAGGTAAGAAACATTATAGCACCAAAGGGCAGGGCTTGTCAATAGAAATTTTGCAAAAAACAAAGAAAACTTCAATTTTTTTGCAAAAAGGGCTTGCAAAGCGCAAAAGGATGTGCTATAATAGCAATGTTGTACAGGGGTATAGCTCAGTTGGTAGAGTACTGGTCTCCAAAACCATGGGTCGTGGGTTCGAGTCCTTCTGCCCCTGCCAAGAAAAAAGCCAAGTCGAATTTCGACTTGGCTTTTTTCTTGGCAGGGGCAGAGCCACCGAAATTACGCAGCACGAAGCGCGGCGTGGGGAAAGGTGCGACAGCACCTTTCGGCGCAAGTCCGCAGGACTTGGCGCGACGAGTAGGCACACCGTGTGTGCCGTCCTTCTGCCTTTTTTGCTATGGCAAAATCGTTCCTTTGGGTCAGCGGCAGTCGGCCTCGACCTTTTCTTTCTGCTTTTCCACGCAACGACAGGCAAGGTAGGCAACGAAAATATACGCCACAAACAGACCCACCACAATCAAGGGGTACAGCACGGGATTGCCGTTTACCAAATTGTAAAAGATGCTATAGGGCGTTCCGTCGTGATTCATCAAAAACATATAGTTGTAATCCAGCAGCACGTTGGCAATGTACGCCACCAGCGAAACGCATAGTAGGATCGCCAGCGTTATGGGGGCGTTCTTGCGCTTCATGCTGGTCATGCCCGATAGGGCAATGTAAAGAGAGGCAAAGCCCGAAATCGAGTGGGTCACCCCCGAAAACACGTTGTCCATGGACAACACGGGATAGGCGTTATAGTTCTGCGCCGCACCAATGGTGCCGAATACCGCACCCAAAATACCAAAGATCAGCACAAAATCCAGGGCCGCTTCTTTAACGCGCCCACGGCAAAAGGCCGCAAGGGGAATGGCGATCAGCTGAACGCTGCACAAAAACAAAGGCAACAGATACAGCAAATGGCCAATATCCTGACAGCGGATGCAAACTACCACGATCTTGACGATCTCAAAGCCGTTGATCAGAAAGGCGCAGGCGACCAATACCCGATTTTTTTGCTGCTCCGAGGCGTTTCGGTTCCGCCTTCCCAGCACAACAGCAAGGGTTACCATTACGGCCATAAAGACGCAGACGATCAGAATGTGCTGCCAGGACCAAGCACCCTCGGCTTCACGGATGTAGTGATAAGAACCGTCCGAAAACTTGGCCAAGCCAAAAAATTCTTTCATGGGGTCGCTCCTTTCTCTCAAAGTGTTTTTTTCATTGTAACACAATTCGATACGTTTGTATATAGAAAACAGAAAAATATCAGATTTTGTCGACAAGGGGCCGGTCCGCGCCCCTGCCCCCAAAAACGCCATTGACTTTTGCTTTTGCACCCTATATAATAAATGTAGCGTTTTTGCGCTTATACCCGAAAGGAGAATTGCTATGCATCGCTTTTTTGCGCCGGTGGCTCTGCATACCGTTACCGATGCCGCCTATCCCATTCTGAAGGAGCAGCTGATTGCTGCCGAGGTCAGCCGCGTGATCCTTTGCGGCGTAGGTGAGATCAAAACGGGGGGCGGCACGCTGTATGAAAATCCCGCTCTACTGGAAAAGGCCATCCGTCGCTTTCAGCAGGATGGCTTTGAGGTCTGCGTTTGGGTCAATGCGCTTGGCCACGGCGGTGTTCTGTCGCATAGCGCTCCGGAGGAGGAGCGCGAGGGTGCTTTTCGCCCGATTGTAGGTCTGAACGGTGGCAGCAGCGCTCAGGGGCTTTGCCCCTCGGATGAAGGGCTGCGCGCCCACTTTGCCAAAAGTCTGCAGATCGTGGCGGCAATGCATCCCGATCTCATTATGCTGGATGACGACTTCCGATTGAACGTGCGCGATACCACCTACGATATCGGCTGCTTTTGTGACTGGCATATGGAGCAGCTCTGTCGGTGTCTTGGCGAAACCGTAACGCGCGAGGAATTGTATGAAAAAGCCTTTACGGGTGGCGAAAATCGTTACCGTAGTGCTTGGATGGACTTGATGGCCGAGTCGTTGCTGGGCTTTGCTCGCGAAATGCGTGCCGCCGTGGATGCGGTGGATCCCAAGGTGCGCCTTAGCGCTTGTATGTGCTCTGACACGTGGGACATGGACGGCACCGACGGCATGGAGCTGGCTCGCGCCTTTGCAGGAAGCACCAAGCCCTTTTTGCGCACCTTTGGCGCTCCTTATCACGAGCGCCGTATTGCTGCCGCGGTGGAAAATACCCGTATGCAGGCCGCTTGGTGCCGCGATAGTGGCATTGAGATCAGCGCCGAGGGTGACGTTTATCCCCGTCCGCGTTATATGGTGCCTGCCGCACAGCTGGAGCTGTACGATCTGGCATTGGTGGCTACCGGCGCGGTGGATGCCGATCAGAAATATATGTTTGACTACGTGCGCCGCGTGGGTTATGAGAACGGCTATGTGGAGCGGCATGTGAAAAACGGCGCGCTGCGCCGCCGGATCGAGGCAGCCTTTGCAGGCAAGCGACCGGTGGGCGTGCAGGCTGTCGAGGTGATGCACAAAACGCGCACGTGGGATCTTCCGCGCGAAAAATTCGCACCCGTTGGCCGATATATTCACAAGGGCTTTGCTGTGCACGGGGCAAGGATACTGGCTGAAAACGGTATTCCCACCGCCTATGAAACAGGGGATGGCCCCTTGATCGTGTTTGGCGAAAACGCCCGTCACGTTGGGCTGACCGAGCTGGCGCGGGGTGCTGTGCTGGATGCCACCGCCGCCCGTATTCTCACCCAGCGCGGTGTGGACGTGGGGCTGCTGGCTACTGCGCCCGGCTCCTTCTCCTGGGAGTACTACGTGGCCGAGGATGACCTGGCACGGGGCATTGGTGCGCTCCCTCTGGCCCGGATGACGGTGGCCGCCGGGGCGCAGATCGAGACCCTGCTGCAGCCCGGGGATGCGGTGGGCTCCTATCGTTATGAAAATGCCAATGGTCAGCGCTTTTTTGTGTTGGCGCTGGATTCTTATGGCGCGCTGCCCTTGACGGTGGGGGAATACCACAACAACTACTATCGGGCGCGTCAGCTGGAAAAAGCCCTGGAATGGGTGGCAAAAAAGCCCCTTCCTGCCGCTTGCACCGGCCATCCATACCTCTATTTGATCTGCTGCGACAGCGCCGATGGCCGTTCTCGTGCGGTGCTGCTGCTGAACGTGTTTGAGGATGCGGTACTGGCACCCACCGTAGCGCTGGATCGCTCCTTTGCCGAAATCAAAATGATCAACGGTACCGGCACGTTGCAAGGGAATGCCGTTGTGCTGGATGAAATCCCGGCCTATGGCGTGGCCGCCTTTGAGGTGAAAATGTAAAAAGGATCGTCGCACCGCGTTGGGGCGGCTGCTTGGCGCCCCGGCAACGCACATTGACGGTGTAGGGAGAAAAGTGTTCGCTCCTATAGGATAGCCGCGTGGCTTGTGCAAATCTTACATCATACATGGCTGCGCAAAAGCACAAAAACCCCGACACGTGTCGGGGTTTTTGCTATTTTTCTGCATTTTTGCGGTTGACCACGGTGCCGATCCACAGCCCCAAGGCCGAAACGGCTGCGCAGGGCAAAAGCATCCAAAGCTGCGGCGCGTTGATCTTATCAAACGCCAGCATATTGGCAGTGCTGAATGTCAGATACTCCGCCAGCATATGCATGACCCCAAAAACGGGGGCGGCCAGCCACTTGCGCTGCCTCCAAAAATCATTTTTCCCGATCAGCAGCGAGATCACAAGGGTGGCCATGGGGAGGATGAACCACAGAACCACAAGGCTATAGCCCATGGCATCCGAGCCGCTGATAAAGCACCAGAATACGATCAGGGCAAAGGACCAGATGCCAAGATACATGGCGACCAGAATGATTTTTGACAGCCTTGACCTGCTGTTGGAGGTGTTGGTGCTTTCCTTCAGATAATTGATATAATCCGGCAAGGCTGCTTTTTGGGGATCCTTTAAAAGGCAATCAAGACTTATGGCGTACAGGTCGCTCATTTTGATCACGCTGACAATATCCGGGTAGGTTTTTCCGTTTTCCCAATTCGACATTGTCTGCCTGCTGATGCCAAGATCTTCGGCGGCTTGCTCCTGTGTGAGCTGCGCAGCCAGACGTGCCTCTCGCAGTTTTGCTCCGATATCCATCATACGCCACCTCCTTTGCCTACATGATACATCGCGCCGCTTTCTTTGTCCATCAAAACACTTTTACGTTTCGCCTTTTTTGATGTCAAAATGCTTTTACAGCCTCCATGCGCGATGCCTTGCGCAGGGGTCGCAGGCGAATGTTACAAATACAAAATTGCTGCTGCCATGCGTTTGGCGGCAAGGGGAAGGGAGGAAAGATAGGCAAATTCCTCCACCGAATGGATTCTGCCGCCGGCAACGCCAATCGAATCCACGGTGGGAATACCGGCCACGGTGGCATCGGCGGCATCGGAGCCGCCGTTGGAGATCCGGTGCTCCAGCACGGGCAGACCTGCCTGCGCAAAGCAGCGATTTAATTGGCAAAACAGCTCTTGATTTTTCGCGTTGCTGGGGTCCATGGCCACCCGATAGCTGATGCGCTCCACTGTGCAGTGGGCGCCCTGCAGATAGGCGCGATCGGCCACTTCCTGCACCTTTTGCGCCGCCCTTTGCAGCTGCTCCTCGTTGGCGCAACGGATGTCGGCCACAAAAGAGCAACGGTCGGGCACGGTGTTGGCCACGGTACCACCCTCAATCAGACCGCAGTTGCAGGTGATGCCGTAACGATCCTTCAGCTTTTCCAGCTCCAGGATCTTGTGTGCGGCTTCGGCAATGGCGTTGATGCCGCCAATGCCGTTGGCGCAGTCGGCCGAATGGACTGCCTCACCCACCACATCAAAGCGATAGCGCAGAATGCCCTTGCGGCCAACGACCAGACTGCCTTCTTTATAGCCCTCGGCATTGAGAAAGGCCACACAGTCCTTGGCCTTTTCACAGATCCAGCCAATGGTCTGCTTGCCGCTGGTCTTGCTGCCGTTCTCTTCATCGCTTTGCAACAAAAGCATCACGGGGCGATCCTGATAGCTGCAGGCTTGCAGGGCGTCCATGGCAAGAAAGGCCGCCACAGCACCGCCCTTGCAGTCGGTAACACCCGGACCGTAGATGCGGTCGTTTTCCCGATCCACGCGCACGGCGGGGGAGCCAAAGGAGCCCACCGCGTGCACCGTATCCATATGCCCCGACAGGGCAATGGGCGCACCCTGTGCCTCCGGGTTCATGGTGATGCAAATGGCATTGCCGGAAACGGACTGTTCAAAGACCTCAATTTTCCAGCCCCGTTCCTTGGCTTTTTTCATAAAATAGGTGCCAACAGCATCCACACCCTCCTTGTATAGGGTGGGGCTTTCGATGTTGCAAGCATCCTCCCAAAAATCAACGTAAACGTCGGCCAGGGCATCAATGGCGGCAAAAACAGAGGTGTGTGACATTTGGCAGTGCTCCTTTTTTGAGATTAAATCCATTATAGCATTTTTTACCCCTCGTGTCTATATATAAATAAAAATAGGAAAGAATAAAAGGGAAATGTGCGTTTTCTATTGACATATCTCACCTGCGTGTGGTACAATAAATCCGATTTGGGTTTAAGGAGGTATAAAACATGACCTTTGTAGAGCAAATGGACTTTTTGTGGAGCAGCTTTGTTGCTCTGGACTGGAAAATGGTGGTGATGTGGGTGATCGGCGGCACGCTGATCTATCTGGCCATCAAAAAGGAAATGGAGCCCACACTCCTCCTGCCTCTTGGCTTTGGCACCATTATGGTCAACCTGCCTTGGTCGGGCGCTATCGGCCCGGAGGGACCCTTGTCGGTTCTGTTTAATGCCGGCATCGCCAACGAGCTGTTTCCTCTGATTCTGTTTATCGGCATTGGCGCCATGATCGACTTTGGCCCTGTGCTTTCCAACCCCAAGCTGATGCTGTTTGGCGCAGCTGCACAGTTCGGCATCTTCTTTACCATGTGCGTGGCTTCGATGTTCTTCCCCCTCAACGATGCTGCCGCCATCGGCATCATCGGCGCTGCCGACGGCCCCACCGCCATCTCGGTTGCGATCAAGCTGGGGTCGAAATACCTGCCTGCCATCATGGTGGCCGCGTATTCCTATATGGCGCTGGTGCCCATTATCCAGCCCCCCGTGATCAAACTGCTGACCACCAAAAAGGAGCGTATGATCCGCATGCCCTACCGCCCCGGCAACGTCAGCAAGGCAACCAAGATTTTGTTCCCCATCGTGATCACGCTGGTGGCCGGCATGGTCGCCCCTGCCTCCATCGCGCTGGTGGGCTTCTTGATGTTCGGTAACCTGATCCGCGAGTGCGGCGTGCTGAATTCGCTTTCCGAAACGGCACAAAAGGTGCTGGCCAATCTGGTTACCATCTTCCTTGGCCTTACCATTGCCAGCCAAATGGTCGCCGACAAGTTTCTGGTGCCCGAAACGCTGCTGATCCTGGGTCTTGGCCTGTTTGCCTTTGTGTTTGATACGGCGGGCGGCGTGCTGTTTGCCAAGTTCCTCAATCTGTTCCTTAAGGAAAAGCTGAACCCCATGATCGGTGCTGCCGGCATTTCTGCGTTCCCCATGTCGGGCCGCGTGGTGCACAAGATGGGCCTGGAGGAGGATCCCCAAAACCACCTTTTGATGCAGTCCATTGGTGTTAACGTTTCCGGCCAGATCGCATCGGTGATTGCCGGCGGTATGATCCTGAACTTCTTTATGTAACAAAAAACGCAACCGTTTGTTGATTTTTGAAACGTATCGCCGCGTGTATCGCGGCAGAATGGAGTATAAAAAATGAATTTTGAGCCTATGAATTTTGTGCACAACCTCTCCTATATGGGGGTTGGTATGCTGGGTATTTTTATCGTAATGGGCGTGATCATCGGCGCCGTATACGGCCTTGGTAAGCTGCTTGGCAAAAAATAAAAGCAATCGGCGCGCGGTATGACACCGCGCGCCGATTTTTCTTTGTTTCCACAAATGAACCTCCGGCTATGCCGGGGGGAGGAGCGGCGTTTTAGCTATAAGGCCCCCTCCGGGAGGGAGCTCCCGCAAAGCGGGTGGGGGAGCCCGCGTAACGAAAGAGAAGCACTTGTGAAGTGGCGAGAGAAAAAGCCTTCGTGCACGCAGGCTCCTTCCGTCACGCATTCGCGCGCCACCTTCCTCTCGGAGGAAGGCTACGAAGTAGACGACCGACGAGAGACGGAGAGAAGGCTACGAAGTAGACGACCGACGAGAGACGGAGAGAAGGCTACGAAGTAGACGACCGACGAGAGACGGAGAGAAGGCTACGGAGTAGACGACCGACGAGAGACGAAGAGAAGGCGTTGAAGTGAGCGGTTGATTTGAGAAGGACGAAAATTTTCACAACCCGTTGACAGGTGCCCGGTATTCCTTGCATGGCTGGCAGGCCAATAAAAAGCGCACTTGTGCGCAGCCAGTAGTATTAGCCCGAAACTGAAATACCCCTGCTATGCGGGGGATATTTATTCTTTTGGTAGCGTACCAAATGATCCACGGCGGACATCCCCCGTTTCCTTTTACGCTACCCCACAAAATGATTCGACAAAAATCTTGACGGGGGTGCTGTGGGGGAGTATAATAAAAGTAATGTGTTTATCCGTTATTGTGGAGTCGAGAGGAGAGTAAAGCATGGAACTGACCAAGCCAAAACGCACAGTGGTCATGACCGAGGGGCCGGTGTTGTATAAGATCATCCGTTTTATGCTGCCGCTGATGGTAACCAATCTGCTGCAGGTCTTTTACAACGCTGCCGACATGATGGTGGTGGAGCTTTCCGGCGTGGAAAACGCCGTGGGCGCCGTTGGAACAACGGGATCCTTTGTGACCCTGATCACCAACGTGTTCATCGGCTTTTCGGTGGGCGCTAACGTGTTGGTGGCGCGCAACATCGGTGCTAAAAACGAGGAGGGCGTGTCACACGCCGTCCATACCGCCATTTGCATGAGCCTGATCTTTGGTGTTTCGGGTGGCATCATCGGCATTGCGGTTTCGCGCCCTGTTCTGCTGGCCATGGGCACGCCGGATAGCTTGCTCGGTCTTGCAACCACGTATACGTATATCTATTTTGCAGGCATTCCGTTCATTTCCATTGCCAACTATCTCATTTCGATTTTCCGCGCCAAGGGCGATACGCGCACGCCGCTTTTCGTGCTGATGTCCTCCGGCATCGTCAACGTACTGCTTAACTTGTTCTTTGTGCTGGTTTGCGGTTTGTCGGTGGAGGGCGTGGCCCTTGCCACGGTGGTTGCCAATGCCGTTTCGGCCATTGTGCTGATCTGTATTCTGCGCCGCGACAACGGCCCCTGCCGCTTTTCCTTTCATAAGCTCCGCATCCACAAGCAGGCCTTTCGTGAGATCATTGGCATCGGCCTGCCTGCCGGTATTCAAGGGGCGCTGTTCTCCATTTCCAATATGCTGATCCAATCCTCCATCCTGCAGGTCAACGACCGCATGGTGGCCGAGCTTGGGGTGCCCTGCAGCTATGAGCCCGTGATCAAGGGGAACGCCGCCACCCTCAGCCTGGAGAACTTTGGATTTACCGCTGTCAATGCCGTGCATCAGGCCGCCGTTACCTTTACAGGGCAGAACGCCGGCGCCAAGCGCTATGACCGCGTGAAACGCGTTATGGGAGCGTGCTTTTTGGTGGAGGGCTGTGTGGCGGTGCTGATCACCGTGATTCTGGTGCTGCTGCGCAACCCGCTCCTCGCTCTTTATGGCGTGCGCGCTATTGCAGACGATCCCGTGGCCATGCTGGCCTATAACACAGCCAAGACTCGCATTTATATCAAGTGGGCGCCCTTTATCGTCTATGCGGCGTTGGATGTTTCCAACGCGGTGCTGCGCGGCCTTGGCAAGTCCATGACCTCCACCACGGTGTCGCTGGTGGGCACGTGCTTCTTCCGCGTGGCGTGGATCTATACCGTGTTCCGCGCCTTCTCCAATCTGGAGTCGCTGTATATTTCCTATCCCATTTCCTGGGGGCTCAGCGCCATGGCGGCCTTTATCTGTGTCATGGTGATCCTGCGCCGTCGCATCCGCGCCCAGCGCGAGGAAGAGCCGTATAGCGCATCCTAAAGGCCTGAACAACGCCACGTGCAATCGGGGAAACGTTCGAATAACAAACAAAAAGAGAGAACAGATCGGTGGATTGCCGAAAGGTTCTCTCTTTTCTATTGCTTTTCAGCTTGGCGCTATGAGCTTACACTGTCGCCTCTTTTGGGTCGTACTGTCGGATCATTTTCCGCAATGCAAAGCCGGCACAGCACAGGTGGATCAGCGCCGTCAGCGCCCAGGAGATGGGGTAGGAGAGGAAAATGGAGATCAGCGCCGTGTGGGGATCGGTGTTGACAATGGCCCAGTTGAACACGGTGGAGATCCAGACCACGCGGAACAGACAAGCACCCACCAGCGACACGATGGTGGAGGTAAGGGATTTGCCAAGGCCGCGTACCACGCCGCCCCCCACCTCCATAAAGGCCAGCAGAAAATAGGGAATGATGGTCCACATCATACGGGTCACGCCGGTTTCAAAGGCAAGCTCCAGGGCGGGGTCGCTGGCGCTGGGGGCAACGCCATAAAGCGCAAGCAACGGCCGACGGAGCAGCAACAGAACAATACTGCATACGGCGGCAATACCAAAGGTCACGGCATAGCAGGTGGCCATCACGCGCTTGATGCGGCGCAGCTTTTGGGCGCCCACGTGTTGGCTGGTAAAGGTGATGGCCGCTTGACAGATGGAGTTGGAGGCAGTATACACAAAGCCCTCCAGATTGGCGGCGGCCGCGTTGCCGTCTACCACGGGCTGGTAGCCGTTGGGATCGTAGCCATAGCTGTTGTTTACACGAATGATCGAGGATTGGATCAGCATATTGGAAATGGAGAACAGCGCCCCTTGAATACCGGCAGGCAGGCCGATGTGAAGAATACTGAAGAAGGAGTGCCGCTCGATGCGAAGCTTTTTAAAGGAGAAGTGGCAGGGGCCTTTATCCCGCATCAGAATGTAAAGCAGCACCACGGCAGACACCGCGTTGGAAATGGAGGTGGCCAGTGCCACGCCCTCCACCGACATACCGCAGGCCAGCACAAAGAACAGGTTGAGTGCTACGTTCAAAAGTCCTGTGGACGAAAGCACGATCAAGGGTGTTTTGGTGTCGCCCTTGGCGCGCAGGATCGAAATGCAATAGTTGGTGAGCGAAATAAAGGGAACACCGCAAAAGTAAACGCGGGTGTAAAGGGTAGAAAGCTCCAGCAGCTTGCCTTGGTTGCCCAGCATGGCCAGCACCGCCTTGGAGGCACAAAGGCCCACGATGCTGCCGATCGCACCAAAGATCAGGCTCATACAAATGGCGGTATGCACCGTGCGCGAAACGGCATCGTCATCCTTGGCCCCCACATAGCGGGCCACCACCACGTTGGCACCGGCCGAAAAGCCGATAAAGATGTTGACCACCATATTGATAAAGGCGCCGGTTGTGCCAATGGCGCCCACGGCATTGGCCTCGTGCGAAAGGCTGACCACCATCATGTCAGCGGCGTTGTATAGGGTCTGCAAAAGGTTTGAGGCCATCAAGGGCAATACAAACAGCATGATCTTGTAAAGCAGAGGCCCCTCGGTCAGGTCAAGATTCCGTCTTTTTTTGATATGTTCCATGTCACACTTTCCGGCGATCAACGCCATGTCAAGGGTGGATATGCATCATCTTTCATTATAGGCGTGGTGGCAAAAAAAGTCAACCCGTTTCGGCGTTTTTGTCAAAAAAATGTGGGGCGCATTGGGTGTTGACATTTGGCCGTTTTGTGATAAAATGGGAACAGAACAGGTGCCCCTGCCCCGTCCCACCGACCGGGGCGGGGGAATATGGATGTTTGGAGGAGCCCGGCATGGAGATTTTGCAATCGTCGTTCTTTAAGGGTGCTTTTCCCACGCTCCGATTGGAGGTGGCCTACAGCGGCCATGTGACCACCGACGAGCAATGGCACAGTCAACCGCTGCACACCGATGTGACCAGACTGTATTTTGTGGAAAAGGGCTCGGGGGTGCTGCTGTCGGATCGGGAGCAGCTGACCATGTGCCCGGGGCACGTGTATCTGGCCCCCTGCGGTGCTCCCTGCGGCTATTACGGCACCGATACGGTGACCAAGCTCTTTTTTCACGTGCGGCTGACCACCCAAAACGAAAGGGACCTGTTTTTAGGGTGCCATCGGTTACTGGAGCTGGAGATGCCGGTGGAGCAGATCCGACAGATGACCGCATGGTATTTCGCTCAGGATACCCTATCACAGCTGCAACTGAAAAACGCAATTTTTGATACCGTATGTCGGTTTTTGCGCCATCCCTGCTGCGAATGGGAGGAGGTAAAGCCCCTTACACCTCCGGTGGCGGCGGCGGTGGAATACATTCATGCCCATTTGCGCGCCAACTTAACGGTGGGCGAGGTGGCCGAGGCCTGCTTTGTGTCGTCGGCGCTGCTCGGCAGAGCTTTCCGCTGCGAAATGCACGTGGGCGTGGCGCAGTATATCGAAAGCCGGCTGATGCTGGAGGCCGGACGATTGCTGCTGGAGACCTCCTTTTCTGTGGGGGAGATCAGCGAGCGGCTGGGCTATTGCGATCAGTTCTATTTCTCTCGCCGTTTTCGCAACGCCTTTGGGCAATCTCCCCGTACCTATCGCAAAAGCCGGAGCTATACATAAGGGCAACGCTGCACAAGCGATGCGGTCCCCCTATCGCCCGTGATACGGCATAAAATTGGCGTAACGTATCCCAATATTTTCCTCGTGAATGTCAAAACCTCTTGCACGGCGGCGCAAAATGTGCTATACTGTTACCAACTCCAAAAACAAGGAGATGCCTATGCATTTTAAAGATATGAAATGGTATATGAAGCTGCTGATGGGGCTGCTGGTGCTGTTGCTCTCGCCCTTTTTGCTGCTGGCAATCGTTCTGATGGTTGCCATTGCGGTGCTGATGCCGCTTTTTGAAATTCCCATCTATTGTCATTCCGCCTATTTCCGCACCTTTGGCGAAAAATACTCTTGGTTCATCACCAGAACCCCGCGCTATCTGGTGTTTCGCCGTTTGCGCAAATACCGCCCCGATATCGCCTTTCCCCCTGCGGGCACCAATCGCTTTCATTGCTGTACCTGTGGCAGCACGCTGATCTATTTTGGCATTTTTGATCGCTTTGTGTTTGATGCCGAGGCCCGGGCGTGGTGTGCGGCGGCCTCTGAAAACGACGAGCCGCTGGAGCTTTCCGAGGCCTTGGCGGAGTATCCCCACCAGCCCGATGGTGAGAAATATCCCACAACGGATGTAAAAATTCTGACCTCGGCCAAACTGTTTTATGCAGAAAACCTGCACCGCGCCCTCACGGATCCCCGTTTCATTATTTACAAAAGCAACAGGGAATTAAAGAAAAAACTGATGGAGCTGTGATCGCCCTTTGGACGGCGGCAAACGCTCCCATTCCAAAAGGCAGAGGCCCGCGGGCCTCTGCTTTTTTATTATAAAACAAAAAGGGCGCCGCAAGGATCACCGGGCGGCGCCCCAAGAAAGGCTTGATAGCCCCCTTCCTTATCCCCCTTTATTTATCAAACGAGGGGTTAAAGGCGTAAAAGTTTTTGCTGTCCAAATGGTCCTGCGCAATGCGCAGGGCATCCCCAAAGCGCTGATAATGCACCAGCTCACGTTGGCGCAGATATTTGATGGGGTCCCGCACGTCGGGGTCGTCTACCATACGCAGAATGTTGTCGTAGGTGACCCGCGCCTTTTGCTCGGCGGCCAGATCCTCATTCAGATCGGCAATCACGTCGCCCTTGACACCAACGTACTTCATATCAAAGGGAACACCCGAGGCGGCAATGGGGTAAAAACCGGCGGTGTGGTCCACAAAATAGATATCCATCCCGGCCTTTTTCATCTCCTCCGCGGAAAGCCCCTGGGTCAGCTGATAGAGAATGGCGGCGATCATTTCCAGGTGTGCCAGCTCCTCGGTTCCTACATCGGTCAGAATACCGCGCACCTTGTCATAGGGCATGGAATAGCGCTGGTGGAGATAGCGCATCGAGGCGGCCAGCTCCCCGTCGGGGCCACCCAGCTGACTGATGATGATCTTGGCGTAATTCGCGTTGGGGTTCTTGATCTTTACCGGATACTGCAGCTTCTTGTCATAGCTCCACATAGGTCAATTTGCCTCCTTTTCCCAAGGCCAAGGGCCATCGACCCATTGCCAGCTTGTGTCACTTTGGTTGCCGTAAAGGGTGAGGGGCCCAAAGCTATCCTCATAGGCCCTTTTCAGCTGCTCCAGCAGCTGCTTGTGTTCCTTGTAATAGCGCAGCGCTTTTGCGTTTTTCGGGTAGGCGTCCAGGTACAGTGCTACCTCATAAAGGGCAAAGTCCTCGGCTTGAATTTTGTGCAAAAGAGCGGTACGGTCATTGAAATTTGTGTTCATTTCAGCCTCCTTGCACCCCAAAAGGGCTTTTCCAGCTCGGCAAAGATCGTGCCTCGGCACAACCCCTCCTCAGGGGCGTGGAGACCGTCAAACTCCTGGCAGGGAGAATAGACCATAGCAAGGCTTTTGCCTGCAAGGCAATGGTCGTCGTGGCCCCCCTCCGGCGCCGCCGGTCTGCAGCGGATGCACCCCACCTCTGCGGCAGGGGTGGGATCAAATGGCTTGTTCACAGCGATGTCTCCTAACATACAGATTGGCGGTGGCGGTTGCCACCGCCTATTTCCATTGTATGCCGTCCTGCGAAAAATGTCGAAAAAAGCGCCCCGCGCGCCTTGCGCATCGCATACGCGGCCACGCACGCGTTTTATATATAAATCTTTATAAAATCCTTATAAAATATCTTGACAAATAGCGACAATCGTGATATCATTAGAGCGTCAATAAAAAGGTCCTGCAACTGACGGAAAACGTGGTTTACCACGGTGGAGCAGGGCTGATAGTGGGATGGGTGACCCTCCCGCGCCGACCGTCTGGGCACACTTATCCGCGTGGGTTAAGTGCGCCTTTTTTGATTTTCCTTGAAGGAGGACTGATAATGAGCAAAAAAGTAGGTATTCTGATGGGTAGTGACAGTGACCTCCCCATCGTTCGCAAGGCAACCGATATGCTGGATTCTCTCGGAATCGGCTATGAGGTCCACGTCTATTCCGCACACCGCACCCCGGTGGAGGCGGCGGAATTTTCCAAAAATGCTCGCAAAAACGGCTTTGGCGCCATGATCGCCTTTGCCGGTATGGCTGCCCATCTGGCCGGTGCCGTTGCGGCCAACACCACCCTGCCCGTGATCGGCGTGCCCTGCAAGTCCTCTAATCTTGACGGTATAGATGCGTTGCTTTCCACCGTACAAATGCCCACCGGCATCCCCGTGGCCACCGTGGCCATCAACAGCGGTGGCAATGCTGCACTGCTGGCTGCACAGATCCTGGCTACCGCCGATGACGATCTGGCCGAAAAGCTGATCGCCAAGCGCGCTGCCGATGCAAAAAAGGTCCTGGAAAAGGACGCCGCCGTTGCTGCGGAATTCAACAAGTAAATCAAAAAATCACAATATAAAAGGAGAAAAAGAAAATGAAACTCATTTACACCGGAAAAACCAAGGACGTATTTGCTCTGGACAACGGAAACTACCTGCTCAAGTTTAAGGACGACTGCACCGGCAAGGACGGTGTGTTTGATCCCGGTGAAAACTCTGTGGGTCTGACCATCGAGGGCGTTGGCGACGTCAACCTGCGTATGTCCATCTATTTCTTTGAAAAGATCAATGCTGCCGGCATTCCCACCCACTATATCAGCGCCAACCTGGCCGATACCACCATGGAGGTCAAGCCTGCCAAGGCATTTGGCAAGGGCCTGGAGGTTATTTGCCGCGAGCGCGCCGTTGGTTCCTTCATTCGCCGTTACGGTGCCTTGATCGAGTCCGGTGCCAAGCTCCCCTCTTACGTAGAGACCACTCTGAAGGACGATGCCAAGGGCGATCCTCTGATCACCAAGGATGCGCTGGTCGCCATCGGTGTGATGACCGACGAGCAGTATGAGTCTCTCAAGGCACAGACCCAGGCCATCACCAAGATCGTGGCTGACGACCTGGCCGCCAAGGGCATGGAGCTGTATGACATCAAGTTTGAGTTCGGCTACGATGCCGATGGCAAGGTGATGCTCATCGACGAGGTCGCTTCCGGCAACATGAGAGTCTACAAGAACGGCGAGTATGTCGATCCGATGACGCTCAACAAGCTCTTCTTCGCCTGATCTGCCGTCGAAAAATCGCGCAATACCGCAGGTCTCCTCGGTGCAAAACCTCGACGAACACAAGTTCGCCATCGCCTTTGCCCCTCGTCAAGCCTTGTCTTGCACAATTTTTCATAGGCAGATGTGAAATTTTCATAGGCAGATGTGAGATTTTCATAGGCAGATGCGATGTGCCGTAGGCAGATGCGAGAGCGCCATAGGCAGATGTGATAGTGCTATAGGCAGATCGAGAATAACCGCAGACTCTGTATCATTGCATTTGGTGCCTTGCCCCACCATGGGGCAAGGCTACCTCTGTCTTTTAGAAAAAATAAAATTTACATAAAAACGCTGTAAAGGAGCGCAAAAATG
The DNA here is from genome assembly GCA_017461945.1 of Clostridia bacterium. GTDB lineage: Bacteria > Bacillota > Clostridia > Oscillospirales > CAG-272 > Firm-07. The sequence goes on along the minus strand of JAFTSB010000011.1, from coordinate 21,631 downwards.
GATCACAAGAATTCTCATTCGGCAAGCTATGCTGCCGCAGGTGTGGATATCACCGCAGGCTACAAGGCCGTTGAATTGATGAAAAAGCACGTTGCCCGCACCAAAAATGACGGATGTCTGGACGATGTGGGTGGCTTTGGTGGCTGCTTTGGCCTGCCGGTTGCCGGCATGGAGGAGCCCGTTCTGGTCTCCGGCACCGACGGCTGTGGCACCAAGGTCAAATTGGCCATTCTGATGGACAAGCACGACACCATCGGCATTGATGCCGTGGCCATGTGCGTCAACGACATCATCTGCGTGGGTGCAAAGCCCCTGTTCTTCCTGGACTATATTGCCTGTGGCAAAAACGTGCCCGAAAAGATCGCCGAGATCGTGGGCGGCGTTGCCGAGGGCTGTGTGCAGTCCGGTGCGGCTCTCATCGGTGGCGAGACCGCCGAGCACCCCGGCCTGATGCCCGTAGAGGACTATGACCTGGCCGGCTTTGCAGTTGGCATTGTGGATAAAAAGAAGATCCTGAACAAGGATCGTATGGCCGTGGGCGACGTGGTGATCGCGCTGCCCTCTACCGGCATTCACTCCAACGGCTTCTCCCTGTGCCGCAAGGTATTTAATATTGACAACAACGATCCGCTTTTGTACGTAGCACGCGAGGAGCTGGGCGGCAAGACCATTGCCGAGGCTCTGCTCACCCCCACCAAGATCTACGTCAAGCCCGTGCTGGCTCTGCTGGAGAAGGTAGACGTCAAGGGCATTTCCCACATTACGGGCGGCGGATTTTATGAGAACATTCCGCGCTCCATCCCCAAGGGTCTCACGGCCAAGATCACCAAGTCTGCCGTCAAGGTCCTGCCCATCTTTGATCTGATCGCCAAGTTTGGCAACATTCCCGAGCGCGATATGTTCAACACCTATAACATGGGTGTTGGTATGAGCATTGTGGTGCCCGCCGATCAGGTAGAGCTGGCCCTGGAGACCCTGAAGCAGAACGGTCAGGAGGCCTATGTCATGGGCGAGATCGTCAAGGGTGACGAAGGCGTGGTATTCTGCTGATGGCCATGGAAAAGAACGTACGTATTGCCGTTCTCGTTTCGGGGGGCGGCACCAATCTGCAGGCCTTGATCGACGCGGAAAAGCGGGGCGAGCTTGGCCGTGGCAGCATTTGCCTTGTGCTGGCCTCCAAGCCCGGCGTATATGCCCTGGAGCGTGCCGCTGCCGCCGGCATCGAAAGCACGGTGCTGACACGCAAGGAGTATGCCGATGCAAAGGCGTATACTGCAGCGCTGGTAGACACGCTGGTGGCCGCCCGGATCGACCTTGTGGTGCTGGCCGGCTTTATGATCATCATCGGCGAGCAAATGTACAAGCAGTTTCCCAATCGCATCTTAAACGTGCATCCCGCCCTGATCCCGTCCTTCTGCGGACCGGGCTTTTACGGCCTTCACGTACACGAGGCCGCCCTTGCCAAGGGCGTTAAGGTTTCGGGTGCCACGGTGCATTTCGTAACGCCCGAATGCGATGCAGGCCCCATCGTGCTGCAAAAGGCAGTGGAGGTCAAAGAGGACGACACCCCCGAGACCCTGCAAAAGCGCATTATGGAGCAGGCAGAGTGGAAAATCCTGCCTAAGGCCGTCCGACTGTTCTGCGACGGCCGCTTGACGGTGGAAAACGACAAAGTATACGTAAAAGGAGAATAACATGAAGGTCTCAACCATTGCAAATGAGCTGAACTCTCTGGCCTATCACGGCAGAGGCATTATGATCGGCAAGAGCGCCGACGGCAAAAAGGCCGTGACCGCCTACTTTATTATGGGCAGAAGCGTGAACAGCCGCAACCGTGTTTTTGTGGCCGAGGGTGAGGATATGCGCACCAAGGCCTTTGACGAGAGCAAGATGGTGGATCCCCATCTGATCATCTACTATCCCGTGCGCGTGCTGGGCAACAAGACCATTGTGACCAACGGCGATCAGACCGACACCATTTACGATCTGATGGATAAGCAGATGACCTTTGAGCAGGCCCTGCGCACCCGTGAGTTTGAGGATGATCGCCCCAACTTCACCCCCCGCATTTCGGGCATCATCCGTCTGGAAAAGGGCGGTATGAACTATGCCATGTCCATTCTGAAAAGTGCCGAGGGCGACGACAGCTCCTGCGAGCGCTTTACCTATGCCTATTCCAACCCCATTGCCGGCCGCGCTAAGTTCATTCACACCTATAACTGTGACGGCGATCCGCTGCCCTCCTTTGAGGGCGAGCCCAAGACGCTGGAGCTGCCCGATGTGGATATCGACAGTCTCACCCACCTGATCTGGGAGAATCTGAACCGGGATAACAAGGTCTCCTTGTTTGTGCGCTACATCGACATCGCCACCGGCGAGACCGAAACCCGCATCGTTAACAAGAACGTGTAAAAGCAAGTGTGCTTGCAGATACGCACCTTGCTGAAATCAAAAGCAAACGCTAATATCAATACACCGATACGAAATGAGAGGTATATGATGAACGAATTTGAATTGAAATACGGCTGCAACCCCAACCAAAAGCCGGCAAGAATTTATATGCACGACGGCAGCGAGCTGCCCATTAAGATTTTGTGCGGCCGCCCCGGCTATATCAACTTTTTGGATGCCTTTAACTCCTGGCAGCTGGTGAAGGAGCTGAAGGAAGCGCTGGGTATGCCTGCCGTTACCTCCTTCAAGCACGTTAGCCCCACCTCCGCGGCTGTGGGCATCCCCATGTCCGAGGAGCTGATGAAGGCCTGCTTCGTCACCCCCGAGGAGGTCAGCACCCCTCTCGCCTGTGCTTATGCACGCGCACGCGGCACCGACCGTATGTGCTCCTTTGGCGACTGGGTGGCCCTCTCCGATGTGTGCGACGTGCCCACCGCTAAGCTGATCCAGCGTGAGGTCTCTGACGGCGTTATCGCCCCCGGCTATGAGCCCGAGGCTCTGGAAATTCTCAAGACCAAGCGCAAGGGTGCTTATAACATTGTGGAGATCGACCCCCATTTCGTTCCTGCTGAGGTAGAGCGCAAGCAGGTGTATGGCATCACCTTTGAGCAGGGCAGAAATAACTTCCACATCGGCGAGGAGCTGCTGCAGAATATTGTGACTGCCAAGAAGGAGCTGCCCGAAAGCGCCAAGCGCGACCTGATCATTTCGCTGATCACCTTGAAATATACCCAGTCCAACTCGGTGTGCTATGCCGTGGATGGACAGGCCATCGGCGTGGGTGCCGGACAGCAGTCCCGTATCCATTGCACCCGTCTGGCCGGCACCAAGGCTGACACTTGGTTTTTGCGCCAGCACGAAAAGGTGCTGAACCTGCCCTTTATCGAGGGAATGGCACGTCCCACCCGTGATAACGTGATCGACGGCTATATTAACCGTAACGAGGAGGATGTTTGCGCCGACGGCAACTGGCAAAAGTACTTCACCAAGCAGCCCGAGCCCCTGACCGATGCCGAGATCAAGGCATATCTTGCCACCAAGACCAACGTGGCACTGGGCTCCGACGCCTTCTTCCCCTTTGACGACAACATTCAGCGTGCCGCCGCCAGCGGCGTCAAGTACGTGGCCGAGCCCGGCGGCTCGATCCGTGATGACGTGGTCATCGAGTGCGCCGACAAGTACGGCATGGTCATGGCCTTTACCGGCATGAGACTGTTCCACCACTGATACCGCTGTAAGAGAGGGAATGGATTGATGAAAATTATGGTTGTGGGTGGCGGCGGCCGTGAGCACGCCATCATCCAAAAGCTAAAGGAAAATAAAGAGATCGAAACGATCTATGCACTCCCCGGTAACGGCGGCATTGCCGCCGATGCCGAGTGCGTGGCCATCGGCGCCAAGGATATCCCCGCTATTGTGGCGTTTGCCAAGGACAACGCCATCGACTTTGCCGTGGTCGCCCCCGACGATCCGCTGGTGCTGGGCTGCGTGGATGCGCTGGAGGAGCTGGGCATCCCCTGCTTTGGCCCCCGTGCCAATGCGGCGATCATTGAGGGCAGCAAGGTGTTCTCCAAGGCGCTGATGCACAAATACGGCATCCCCACCGCCGCCAGCGAGACCTTTGATGACCCCGACAAGGCCATTGCTTATCTGGAAAAGCAGGATTACCCCACGGTCATCAAGGCCGACGGTCTGGCGCTGGGTAAGGGCGTTGTCATTGCCCAAAGCTTTGACGAGGCCAAGCAGGCCGTTTTGGAAATGATGTGCGACAAGGTCTTTGGCGAGAGCGGCAGTCGTATCCTTGTGGAGGAGTTCATGACCGGGCCCGAGGTTTCGGTGCTGGCCTTTATGGATGGCAAGACCGTGGTGCCTATGGTTTCTGCCATGGACCACAAGCGCGCCCGGGATAATGACGAGGGTCTGAATACCGGCGGCATGGGCACCGTTGCCCCCAATCCCTATTACACCGAGGCCGTGGCCAAGGAGTGCATGGAAAAGATCTTTGTGCCCACCATGAACGCCATGAACGCCGAGGGTCGCCCCTTTAAGGGCTGCCTGTTCTTTGGATTGATGATCACCCCCAAGGGCCCCCGTGTTATCGAGTATAACTGCCGCTTTGGCGACCCCGAGACCCAGGTGGTGCTGCCCTTGCTGGAAAGTGATCTGTTCACCATTATGAAGGCTGTTGCCGAGGAAAGGCTCTCCCAGGTTGAGGTCAAGTTCTCCACCGGCGCCGCCTGCTGCGTGGTGCTGGCCTCCGATGGCTACCCCAAAAAGTATGCCTCGGGCTTTGAAATGACCCTGCCCGAAACGGGAGAGGGCGAGTACCTGTTTGTGGCAGGTGCCAAAAAGGAGGGCGACAAGCTGTTGACCGCGGGTGGCCGCGTGATCGGTGCCGTTGCCACCGACAAGGATCTGCCCACCGCCGTGGCGCATGCCTATCGCGTGGCGGCCGGCGTGAAGTTTGAAAACGCTTATTGCAGAAAAGATATTGGCAAGCGCGCCCTTGCCGCACTGAAATAAGGAGAAGAACGACCTATGGTTTATCGAGTATACGTGGAGAAAAAGCCTGCCCTTGCACACGAGGCGAACGGTCTTTGCTCCGAGCTGAAAAATCTGGTGGGCATCACCGCACTGGAAAGCGTGCGTGTGATCAACCGCTATGATGTAGAAAACATTGACGCAGCCCTGTTTGACAAGGCTGTCCGTACCATTTTCTCCGAGCCCCAGTTGGATATCGTCACCGATGCGGTAGACGCCAAGGGCGGCACGGTATTTGCCGTGGAGCCTTTGCCCGGTCAGTTTGACCAGCGCGCCGACTCGGCCGCACAGTGCATCCAGCTCCAGAGCCAGGGCGATCGCCCCACGGTGCGCTCTGCTAAGGTCTATGTCCTTGGCGGCAAGCTGACTGAGGCTGATGTGGCCGCTGTCAAAAAGTACGTGATCAACGCGGTGGAAAGCCGCGAGGCCTCGCTGGAAAAGCCCGAGACCCTTGCCATCGAATACGCTATTCCCACCACCGTTGCTACGGTAAATGGTTTTATTTCTCTGGACGAAAAGGGACTTGCCCAGCTGCTGGATACCCTTGGCCTTGCCATGGATCTGGATGACCTTAAGTTCCTGCAGAACTACTTTAAAAACGAGGAGGGGCGCGATCCCACCATCACCGAGATCCGCGTGGTGGATACCTACTGGTCCGACCATTGTCGTCACACCACCTTCTCCACTCATATCGACGGGGTCAAGATCCACGATCCTGCCGTCAAGGCCGCATACGACCGCTATCTGGCCGCCCGTGTGGAGGTCTATGGCAAGGAAAAGGCGGCCAAGCGCCCCCAGACTCTGATGGATATCGCCACCATTGCCGTCAAGACCCTGAAAAAGCGCGGCGCACTCCCCGAGCTGGATGAAAGCGAGGAGATCAATGCCTGCTCCATCCACGTGACCGCCACCGTAAACGGTCAGGAGCAGGATTGGCTGCTGATGTTCAAAAACGAGACCCATAATCACCCCACCGAGATCGAGCCCTTTGGCGGCGCTGCTACCTGTATCGGCGGCTGCATCCGCGACCCTCTGTCGGGGCGTGCCTATGTTCATCAGGCTATGCGCGTGACCGGTGCCGGCGACCCTCGCAAATCTCTTTCCGAAACGCTGCCCGGCAAGCTGCCCCAGCGCAAGCTTTGCCAGACCGCTGCCGCCGGCTACTCCTCCTACGGTAACCAGATCGGTCTTGCCACGGGTCACGTGGCGGAGGTCTATCACGACGGCTACGTTGCCAAGCGATTGGAGTGCGGTGCCGTTGTGGCCGCCGCTCCTGCCTATAATGTCCGCCGCGAGCGCCCCGAGGCCGGGGATGTGATCATCCTGTTGGGTGGCCGTACCGGCCGCGACGGTATCGGCGGTGCTACCGGCTCCTCCAAGAGCCATAATATGAAATCTCTCACCACCATGGCCTCCGAGGTGCAGAAGGGTAATGCACCCGAGGAGCGCAAGATCCAGCGCCTGTTCCGCAACGCCGCGGTCACTCGCCTCATCAAGCGCTGCAACGACTTTGGTGCCGGCGGCGTATCGGTTGCCATTGGCGAGCTTGCCGACGGCCTGAAGATCGACCTGGATGCCGTGCGCAAAAAGTACGACGGTCTGGACGGCACCGAGCTGGCCATTTCCGAGTCTCAGGAGCGTATGGCCGTTGTGGTGGCCGCCGAGGATGCCGACAAGTTTATCGCCTTTGCCGAGGCCGAAAACCTGGAGGCCTACCGCGTGGCCGTGGTGACCGAGGAGGCCCGTATGGTCATGTCCTGGAAGGGGCAGACCGTGGCCGACCTTTCCCGTGATTTCCTCAACACCAACGGTGCGGACAAGCACACCGAGGTGGAGGTTACCGAAAAGGATCTTTCCGCCTTCTCCAAGGCGCTGTATACCGATCTGCGTCAGATGGCAGGCGATCTCAAGACCGCCGGCCGCCGTGGCCTTGTGGAGCGCTTTGACGGCTCCATCGGTGCCGGCTCTGTGCTGATGCCCTTTGGCGGCAAAACCCAAAAGACCCCTGCCCAGGCAATGGCGGCGCTCCTGCCCGTTCTGCCCGGAGAGGAAACCGAGCAGGCCAGCGTCATGGCTTGGGGCCTGGATCCCGACACCATGTGCGTTGACCCCTATACGGGCGCTCACGCCGCTGTATACAGCTCCATGGCCAAAATCGTGGCCGCAGGCGCCGATTATAAGGATGCCTACCTCACCCTGCAGGAGTTCTTTGAAAAGCTCCGCACCGAGCCTGCCCGTTGGGGCAAGCCCTTTGCCGCTCTGCTTGGCGCCATGGATGCCCAGCTGGAGCTGAACGCCGCCGCCATCGGCGGTAAGGACTCGATGTCCGGCACCTTCCTGGATAAGGACGTACCCCCCACGCTGATCTCCTTTGCCATCGCCCCCATCAAGGCAGGCGACGTGATCTCTCCCGAATTCAAGGAGGCCGGCCACCCCGTTTACCTCTTTGCACCCGTGGACGAGACGCCCGCCTCCACCAAGGCCGCTTGGGAGGCCTTCCACGCGCTGTGCAAGGCCGGTAAGGTCAAGGCCGCTTGGGCTGTGGAAAACGGCATTGCCGAGGCTGTGATGAAGATGTCCTTTGGCAACGAGATCGGCTTTAAGGCCAACGATGCTGTGAACCACTGGTACGGCGCTATGATGCAGGACTTTATCGTAGCCGAGCTTTGCGAGGAGGTGACAAGCGAGTACGCCACCAAGATCGGTGAGACCACCATCGCACCCGAAATTGATTTGGGCAGCGAAAAGGCCACCGTTGCCGAGCTGGTTGCCATCAACGAGGGCGTCCTGGAGGGCGTATATCCCACCGCCGCCCCTGCCAAGAGTGCGCTGGAGACCTTCTCCTATACCGGTGGCTGCACTGCAGCACCTGCCGTCAAGTGCGCTCGCCCCAAGGTGCTGATCCCTGTGTTCCCGGGTACCAACTGCGAGTACGACTCCGCACGCGCCATGGAGCGCGCCGGTGCCGAGGCCGATATTGTGGTCATCCGCAACCTGACCGCCGATGACGTGGCCAGAAGCGTGGAAACGGTATCGAAAAAACTGGCAGAAAGCCAGATGGTCTTTATTCCCGGCGGCTTCTCCGGCGGCGACGAGCCCGACGGCTCTGCCAAGTTTATCACCGCCTTCTTCCGCAATCCCGAGATCAAGGAGCAGGTGGGCAAGCTGCTGGATGCCCGTGATGGCTTGATGCTGGGTATCTGTAACGGCTTCCAGGCGCTTATTAAGCTGGGTCTGGTGCCCTATGGCAAGATCATCGACACCGATGAGAATTGCCCCACGCTGACCTATAATATCATCGGTCGCCACCAGTCCAAGCTGGTTCGCACCCGCGTTTGCACCAACAAGTCGCCCTGGCTTGCCGGTACCGAGGTGGGTCAGATCTACACCGTGCCGATCTCCCACGGCGAGGGTCGCTTCCTTTGCTCTGACGAGCTGGCACTGCAGCTGGCCAAGAACGGTCAGGTTGCCACCCAGTACGTGGATCTTGCCGGCAATCCCACCATGGATACCGCCTTTAACCCCAACGGCTCTGTGTTCGCCATCGAGGGTATCACCTCGCCCGACGGCCGCGTGCTGGGCAAGATGGGCCATAGCGAGCGTGTGGGTAAGGATCTTTACAAAAACGTTCTTGGCGAATACGATATGCAGCTGTTCGCCTCGGCCGTGAAATATTTTAAGAAATAAGGAGCGTTGACAATGGCATTCCTTTCCGATATTGAAATTGCGCAAAGCGCCAAGCTGCGCCCCATTACCGAGATCGCCAAGACCGCCGGTGTGGACGAGGCGTATCTGGAGCAGTATGGCAAGTATAAGGCCAAGGTGGATACCGCCATTCTGAATGACACAAAAAAAGAGAACGGTAAGCTGATTTTGGTTACCGCCATTACGCCCACTCCTGCCGGAGAGGGCAAAACCACCACTACCATCGGTCTTGCCGATGGTCTGCGCCGCATTGGCAAAAACGTGATGGTCGCCCTGCGCGAGCCCTCCCTTGGTCCTGTCTTTGGCATCAAGGGCGGCGCCGCCGGCGGCGGATACGCCCAGGTGGTGCCCATGGAGGATATCAACCTGCATTTTACCGGTGACTTTCATGCCATCGGTGCGGCCAACAACCTGCTGGCTGCTATGCTGGATAACCACATTTACCAGGGCAACAGCCTGAACATTGACCCTCGCCGCATTACGTGGAAGCGCTGCGTGGATATGAACGATCGTCAGCTCCGCTTTGTAACCGATGGCCTTGGCGGCCGGGTCAACGGCGTGCCCCGTGAGGATGGCTTTGACATCACCGTGGCCTCCGAGATCATGGCGGTGTTCTGCCTTGCCAACGATATGAGCGATCTCAAGGAGCGTCTTTCTCGCATTGTGGTGGCCTATACCTACGACGAAAAGCCGGTTACCGCAGGCGATCTGAAGGCGGTTGGTGCTATGGCCGCCCTGCTCAAGGACGCCATCAAGCCCAATCTGGTGCAGACCCTGGAGGGAACGCCTGCCTTTGTGCATGGTGGCCCCTTTGCCAACATTGCCCACGGCTGCAACTCGGTCATGGCCACCAAGCTTGCCATGAAGCTGGGCGATTACGCCATTACCGAGGCCGGCTTTGGCGCCGACCTGGGTGCTGAAAAGTTCCTGGATATCAAGTGCCGTGCCGCAGGTCTCACCCCCGATGCCGTGGTGATCGTTGCCACCGTTCGTGCATTGAAGATGCACGGCGGCGTGGCCAAGCCCGATCTTGGCAACGAAAATCTGCAGGCGCTGGAGCAGGGCCTGCCCAATCTGCTGCGCCACGTTTCCAATATCAAAAATGTGTATAAGCTGCCCGCTGTGGTGGCGGTCAACCGTTTCCCCACCGATACCGATGCCGAAATTCAGCTTGTCATTGACAAATGCCGCGAGCTGGGCGTAAACGTGGTGCTTTCCACCGTTTGGGCCGAGGGCGGCAAGGGCGGCGAAGCCCTGGCACACGAGGTGGTGAAGCTGTGCGAGCAGGAAAAGGACTTTACCTTCTCCTACGAGCTGGATGCGACCATCGAAGAAAAGGTGGAGGCTGTGGTCCAAAAGGTCTACGGCGGCAAGGGCGTTGTCTTTGCTCCCGAGGCCAAAAAGCAGTTGGCCACGCTGAAGGCGCTGGGCTTTGACGGCCTGCCTGTCTGCATGGCCAAAACCCAGTATAGCTTCTCCGATGACCAGACCAAGCTTGGCGCTCCCGAGGACTTTACCGTTACCGTCCGCCAGGTCAAGGTGGCCGCCGGCGCCGGCTTTGTGGTGGTGCTGACCGGCAACATCATGACCATGCCGGGCCTGCCTAAGGTTCCCTCTGCCGAGAAGATCGATGTAGACGAGAACGGCAAGATCACCGGATTGTTCTGATCTGCATTATAAAACACAAAAACCCCGACACGTGTCGGGGTTTTTGTGTTTTTCCTACTTGAATCAGATCAGATCTTCAACGCCGATGCCAAATACCACGGCAAAGGCCTTTAGCTCAATGTCGGTGACAAACCGCTTGCCGCACTCGATCCGTTGAATGGCGTTCTTGTCAACGTCGATGCCGATTAACTGCATTTTGTCTGCCAACGCACGCTGTGAAAGCTTGGTGGGGGACTGCAAGCGGAGCGCACGAATTTTCTCGCCGCACAGGTTGTTTTTGCCGTCGTTCTTGTTTTTAAACATATAGCCATCCTCATTTGACATTCAGTGATTGACAAAAACATTATAATGTGCTACAATGCAAATATTGACATTCTGTAAATGTCAATAAGCGTTTTATCCATAATTTTGCGAAAGGTGATAGGATATGAACAAGACGGTGGGCATTATAAAAGAAATAGATAGCTTGGGCAGAATTGTGATTCCAAAAGAGTATAGGGAGCGGCTAATGCTTGAAAGAAAGGTGGAACTTGTACTGACGGAGGAAGGTGTATTGATCCGCAATTCCGAGTACAAATTGGTGAAACAAAACCCCTGATTTTCGCAAGGCAGGTGTTAAAAATCGCTTACAAAAAGCACCACCCCATACGTGGAGTGGTGCTTTTTTGTTGTTATATTATGCTACTTTTTATTATGACGCTCTGTGGTATACTTTACGCCTTTTCCACCGTCAAGCCGTAGAACAAGGGCAGGTAGCCGTTGCCGGCGTTTCGCAGGACAAGGGCGCGCACCGTCTTGGTGGGATCGGCCGCAAGATAACGGGCGTTCACCACATAATGCTCCCAAGCCATCTGATGGCGGAAGCGCATCGCACGGGGACTGTTTGCGGCATAAGGCTCGATACGGGAAGGGCCGTGGAGGCCGGTGGCCGTGGTCACATCCTCACCGTTTTTCATCATGAAACGATCTGTGCTGCCGTCGGTGTATTCCACGGTGTACTCCACCGCATCCTCACCGTAATCGCCCGAAATGGGATATCCCTTGGGCATGGAAACGTTTCCGATGACCCAAAGCCCCTTGACGGCCTGACCCACGGGTACGGTCAGCGTGTCGGTGATGACATAGGGCTTTTGCTCCAAGGCCATGGGCAAACTACCCAGCGCCCCGATCTCCTGGCGCAGCACCGGGCCGTTGGTCATCTTGCGATTGCCCTTGTTCACGTGATGAAAACGCGCAATGGGCACCTTGCTCTCGGCAATCATCGTCTCCCACGCGGCGGCGCGTTGTTTCTCGTCCTGGAGACCAAAAACAGACACCGTTTCATAGTTTTTGTAACCGTTTGTGGGAATTTTGCAAGCATCCACGTGCCATTCGGGGTCTTTTTCGGGGTTGTAAAGCTCGGCAAAGGCGGTGCGGAAAATATCATAATCGGGCAGGGGATTGCGCTCGGCATCCACCAGGGCCTCGCGCAGCACGCCGTTCGTGCAGGCGGGGGCGGTGCGGTCAAATTCATACATTTCCGACCAGAACCAATAGCAGGCACCGGCCAGCACAGGCTGATCGTCCGGGTTCTTCCAATATTTCACAATGGTGTCGATAAACCAGCGGAAGTTCTGGGGGTTGTCGTGGCAGTAATAGCCGCCCCACTCGGTAAACAGCAGGGGCATCTCGGTCAGCTCCTCAATGCTCTTGATCATACGCTTGGGGGTGGAGTCGTAGGGATGCATGGTGTAAAAATCAAAGCCGCAAATGGGAAAGTTCTCTTTGGTCATCTCAATGCTCATGCAGTTGGCACCCGACACCATATGATAGGGGTCATTTTCGCGACAAACACGGGCAGAGCTCTTGAGATAATCCAAGGTGAAGATGCACTCGTTAAAGGAGAGCCAAAAGGCAATGGAAACGTGATTGCGATCGCGCAGCACTGTGCGGCGCATCACCTCAAGGGCATCGTCGCACAGCTTTTGATTGCTCATATCCGACCACCAAAGCCCGGGCTCCTCCGATACCAAAAGGCCCAGCTCGTCGGCCAGCTCGATGATGCGCTTGTGGTGGGGGTAATGGACCAGACGGACATAGTTGATGCCGGTGTTTTTGATCATGGTCAGATCGCGGCGCATCTGCTCCTCGGTCATGGTGTGACCCTGCTCTCCCCAGATATCGTGGCGATTGATGCCAAGGAGGAAGGTGGCCTTGCCGTTGAGATAAAAGCGCTTGCCCACAAGGCGGAAATCCTTAAAGCCCACCTTGATCTCGCCCCCGTCCGACACGGCTCCATCGGCATAGGCGGCGTAGCGCAGGGTGTAAAGGTAGGGGTCATCGGGGGACCACAAATGGGGCTCGGACACCGCAAAGCGCAGGGTGTCGCCATCCGCTGTGGCGGTGGCAACCACATTGCCTTCTTTATCGGTCAGCATGGCCTCCAGCGTGCCCTCGCCCCCCTCGGTGGTCACGGCAAAGCTGCAATCGGCCACCGAATAGTCTGCGTTCAGCGCGCCGTTCCAAAGGGTAGAGGTGATCACACGGCTGCCGGTGTACTCCAGGTACACATCGCGGATGATGCCGCCGTAGTTTTCCCAACCCTCCGAGGGGCCAAAAACAGGGTCGATATCCGATAGCTCTACCGACAGCACGTTTTCCTCTTTTAGCAAATGGGTGACCTCAAAACGGTATTCCGAGTATGCAAGCATCGTGCCAAGCTCCACGCCGTTCAGCGTGACCTTGCCCTCATAGGTGATGCCGTCAAATACCAGAAAGGCACGGGGGTGATGAGGGTGCTTTTGTGCAGAAAACTGCAATACGCATTGGCTTTTTCCTACCGGAAGGGTCGAAAAGGGTACTTTTTTACGGGTGAATTCACCACGGCCGATGCGATAATCCCACCAGCCGTTCAAGGATTGAATCAATCTCATAGCTGCTCTCCTTTTTTATTTGTGAAAGGCGTGATAATGCGCCATGATCCGCGCAAAGCAGGGGTGATCTGCAGGCAGGCCGCCGATCTCACACAGAATCTGCTGGGGGGTCTTTTCGGCCTTGATGGCGCGCCACTTGTCCTCGCCCTCGTTGTCATAGCACAGCATAGCGGCGGCGGTCATTTCCAGCACAGAGCAATCCTCGCCGTATTTGTGCAGCAGCAGCATCGGGCCGATGACGCGCTCGGCTGCCCCCAGCTTTCTTTGGGGCTCACGGGCGTTTCGGGCCACGGTGTCTACAATGGTGCGATCGGTGAATTTCACCTTGGAAAGAGCGGCAAACTCGGCCTGGTCGTTCGCCTCATAGCCAAACTCGGCGCAAAGGGCCTTGTTGGTGGCGGCGTAGTTGCGATCCAGCAGGGTCAGAATGTCGGGGTCGTTGGCGGCTGCACCGTAATCGGTGTAGCCACGCAGCCAGCCGAGATAGGCGATCACGCAGCTGGCGGCATTGTAGGTGAACAGCTTTCGGGTGAGAAAATTGCCAAATTCGCCAACGGGGCGGATGGTCTCTACATCGGGGCAATAGCCCTCCAGCAGGTCGGCATCGCATTGGAGATAAGGATAGTTTTCCGAGGCGATATTCAGCTCACCCTCCCCCTCGATGGTGGTGCAGAATACGGTGGATTCGCTGACCGATACGTTGGAAAGACCGATGGCCTCCTTCAAGACCTTGGCAGGCTTTGAGGAGTTTTCGGCGGTGATGATATAGTAGTGCTTTTGGGGGTCCAGACGCTGGCGCAGCGCCGCGCCCACGTCGGCAAGATTGGGGCCGCAGACCGAGACCAAGATCAGCTCATTCTCTATTTTTTGCACCTGCTCCCAGGTGGCGGCGGTGTAGTTTGTCACCGTGAAATCGGGGCGCTTGCCACCAAAAAATTGAATACGGAATGCTGTTTTTGCGTTCATTGCGGCTACCAGTGCCGCATCCTTGTCAATGAATTGTACCTGCTTACCGCCCTCGGCCAGCAGTCTTGCCAAAAATCCTCTGCCGGTTTTACCGGCACCGATCACCGTAACGCTCATTTGATATAGCCCAATCCTTTCAGCATTTCAATTTTTTCTTTTACCAGCATAGCAAGCGATCCCTTGGGATCCAGCTTGCAGACGTTTTCCAAAATGGCATCAATGCCATCCTCGCGGCGCATCCGCCCCAGCTCCACGGCAAACTCATCCCCGGGGCTGACATAGTGGATGGCGGCAGCGATGGCGGTGGCCAGATTTTCGGGCACGATGCCATAGCTTTCTACCAGTCGTGCCGAGCCCACCAAACGGTCATCGGGCCCCAGCTTGCGCAAGGGGTCACGGGCGTTGCGCTCGATAAAGTCCACAATGGTATAATCCTGCAGCTTGCGCTTGGAGGTCAGCGTAAAGGCCAACTGCTCCTCCAAGGGGAAGCTGTGCTTGGCCGAGAGTGCACGGGCGGTCTCGCTGTAAACGCCATCCAAGATTTTCAAGATCCACTCGTCGTGGGCGGCATCGGCGATCTTTTCATAGCCCAGCAGTGCGCCAAGGAAGGAGACGGTGCCGTTGGCGGCATTGTAGGTGTAGAACTTGCGCTCCAGAAAGCCGGTGAATTCGGGGATCAGCTTCAGCTCCTTGATGGGGGGCAGCTCGCCCACAAGGCGGGAGGCATCTACGGGCAGCTCCCAAAAATCCTGCACGTTGACGATCAGGGGGTCTTGCTTCAGCAGCTCCGCATCGGATTCAATGGCAGAACGCATGATCACCGCCTCGGTAATGCCAACACTCGTTTCAAAATAGGCGCGCGCTTCATCGCTGATGGTGCTTGCAATGCCGTCGCGCAGAATGTCGGCAGGCTTTTTCCAGTTCTCGCAGGTGACAAAGTTGATGGTGCCGCCCACCTTGGCCTTGGCCTCGATGCCGGCGGTGAGCAGGGGAACGATATCTCCCAGATTTTTGCCACCCACGGCGTTAAAGACCGCATCGGCCTCGGCAATGGCCTTGGCGATCTCCTCCTTTTGGTCAAAGCGAAGCGCACGGGCACCCTGGACCACACAATTCTTTTCAGGGGCGCCCAGCACGTTAACGGTATAGGCACCGCGCCGGTTGATCAGATCCACCAGGCCGTCGGCCTTTTCCACAAAGGTAAAGGGAATGTTGTTCAGATACAGCAGATGACCGATAAAGCCGCGGGCGATCTTGCCCGCACCAAAAATAACACAACGCATGGTTAAATTTCCTTCCATTCTTCAAAATATGGCTTCATAGCCGGGTAAAGCTTTTCGTAAATAGCAAAGCGTGCAAGCAGCTTCTCGCGCAGATGGGGCAGAGGGGGATGCACCGTGCCCATTTGCACACAGGCCGTTGTGGCCTTGGTGAGGTCGGCAAATGTGCCTATCCCAAGGCCGGCCATCATCGCGGCACCCAAGGCCGAGGTGTCGCTTTCTGCCGGTGCCACAAAGCAGCGGTCAAACAGGGTGGCCTTGATGCTGCATAGCAGCCCATCGTTTGCGGCACCGCCGCCCAGCAGCACATCACCCTTGGGCAACTGCCCCAGGTGCTTGGCAATGTGATAGATACTAAAGGCCACGCCCTCCAGCACGGCATAGGACATCAGCTCCTTGGTGCAATCCTTGCCCATACCAAAGAAAACGCCCTTGGCGTGGGGATCAAAGATGGGGGCGCGCTCGCCATTCAGATAAGGCAAGAACAAGGGGGGATCGGCGGCCAGATAGTCTGCCGGATCGCCGCTGACGGCACCCAACTCCTTCAGGGCAAAGGCCAAGGAGGGGCCGCTGGAGGCCGTGCCGCCGTAATGAACAAAATCGGTGAGATACCGCCCTGCCACAAGGGGCGTGCTGGCGGAAAGTGCGTTCTCAATAACGCCAAAATGCTCGCTGGTGCCCGTGATATCAAACAGGGGGGCACACATCGGCACACCCATCCCCACAAGGCCGGCGAAAAAGTCGTTCAGACCGGCCACCACGGGGGTGCCTGCGGGCAAACCGGTCTCGGCGGCAACGGCATCGGTCACGTTGCCGATTACCGCATCTGCCCCGCGCAACGGGGGCAGCCAGGCGGGGTCCAGCCCCAGCGACTGCAAAAGGGGGAGACTGTAGCCACCCTTTTCCGGGCAGGCAAGACCGCGCCAGGTCCAGACATCGCTGCAGCACGTGCCCGTGAGGTAGGC
The DNA here is from genome assembly GCA_017461945.1 of Clostridia bacterium. GTDB lineage: Bacteria > Bacillota > Clostridia > Oscillospirales > CAG-272 > Firm-07. Next base: position 5,143 of record JAFTSB010000011.1, on the reverse strand, counting down.
GCAGATCAGATCCTTGGGCTGACACACACTTTGTACCCGGTCAAAATGCTCCTTGATATAGAGCAATCGGGGGAGAGGATAGGAGGTCATCGCCGGGTGGGGCATCCCGATCTCGGCAAGGAACGTATCCGGTGAAAACGCACCCCGTACGCGGGGCAATTCCTCTTTTCCGGCGCTGTCACCCCAGCCGATCACGTTTTTGCCGTTGACGATATAAGTGCCGGTCTGCGCCGACAGCCCAATGGCGCCAATGTCACGCAAATCCAGCATACGTAGTGCTGTTTTTATGGCATTTAACCAGCCATTGGGTGAAATTTCTGCATACGTAGCCTTGGCTTTTTCCAGTCTGCCGTCCCCGTGGCGGAGCAGTACCTTTACCGACGAGGTGCCAAGGTCGATGCCAAGCAAAGCCTTATTCATGGATGAACAATGCCTTTACAAAGCCCACGGGGCGGTTTCGCGCCAGATCCAGACCCGTCTGAAATTCCTCGCGGCAAAGGCGTGCTGAGATAAAGGGCGAAAGATCCACCTTGCCCTCGGCCATCAGCTGCAGGGCGGTGGCGTGCTGATTCCAGTTGTTGCCGGCACCTACCACGCGCAGGTTGTTGATGTGGATGTCGTCCATGCGAATACTCATTTGCTTGCCGCGTCCATAGCCGGCCAGCGCAATGGTGCCGCCCTTGCGCGCCATTTTCAGAGAGTTCTGAATGCATTCCTCTATGCCGGTGGCATCCACTACCAGGTCTACCCCGTCCGGGAACAAGCGCTTGACCTCTGCCAAGGCGTCCTGCTCTTTCGTGGCAATGGTATAGTCCGCGCCCATTTCCTTTGCCACCGACAGACGTGCGGTGGAGGTGGCAATGACCACGGTCTTGCCAAGTCCCATGGCCTTGGCGGCGGCCAGCATACAAAGGCCGATGGAGCCGGCACCGTAGATTACAAGGGATTGCCCAAAGGCGGCATCGGCCTTTTTCAAGGTGCCCAGTGCCACGCCAAGGGGCTCGCACAGGGCGGCTGTGTCAAAGGGAACGTGATCGGGTTTTTCGCAAAGTCCGTAAACGGGAGCCAGAAAATACTCGCCGTAAGCGCCGTCGCGCCGAAAGCCGATCTCCTCAAATTCCTTACAATAGCGCCAGTTGCCGCTGCGGCAGGCAGGGCATTTCAGGCAGACCACGTCGCTGCTGCCGATCACGGCCTTGCCAACCCAATCCTTGTCGGCAGGGTCACCCACGGCATCTACAATGCCGCTCCATTCGTGACCCGGGATCAGCGGATAGTTGGCAGGGATGTTACCGTCGATCACCTCCAGATCGGTGGCACAGATGGCGGCAGCTTTGACCTTGATACGGGCAAAGCCGGCGGGAGGGGTGGGCAACGGTCGCTCGCAAAGGGCGACCTCGCCCGGCTTTTTTACAACGATAGCCTTCATAGATATTCCTCCAATTTTAATATACGTGTATGAATTTTTCAATCAATGTGAATGATATGGCGCTCGGCGGCCAGCTTGGCGGCGCCGATGGCGGCGTTCCCCACGTCGGTGGTGGAAATGCACAGCTGCCGCCCCGGGGTATAGTCCTTGGCGGCTTTTGTGAGGGGGGAGAGCAGCAGATCACCGTGCTGCAGCATCTTGCCGCACAGCAGACATTCGCTGACGTTGAACACGGTGACGGCGTTGGCAATGGCTGCGCCCAAATGCGCGGCGGCCTGCTCAAACAGGGCAAGCGCCGCGGGTTCTCCCTTGTGGGCGGCCTCAGCCAGCTCCCGAAAGGGGCGACCGGCGCGTTGACTCATGCCCTGCGTGGTGGCAACCTCCTGCAATGGGAGGCCGCCGTTGACGGTGGCGCCGATCTCCAAAGCACCAAAGCGCTTCCAGATCTGCCCCTCCAGCATTACGGCCATACCGATGCCGCGGTCGATACGAAGCAGAATGGCATCCTGCAGCCGGCGCTCGGCCAAGGCAGCGTAAAGCAAGCAGTCGGGGTCATGCTCCAAATATACAGGCAGGGAAAAAATATCAGAAAGCATAGCGGCCAGGGGAACGTCCTGCCAGCCTGCGGCAGGGAAGGTGGCGGCAATGCCGCGATCGGCGTCCACCGCACCCTGCATGGCAATGCCAATGGCCATCACGGGGCGGTCACCGGCCTGCTGCAGCAGATCGCGGATCAACGCCGTAATGGCGGCGATCCATTCCTCGCGGTCGCCCTCGGGTGGCTCGTGCTGTAAGGTGCAAACCGGCGCACCGGTCAGATCGGTCAGAACACCGCCAAGGCCGGAGCGGTTCACATCCAATCCCATCAGCAAATACCCATCGGTATTCACGCACAGGGCAATGGGGGTGCGCCCTGCGCCGGGGGTGGCGGTGGCCTTGACCTCCTTTACGTATCCCTCCTTTAATAAAAGGGCCGTGATGTTGGAGACCGCGCCCCAGCTCAACGACATTTCCGCCTCGATCTGTCGCCGTGTAAGGGGGCCTGCCCGTTTGATCAGCGAAAATACGCCGGTCAGATTCAGGTCGCGCATATCCTGTTGGTTTAAATATTTTTTCATCTTTTTCACGCTCGCTATTGACATTTGATACGCTGGATGCTACAATTATATCACCGCGTGATATAATTGTCAACAGTGGAGGGGAAAATATGAGAGAAAAGATTTTAAACACACAGCTGGCCAAGGGACAGATCGCCCTGTTTTATTTGGGGCAGGTGGGCTTTTTGATCAAGTACGAAAACACCTACGTGATGATCGACGGCTATCTGTCGGATTACGTGGATCGCCATTGCTGCTCTGAACAGGTGCAATGGGTGCGCAAGTATCCTGCTCCCATTTCTGCCGAGGAGCTGGATTTTGTGGATTTTGTGCTTTGCACTCACACCCATTTTGACCACGCCGATCCCGATACGCTTTCGGTGCTGGCCAAGGTCAATCACAAGGCAAAGTATATCGTTTCCGCCGCCAATGTGGAGACAATTTCTACATACGGTATCAAAAAATCGGACATTTTGGGGCTGAAGGCCGATGTCAAAGCCGACCTTGGCGCCGGCCTTGCGGTCACCGCCCTGCCTGCCGCCCACGAAGAGCTGCACACCGATAGCGAAGGGAACTATCTGGAGGTGGGCTTCCGTTTGGAGCTGGGCGATACCGTCCTGTTCCACGCCGGCGACGGTTGCCCCTATCCCGGTCTTACGCAGCGCCTTGCCGGTGCGGATGTGCTGCTGCTGCCCATCAACGGTCGGGATTATTATCGCACGGTGGTGTGTGATATCATCGGTTGCTTTGACAGCCGCGAGGCGGTGCTGCTTGCCAAGGAGGTGGGCGCAAAACTGCTGATCCCCACCCATTTTGACCTTTACGACGTGAATGGCGTGAATCCCGCCCACTTTGTAGATACCTTAAAGACCCTGAATCCCGGGCAGGGATTTCATATCTTTGCCCCCGGCGAGCGCTATCTGTTCGCCAAGAATTGACCATGCCAAAGGGCGCGCTTGCAACAAGCGCGCCCTTTTCGCAGGTTTCGCCCTATCCCCGATCAACATCCCGGCAGCGCACACGGTTCGCGGTGCCATCCCGGGCTTTTACATCTCCCTTTGGCACTTTTTTGAAAACTTATGGCGAAAAAGGTCAAAAATCCATGCATCATCCCCTTGACAAATGAAAATGATTATAGTACAATATATAAAACAATAATATAAAAGGGCAAGGAACCGCATTCGGCGTGTTTTTGCGTGGGAGTCTTGCCGTGCAAGATTCCTTTTTTTCAAAATTAAGTAAACGAATTTGAGCTGCACATCCGGTGCAGAGTATTTTCTATGTTACTTTACAGGAGGTTAACTATGAAGCAACTGGCGCAGGCTTGTATGATGGACACCACTCCCGTCACGGCGACCGGGTCTTTTCCACTTTCCTCTCTTTCTTCCAAAACCGATCTGGGCGTTACCGATACCGCCCGTTATACTGTTTTTCCCGGCTTTTGCGATGTGCACGTGCATTTTCGTGAGCCGGGATTTTCTTATAAAGAAACGGTAGCATCGGGCTCTGCGGCAGCGGCGCGAGGCGGCTATACCGCCGTTTGCACCATGCCCAATCTCAACCCTGTGCCCGATAGCGTACAGCACCTGGGAGAGCAGCTGACTCTGATCGAGCAGCAGGCCACCGTCCACGTTTACCCTTACGGCGCCATTACCGTGGGCCAGAAGGGGGAGGAGCTGGCCGATCTGGAGGGGATGGCACCTCATGTCATCGCCTTTTCCGATGACGGTCGCGGCGTGCAAGGCGACGAGATGATGCGAGAGGCAATGAAGCGCGCAAAGGCGCTGGGCAAAATGATCGTGGCCCATTGCGAGGTCAACGAGCTGCTGCGCGGCGGCTATATTCACGAAGGGGAATACGCCCGGGCGCATGGCCATAAGGGCATTTGCTCTGAGAGCGAATACGCCCAGGTCGCCCGCGACCTGAAGCTGGTAGAGGAGATCGGCTGTGCCTATCACGTCTGCCACATTTCCACCAAAGAAACGGTGCAGCTGATCCGCGAGGCCAAGCAAAAGGGCTTGGACGTGACCTGCGAGACCGGCCCCCACTATCTGGTGATGGACGACAGCGATCTGCAGGAGGACGGCCGCTTTAAAATGAATCCGCCCCTGCGTAGCGCCGCGGATCGGGAGGCCCTGCTGCAGGGTCTGATCGACGGCACCATTGATTGCATCGCCACCGACCACGCCCCCCACTCTGCTGAGGAAAAATCCAAGGGCCTTGCAGGCAGCGCCTTTGGCGTGGTGGGTCTGGAGACCGCCTTCCCGGTGCTGTATACCGATCTGGTCAAAACCGGTAAGGTGAGCCTGGCGCGCATTGTGGATGCCCTGGCCGTTCGCCCAAGAGAGCGCTTTGGTATCCCCTTTGGCAACGAGTTTTCAATCTGGGAGCTGGATGCAAGCGATACGGTTGACCCGGCAGACTTTTTATCCAAGGGTAAGGCAAGCCCCTTTACGGGTCGCGTGCTTTACGGCAAGAATATTGTGACGGTGTGCGACGGAAACGTGGTCTACCGTGACAAAAACTAACACACGTTATTCAATTTACAGACATAAAAATTCGGAGGAATGAGAAAATGGCAAAAAGAACAGATTTGAAAAAGATCCTCATCATCGGC
>JAFTSB010000010.1 GCA_017461945.1 Clostridia bacterium | reverse complement strand
TTCACAGACGATACCGCAGGTGTCATTTACCGTGGCGGCGGTCTGTTTGCGGTGAAAAATGAGGATGAGCGCAAAAATCAGGCGGCATATATCTTCGCAAAATGGCTGACCGAAAAGGAGCACAATCTGGATTTTGTAACAAACGCAGGATATCTTCCCGTAACCACGGGCGCCTTTGAGGCCCTGTTCTCCGATTTCAGTTTGATCGAAAAGGAAAGCTACCGCAGTGTCTACCAGGCTGTCGGAGTAATGCAGGAGGATTATTCCTTCTATGCGCTTCCGTTGTATGACGGCGCTTCGGATATCCAGCTTGGCTTTGAAAAGAATGTGAAGACCGTATTGGCAGCCGCACACAATCAATATGTAAAACGGGTAGGCAGCGGAGAAGACCCGGCAGAGGTATTGTATGAGCTGGTCAACACCTCCCTCGCCGAACTCAAACGGTTATCCGGCGAGTAAGGAGCGTGAGGAACGGACATGAAACGCTTCAAGAAAATCGATTTCGCAAGAATTATCAACCAGATAAAAGCAGAAAGCGTTTCCATGCGCAGACGCTTTGTGGTGTACATCATCTCTGCGATTGCTCTGGTTCTGTCCTTGATTCTGCTTCTGCTAAATCTGTTTGGCGTGATGAATCCTGCCAATTCTCAGGTCATGGATGTGCTGGACACGCAGCTTTTGTCTTACGCAGACCATATTGAACATGACTACAACGAGGTGGCGGCCCACGCCATCTCCTTCTCCGATCAGATACAAGCGACTGTCGCGCGCTTTTTAACGGAAAACGATCTTGCATTTGAAGATCTGAAGAACAATGCCGATGCTCTTTCCGCGCTGCAAAGCGAGCTGTACGACACCGTTTATCTGAATATGCAGCTGGCCCCCTCCAGCGGAGCCTTTTATATTCTCGATACCACGGTGAATGGTCAATCCGACCCCCTGCTCTATAACGGGATCTACCTGAAGTACATCAACCTGTATTCCGAAAGTGCGGTCAATAACGAGATTGCCCTGTACCGAGGCTCTTTTTCCACGGCGAAGGAGGGAAACCTGACCTTCCATAGTGGATGGAACAACGAAATGCGCACCGACTTCTTTAATCACTGTGAGTCGGAATTTACCAAGGGAACCTACTATATTCTAAGTCCCACCGTTGAGATTCCCGACACCTGGGAGCGAGCGCGGTATGTTTATACCCCAATCCGTGATTCCAGAGACCACATCATCGGCGTTTGTGGATTTGAAGTGAATGACCTGTATTTTCAGCTGTCGAAGAAAGCCAATGACAGCAAGCTGGGGCCGCTTGTCGGTGCGTTGCTGGATGAAGAACCGGGCAGCTGCCCCGGTCAGTTCAGCTCCAATCGGTATAACACGGTAAGTGCCGACGCCATAACCCTTACCGAGAAGGACGAGGCCGCCGTATTTGATTTTGGGACAGAAACATGCATCGGAAAAACAAAAAGCGTAAACTTGGGCAAAAACACCTTTACCGTGGCGCTTATGATGACCGAAGCGCAATACGATGCCCTTGTCCAGCAGGGGCAAATGAAAACAGTGGGCGTTATCTTGATCGTTGTCCTATTTGCCTTTGCCTATTGCCTGTTTGTGAGCAAAAAATACGTTTCTCCCATTCTCAAAAAAATCGATCAGGTGAAGCTTCGTGGGGATCATGGCGAGCAATTGAAGATCCGTGAGATCGATGACCTGTTTGCGTATCTGACCGACAGAGATGTGGCCCACG
>JAFTSB010000009.1 GCA_017461945.1 Clostridia bacterium | reverse complement strand
TCTTCCAGAGTTTTTTGTAACTAATAGCCACTTCTACACCTCTAAAAATAAAGTATATAATTATTATAGCACGCCGTTCGACAGATGTCAACATTAAATTCCTGCGAACGCAAGATTTTCTCCTTTGTTTGCGGTTAAAATCTTTTCAAGCGCTTCAAACCATTTGCAGTTTTCATTGATATCGGCACCGATATATCCGCTCACCTGTCAATGGTTGCTATTTTAAGCGCCTTTTCTTTGTTTACTGCATATCAATTTTTGAGTTCTGATATGTGTATTGATACTCCTAAAAGTAAAATGCGACCATCTCCATCATGTGTGTACTGATGGCTTTGCGCCTACATGATGGAGATGATCGCGACGAGCTTTTTCTTTGCTTACTGCGTATCAAATTTTGAGTGCTGATTTTTATTTGAGAACCTACTTGACAATCCTTGAATTCTAAGTTACAATACAACACCTGCAGAAGGAGGACGAAGCAGTTCACTGTTCGTAGCTGCCTGATTGTTCTGACCACATGCTCATCATCTTTTTTTCGCACGGCTGACCACATATGGCGGTCGGTGCGTTTCTTCTCTGTTTTCTATATATTTCTTCTCTGCCGGCGGAACGAATTTCGGGCGCATCTACCACCTGAAAACAAGACCACATATCAATCATTCGGTACTCGGATTTGACCACATCTTTGACCATAAACAGATCCGGAGTACACGGAGACAAGAGTGCACGAGAGTATGAAAAAACCGTTTTTGCGTAGCAGAAAGGGCTAGAAAAAGCAAAAACGGCTAGAAAAAGATATATCAATCAGTTGGGGTAAAGTCGAAATATATCTTTCTTTCAAAGTAAAGGAGATTTTTAGTTTAAAATGGCCCCGAAATTGTTAGCAAAAGGAGACAATTCCTCATCGTTTGCTGATTGCTCCAAATATTTGAGGTTTGAAAATGTGTTTTTAAGAGTTTAACAAGCCCCGGCTGCGAAATAACAAGCCAACGCCTGCCGAAGAAAGAAAAAGCCCTTGAGATGGGAGTTCGCTTCCCCGCTCTCAAAGGCTTTCGGTCATATGGATTCACCACGTGATATGGCCATCAGCAAAAATCAATCCACCCGGTTGCGGCATTCACCGGCGTAAAAGGCAGCGATGTTCCGGGCAATTTCCGCAAGACAACGATCACGCGCCTCCTTGGCGCCCCACGCCATATGGGGGGTCAGGCATACGTTTGGTAAATGACGAATGGCGTAAAAAGGATGCTCCTTGGGAAAGGGCTCCACAGAATAGACATCCACGCCAAGGCCGCCCAGCTTTCCCTCTTGCATAGCGCGAGCCAAGGCGGCCTCGTCGGTCACGGCACCGCGCGCTACATTGATCAGGATGGTCTCCGGCTTCATCATAGTGATTTCGCGAGCACCGATCAAACCACAAGTCTCTTCGGTCAAGGGTAGGTGAACAGAAATGATGTCTGCCCGACGGCAAAGATCCTCCAGCGTAACCTGCTCCACGCCCTCTTTGGGTGTTCTGGAAAAGGCGAGCACGCGACAACCCAGCGCGGCGGCTACCTGCCCTACTTTGGCACCAATGTTGCCGTAGCCCACGATGCCCCACGTTTTACCGGCCAGCTCGTGATACACAGGGGTTAAGCGATTGGCCACACCGTCAGCAGTATAGCTGCCATTTGCCACGGCGCCCGAAAAGGCCGGTAAATGGGTGGAAAGAGACAGAGCCATAGCAAGGGTCACCTGTGCCACGCTATCGGTGGAATAGCCCCTCACGTTGGCAACGGCGATTCCCTTTTGACGGCAGGCAGTAAGATCAATGTTGTCATAACCCGTGGCACATTCCGCGATCAATCGCAAGCGACTGCAAGGGGCAAGATTTTCGCTATTGATGCGAACCTTATTGATAACGGCAACATCGGTATCGGCCAAACGTTCCGCCACCTGATGAAGGGCGGTCGTTGCGTGTACAACAACCTCGCCCAACGCATACAAGGGTGACAGATCCACATCAGTCCCCAGTGTTGCGGCGTCCAAAACGGTAATTTTCATAGCAGGTCCCCTTTCATTTACGCCAAGCAGAGGGCGACAGATTGGTATACTTTTTAAAAATCTTACAGAAATTAACGGTGTTATTAAAGCCGCACGCGGTGGCAATTTCCAACACGCTTCGATCGGTGGTTTTCAACATTGTCAAAGCCTGCTCGATCCGCTTGATGGAAATATAATCCCAAGGCGACATCCCAATGCACTCCTTGAACACGGAAGAAAAATAACAACGACTATACCCTACGTGAGTAGCAATTTCGGCAAGGGATAGCTCGGTGCAAAAATTGGCATCGATATAAGCCATAGCCTCTGCCATACGATGATAATTCTTGCGATTGGAAATAACGTTATTGTCATTGCCGTTACACCGCGAAACGGTAATCAGAAAAGACGAAATATAATTTTGGATCTGTAGTACGTAATCCGAGCGTTTTTCTTCAAACTCTGCCCGAACTGCAAGAAGTGCGGCACGCAAGCGATCACATTCCGGCGCGGGCACAAAATCGTTGAGGCAATTGGAGATCAAAGGCTGCAGAGCCGAAAGAATGCGAATATAATCGGATTGTAGTGCATTTTGAAAATTGGTGTAAAGATAGTAAGGAGCGATATGAAGGTTTAAAAGCTCCATACCGTCATCAAAAATATCGGTCACATAATGAAATTCGTTGGGGCGGAAGAAAAACAGATTGCCTGGGGAAATCGAATACTTCCCACTCTTTGTCTGATAATACCCATTCCCTTTCACAATGAGCGACATTTCTATCATGGAGTGGTAATGAATGCGCAGATCGTTCTTTCTTACGGTAGCGACCGAACGAAACATTTTAACAGCTTTGCTTTGACAGAAGTCAATCGAATCAATTATTTCCATAGGTTTAGTATAGCAAAGAAGGCATTCTTTTGTCAAGCCATAATCAAAATATAATTTATAATAGCAGACACCGAAGATTTCTCCAGGAACACGATCTTTTCAGGTGGCAAAAAGCACGGCCACGGTATGCAAATGCACACCGTGGCCGTGCTTTATCTTTTATTGACGATTGTCGAGCGGAGGTCGTGGGTGGCCGGCGCGTCGATCAGCTCTCCCAGCTCCGAGAACCGCGACCCGTGGCAGGGGCAATCCCAGCTACGCTCCTGTTTGTTCCAGCGGAGCGCGCACCCCAGATGGGGGCATCGTGGTCTGGTAGGACGCACATAGTGCGCAAGCACCGAAGCTGCATTTTTCAGAAAAGCTCCCATCGCCCACGGTCGATCGGGCGCAAACAGATCGACGTATGGGTTTTGGCGGTCAAGAATCAGATCGCGCAGCAGCATAGCCGCGATCATAGCACCGTTCATACCCCATTTGCCAAAGCCGGTTGCCACAAACAGATCTCGACTTTTTTGCGTATAACGTCCTATATACGGCAAGCCGTCCAGGGTCATGCAGTCCTGCGCGGCAAAGCGATGCGTGACATGAGCTTTGGGATAATACGCCATAGCCAGGCGGCTAAGCTCCTCAAAGCCGCCGCCCTGCACGCCAGTACGGTGTCCGGCACCTCCCAGCAGAACTTGGTTTTCAAAGCTCCGCAAGGAAGGGCCTTGATGCAGGCCATCGGCGTACATCCCATTGGGGAGCGGTGCATCCTTTAAAACCAGCACATAGGAGCGACTTTGGTGCATTTTGAAAGGGTAGCCTCCCCGAAAACGTAAAAATGGAAAATGGGTTGCCACCACAACGCGCGTGGCGCGCACGATCTTTCCTGCCGCGGTTTCAGCCCCTCCTTGAAAAAGCCCTCGAACGGGTGTATTTTCACAAATACGCAGTTCCTTTGCCAACGCACCGAGCAAGCGGAGCGGATGAAATTGCGCCTGATCAGGAACGCACACCGCACCAACGGTTTGAAAGGGCAGGTCGGGACTATGGGCCTCGTAGGCTTTGGCACCTATTGCTGACAGCGCAGACAGCTCCTGCTCCAAGGCACCGCGATCCTGCTCGGCGTAAGCATAAAAATCACGCCGCTGTAGGTCACAGTCAATCTCTGCCGCTATACGGTAATAGGATCGCAGGGCCTTGACATTGGCTTCCCAATAGGCGCGCGCGGTCTCGGCGCCATAGCGCTTTAAAAGATCGGCGTACAAAAAACCGGGCAGCGATGTGATCTTGGCGGTTGTATTCCCGGTCTGACCGCTGCAGATCTGTCCGGCCTCCAGCAGCAGCACATCAGCGCCCTCCTGTTGCAAAAGGGTGGCTGTCAAAATGCCTGCTATGCCGCCACCAATCACCAGAACATCGGCTTTTGCATCCTCGCGCAAGGAGTGAAAGTGCGGCATATCGCAAGTCGCCGCAAAAATAGATTTCATAAAAAATCACCACCGTATTTAGTTTAAACGGTAATGATTTTTTAATACGTGTTAAGATTTTCTTTACTTTTAATCGCGCGCGCTGCACTCGGTGACGATCGAACTCCGCAACACGCAAGGCTTCGCCTTGCTCCAAGAGCTTTGCTTGCACCGTTGCCTTCCGGCAACGCGCATCCTGCGCCAGCGCAGGCACGCAAGCTCGGTGTGGCTTCTCGCGCCCCGCTTCCGGCACCAAAAAAGAGAGGCGCCCTTACGGGTGCCTCTCTTTTTTGGTGCCGGAAGCGGGGGTCGAACCCGCACGGTATCGCTACCACTGGATTTTGAGTCCAGCACGTCTGCCAATTCCATCATTCCGGCTTACAACGTGAGTATTATAGCACATTCCAAAAGAAAAATCAACCCCTTTTTGTAAAATTTGTGGCCGTTGTTTTCTTTTTTACATAAACTGCCCTTGATGACAAAAAAGGAGGTACACGCATGGATGGAAATTTAACAACGCCCGGCCCCACGGGGACGGGATATTTGGTGGTTCAGGTCACCACCGCAAGCAATGCTATTCCCTTATCCGATGCGGCAGTAACAGTTCGCGAAAGCGAGGGAGGAACGGTTTTATATGAGCTGCGATCCGCCGGCGACGGTCGCACCGACCGCGTGGCACTTACAGCGCCACCTCGTGCGCAATCGCAACGTCCCTCGGCAGCACTCCCTTATGCCGTTTATAACATTGAGGTGCGTTTGAACGGTTATGAAAATGCATTTTATCAGAACGTGCCGATCTTTGATGGCATCACCGCCATCCAACAAGCAAATCTACGCCCCATTCCCGAAAACGGCTACCCCGACGGTTTTACCTTGAACGATGGACAGCAGTTTGAGGGCGAGGAGCACCAATTAAGAGGGGAGGTGTAAGAAATGCCGGTCGGTACACCCACCATACCAGAAAGCATCACGGTGCATCTTGGCAGGCCGGAGGAAAACGCCCGGAACGTAACTCTTCCCTTTTTGGAATACGTAGCCAACGTGGCCTCCAGCGAGATCTACCCCACTTGGCCCGAAAATGCCATCCGCGCCAATATGTATGCGCAAATTTCTTTTGCATTGAACCGCATCTATACCGAATATTATCGCTCACGCGGTTATGATTTTGACATCACCAACTCCACCAGCATCGATCAATCCTTTGTAGAAGGGCGGGATATTTTTGAAAATATCCGCCAGTTGGCCGGCGAGTTGTTTGACAACTACATCCGCCGGCAAGGCACAGTAGAGCCTTTGTTTGCGCTGTATTGCGATGGGCGACGTGTGAACTGCGATGGCCTTTTGCAATGGGGCTCGGTAGAGCTGGCGGAGCAAGGGATGACCCCTTATGAGATCCTAACCTACTATTATGGTGACAACATTGACATCGTCACCGATGCCCCCATCGCCAACAGCACCGAAAGCGCACCCGTGGTCCCTCTGCAGATCGGTTCGGTCAACGATCAGGTACGTGTGGCGCAGATCCGATTGAACCGCATTTCCAAAAATTATCCTTCCATCCCCAAGATTTCCCAAACTGACGGCATCTTTTTGCAGGATACCGAGGCAGCCGTGCGGCGATTTCAGGAAATATTCGGTCTTACGGCAGACGGGATCGTTGGAAAAAGCACGTGGTATTACATTCGTCGGATCTATAACGCTGTCAAGCGGTTGAACGAGCTGGATTCGGAGGGCATCACGCTTGAGGAGGTTACCCAACAATATCCCGGCGTTTTACGGGAAGGAGATACGGGTAATAGTGTAGCGCAGCTGCAGTATTATTTGAACTATGTTTCGGGCTTTTACGATACCATCCCCCCCATTGCCATTGACGGAAGCTATGGTCCCGCCACGCGGGCGGCAGTTGCCGACCTGCAAAACACCTTTGGCCTGGTGGCAGACGGTATCGTGGGTCCGCTGACGTGGAAAACCCTGTACGATACGTATCTGGGTATCATTTCCACCATTCCCATTTCCTATACCGAAGGGAATGTCATTCCCTTTCCGGGTGTGATTCTGCGGCTGGGATCGGATTCGGATGCCGTACGTGTGCTGCAGGAATATCTGAATTACGTGGCGCGCTCCTTCCCTTCCATCCCCACCGTCAGCACCACCGGTTATTTTGGCCCCCGCACCAGAGAAGCTGTCATCGCCTTTCAGGAACTGTCGGGGCTCCCGGTCAATGGGCAGGTGTCAGCCCTGACGTGGGAGGCGCTGACCGACCTTTACAGCGATCTTTATAACGGGCAGATTCTTGGGGAGGGACAATATCCCGGCTTTGAAACGGGGGTGTGAATATGACGCCGAATCAAAATCAGCAAGAGGCCATCCGTAATCTACAACGCTATTTGCGACATCTTTCCTATTTTTATGAGGAGATCATCGAGGTGCCCATTGATGGCATTTTTGGCACCGATACCGAGGCAGCGCTCCGTGCCTTTCAAAAGCTGGAAAATCTCCCACCAACCGGCAGAGCCGATCAGGTGACATGGGAACGACTGTACGAGACCTATTCCCGTTCCAACGACCAGCGGCGTGCGCCAAACAGCATTTCATATTTCCCTCGCATACCGGAGAATTATACCGTAGAGGTGGGAGAAGCGCAGTTTTTGGTCAGCATTATTCAAAATGCCCTGCAGGAGTTGGCAGCGGTATATGATGATATTGGAACGGTTCCTCAAACCGGCACGTATGACGAGGAGACCGCCCGTGCGGTGCGCATTTTTCAAGGAGTGAACGGGTTGCCCCAAACCGGTGCCGTTGACCGCGCCACCTGGAACGCCATTGCCGATGCGTACAATCGAAATTTTAGCAGTCCGTATTTAAGACATTAAACAAAAATCGCCCCAAGAGCATATTCTGGGGCGTTTTTTATTTTTTTAAAAAGTTAGAAAAAACGAGAAAACAAGAGAAAATAACGTGCTAATTCGGTGTAATCGAGTTTAATCGTTTATTTTTGACTTTGTTTGACTTTGACTTTGTTTGACTTTCGTTTTATAATGAAGGCACAAAAGTCAAGGAAGGTCAAAAGGAGGATTCCCCATGCTGGCTGACCAAATTGCAAAAATGATTGAGGAAATGTTAGAGGAAGCGGGCGGCTCGCTGGAGCTGCAACGCAACGAAATGGCAGGGCGACTGGGATGCGTTCCCAGCCAGATCAGCTATGTGATCACCTCTCGCTTCACCCCCGAGCGCGGCTATATTATTGAATCCCGTCGCGGTGGCGGTGGGTGCATCCGTATTGTGCGAAAGCAAATGCATAAGGACGAATATCTGATGCACTTTTTCTATGCCGTTGGCGATCACATTGAAGAAAACGAGGCCAAAGCCTATCTTGGCAATCTGATGGATCAGAATATCATCACCCCCCGCGAGGCTGCCATCATCGGCAATGCTCTTTCCACAGCGGCGCTTCAGAATGTGACCCCCGAGGGCAGAAGCACGGTGCGTGCACAGATATTCCGACACATTTTACTCTCCCTGATGCATTAAAATAAGTATATCGTTATAGAATTTATTGTCAATTTCAAAGGAGGTAGCGTAATGAAATGCGAACACTGCAACGTCAATGATGCGACGTTTTTATACGAAGAAAATATCAACGGCAACAAACGCTCTTTGCGACTTTGTGCCGATTGTGCAGCCAAGCTGCAGGCCGGAAAGCTGTTTGGGGATGGTATAGAAGCGCTGTCGATCCCCTCTTTTGCCAAGATGCAGGAAAATTTTTTGGATGGACTATTTGGTTTTTCCCCCAAGCACCCCTCTGCCTCCACCCAAAAAGCATGCCCCGGCTGCGGCGCTTCGTGGGCAGAGCTGTTGCAAAAGGGCAAAGCTTTTTGCCCCACCTGCTACACCACCTTTGGTGAGGAGCTGCAGCCCACCGTCCGCTCGCTGCACGGAAACGTGACCCACGTTGGTCGCGCTCCGGCCGGCAGACGCGCCCAAAAGGAAAAGCGTGATCGTTTGGCAACCCTGAAAACAGAGCTTGCAAAGGCGATCAGCGAAGAAAAATTTGAGGATGCGGCCAAGCTCCGTGACGAGATCCGCACCCTGGAAAAGGAGTGAGAATATGGCCTGGTATCAAGTAAAAGGAAACGACTCGGATGTGGTATTCTCCTCTCGCATCCGTTTTGCCAGAAATCTGACCGGTTATCGCTTTGAGCGCGGTCTATCCACAGAGGACGCCAACGCCATTGTTGAAAAAATAGAAAAGGCGTTGGGCGGGGAGTACGTCAAAACCGATATGACGGTGCTTTCTGCCACAAAAGCTGCATCGCTGGTAGAGCAGCATCTGATCAGCCGCGATTTTGCGGCAAAAAATGGCCCTCACGCGCTGTTCCGCAACGATAATAAGAGTCTATCTGTCATGGCATTGGAGGAGGATCATATCCGTTTGCAATGTATTTTGCCCGGCCTTGCCCTGCGCGATGCCTTTCAGTTTGCTTGCGAGTGCGACGACCGCTTGGACGAGGCATTGGACATTGCCTATGACGAGACCCTTGGCTATCTGACCCATTGCCCCACCAATCTCGGCACGGGTATGCGCGCCTCTGTCATGCTATTTTTGCCCGCACTCAAGCAAGCGCGGATGATCCCCTCCCTTTCCCATCAGATCTCCAAGATCGGGCTGACGATGCGTGGCCTTTACGGCGAGGGGTCGGAGCCCAGCGGATGCCTGTATCAGATCTCAAACCAGGTAACCCTTGGCAGCTCGGAGGAGGATATCTTGCATAAACTGGAGGAGACCGTGCAAAGTATTATGGAAAAGGAGCGTACTCTGCGCAGCTCGGTGACCGGCGAGGCCGCCCTGCGGCGCGCAGACCGCATCCACCGCGCGGAGGGCACATTACGATATGCCACCATGCTCTCCTCTGAGGAATTTTTCTCGCTTTACACCGATCTCAAATTGGGGATTGCCTTGGGAGAAATTGATTCGATCACAGACGAGACTCTGAATACCCTTTTGATCAACGTGTTGCCCGCAACGCTGACCGAAAATGCCGGCACCGCCCCCAAGAATGGTGCGGAACGCGACTTGGAGCGCGCCGCCTTTGTCAAAAAAGCTTTAGGAGGTTCATGTTTGAAAAATGAGTAACCGTTTTACGCAAAAAGCACAAAATACGTTAAATAACTCTCTGCGCTTTGCCGCAGAAATGGGACATACCTATATCGGTTCGGAGCATATTTTGCTGGCTCTACTGGCCGAGGCTGACAGCATTGCCTCCAAGCTTCTCACGGCCAAAGGGCTGACCGTGCAGCAGTTGAAGGAGGAGATCGCCACCCTATCTGGGCTGGGCTCTCCCAGCACGGTCTCCCCTGCTGATATGACCCCCCGTACCAAGCGCATGATTGAAGGGTCGGCTATGGAATCGGCGCGACACGGACAAAGCTATATCGGCACCGAGCATCTGCTGCTTTCCCTGTTGAACGAAAAAGACTCTGTAGGTGTGCAGATCCTGGAGCATCTGGGTATTTCCGCCAATGAGCTCCGCCGCGAGGCAGAAGGATTGCTGGGCAGCGGTGCCACCCAAGGGGGTGAGACCCAGCAAAAGGCTGGTACCCGGGGGAGCAACAGTGCCGCTCTTGCCAAGGCGCCCACCCTGGCAAGCTTTGGACGCGACCTTACCGCCTTGGCAAAGGCCGGCAAGATCGACCCCATCATTGGCCGCGATGCTGAAACCGAGCGTGTGATACAGATCCTTTCTCGTCGGCAAAAAAACAATCCCTGTCTGATCGGCGAGCCCGGCGTTGGTAAAACTGCCGTGGTAGAAGGCTTAGCGCAGAAGATCGCTGACGGTGCCGTGCCCGAAACGCTGAAGGACAAGGCCGTGATCACGTTGGATATTGCCGCCATGGTGGCCGGTGCCAAATACCGCGGTGAATTTGAGGAGCGACTGAAAAATGTGATGGAGGAGGTTGCCAAAAACCCGTCTATCATTCTCTTTATTGACGAGATCCACACCATTGTGGGGGCAGGTGCCGCCGAGGGTGCCGTGGATGCCGCCAACATCATCAAGCCTGCCCTTGCCCGTGGCGAAATGCAGGTGATCGGTGCCACCACCATTCAGGAATACCGCAAGCACATCGAAAAGGACGCGGCGCTGGAGCGCAGGTTTCAATCGGTGACGGTGGGCGAGCCCTCTGCAGAAGAATCGGTACTGATTCTGAAGGGTCTGCGCGACAAATACGAGGCACATCACAAGTTAAAGATCTCCGATGCGGCTATTGAAGCCGCGGTCAATCTTTCCAAGCGCTATATTGCCGACCGCTTTTTGCCCGACAAGGCCATTGATCTTATTGACGAAGCCGCTTCCCGTCTGCGCATTTCCGCGCACACCTCGCCCCCCGATCTTAAGGAGACCGAGGAAAGACTTGCTTCCCTTTCCCACGAAAAGGAGGAAGCCGTTTCGGCGCAGGATTTCGAGCGTGCCGCCGCCTTGCGCGACGAGGAAAAGACGCTACGCGAAAGCTATGAAAAGGCCAAAAAGGATTGGGAGGCCACGGTTCAGGATAAGAGCCTTTCTGTGGAGGAGTGCCACATCGCTGATGTTGTTACGCAATGGACCGGCATTCCCGTCAGTCGTCTATTGGAGGAGGAAGGCGAGCGCCTTTTGCACTTGGAGGAGCATTTGAAGGGACGTGTCATTGGACAGGATGAGGCCGTTAGCGCCGTTTCCCGTGCCATCCGCCGCGGGCGGATGGGCTTAAAGGACCCCAAGCGCCCCATTGGTTCCTTTATCTTTCTGGGCCCCACGGGCGTGGGCAAGACCGAGCTTTGCAAGGCTTTGGCGGAGCTGCTGTTTGGCGATGAAAACGCTATGATCCGCATGGATATGTCCGAGTATATGGAAAAGCACAGCGTTTCCAAGCTCATTGGCTCGCCCCCCGGTTACGTGGGCTTTGAGGAGGGCGGTCAGTTGACCGAAAAGATCCGCCGCAAGCCCTACTCCGTGGTACTGTTTGACGAAATCGAAAAGGCACATCCCGATGTGTTCAATATTCTGTTGCAGGTGCTGGAGGACGGTATTTTAACCGACTCGCAGGGCAGAAAGGTGGATTTCAAAAACACCATTCTGATCATGACCTCCAACGTGGGGGCTTCGGCTATGACCTCCCCTGCCCGTGCAACGCTCGGCTTTGGTGAAAGCGATACCGCTCCCGGCGGCAAAGCGCAGACTGACGCTAAGGTGATGGAGGCTTTGAAGGCCACCTTCCGCCCCGAGTTTTTGAACCGCATTGACGACATCATCATCTTCAACCGTTTGGGCGAGGAGGATATCCAGGCCATTGCCACATTGCTATTGGCCGAGGTCAAGCGCCGCATAGAAGGAATCGGCATCGCCATTGCCTTTGACGATTCGGTTGCCGCCTTGATGGCCAAGGAGGGCTTTGACCCCGTATATGGTGCGCGCCCCTTGCGCCGCGCCATTGTGCGTCTGGTGGAGGACACCTTCTCTGGTGCCATGCTGGAGGGTAGATTCAAAAAGGGAGACCGTGTGACCGCAAAAGTCGACAACGGTGTCGTAATTTTTGAAAAAGCCGAATAAAAAAAGCTCCGTTGCGGCAATGCCGCAACGGAGCTTTTTTATTAAATCAGACACAGATAGCGGTGCCAATCGGCGCGGGAAAAGAAATGCGTTCCCTCGCGCAAATGAAAGGCAAGGTCGCCCGCATCCAAGCGGTCGCCGACTTTTGGCAATCGGTCAGGATGGACAAAGCCCTTTTGGCCAAACAGCTCCCACGCAGGAGAGGCGGCACAGGCCGACAGATACTGGGAATCGGGATCGGCCCAGATATCCTCAACGGCAGAGCCCAAGGCGACCCGACGGGGTGCGATGGCGGCCACAAGAAAGTGTTGGTCAAAGGGCATCTCCTCTTCTCTGTCTCCATACTGCTTGTAGGTATCACAGAACCAATAGGGAAATTTTTGATTGATGGCCTTGACACTCTCCCCCGCTTTATTGCGCGAAATCGCATCGCCGGTACAACCGCTGCAGTTGGCGCAGGCCATGGCAAAGCGCGAATCGGTAGCAGCAGTCAAAAGAGCCGTTTTGCCAAGACGGGAGTGCCCCACCACGGCAATGCGCTCCTTGTCGGCATAATCGGTGGTTTGCAAATAATCCATAACACGACTGGCGGCAAAGGCCCACATACGGATCTTGCCCCACGTGTATTTTTCACGGTCATACATAGCGGCAAGACCGCCGGCAAAGCCATCCTCACCGTCAAAGGCGATATCGTTATAGTAAATGCGGATCACGCCGCAGCCGGCATCCAGAATCTCTTCAACGGGGAGATAGCGATCGGGCACATCAGGGCGAAAATTGACCATAACAAACATGGGCACCTTGGTGCCATCGGTGGGGATCACCTCCACCACGGGAAAGGAAAATTCCCCTTTGTCGGTGGGAAAAGACAATATCAGCTCTCTGGTGGTTCCCTTGCCTGCATAGTCCTTCTTTTTGCATTTCTGCTCGGTGACCGTCACATGATGGGGTGCGGAGGGCGCATAGCCATAAACCTCGCGACACAGAATATCCACCAGCTCGGCACGGCGCTCCTCCCAATTCTCACGGGTAACCGGGCGGCCATCCACCAAGCGAAGCAGCTCGGGCAGATGCCGCTCTGTCAGCAGCGTTTCGATTTGATTCATATGTATCGTCCTCTTATCTCTTTTTCAGTTTACCGATGACCTTGCCGGCCACGCGAACATCCTCAAAATCCTTCAGCAGGATGTCGCCGTATTCGGGGTTGAGAGAATACAAACGATCGCCGCCGTACACCTTAAAAAAGCCGTTGCCATCCAAAACAAAGATGCCCAGTTCGCCAAATTCCAGCGTGTCGGTCTCCTGCACCAGCAGGATGTCACCGTCGCGATAGCGTGGCTCCATGGAATTGCCGCTGATGCGCAAGGCAAAATCCGCTTCACGGGTGCGAGAATTATCGCTGACCGTGATCTCATCGGTGCTATCACCATCCAAGGCAACGCCGACACCTGCAGAAACCGGTAGATCGTAAAGGGGCAAGGTACGACGGCCAAAGCCATTATCGCTGCTTTCATAAGCGGCAGCAAGGCGAGAGCGCAAGGGCTCGGGGCGCAGAATGCGTGCGCGCTTGGGGGCCTCGGCAGACTCGGCAGGAGTTACATACCCTTCCTCTTTTTCCAACACAGAAAGCACGGTTTCCTTGCCGCGGGAGTCCAGCGTACGAAACCGCTCGACCATAGCGATCTCCTCATCATCGAGGGTGTAATTATTGGAGTTTTCTTCGATGCCGTACATAATATAATCCAACGAGCAATTCAGCGCCTGGCAAATGGCCACAAAATTAGAAAGCTTAGGCGATTCGCTGATGCCGGCCAGGATCTTGGCCAGCGTGCCACCGGGGATGCCGGTTTTCTCAGCCAGCTCGTCATTGGTCATCTTTTTTTCACTTTTGATCTGTTTGATGCGCTTGATATAATCCATCGTGCACCTCCGTTTTCCATCTTCGGTATCATTCTAACGCCGTTTTCCGATTTTGTCAAGGCCTTTTGCGAAAAATTTTTCCGAATTTGGATATTTTTCCGATTTTGGAAAGGCGAGTTTCTTGTCGGAAGTGGTGCTTCCGAGCATTTTCGTGCCCATTGGCGATAAAAAACGAAAAACCGCAGAAGCAATGCTTCCGCGGTTTTTCGCTGTCAAATACCTTTATTCGACCAAAGAAAACTCCAACAGGTAGAGTCCGCCCATCTCTTTGGTGGTGAAATTATCATAAAAATCGGGGTTGAAGATCTCGCATCTGCCGTATCCCATACGAATCTTATGATACGGAATCCCCCAGTAATCGTCACAATGGTTCACGGCTGTAATCACAGCACGGAGTGTTTCATCACCCTCGCAAAAAAGCAGTTCGTCGCCCACCTTGGCCTCCCGATAACGATGGCTGCCAAGATAAACATCCATCGTGCCCTCCTTGATTTTTTGAAACGCGCCAAGGCTTAAATAATTATCGGTGTAAACCATGCGTCCTCCTTCTGTCCTTCAATCCTGCGGCAGCTCTTTGGCCAGATTGACGTTTTTATAGCGCTTGTCATCCGTCACCTCGCGGATGACCCGAATGCCCTCGGGTAGCGCAAACGTCTCCTGCTCGTGGGTAAGCTCCATCTCCAGAGTGGCGCGATCCTGCCAGAAATCGTAAATGTCGATCTCAGCCATGTGGGCACCGCAAGGGATGCAGTAGCGCGTTTTGGCAATGGGGCGACGGGTTAGGTCCGCTTGCTGCAGGGCAAGTTGGTAGTCGGCAAGGGTCAGATCGGTCTCCTCCTCTACAGCGCGCAAAGCATTGACACGACGCTTGACGGTACGAATATAGCGAATGCTTTCGCCCTCGCGCACAAGGCGCACGCGGCGGGTTTCCCCCTCCGGCGCGGTGAGATAGGTCTGCACGATCTCCTTGATGCGGCAGCCCGGTGTAGTAGCCAAGATCGCCAGGTCGGGATAAGCGATCAAAAACTTTCGCTCGATCTCATAATGACTGTCGACAAACACATTCCACGGGAAATCTGCAGGAGTGGGGGCGTGAAAGGTCAAGGCCTTATCCGTGGTGGGATGGGGAAAAGAAAGCTTGGTGGCAGCCAGCGCCAAAAAGGGCGCTTTGATACGGCTGCCGTATTTGCCATCACCCACCAATGGCAACTGACGGGAGGCCAGCTGTACTCTTATCTGATGGGAGCGACCGGTCAGCAATTTTATTTGCAATTTGGTGTATAAAACGCCGTCTTTTGTCGCATTTTCTGCAACACGGTAGCGCAAAATCGCTTCCTTTGCCCCCTTGCGATCACCGGCGACCACAAAGGTTTTGTTCTGCCTGGCGTCGTGAAAAAGCAGATCGCGCAGCTCACCCTGCGGCTGGTCAGGAGCTCCTGCCACAATGGCGGTATATTCCTTTTGCAGCATTCCCTGCTGCATGGCCGCGGTCAGCTTGGCGGCGGCTTTTTTGTGCCGGGCATAAACCATGACGCCACCGACGGCACGATCCAAACGATGCACCGTCAGCACATCACCGACAAACGGCTTTAGCAATGCCGGCATCGTATCACCGCCGGGGGCACCCTCGGAAAGAACGCCACGGGGCTTGATCGCCACGACAACATCCTTATCGGTATAGAGAATATCCATTGGGGGCTCCTTTCGAGAAGATTGGCGAGGTGCGACCTCGAGGAGAGTTAAAATCAGCGGAATTCGGTCTCGCCGTCGGCCAGCAGTACACGGCGGCGCAGAATGCGGTAATGCTCCTTGGTGGGGTCACCGGAAAGAATGCCAAATCGCTGCTTTAAGGCGGTGATCAGCAGCTCGGGGTTGAGATAGTTCCCCTCACCGGCCGCCAGAATCGCGTGAATGCAAATGTCTCCATCGGCAAAGGAAACGGCAATACGATGCACAAAATCCAGCAGATCCACCTCTTTTTCACCCGACTTGGTGCGGCGCGTCACCGTTAAGGGGCGTGTGACAAAAGCGGAAGCGATTGCATCGACCAAGGTAGCGTCAACGCCCTGGGTGTGGATGGTATAGTCATACTCTGCAAAGGCGATCTCGGAGAATTTGCGCTGGGCGGGATAGATCTCCAGTGCACGCAGCTCATCGGTCAACTCAGCATTCAGGCGCTGCAGCATTTCTTCATCGGACATTTCGCGCTCTACGCGAACATCCAGCATTTCGCACTCGCTTTCTGAGCCAACGGGGAGCGGCATTCCGAACACCATTTTGATGTGGGGGTTAAAGCCCTTGGTATACCAAAGAGGCAGGCCAGCACGCACCAAAACGCGATTGAAGGTGCGTTGCAGATCCAGATGAGAAATGTATTGCAGGTTCCCTACCTTGCGGAATTTGATGCGCATGGTACGGGGAGACTCCAGCATAGGGAGCGTAAATCGTTTTTCATTATCCTTCATCACTTTTCCCCCTTATGGCAGCTTGGGCAGGGCGTACGCAGACCGCCAAGGCGATTGGCACCGCAGCCCGAGCATTGCTCGCGACAGTTGGGTGTTGTGGCGGCGGCATAAGCCTTTTCACGCTCGCGCTTGAAAAACTCCTTTGTCACGCCACAGTCAATGATATCCCAAGGCAGGATCTCGTCCAGCCCAAAGGCACGATTGGCGAAAAAGGCAGGGTCAACGCCCGTGCGCTCAAATACCGAGATCCACTTATCGTAATCAAAGAATTCATCCCACGCATCAAACTGAAAGCCCTCTTTCGCAGCCAATTCCAGCGCGGCGCAAAGCTTGCGGTTGCCACGTGCCAATACCGCCTCGATACGGCTGACCTTGGCATTGTGATGGGTATAGCGCACCTTGCGGTCGGTGACCTTGGAGCCCAGATACTCCTGCTTTTCCTTCAGCATTTCCATGGTGTCCTGTGCCTCCCATTGGAAGGGGGTAAAGGGCTTGGGAATGAAGCAGGAAACGCTGATGGTCACCTGCGGAGAACGCCCCTTGGGGCGATCGGGATTTTGGTAATAGGCATGTACCACGCTTTTGGCAAGGGTGGCAATGCCCTCCAGATCCTCCAGCGTTTCGGTGGGCAGGCCCGACATGAAATACAGCTTGACATTGGTTTTGCCGCCGGCAAAGGCCACATTGGCGGCGTGAAGCAGATCCTCCTCGGTGACGTTTTTATTGATCACGTCACGCAGTCGCTGCGTACCGGCCTCGGGCGCAAAGGTAAGCGACGAGGTACGAACAGAGGCGATACGCTCCATCAGTTCCTTGTTAAAGCTATCCACGCGCAAGGAAGGCAGAGAAAGGCTGACCATATTGCGGTCAGTCCACTCCAACAGACTGCGGGTGAGAGGCTCCAGCTGGGTATAGTCGCTGATGGAAAGCGACATCAGCGAGATCTCCTCATATCCGCTGTTATCATAAAGGCAACGCGCCTGCTTATTCAGCAGCTCAGGTGTTTTTTCGCGTACGGGACGATAGATCATGCCCGCCTGGCAGAAGCGACAGCCACGGATACAGCCGCGATAGACCTCCAACATAATACGGTCGTGTACCGCCTCAATATACGGCATCACCAGCTGATCGGGATAATAGGCCTGATCCATATCCTGCATAATGCACTTCTGAACCCGATCCGGAATGTCGTCGTGCTTTTTTTGAATGGAACTGATGGTACCATCCTCGTGATAAGAGACCTCATATAGAGCAGGCACGTAAATACCCTGAATGGTTGCGGCTGCCTCGTGCAAAAAGGCGGCGCGAGAGTATCTTCCCTCCTCCTTCATGCGGATATAGAGGTTGGTAAACTCCACCAGATTATCCTCGCCCTCACCAATGGAAAAGCAGTCAAAAAAGTCTGCTACGGGCTCGGGATTATAGGCGCAAGCGCCACCGCCGATGACGATCGGATCGGCATCGGAGCGATCTGCGGCGCGCAAGGGGATGCCGGCCAGCATCAACATACGCAGCACGTTGGTATAGCACATCTCATACCCCAGCGTAAAGCCGAGAATATCAAAATCGCGCACAGGATCCCCCGATTCGTGAGCCCAGAGTGGGATATCCAACTGACGCATTTTTTCTTGCATATCTACCCAAGGGCAAAAAACGCGCTCGCACCAAATGTTGGGATCCTGATTCAAAACGCCGTAGAGAATACGCATGCCAAGGTTGGACATACCGATCTCGTAGGTATCGGGAAAGGCAAAGGCGAATCGCGCTTTGACCTGGGACTTATCTTTGATCACCGCCCCATATTCACCGCCGGAATAGCGGCCGGGCTTTTCAACCTGTTTGAGGACGGAACTGATTTTTTCGTTCATAAATTATCTCCAAGGAATGCCGCACGGCCGTGGCCGTGCGGCGATGTCATATATTATTGGGGTTGCTGCTCGTCGTTCTTTTCACGCAGATAGAAATAGGAGGTCACGGCGTGAACGCCACACCAAAGCAACAGATACAGCGACACGGTAAAGGCAGACAGCGCCACCGAACCGCCCAGAATGGTCAGCAGCGTGGCAAGCAAAGCGCCCACCAGCACCGACAATACCTGAAAGATCTTGCCAAGGGCGCCTGCACGGCGCACGCGACGGCAGGTTACAAAGGTACGGGCGGCCTCTCGACAAGAGCCAAGTGCCACAATGGTAGCATCCACGCGGTCAGTACGCAGATCCATTTCCCTTACGGTGGGCTTGATCACACGCACGGGCGCCTTGCGTTCGGGCAGCAGCCCTTTGAACAGATCGTTGTGAATGCCGGGATCCTTGGTACGGACCACAATATCCACATCCTCGCGCTCCAGCTCGTGCAGCAGCTCGCGCATATCGTCGTTCAAGCGGTACCGCGCCAAAAACAACGCCGACACCTTACCATTCACAGCCACGCAGATCAGGCGTTTTCCGCCGCTTTCGGGGTCAAAGCCCGCCCGTGCTTTAACCGGAACACCGTGGGCGCGCAAATAATCCAGGCTGCCCATCAGCATCGGCGTTTTTTGCTCGCCCACCACGGCGGCAATACCGGCATCGTCGATTTCCACCAGCGTCACCTCAGAGGGGCTGATGCGCATATCACGGTCAATGATAACAGAGTCGCAAAGAGGACTTTGCAGCTTTTCCAGCAGGGCGCGCACCAAGATACTGACACGCAAGGGATCGTCCTCCTCTACCAGCTCAAAACGCTCGTGATGCATGGCACCGAACACCTCGGCATCGGGGATGATCAGCGTGGTATCATCACCGCAGCTGCTAATGGGCGTTTCGCCCACGATAGCACCCTTCTTGCCCAATCGCAAGCAGGCAGCCAGAAACATTGGCAGCGAGGTAACCAACAGGGAGGATGCCGGCACGCACAGCAAAAAGGTGGCAAAGACTGTTTGGAACACGGCCTCAACACCCTTACCGCTTGCCACGCAATAAAGGCCAAGGCCAAGGCCGATGGCCAGCGACAGCAGCATGGTTGAGCCGAAGGAGCGGCTATGCTCCACGCGCTTTTCGGTATTGGCAAAATAGTTACGGACAAAGCCCACAGGGCGCAAGTACCAAACTGTGCCGGCGGACTCGTCCTCGGTGAGTCGCAGCTTGGCATTCCCCTGCTTTCCGCCAACAGAGGCGCGAGGGATCAGGGCATACTTTTGCTTGCGCGAGGAGACCACCTGAAAGGCCAGCGATTCGCGGTACCAATCCAACAGATCGGCCAAGGCCAACAGCGCAAGGCTCATGGCGGCAGGCGACAAATACAGGGTGGGTGCGCCCTCGTGCGGCATAAAAATCAGCACCACGTGATACAGAATTGTGGCCATGAACACCACCGAGCAAAGTGAATAGTCAATGGGCGAAAATCGCAGGACACGCAAAAAACCTTCGATCAGTCGTTTACGCGAGAAAAAGGCGGCAATCACCAAAAACTGCAATCCGATCAGGATATAGGCCACCGGGTAGCGTGCACCATCAAAGGGGCCGCCCAGCAGAGCTGCCATCCACCCCGATTGCTCGTAAATAAACAGCAGCACCGTCAAGGCAACTGAAAGGATCAGGCCGATGACGTGTTCGCTTTTTTGCTTGGTGTAACGCTTGCGCAGGGAGGTATCCTGCCCCTGCACCTCATATTCCAGCGATTCGCCGGATTTGCGACGGCGCCGCTTGGGTACAGCACGGCCGTTCACGCCCTCCTCGTGATAGCTGCGGATCTTTTCAAAGCCGATCGCATCCCCCAGCTCCTCCTCGTAGTCCAGATCCAACAGCATGCGGAATTCATCCTCCGATGCCTCAATGGACTGCTTGAAGGCAATACGGTCACGTTCGGGATCGCGAGGACCAACCAGCTCGGCCGGGGTTGCGGAAAACACATCAATTTGTGCCTCGTCGGTGCGGTTTGCGTGCCGCTCCCGATGTTGGGCATGCTCCTCCTCGCTATGGATCACCAAAGGCTTGCCGGTTTCGGGCAGCACCAATGCCATTTGGCCGTCACGCTCACGCGTGATGGTCTCAACGGCGCTTTTATCGCGTTTTTGTTTTTTCTGCTTTCCCTTTTTCGGGGGTACGGTCTCCTCTTTTTGCGACACGGCAGGCTCTGCAGGAGAGGGAGCCGGTTTTGGAGGAACGGGCGCTTCTGCCGCAGGGGCGGGTGCCACCGGTGCAGGGCTTGCTTTTTTCTCCTCACCTGTGAACCAACCGGAATCCTGCGCCGTGCCGAACAGATCCTGCAGCAGATCCTCCACGGTGGCCTCGGCTCGCTGTTCCTCGTCGGTACGCGCAACCGCTTGAGGTTGGGGAGCAGGTTTTGCCTTTTGCGCCTTGGGTGCTATAAATTCCGAGGGCTCTTCCACGTCATAGGAGGCGGCAAACATCGCGGTGCGCTTTTGAGGCGGCGGAACGGCGTACGCATATGCAGAAGTCGGCTCCTCTGTGGAGACGGCTTCCTCTTTTCCGGGCTCTGCGGGGGTTTCTTCTACTACGGTAGGTTCTGCCTTTTCGGGCTCCGCCGGGGGTTCTTCTACAACCGTAGATTCTGCCTTTTCGGGCTCTGCGGGGACGGATTCTTGCATCTCTTTTTTGGCTTGTAGGTCTGCCCCATAGGTTTTATAGCGATTCTTTTTGCGCTTGCGGGCGCTTTCTTTATGTACAGGATGAGGATCGGTGTGCACAGGCTCGGTTACGGGGAGATCCTCAATGCGTGATGCGGCAGGATCGGCTTCGGCAGTATCGCCATCCTCCTCCAGCTTGGCGCGGAGCTGCTTTACCAACCATTCTGTTTCCTTCCAGTCAATGTCCTTTGGCACATCCATTCCTCCTTTCCTTTAGAACATCCATGCTCACTTTCCTTTTCTTTGCTGATAAGCGGCCTCGCACAGTAAAACGGCCGCAGCAGTAGAGACGTTAAAAGAATTGACCTTGCCATACATGGGAATCGATACGACAAAGTCGCTCTTTTTGCGCACCAATTCCGATACGCCATCCCCTTCGCTTCCCAGCACGATAGCCACCGCGCCTGACATATCCGTCTCACGGAAATCTGCACCGCCCGCCTCAGCAGCATAGATCCAAAGGCCTTCCTTTTTCAAGGTCTCGATCGTTGCGGCAATATTGGAGACCTTTGCCACGGCAAGATGCTCAATGGCACCGGCAGAGGCCTTGGTCACCACCGGGGAAAGACCTGCGGCGTGACGCTTGGGGATGATCAGGCCATGGGCACCGCATCCCTCAGCGCATCGGATCACAGCGCCCAGATTGTAAGGATCGGCAATGCCATCCGCCACCACCACCAGGGGCTTTTCGCCCCGCTCGGCTGCGATGGCCAAAATATCCTCTACACTGCAGTATTCTTTTTCAGCCGCCAACGCAATGATGCCCTGATGAGGCGCATGACCGGCGATCTGATCCATTTTTCGTTTTTCGGTTTCTACCACGGGGATGCCGCGCTCGATGGCTTCGCCCACCAAGGGGACCAGCGCCCCCTCACGCTCGCCGCTTTGCACCAGCAGCTTATCCACGGAGCGACCGGACCGCAGCAACTCGCGAACGGCATTTCTACCGATCACAGCACCGTTGCCCACCTCACTCTCATCCCGAACGGAATCGGCACCGCCCATAGGAGTGCGGTCGCGACGAGGGGGATAACCACCCTTTCCATAGGTGTTGCGAGAGGTACGATCTGCGCCAAATCTGCTGTCATTTCTTCTTTTTTCCATGGTAAAACCTCCGTGCGCGTAGCGCGCGTGAATATAATTATAATCATTATAGCATATTTGATTCGGTTTGCATAGTCCCAAGCGAAGATTTTTTAGGAAAATTGTCGCCCCTCTTGCTTTTCTTGCCAATTCATGGTATACTGAAGGCACAACTCAACAAGGAGCGTGTTTTCTATGAAAAAAGATTATAAGCTGATCGCATTTGATCTGGATGGCACTCTGACGCAGCACCGCACCAAGCTGGGCCCCGAAAACAGGGCTGTTTTGGACAAGCTGGCCGAAAAACATTCTTTGATTATGATTGGCGCAGGCGCCTGCATGCGCATTTACGGTCAGATGAACGAATACCCCATTGACATCATTGGCAACTACGGCATGCAGATTGCCAAATACAATCACGAAACCAAGCAGCTGGAGATCGTTGAGACCGCTAAGGTTGAGCCCGATCGCGAGCGCACTATGGAGATCTGCCAACAGTTCCGTGAAAAGTATGGCTTTACCGAATATGCAGGTGACGCTGTAGAGTTCCACGATTCCGGCATGATCACCTTCCCCCTGATCGGCACCAAGGCCAAGATCGAGGACAAGCTTTCCTTTGACCCCGACCGTAGCCGCCGCAAGGTATTTTACGACGAGGTGAAGGCAGCCTTCCCGGATTACACCGTATTCATCGGTGGCTCCTCCTCCTTTGACCTTGCTCCCCACCCCTATAACAAGCTCCACGCGCTGGATCGCTACTGCCAGGAGAACGGCATTACCCACGCCGACATTCTGTTCTGCGGTGACGACTATGGCGTCGGCGGCAATGACGAGCAGGTCTACAAATCCGACATTGATTTCGTCAAGGTTGACGATTACACCAAGCTTTCTGAATATCTCTCCTTCCTGTTGGAGGACTGATTTACATCAAAGAAGGACAGGGAACATTACGTGTTCCCTGTCCTTCTTTCTTTAAGTGCAGAAGCGGGTCGTCGAGGGCGCCGACCCCTACCGAGTTTAATGTGTCCTAATTTTCTAAATTCCCCACCTCCAAAAGAAATGAAGCGGCAAATTCACAACCTTTTACAAATGCCTTTTTCACAAAAAGAGCTTCTATATCACACAACGCATCAACGTATTTTTCCACCGCCTTCACTTGTTCTTTGTTGAGTAAAGCATTCGTTTTTTCGTGAAACTCTGCAGCCTTTGTTGCAAGCATGCGCTCCTCATCCGTCTCCATAGCCGCACACTCATCCGAAAGATATTCATTCCATAGCTTTTCCAGTGTCTTTTTCATTTTTCTCCCTTTCTTTGTAGTTTAAAAGTGAACTAAATATAGTATAGTTCAAATGCAAACTAAAGTCAACCCCTTTTAGTTCATTTGTGCTATAATTTTTTAAAAAGCACAAGGTGGTAAAAAATGAGCGTATATCAAAGACTAAAGGATATTAGAGAAGATGCTGATAAAAGCCAGAAAGAAATTGCAGAAGTTATAGGCACCAGTCAATCCTATTACGCTCAATATGAAAACGGCAAACGAGCCATTCCGTTTGATCGTATGGTTGCTTTGGCAAAATACTATAATATTTCTCTTGACTATCTTGCAGGACTGATTGACACGCCGCGAAGGCTTAGATAAATATATTCGCAAAACAGGTAGGCTGTTTGCATTGTCCCAAAGGGCAGAGGCTTTTATTCTCTGCCCTTTTCTGCTTTTTGTATAAAAAACGGTACAACGGGTATACTTTTTTCAAAAAAGCAGGAGATAAACACATGAGCAAAGCTATCATTGAAAAGGTGGTTGCGCGCGAGATTTTGGATTCGCGCGGAAACCCTACAACAGAGGCCACTGTGGTACTGACCGACGGCACCGTTGGAATTGCAGCAGCCCCCTCCGGCGCCTCTACGGGCAAGTTTGAAGCCCATGAAAAGCGAGACAAGGACCCCAATCGTTACGGCGGCAAGGGCGTGCTGCAGGCGGTATATTCCGTGAATCATGTGATCGCCCCCGCCCTGGTGGGGAAAGGTGTCGGGGAGCAAGGTGAGCTGGACCGTCTGCTGATGGATTTGGATGGTACGGAAAACAAATCCAAATTGGGTGCTAACGCCATTTTGGCGGTCTCGCTGGCCTGTGCCAGAGCAGCTGCAGCCCACTATACTCTGCCCCTTTATCGCTATCTCGGCGGCATTTCTGCCACACGGCTACCTCTGCCTATGATGAACATCTTAAACGGCGGTGCACACGCCGCCAACAATGTGGATATTCAAGAGTTCATGATCGTTCCCGTGGGAGCGGAAAGCTTTGCAGAGGCCCTGCGCTGGGGGTGCGAGATCTACCACACGCTGGGTGGATTGCTGCAAGGGCGCGGACTTTCGACCACCGTTGGTGACGAGGGCGGCTTTGCCCCCGACCTGGAATCGGACGAGGCTGCCTTGGAGCTGTTGTTAGTGGCGATCCGATCGGCGGGGCTGGACGACAGCCGTGTCAAGATCGCCCTTGACGTGGCCTCCAGTGAATGGCAGACCGAAGACGGCTGCTACCATTTGCCCAAACGCGGTGCCGATCTCACAAGAGACGACCTTTTGGCCTATCTGACACGGTTGGTGGACGGGTATCCTCTACTATCCATTGAAGACGGCTTGGGAGAGGACGATTACGAAGGGTGGCGGTCGTTGACCGCACGCCTTGGCAAGCGCGTGCTGCTGGTAGGCGACGATCTGTTTGTCACCAATTCCAAGCGACTGCAAAAAGGAATTGGCGAGGGACTTGGCAACGCCATTCTCATCAAGCCCAATCAAATCGGCACGCTGACCGAGGTCATGGAGGTGGCAGCCGAGGCCAAGCGAGCGGGATACGAGCTGATTCTCTCCCACCGCTCAGGCGAAACGGAGGATACCACCATTGCCGATATTGCCGTTGGACTGGGGGCACCGCTGATCAAATCGGGGGCACCCTGCCGCTCGGAGCGCGTGGCAAAATACAATCGGCTGCTTCGCATTGAGGGCGCCTTGGGAGCCGACGGTCGCATCGGATGTTCTCCCCTTTTCACCCATGCTTTTGCGCAGCCGCAGACGATCCGATTATGACAAAAAGCATCCCGTTATTGCAATAACGGGATGCTTTTTGTCATAAATTCGATGTACCGTATACAAAAATTTGAGTCAATGGGCTTGGGCATCATTCGCCGTCATTGCGAACGCTGCTATCCTTGAGCTCCTTGAGCTCGGCCAAGAAGGTGTCCAGATCCTTGAACTCACGATAAACAGAGGCAAAGCGAACATAGGCCACGTCATCACGCTGCTTGAGCTTGACCATGATCATTTCACCAAGCTGGCGAGAGGAAATCTCCTGCACCAAATTATTTTGCAGCTCGGCCTCGATCTCGGCGGCGATTTCTTCGCCCTTTACAGGACGCTTTTGGCAAGCCTTCATAATACCGGAAAGCATTTTGGAACGGTCAAAAATTTCTTTGCTTCCGTCTTTTTTGACCACCAGAATTTGCACAGATTCCAGCACCTCAAAGGTGGTAAAGCGTTTTTGACAAGCAAGGCATTCGCGGCGACGCCGAATACTATTCCCCTCCTCGACGGGGCGGGAATCGATCACTTTGCTATCGGGGCAACCGCAATTGGGACATCTCATAGGTTTCTGTTTTATGCACGGGGCATTCCTTCCTGAAAAATGAGAGATTTCTCTCCGCCAAAAGTATAGCATACTTTTTTGATTTTGTAAAGGGCTACCGGAATTTTTGATACACAATGGTTTTAAAACATCGCGGCCGCCATAAAATCCTCCACAACATCTCCCAAGGTGCAGGGGGTTACGCCACCCGAAACCAGCAGCTCGAAAAGCGTGACCGCGCGGGAAAGGCTTGCTCCTACGGCACAGCACCGGCTTTCTTGCTTCAGGCAGATTTCCACAAAGAACCCGGATGTACGCTCCCAAAGGCGGTAGCTCGCCTCTTCCTCGCCCACCTGTGCGGTGGCGCTGTATATCAGCCGCTCCCTTTGCACAGTCATACGATTGTCAGACATTTCACTTTCTCCTTTTTATCATGTTGATCTTGCGCGCTTGATCGGTGGTGTCACCACTACCAACTATTATACCACATTGCTTTTGTGGCAAAATCGACCCGAAAGACGGCGATTATGGTCGAATTTGTGCTATTTGCCGATCCGATGCCGTGATAAAGCTTGTTGCTTTTGGATTTCACATTATTTTCTTTCAAAAACTTGTATTTTTATTCAAAATAAGTATATTATTTTGCAAAAAATCCCAAATTCTTTCAAAATATGCAAAAAAGAGTGCGATTGCCAACAGATCACTATTGCAATCGTGATGTAAACTCATTACAATATAATTAAATGATAGCTCGTTTTTGAAAACAGAATGGAGATTTTTATGCAGAAAAAGAAATTTTGTGTGAATATTAGCTTTCTTGCATCCAACAAAAAGAAAAATCCGCCTTCTCCCCTGCACATTTTGTTTGGCTCCGGCTTTTTGCTGATTTTTTCGTCGCTATTTTACTTTTGTGTAAAGCTGACTGAGGCTCGCCCCTTGAACGTAGCACAAGTCAAGGAATTCGGAGAAATGCTGGAATATCCCACCGCGGCGGTGATGCTGTTAACGGCGGGGCTGTATCTGATCGCACGTATACTGAAAGCCGAGCGTACATAGCCCCAAAAAGTTTTTTTAAAAAAAGTGAAAAAAGGTATTGACAAGCCCACCCGATTGTGTTATAATAGCAACGTTCCGAAAATCGCTGGTGTGGCTCAATGGCAGAGCAGCTGATTTGTAATCAGCAGGTTGATGGTTCGACTCCGTTCACCAGCTCCAGTGATGCTCGGCGGCGGCCCCGCCGCCGATATCATCCAATTTCATATGGGAGCGTTCCCGAGTGGCCAAAGGGGACAGACTGTAAATCTGCTGGCAATGCCTTCGGTGGTCCGAATCCACCCGCTCCCACCACAACAAAAGCCCTGCGCAAATGCGCAGGGCTTTTGTTGTGGTGGGAGCGGGTGGCACTTTGAGTGTTACGCTCCCCTTCTACTTTTTCGGTATTCTACCGGTGTGACGCCGGTCAGACGCTTAAAGGAACGATTGAAGGTATTGATCGAGGAAAACCCTACCTCCATGGCCACTTGTGAAATACTTTTTCCCTGTCCTGCATCCGAAAGAAGGATGCGTTTGGCCAAATCCACGCGATAGGAAGCAAGAAACATACAAAAATGCATTCCTGTGAGAGAATGGAGGGCGGAGGAAAGATATTTTTCGTGATATCCCAATTGCGCCGCCACATCAGAAAGCGTGATATCCTCTGTAAAATGCTTGGCAATATAAGCGATGGCCGATTGATAGAGGTGTACGCCCTCCTGTGGGCGCGCAACGATCTTGGTCTGTTTTAAAAAAGCATCGTATAGCAAATTCAGCAAGCCGACCAAGCGCATGGAGTCGGTGAATGCCGTTTGCTCCAAGGAGGCAAGCAAAGAGGTGCAATGACGCATATCCGCCACCGGCATGGCAAGCATCCCTTCCCCGACCTGTTGCAAAAACAGCGGAATAAAATCGTTGGAAAACACGGCGCACATACAGCGGCAAGGGGTCTCGTCGGTATAGGCATGAATCTCGTTGGGTAGAACAAAGGCCACGTGTCCGGCGGGAACGAGATGGCGCTCTCCCCGGATGTACATTGTCATCTCGCCCGACAGGACATACAGCAATTCGCTGTATTCGTGAATGTGTGCCGGAATCACAAAGCGATCGTGATAACGATGGCGGTAATCAAAGCTTTTTCCAAAATTTTCGGATTGATACTGCAGCATAAGGCTCCCTCAGAATCTTACTTTTTGGTGATATTATATCATTTTTTGGCTTGTGTGTCAACGGTTCTTTTATTATAATGAAATTGAAAATAATGCCGCAAAGGAGAAACATATGAAGCAACAGTGGAGCAAGGAGCAGGCTTGGGAATGGTATAAGGCGCAGCCTTGGATCAGAGGCTTCAACGGATACCCCCAAAACTGTGTCAACCGCATCGCCATGTGGCAAGCGCACAACCATCAAGCCGTAATCGCACAGATCGAAAAGGAATTTGCGCTGGCCCGAGAGACCGGGCTGAACGCCGTACGCGCTATCATCCAATTTGAAGTGTGGTACTATGAGCATGACAGCTTTATGGCCAATTTAGAGGAGTATCTGAACCTTGCTCAACGCTATGGCATAAAGGTGATGCTCTGCCTTGGCAACGACTGCACCGTACCCAAGGATGACTGGAAGCCTGTCGTCTTTGGCGAGCAAAACGTGGATTGGGGCTGGCACAGCGGTATTCGTAAGGGCCCCCACGCCAAGGGATATCGCGCCCCCGGCTATATGATGGCAGATGACCCGGAATATTTGCCGGAGTACTATAGGATGGTAGACGAGCTGGCAGCCAAATACGCCAAGGACGAGCGCATTCACATCTGGGACGTCTGGAACGAGATCGGCAACGGCCGCCGCGGCCAGATGAGTGTGCCCTACATGGAAAAGTTCTTTGAGATCATCCGTTCTCACGATCCCATTCAGCCGCTGACCGCAGACTGCTATCACTACGATGACAATGCAGAAGTTTCTGCCCCCGAAGCATTGTGTGCGCTGGAATTGTCGGATGTGATCACCTTTCATTGCTACGGCAGTTATCAAAAGACCATCAAGGTCATTGAGTTTTTGAAGCGCTACGGCCGGCCATTGATCAACAACGAATGGCTGAACCGCATCCACAAAAACCGCGTTGAGGAGCTTTTCCCCCTGTTTTATCTGGAGGGGATTGGCTCCTATCACTGGGGCTTAATACAAGGCTTTTCGCAAACCTATGAGCCGTGGGGCAGTTATTTCGACAAGATTGCCGATCCCGATTATGAGGGGGATCTGGAGTTGACCCTACTACAGCATGACCTTTATCGTTTTAACGGTCTGCCTTACGTTGCCAAGGAAATTGCCATCATCAAAGAATTTGCGGCACGTGCCGATGAAAAGTTCAAAAAAGGCGAATGGTTAAAATAACGCAAAAAATCCGCACACGTGTGCGGATTTTTTTGTTTAACCAGCAATCGGCAGCATCGCCTCTCTTCCAAAGGAAAGGCTGTGATATAGCGAAGAAATCTTTATGTTTTTTTTGAAACTTCCCACTTCAAGGAGAAAGGATGCTGTAAATTCACACCCCTTGAAAAATGCCTTCTTTGAAAAGCAACCTTGGATCTCGCACACTGCATCCACGTAATCTTCAACAATATCACTTTGTTCCTTTGTCAATAAATCATTTGCAATATCATGCTTCTCTGCTGCCTTTTTTGCAAGCCTCTTTTCTTCTTCGGTATCTATGACTGCGCATTCTTCAGCAAGATATTCATTCCATAACTTTTCAAGCGTTTCTTTCATAGTATTTCCTTTCTTGACATTGCATTCAAATAGATGCTCAAAATTATTATGGCATTCATTTGAATGCTTGTCGAGCATTTTTTTGAATGCAATGCTATAATATCTATGAATATCACTTTTTCGAAATTGGAGATGTCATATGTATATTTATCAAAGGCTGAAGGATGTCAGAGAGGACGCGGATAAAAAGCAAGAGGACATTGCTCTGATTTTAAATATTACCAGGCAGCAATATCAGCTTTATGAAAGCGGAAAGCGCGAAATGCCAATGCACCATTTTGTGACCTTGGCAAAGCATTACAATGTTTCGTTGGACTATCTCGCGGGATTGATTGACAAACCCAAAAAGCTCAAATAAGTACAGCAAGTTATTCATTGTAAAAAGGGCGGAGAATGTGAAACGTTCTCCGCCCTTTTTCTGTGGCTATTGGATTCAGAGTATCCTTATCTGCCCGATAGCAGCTGCTGCAAGCGCGCCTTTACCTCGTGCGCACACAAGCGATCGCAGGCGTATGCGCGGCGCAAAAGCTCGCCGGGGATAAACGGGTCAAACTTATCAAACACCGGCATTTCGGCAGGGCCGACCAGCTCTTCACAGCGGATCTCGCGCGCGACAAGGGGAGCAAGGGCATAAAGAAAATCATCCCGATCGCCTTCCATGCGAAAGGTGATATAATAGCATCCATCAAACTCAATGCCGGAAATGCCAAGCTCTTTGGCGTGCACCGTTAAAAAGCGGCGCAATGTGCGAAAAGATCGTGTACCCAAAAACGGGAATAAACACCACGTGGAGCCGCCCAGATGCAGCAGCATATGATCGGTGATGCCCGTGTTTCTTGCCAGATGACGGGCGACCGCCAGGCGGTGTGCCGCATTGGGCTTTAAATAAGGATATTCCACATCCTCTGTCAGAATTTTTTGCATACGTTCCAGTATTTTTGTGTGGATCTCGCCGTAATCACCCGGCCAGGAAACCTCCATTTTGCCCAAGACGGGATGAACGTAAACCAGCTTGCGACGCACATCCAGCTCCTCTACCTCCCACACGCGACCGGCCAGTGCAAAGCGCTCACCAACAGGGGGCGGCGTTGTGATGGTACCGATCTCCTCGGCGCTTCCCTTTTCGGGATCACCGGCGCGGACGGTGAAATCCTCGCTATCCTTAAACACCGCAAAAAACTGAAAGCTTTTCAGCAGCCGTTCGCCGGCCAGGCCCACGATCAAGCCCTTTTCTTCGGTCATTTCCAGGAACTCGTTATTCAGCATCGAGACCAATAGTGTGCGATAATCCTCCTTGCTGACGCATTGAAAAGGCGGGAGGCTCAACACACGCTCGGCCAAGGCCTTCGGCGTTTTTTCACCGCCGGATGCCAGCACGCTGAGGGTTTGATGAAACAGCAGGCTCATGGGCATTTTTTTCTCGCGGGGCGGCTCAATAAATCGCTCCTCCAAATACAACTGAATGATAGCGATAGCACGCAGCAATCCCCACGGCATCAGTTGGGGCAATGGGGTGTTGGGGAGCGGATCCTCCTCACGAAAAACCATCATCATTTCAGGAGGCTGGCCACGTCTGCCCGAGCGGCCCAAGCGTTGCAAGAACGAGGAAACCGAGGTCGGAGCATCGTTTTGCAGCACGCGCTCCAAGCGCCCGATATCAATACCAAGCTCCATGGTTACAGTGGCACAGGTTACCACCTGCTTTTCCTCATCCTTCATTTTCAGCTCGGCATCCTCACGCAAAGCAGCGGAGAGGTTACCGTGATGGATCAAGAACACATCGGGCTCACGGCGACGCTCGGCAATCTGGCGAAAGGTGGCAGTAAGATACTCGGTCTCCTCACGGGAGTTGGAGAAAACCAGCGCCTTTTTATCCTTTACGCAATCATACATATACTCATAACCGGCATCCAGCTCTGCCGTTTTTTCGGGATCGGCTGTTTTATCATCCCGGGATTGCTCCGGATCGGCATTTTGGAAAAAGAAATGCTCCAATCCAAGGCGCCACCGGATGTTCTCGGCAGGAAGGGTGGGCACATCCACGGGCGCGTTACTATCCCCTGCCAACCATTTAGCTGCCAATGCAGGATCACCAATGGTGGCCGAAAGCCCCACGCGACGGGGTTGGTGACCAATGAGACGGGCAAGACGGGAAAGCTGGCACTGGATCTGATTGCCGCGATCGGTACCGGTAAGGGTATGGACCTCATCAATGATGACGTATCGCAGGTCGCCAAACAGCCGTACCATATCGTTGGAGCGACGGATCAGCATCGCCTCCAGCGACTCGGGTGTGATCTGCAGAATGCCCGACGGATTTTCCAGCAAGCGCCGCTTGTGCGAGGCGGACACATCGCCGTGCCAGTGGGTAACGGGAATGCCGCTTTCGTCCAGCAGCTCCTCCATGCGGCCAAATTGATCGTTGATCAGACTCTTGAGAGGGGCGATATACAACGCACCAATTCCCATGGGAGGACGATCATAAAGCTCTGCCAAAATGGGAAAGAAGGCAGCCTCGGTCTTGCCGCTGGCAGTTCCCGAGGTGAGCAAAAGATGATGATCGGTATCGAACAGCGTATGGGCAGCTGCCATTTGCACGCCACGTAGGCTATCCCATGAGTGGCCGTAAATATATTCCCGGATGAACGGGGGGAATCTTTCAAAAATACGATCTGCCTGTGTCATAAAAATCCTTACAAAATAATGTCAGCGGGCGAAAAATCGGTTTTACGTGTTGTTGTTTCCACAACCGGAGCGTCGTCATCGGGCTCACCCACAGGGCGGCTTTGGGCCGCCACCTTAGCAATGATCCTTTCAAAATTCGCATCCTCGTTTTGCATCAGAATGCCCAGAACGGTAAAATAATCGCGCAAGATCTCACGGGGGGTAACCATACTATTTCCGCCGGCGCGCGAGAGTGCCAAACGCAAAAACTGCATTTGCTGTTCAGCGGTAATACGAGGCTCCCATTGATAGTATTGTGCATAGAGCGCCGTCACACGCACGAT
This sequence comes from Clostridia bacterium, assembly GCA_017461945.1. Taxonomy (GTDB): domain Bacteria; phylum Bacillota; class Clostridia; order Oscillospirales; family CAG-272; genus Firm-07. The sequence continues at coordinate 6,486 of JAFTSB010000009.1, read as the reverse complement.
CAAGGCAAACAGCTCATCATCAGACAAGCGGCGCAAGCGGATCACTGGGCCGATCAGATTACGGAACTCCTCGTCCTGGAACCGACTGTCGCAAAGGCGACTGCGCAGGGCCTCATAGCCGAACAGGCCGCGACGGGTATCCTCCAGGAACTGGGGGGTGCCGCCCAGCACCATCAATAGGCCCTCCGCCTTACCCTGCAGAGCATCATTGAACATCGAAAGGATCTTTTCATAGTTATTCTCACGACTGACACGATGAACGATCTTATACAAATTAACACACTCGTCGATAAACACCACGAAACCGCGATATCCGATGCGTCTGGCAAGCACAGCCCAAAGCTTGATAAAATCATACCAGTTATCGTCGTCGATGATGAGGGAAACCGAAAAGCCGAGGGCGCGACGCGCCTCGGTTTTGGAGGCAAATTCGCCGCGAAGCCAGCACAGGGCAGCGGACATTTTTTCGTCGTCCCCCTCCATATACGCGCGATAATAAGCGGTGATCACGCGGGCAAAGTCAAAGCCACCCACAAGGAATTCCACATCGCGCAGATCATTCATCACAGCGCCCTGTAAACGGGCACCCGTTTCGTCATTTTCGCCCACATTCGCCTGCAAATTACCGATCCAACGGGCGATAACGCGGGGCAGCGCTCCCCCATCGGGCGCGGCCTTTGAGGCCAGATTTTTGATCAGCTCCCGATAGGTGGCAACACCGCTGCCGCCGCTGCCGTGCAGGCGACGCTCGGGGGTCAGATCGGCATCTGCCGTGAGAAAATCGCGCTCCAGAGCATAGCCGCGGATCAGCTGCATCAAAAAACTTTTGCCGCTGCCATAGCGGCCGATGAGAAACCGCATGGAGGAGCCGCCCTCGCCAATGTTTTCCAAGTCAGAAAGAAACGCACCGATCTCATCCTTGCGGCCGATGGCAATATAGGGAGCGCCCGCGCGCGGCACCACGCCTGCCGCCAGAGAGGACAGCAGCGAGGACAGAATACGGCGGGGCACGGTTACAGATTGCTTTTGTTCCATATTACAACACTCCTTGTTGGGTAAGAGTTTCGATATAATCCTCGATCAAAGTGTACACGCCGCCTGCATCCTCCAGAATGATGTCACCCAGAACATCCCCGGCGACGGTATTGATCTCGTCGGCCAGGGCATCCAACATTCTTCCCTTCTCGCGGGCAAAGGCGCGTTGTGCCAAACGATCCCCTGCGGCGGCCAAAGGCAAAAAGGCTGCCAGATCTCCCAGCGCCTGCTGCAGGGGAGATCCGTTGGGGATAGGGGGCAGCGTCTGTTCGAAAGCGACAGGCGGAGCATCTGCAGCAAAAACAGGTGTTTTGTCACATTTTTCTCGCACCGTTATGCTGTTTTCTTCTCTTTCGGGATCCGAAAAGGCCTCCACCAAGCGCTGTGTTGTCTCCCAGGATTCGCTTTCAATGGCGGCGGCGCGCTCCGGTGACAATTCGCTTTGGGGCAAATCATAGCGGCGCTCATACAGCGGGATGAGATCGGCCTTTTTAGCCGTTGTGTGCGCAACTTTAGGCGGCAGAACAGTAGCCAGATAGGCATCCAGGCGTTCGCGCAGCGGAATGCTGATGGCATAGATCGAAAGCCTCGATTTCACGCCATTTCGGGCACGCAATGCATTTTCGGCATATTTGAGCACATCCGTCATAATATAGCGCAATTCGTGTGTGTGGGAGAAAGAGGTATAATCCACCTCGATACGGCGTTTTAGGCGCCACGAGCAGACCGCCCCCGAAAAGGTGTCGCGCCCCAGCGTGCTGATGCCGCTGGCATCGGTCAGGGCGTTTCCACTCTGCTCCTGCAAAAAGGTAAGCGCTTCACGAATCGCTCCACCCAGTACACGGTCGTAATCCTCTTTGGTGTCAGGACGGTAGAATTTGCTTTTTGTGTAATCGTAATTGTTGCAAAACAGCAACACCGCCGCCGTCATTTCGTCCGCTCCTTCCGCAGCCGAAACATAGAATTCCTTCAAACGACAACCCGATAGCAGATGGCGATAATCGGCAGACTCCAGATGCGGCGCCGGCAGTTGATGCAGCAAAGAATAATCGCAAAGCCATTCGCGCACCAGCACATCCAGGCGTGGATGCTTTTCACGGTACGACAGCCACAAACGGAGCATATTTTCTTGACCCGTTTGCGGATTTTGATGTTTTTCGCCCAAATTGATCAGCTCATAGAGATAGAGCAGAAGATAGGAATACGCGGCAGGCAGACACACGCCTTGGCGGAAATTGGTACGCCACCAAAAATAGTAATCCAGCTGTGAGCGATTGAGCTGTGTGTATTGCGGCATATAGGAGAAAAAGTCCACCTCGGCCGCAGGACTCCCCTCCCTATCGCAAAGCTGTTCGGCGTGCCGCCGGAACTGCTCGTAATAGGTGTATTCATTCTTCCAAGGATAGATGCGAACCTCGCGGATCAAGGCTCCCTTCGGCCGGTAGACCTTCTCTGGCTTGGGTGCATATTGCTGCTCGTTTGCGGCATGAGGCGACACAAAACGCTCGGTCAGGGGGACATCGGCCGCAACGGCATCGTTTACGGGTGCGGACGGTAAAGCAATTTCTACTGCATCGGTAGACCGCGATGTGGGCAAAATCGGGGAGGGCTTGCGCTTGGGCACCAGATCGGAAAGATCCCAAAAGTCATCCTTTTCCGTTCGCTTCTTGTCGAATGTCATGGTAACGTTCACCCTCCTTTCTGTAATATTCTATTATACCATGCCCAGAGTACGGTGTCAACGGTTTCGCCATTTTTTGACCATGGATTTCACATTACAAAAAATGTTCTTGCATTGCGTGTAAAAATTTGTTATACTATAAAATTGTAAAGGAGGTGCCGGACGTGCAAATTGTAAATCTAAAAAAACCGGGCAAGCCCTTTGAGCTGCAAAGCTGCGGTCTGTGTCTTGGAAATTTTGACGGCGTGCACCGTGGGCATCGGGCACTTGTTGAAGAATTGAAGCGTCAAAACGCCGCACGCGAGCAGCATCTGTATTTGGGTGCCTTACTTTTTGCCCAGCCCCCCTCCTCTATTCTCTCCCCCATTACCGTACCGCAGCTGACCACGCTGGATGAAAAGCTGAAGCTGCTTGGAGATATGGGATTGCATTTTGCCGTACTTTATGATTTTGCAGAGCTGAAGGATATGTCCCCCGACGATTTTGTGAAACAGGTGCTGATCAAGCAATGCCATTGCCGCTTGGCGGTGTGCGGATTTAATTATACCTATGGCGCCAAGGGTGCCGGCAACGTGGCACGGTTGCAGGAAACCTTTGGGGCAGCCCCCGGTTGTACACTTTCTGTGGTAGATGCTGTGACCGACGGCCCCCACACCGTCAGCTCCAGTCTGATCCGTTCCATGTTGGAAAACGGGCATCCCGAGGATGCCGCCCGGCTATTAGGGCGCCCCTATTCCCTGCAAGGAAAAGTGACGCACGGACGCCACGTGGGCACCACTATGGGCTTTCCAACGGCCAATCTCGCCTTTCCCAGCGGCAGTTTAATTCCAATGAAGGGCGTTTATCTCTCTTGCGTGCGGATCGCGCGGCACTCCTATTTTGCCATTAGCAACGTGGGTCGCCGCCCAACCTTTGAAAATGACGGTCAAATCAATTGTGAGACCTTTATCTTTCACTACAACGGCGACCTCTATGGGAGAGAAATTCAAGTCTCCTTTCTTCGCTTTTTGCGCGAGGAGAAAAAATTCAACTCCGTGGCGGAGTTAGAGGCGCAGATCAAGCACGACATCGAGCAAGCAAACTTGTATATTGTCTGATATCAAAAGAAGCCGACGAGAATCTCTCGTCGGCTTCTTTTTTTGATTTCTATTTATTTTTTGATATTTTCCAATTTAATTTTTAATTTTTCCAAATATAATTTTGAATTATCTCGATTTTAAGGCGATTTTGTTTTATTTTCTCATTTTGTGCCAAAAAGTCTGTCTCCGGCATCGCCAAGACCGGGCAAAATATAACCCTTGTCATTCAAGCATCTATCCAGCGTAGAAACATAAATCTCAACATCCGGATGGCTTTCAGCCACGCGCGATACGCCCTCGGGTGCACCGATGATGGCCATAAACTTGATATTTTTGCATCCGCGCTCCTTCAGTAACTGAATGGCGTCGCAAGCGCTGCCGCCCGTCGCCAGCATCGGGTCCACCAGTAGCACCAGCTTTTCCTCAATGCCATCGGGCAGTTTGCAGTAATAGGGTTTGGGCTCTAAGGTTTCCTCGTCGCGATACATACCAATGTGCCCCACCTTTGCCAAGGGAAATAAACGATGAACGCCGTTCACCATGCCCAAGCCTGCGCGTAAAATCGGCACAACCGCCACAGCGTTATCCTCCACAACCTGCTGCACGCAGGTTTCCAGCGGCGTTTTTACTTGCTTTTCAACCGTGGGGACCCCTTCTTTCAGACTTTCAAAGGTCATAAGCGTGGTGATTTCTTCTACCAGCTCGCGGAATTCCTTCATAGAGGTCTTTTCATCGCGCAAAATGGCAATTTTATGCTTGATCAATGGATGGTCGAACACGACCACGTTTTCATATTGCTTCATTTGACACCTCCGAATGGATTGATTATATTGATTATACCACACCTGTCGAAATTTGTAAACCCAAGCCTTACGATATGCAAGGATTTTAAAAATACCTCTTGCTTTTTTTGAAAGTTTGTGATATACTATTAAAGTCGATTTGAAAAGTGGGGTTCGTTGGCACTGCCGAGACTCGAAAACAAACCGACTTCGTCACAGTTTATTTTTCAAAGCCCTTGCAACACCTGGCTTTTACGGAATTGGAGCGCAAAGAAAGCAAACGGTTGGTATACAGTTTCTATCAAAATTCCGACAATTAAATATACGGAGAAGTACTCAGGTGGGGAGCGAGCCGACCGCCGCCGGTGGCGGATGAAGGAAGGCGAGCGAGTGGCAGCGGTCAAAATTTGGCGAAGCGAGAGCGAGCAACAAATTTTGGGCACCGCAACAGGGTCGAAGAGGTGACGCCGATTCGGTGACTTTCCTGCAAGATGCTTTTCTGACAATTTCATATTTTTTATGGAGAAGTACTCAAGTGGTCGAAGAGGCGTGACTCGAAATCTCGTAGGACGTGAAAGCGTCGCGTGGGTTCAAATCCCACCTTCTCCGCCAAAGCGGTTTTATGCCGCATAAAGCCGCAAGGATATCCTTGCGGCTTTTACTTTTATAAACAAGTTGGAGATTTACTGATGCTTAACGAATTCCATATGTATGTTGGCACACTTATGATGCATTGTCAGTGCATCGAGCATGACATCAAATTAATTTATGCTGGTTATCTTGAAGGCAATTTTGACGAAAATTATTCCGAAATCGAAACAATGACCTTGGGTCAAGTTCTCCATAAGCTGCAACAATTAGACAATAGCGATGGCAGCCCTTATTTTAGTCAAGGGGACTACAAGATTTTGGGTGAAATCACGCGACTTAGAAATCATTGGGCACATACTGCCTACACCCTCTTTCTGTATGAGAAAGGCAATTCCTATCACGATGCATTTTCTAAGCAACATCGCAGACTCATTAACGATTGCAATAGATTGGAAAAATTATCTGGCACAATCGAAAAAGTAAGGTTAACTCTTTTAAAAGACTGCGGCCGCATATAAAATCCTCCCGCACGCCCTTTCGGGCGTGCGGGTTTTGTTTATTCCCCCTTCCCCAAGGTTTCATCGATGACCATGGCGCATTGGAAGGTGCTGGCGGCGTCTACGTGGCTGTAGATGTTCGCCGTGGTGGAGATGTTGCTGTGACCCAGCCACTGTTGGATCAGCTTCATTTGCACGCCTTGCGCGACAAGGAGCGACGCGCAGGAGTGGCGCAGGTCGTGAAAGCGAATGTGCTTAAGGTCATTCTGCCGCAGGATCGTGGCAAAGCGGTTGCTCACGTAATCGGGTGTGAACAGCTCCCCGAGCGCATTCAGGCACACGTAGTCCGCATCCTTGCGGCAATACGCGTTGCCAAGCACCTTGGCGCGCTCCTTTTGTTTTTCCCTTTCGGCAAGGAGCAGCGCCTTGATGGCGGGGCTTAGCCCCAGCGCGCGGTGCGAGGAGACGGTCTTCATCACGTCATAACCCACGGGTCCCTCGGGCGTACCGAGCACCTTGTGTCGCACGCGGATCATATTGCCGTCAAAGTCGATGGCGGACCACTTCAGCCCCAGCACCTCACTACGGCGCAAGCCGTAGTGAGCGGTCAGCGCGATCACCAGATAAATATCCTCGTTTCGCGCCACATCAAGGAGCTTTTTGATCTCGGTGGCAGTGTAATACTCGCCGATATAGGGCACGCTGCGCGGTCGATCTGCCTGCTCCACGGGGTTACTCGGGATAATGCGGCGCTTCATCGCGTCCTTGAACGCCTTGTGCAGCACGCCGTGATAGCGTTGCTGAGAGGTGCCCTTGAGTCC
>JAFTSB010000008.1 GCA_017461945.1 Clostridia bacterium | reverse complement strand
GCTTCATTTCTTTCCAGATATTGCTTCGATCCAGGGGTTTTCCGGTCTTGGTGACAAAGATGGCACCGGTTTGGATGCCCAGTTTTTTCATATATTGCTTCAGCTTTTTTTGCAGGGCTGTCACGATAAATACGGTTCTGGATTTTCCCTTACAGGTCACCCTTGCGGTGCCGGCCAAGACGGCCTCTGCCGTGATATATGGCAGCTCGCTGACACGAATTCCCGTGCCGCAAATGGTTTGAAGCAGCAATGATAAGCGTTGGTTCCGTTGCCGCTCGGCGGCGGCGACCAACCGTTGGTATTCATTCTTGGTCAGCTCTTGTTCAGAGTGCCGAAAGATCTCTTTTTGCACGCGAAAGGGCTTTATGCATAGCTCCGGACGCTTGCAAAAACGCAAAAAGGAATTCAAGGCTGCCAGCATAGAATTTGCGCTGGAGAGGGAGTATTCCTGCTCCAGCCGTTCCTTGTAGGATAATAGCAACAGCTTGTTGACAGGACGCCCCTGTGCGTATTTTGCAAAGGTGCGCAGATCGTGCAGATATTTGCAGATCGTAGCTTGACTTTTTTCTTGCTCCGTCAAATATCGCTCAAAGGTTTTGGTGTTTGAAACGGTAATCAGCGTGTTATTCATAAAAATACCTCCCATGCTATTTTACCATGAATTTATGACCTCCCTTTGACCGATTTTTATCAAAAAAGAGCCATACGGATAGTGTTTCCCTCTAATCGTCATTTCAAGCACATAAAAAAGCCCCGTGGGGTCAAGCGTTTGCTTGGCCTACGGGGCCTAAAATTTATACCGTTTTCTTGTTTTTATGCCAATTCTCGCTCCAGCTCGGCCACAATGGCCGCAATGGCGTGCTGCTCATAATGAACGGTGTGGCGGTCGGCCACAGCCTTGACCTCGGGCACGGCATTCTCCACGGCATAACCGATGTCGGCATCGCGGATCATGGAGAGGTCATTTTCAAAATCGCCGACGGCGACCAAAAGCTTGGCGCCCAGCATATCCTTCATACGGCGCGCCGCCGCGCCCTTGCCATCCTCTTTGCAGATGATTTCAATGCCAACGCTCCAGCTGCGGGCGACCTCAAAATCGGGGCCTGCATCCCTTTCCAGCGATTGCCGCAGGGCAATGGCCTCCTCGGGGGTTTTTGTGGTGCCCATCAGATTATAAAGAGGCACACCGGTTGCTTTTTCCAGCGCCTCAAAAGTGGGGAAATCTGCCTTTGCAGGGTCGCGGTGGCACTTAAAGCTGTTGGTGGTGGCATCATGGGCGGCAATATAGCGCATCCCCCATTTTTCTTCGTTCCAATAGCGGCTGTATAGCGCAAACGCCCGGTGGTCATTTCGGCCGCCGCTGTACAATACCTCGCCTGTTTGATGATGCTTGATCAATGCACCGTTATAGCCCGCCAAGGGGGCATTGACGCAAAAGCCGTTTTGGTGGCTTTTCAAAAAATCGGGGTGCCGTCCGCTGATGATGGTAAAAAGGCCACCGTTCTCTTGAAAATAGCGAATGGCCTCGCAGTTGCCGGAGGTGACAACACCGCCGACACCCATCGTCAGGTCAAAATCGCTACAAAGCAAAATACCGTCAAACTTTCCCATGAATATCCGTTTTTATACCTGTCCGTTGTTCTGTCCGTTGTTTTGATTGTACTGCTGCCAAGCGGCGTTCCGCTGTGCCATTGCGATCATGTTATTGATCTCATATTGCACCAACGCCACGGTTACAATGGGAATAAAGATGCCCAAAATCAACCACAAAACCTTATTGTCGGTCTGGGGCATACCGTTTTGCGCTTTGATGGAATTGATGTTCTCGTCGGCATCAAAGCCCAGCAATGCACCACCCACCGAGGAGAAAAACAGCATCATCAGAGTGGTCAGTACAGGGGGAACAGAGGTCTTGCGGCCGTGGGTCTGCAGATCGGTGCAGGTGACATAGGTCCACCAGATCATATAGATGCCACAGGTCAGAATGGAGAACAGCACAACGCTGATCACGCTTCGGTTTTTCAACATAACAGAATACCTCCCAGTGTTTGATGTCTTAAGTATAATACAAAAGAGCGGCTGTTGTCAACCGCTCTTTTGGTTTTCTTTAGTTGTTGTGCTCCACACCGCGCTTTTTGTCGATGATGCGGTGAACCAGCTTGACGATCTCAACCAAGGGGATGATCACAAAGCCAAGTACCATGGCAACCAGATACTCCTTCCAGTCGATGGCCGTCATGCTAAAGGCCTTTGCAATGGGCTCGATCAAAACCACAACAGAGGTCAGCACCAGCGACAGCAGGCCCGCGCCCCACAGCCACTTGTTCTGGCCCTTCATGGTGAAGATAGAGCCGCGCAGCGAGCGCATATTGAAGGAGTGGAATACCTCACACATAGCAAGGGTCAAGAAGGCCATGGTGGTGCCGTGAACGCTTTCCTGGTGGATGTCGAAATTGCCGGCCTCCAGATAGTGGCCAACAAAGTAAGAGATCAGAGTGATCAGCGTTACCAGAACGCCCTGATAGACCACAGCGGCACCAAGACCGCCGGCAAAGATACCCTCGTTTGCTTCACGGGGCTTGCGCTTCATCACGTTGGCCTCGGGCTTTTCCATACCCAGGGCAAGAGCAGGGAAGCAGTCGGTGATCAGGTTGATCCAAAGGAGCTGAACGGGCTGGAAGATGGTAAAGCCGATCAGGGTGGCAAAGAAGATGGAAAGCACCTCGGAGAGGTTAGAGGCCAGCAGGAACTGGATGGCCTTGCGGATGTTGTCGTAAATGCGGCGGCCCTCGCCTGCGGCAGAAACGATAGTGGCAAAGTTATCGTCGGCCAGAATCATATCGGCCACGTTCTTGGTAACGTCGGTGCCGGTAATGCCCATACCGATACCGATATCGGCGTTCTTGATAGAGGGCGCATCGTTCACACCGTCACCGGTCATAGCGGTCACACGACCCTTCTTGCGCCAAGCGTTGACGATACGGGTCTTGTGCTCGGGCTGCACACGGGCATAGACCGAGTACTTTTCAACGGCACTTTCAAATTCCTCATCGGAGATGGTGTCCAGCTCGGCACCGGTAATGGCCTGGGATGCATCGGTAATGATGCCCAACTGCAAAGCAATGGCCACGGCGGTATCCTTGTGGTCGCCGGTGATCATAATGGGGCGGATGCCGGCAGAGCGGCACTCGTCAATGGCGGGCTTGACCTCAGGGCGAACGGGGTCGATCATACCGGTCAGACCTACAAAGCACAGATCGTTCTCTACGGCCTCAGCCTCGTATACGGCGGGCTCGGCATCCAGATCCTTCTTGGCAGCGGCCAGCACACGCAAGGCTTGATCGGCCATAGCCTTATTGGCGGCCAGGATCTCGGCGCGGATATCGTCGGTCATATCCACTACGGCACCGCCGCGCAGCGCCTTGGTGCAGCGCTTCAGAATTTCATCGGGAGCGCCCTTGGTAAACTGTACGGTGATGTCACCCTTCTTGTGGACGGTGGTCATCATCTTACGCATGGAATCAAAGGGAACCTCACCCACGCGAACGTATTCATCCTTTTGAATGTTTTTCGAAAGGCCCAGCTTCTCAGCATAGTTGACCAGCGCGCACTCGGTGGGCTCGCCCACGGCGGTGCCGACCTCGGTGTCAAACTCTGCATCCGAGCACATGGACATCACGGTGGCAAGCAGAGCCTCGTCCTCGCCGTAATGATCCACCACAGTCATTTTGTTCTGGGTCAGAGTACCGGTCTTGTCGGAGCAAATGATCTGGGTGCAGCCCAGGGTCTCAACGGCGGTCAGCTTGCGGATAATGGCGTTGCGCTTGGACATATTGGTCACGCCAATGGAAAGTACAATGGTCACAACGGTGGCCAGACCCTCAGGGATGGCGGCTACGGCCAGGGAAATAGCGACCATAAAGAAATCCATCGCAACGGCAAAGCTAAAGCCGTCACCAAGGGCCAGAGAACGGATCACATTGATGCCAAACACGACCACGCAGATGCCGATGACCAGATAGGTCAGCACCTTGGAAAGGCCTGCCAGCTTGATCTGCAAGGGGGTCTTGCCCTCCTCAGCTTGGGAGAGGGCATCTGCGATCTTACCCATCTCGGTATCCATACCGGTGGCAACCACAACGGCCTTGCCACGGCCGTAAACCACGGTAGAGCCCATGAATACCATGTTCTTGCGGTCACCCAGCGCCACATCGCCATTGGCGTTGGCCTCCAGGGCATTCTCGTGCTTGGTAACGGGCACAGACTCACCGGTGAGAGCGGCCTCCTCGATCTTCATCGAGGCACATTCAATGATACGGGCATCGGCGGGAACTGCATCGCCTGCTTCCAAAACGATGATATCGCCTACCACCAGGTCGCTGCTGTGGACTGTGATCTGCTTGCCATCACGAATGACCTTGGAGGTGGCAGCTGCAATTTCCTGCAATGCTTCAATGGCTTTTTCCGCCTTGCTTTCCTGAAATACGCCCAGCACAGCGTTGATCAGTACAACGGCCAGAATGATGACCACATCAAAGGGGAACTCCCAATGGCCGTTCTGCACGCCGTTGTAGATCTCCATGCCGGCGGCGATAGCGGCGGCCACCAGCAAAATGATGGTCATGGGCTCGGCCAACTGCTTGAGGAAGCGGTGGATGAGGGATTCCTTTTTACCCTCGGCCAACTTGTTGGGGCCGTTTTTCTCCAGGCGGTCAGCCGCCTCTTTGGTAGAAAGGCCCTCGGGGCTGCTCTGTAGTTCCTTCATCACTACCGAGCTTTCTTCCAAATAGTGTTTCATAGCGTTCCTTTCTGCCCGTTTCGGGCGCCGTGTGGTGTTCGCCTTGCAAAAGACGAAAAAAGAGACTCATGCAGAGTTTTGGGGCCCTACATGAGTCTCGTTAATCAAGGCAAGCCAGACCGAAAACGGTCAGAGCTGTTGACTTGCCCGCCAATCGCAATGGCGTAACTACTCCCTCACGGATATTACGTGGAGCATTATACCATAACTAAAATATCTTGTCAAGAGCCGTTTTGGCTGAAATCGGTGGGTTTGAACCGAATTTTTTGGGAATTTTACACCTTTTATAGATGATACTCTTTATTTTCTTGGCTTATCGGTGCCGATCTCACGGTTTTCATAACAGCCAAGGCGAATGCTGCTTTTGCCAAAGCGGTCACGGATGTCGGCCATAGCCTTTTCCACGCTCTCGCGCTTGTCCTCCTGGGGGTTGGCTGCCGAAAACAGATCCAGCTGCTCCTCGGTCTCGCCGGGAGAAACCAGTCCCGCTGCCGTTACGGTCAGGGAACGGATGCTGGAGCCAAAGCCCACCGCCACACGGATCAACTCCATGGCCTGCTGGGTCAGTTCCTGCTGCAACCACGTGGCACGGCGCAGGGTGCATTGCTTTTGCACGGTGCGGAAATTGGGGTCCTTGATCTGCACCTGCACCACCGTGCATTTACGGTCGGCGGCACGCAAGCGGGCCGCCACCGAGTCGGTCAATGCCATCACGCCCGCGCGGATCTCCTCCACACCGGCAATGTCGCGGCGAAAGGTCATACCGTTGCCCACGGATTTGGGGGCAGGACGATCCCAATAGGTATGCACCGGCTCGTCGTCCAGACCGTTGGCATAGCGCCACAGGGTGTCACCTGCCTCACCCAAGCGTCCTACTACGACGGCGCGGTCAGCACAGGCCAGCTCACCAATGGTGAAAATACCCATCTTGGCCAAGGTCTCGGAGGTGCGCCGCCCTGCGAATAACATGGCAGAAACCGGCAACGGCCAGGCGATTTCCTTATAATTATGACGGTCGATCACTGTGGTAGCATCGGGCTTTTTATAATCGCTGCCAAGCTTGGCCAGCACACGGCAAAAGCTGACGCCTACCGAAATGGTGATGCCGATCTCGCGTTTGACACGCTCACGGATGTCGTCGGCCAGCTCCTTAGGGGATTTCCCAAACAGGCGCAAGCTGCCCGTGACGTCCAAAAAGGATTCGTCAATGCCAAAGGGATCCACCAGATCGGTGTAATCCAGATAAATGGCATTTACGCGCTTGGAGATCTCGCCATACATACCGTGATGGGGGAGCACACAAACCAGCTGAGGGCATTTTTGCTTGGCCTGCCAGATGGTCTCGGCCGTTTGAATGCCATATTTTTTGGCACGCTCATTTTTGGCTAAAATGATGCCGTGGCGGCTCTCCGGGTCGCCGGTCACCACCATGGGGACGTTGGCAAGCGAGGGCTCAAGCAGGGTTTCTACCGAGGCAAAAAAGCCGTTGCAGTCGCAATGCAAAATCACTCTGTCCTTGTCCATGGGTGCTCCTCCTTTCTCAAAAATCTTGTGACGTATGCGCTTTTTTAATCTAAGGCTGCCAAAAAAGAGGCGTCCGGCGGCACGTTGATCCCAACGCCAAAGCACGCGCCATTCGCGGCGCGGCGGCGTAGCGTGTAACGCTTGCCGCCCAGAAAGCTTGCCAGGCACGGCGCGCGATCCGTGTCGCCCCAAAATTCCTTAAAGACGATGGTGTCACCGTGTCGCTCGTACAAAACTGCAGCATCTTCGCCATAGTGGGCAAAGCCGCCACCGATTTCATATAGCGAGAGAAACTCCGGGGTGGGTACGCAGGCAGGCAAAGGAGCCAGCTTGGCGCGTGCGGCCAGATAATCGGTGGGGGAGAGTGAATGGCAATGGCTGTCTGCCGTTGTCGCCTCTCCTTCCATCTGCTCCATGGGGGAAAAGGGCATAAATCCGGCCTTGGCATAAAAATCGAATAGGGAGGGCGTCATTGGGCGTAAGAATACGGGGTAGTGCTGCGCCTCGGCTAACAGCAGTTGCTTGGCAAGCCCACGGCCTCTGTAATCGGGATGAGTGGCCACGGCGTAAAGATAGTGCGCTTCATGGGTGCCCTCGTCGCTGACAAGGGGATACGGTATGGAAAACAGCATAGAAACCGGCTTGCCGTCCTCACAAACCGTGCGGATGCACGATGGATAAAAACGGTCAAACATGGCTTTGGTAAAGACCTCGGGCTCTCCCGGAAAGGCCATATGATAAAGTGCTTCGCAGGCCGCACGCATTGCGTCCATTCGATCACATCCTTTCTGCTTTCAGTATACCCTATTTTACCCCGTTCGTCAAGTAAAAAACACCTTTCCAAAAGAAAGGTGTTTTCATTTTAAGAGGATTTTTCGGTATCAGAAAGTGGGGTGCGTCCCTTTCTCGCCTCGCGGCGAAACCGGTTGAGAGAGGAAAAGGAATCGTGCAGGATCTCTCTTACCTTGGGATCCAGATCGGCATAGCTTGATAGCATACGGCGCAAGCTTTGCAGCTTGTTGCCCGTAATGCCTGAAACCGTCTCCTGCCCGGTGCTTTCCAGCATGGCAAACAACGCCTCTCCAAACTGGCGCTTGCGTTCCGGGCTCAGCTCGTTGACAAAGCGGTCCACGATAGCCTCGGTCTCCCGGCCAAAGGCAGTGCGCTCGGTGGTATATTCAAAATCTGCCCCCATCACCTGCCACGAATAGGCATCGTGCTGTAAAAGCCCCACGTTGGTGCTTTTTACAATGCGATAGTTGGTGTCGTGTTCCAAAAGCACACCGACGATCGAGGATTGTGGCAGAAATGTGTGGATACGGTGTCGGATTTCGGTGTATTCGGGGGAGGAAAGGGTATCGTCGCAAAATCCGGGGCCGTCATTGTTATAAACAGCGCGGATGCGATAGCGATACTCGTTGCCGCAATGTACGGCGGCAAACATGGCCAGATTACCCCCCTTGGAGTGGCCACAAACGTAAATGCGCCGCAAGGGGTGGGCGGCCGCCACGGCACGCAGATATTGCACGGCACGCAGCTGGGCGGGGACCGGGCACTCATAGCTCATACGAAAATCCTCTTGCCACCCCACCAGTGTGTCGTCTGTGCCCTCAAAGGCTACCAATAGATTTTGCCCCGGGAGCAGTGCCGTTATGGCGGCAAATTGCATACCGTTTTCGGGGTCAAGCTCCTTTTGCGCGCCCAATAGGCGGAGCGAAGCAAAGCGTTGTGAGGCTTTCAGCTGTTCCAGCAGCTTCAAGTGATTGTCATTCAACGGAGTTGAAGGGGGCGTTGCCAAATAAGTGGCCACGGCATCTCCCAGCCGTACAGGCTCGGCACCGGGTAGCTCGGGCACGATCCCTTCCAAGCGTATGTAGGGGAGCATCGAAAAGATCAAGGCATCCACCGGGCATAGTGAAACACTCCCGAAGGAAAGATCGCCACGCCAGTTCAAATAATCAAACAAATTGCTCACGCTGCAACGCACTCCTTTCCCATGATTTTTTACGATTCTATCTTATCATATTCCATGGTGCGTGTCAAGGTGAGCGAGGTTTCAAAATTATGGCAACGGTGTGAATTTTTTGCGCAAAAAACAACACCCGTGTGCCGATTTTAGCACACGAGTGTTGGCTGTTAATAGGTTTTACCCTTGCCGCCCATAGGCTTGAGGGGGGTGAAAGCGGGGGATACGGGCTTGGGAGGCTCGGACTTAGGGGCGACGGTCTGATCGGGGGCTTTTTCCACAGGGGCGGACACAGGCGCGCTTTCAACGGGCTTTTGCTCCGGCTCCTTGGTGACAACCTCCTCTACCTTTACCTCGGTTGCGGCAGGCTGGGGAGCTTGCTCAACCACGGGGGTCTCCTTTTGTACGGGGGGTGTTACAGGGCGAGCCACAGGCGCTGCGGGTCTTGCGGGTGCAGCAGCACGGGGAATGGCAGTGGTAGTGCTGGCCAGCTTGGCCAGAACAGGAGTCAGCTTGCGGGCGATATCCTCGGAAAGCGCACCCTCGGCCAATGCGTGACGCAGGATCTCTTTGGCCTCGCGCTCGCTTTCAGCCTGCTTTTCAGCAGAGATGATCAGTGTGCCAAAGCCGTAGATCAGCCAGCTGAACAGCGGGAGGATCAAGGCCAGTACACCAAAGATCACGGTGCCCTGAATGCCTGCGGCATAGAGGGTTTCATCGCTGGTCTTTAAAGCGGCTAACAAAAACCAAACGGCCAGGGCCAGACACCCGATAAAGGTGAGAAGCGCCAGCAAGATGGCCAGGAATTGAATGCGTTTGCCAATATTCTTAAACATAGGAAACACTCCTTTGCTGATGGTTTGTATCTTCTATTATACGATGAAATTGCCTTGATGTCAATAGTTAAAATCATCAAAGCCTTTCACACGGTCAACGCCGTACAGCAAAGGGAGATATTCCGCAAACCGATGCTCGCGAATGGGCATCAAGGGGTGCTTTTCATCATCAAAATACAATAGTAACGCAGGGGCAATGTTGCCATGCCGCTCTACAATGCGATAGCCCTTCAGCTTGCCGCTGGCGATCAGCGCCTTGGCGGTGGCGTGATAGTTAAAATATGGCATATGCTGCTCCTTGGAAATTTCTTTTCATCATAGAAAACAAGCAAACGGGTATGCTTTTTTTGAAAAAAGGAGGTGAAAACAATGATCCAACCCGATACGGTAAAGCTGCTGCGCGAATGTGACGCCGGCGTCAAAATGGGAATTTCCTCTATCGACGAGGTGCTGCCCTACGTGCGATCGGATATTCTGAAGCAACGATTGACTGCTTGCAAAAAGGAGCACACTGAGCTAAAGCACGAGCTGGGCGGTCTTTTGAATCGCTATGGAGACGATGGAAAAAACCCCAACCCCATGGCAAAAAGTATGTCGTGGCTCAAAACCAATATGAAGCTGGTCATGCACGAATCCGATCATACCATTGCCGACCTGATGACCGATGGCTGCAATATGGGCGTGAAATCCTTGAATCGCTATCTCAATCAATACAAAGCGGCGGACGAGGTCTCCAAGGATATCACCAAGCGATTGATCAACCAAGAGGAAAAGCTGGCGGTGGATATTCGTCAATATCTGTAAAAAAAGGCTCCGTGCCCTGTGCACGGGGCTTTTTGGCAAAATTTCCTTTTTTCGTTGACTTTGTTGCAACGGTATGATACAATAAATTTGCATCTCTGCTATGCAGAAAGAATTGATAACAGATAAGGAGAACAGGATATGAGACTTCGTCCCCCTTCCGTACCGCTGATTAACATTGACCCCTTCTTTAACGTATGGTCTCCCGCCGATAAGCTGACCGACGTTGATACTGCCCATTGGACTGGCTACACCAATGCCATCCTTGGCACCGCCGAGATCGACGGCAAGCTGTATCGTCTGATCGGCAAGGATCACGGCGAAAACCTGCCCGCTATGAAGCAGGTGGAGCTGGATGTGGATACCTTTACCACCACCTATGTGTTTGAGCAGGACGGTGTCCGCTTGACGCTGCTCTTTACCTCTCCCATTATGCCCGACGATCTCTATTATCTCACCAGACCCGTCAGCTATCTGGAGATCCAAAAGGAGATCCTGGACGGCCACAGACACACCGTTAAGGTAAAGCTTGCCGTTTCCGAGCAGATCTGTCTGGATCACGAGGGCGACGATGAGGTGGTTACTGAGATCCTGAATCTGGAAACCGGCATCAAGTCGGTTAAAATGGGCTCCAAATCTCAAAACATTCTGAGCCGCGAGGGCGACGATGCTCGTATTGACTGGGGTTATTTCTATCTTTCCACCGATGCCAAAAAAGCATCCGTCGGTGTCGAGAAAAAGACCATTAAGTTCTTTACTTACCGCAACTATCCCGAAAAAGAGGCCGAGATGACCTTTGCCACCGCTGAAGCCACGCTGGGCGACTCTACGCTGTTTACCTTTGCATATGATGATATCGCTTCTATTCAATACTATGGCCAGAATCTCAAATCCTATTGGAACAAGGATGGCGCCAAAATTGAGGACGAGATCGTGACCGCTCATGCGGATTACGATGCTGTGTTGGCAATGTGTGATGTTTTTGCCGATGAGATGTTTGTTTATGCTGTTCGCGCCGGCGGCGAAAAGTACGCCGAGCTGCTACAGCTGGCCTTCCGTCAGACCGTGGCTGCCCATAAGCTGGCCATTGATGAAAACGGCGAGATCCTTTGGGTCTCCAAGGAGTGCTATTCCAATGGCTGTGCTGCAACCGTTGATGTTTCTTATCCTTCCATCCCCCTGTTCTTGCTTTACAACCCCGAGCTGGTGAAGGGCATGATGCGCCCTGTTTACCGTGTGGCTGCCAGCGACGAGTGGAAGTTTGACTTTGCCCCTCACGATGCCGGTCGTTATCCTTTGCTGAACGGTCAGAAGTATGGCTTGAAGGATGGCGTTCTGCTTTACGAAAAGCAAATGCCCGTGGAGGAGTGCGGCAATATGCTGATCATGGAGGCTACCGTGGCCATCGCTACCGGCGATGCTTCCTTTGCCAACGAGCATATGGATGTGCTGGATCAGTGGGTCAAGTACCTCATTGCCAATGGCCGCGATCCCGAGAACCAGCTTTGCACCGATGACTTTGCCGGTCACCTGGCACACAACTGCAACCTGACCCTCAAGGCTATTATGGGTCTTGCCTGCTACGGCATTCTGCAGGGTATGAATGGCAAAAAGAGAGAAGAAAACAAATACATCAAGATGGCTCGCGAAATGGCCGCTGACTGGGCAAAGCGTGCCGCAAATGGTGACGGTAGCTACCGCTTGGCCTTTGACCGTCCTGATACCTTCTCGATGAAGTATAACATCGTTTGGGATAAGCTGTTCGGCACCGAGATCATGGATCGCACTGTGATCGAATCCGAGGTGGCCTCCTATCGCCGCCGCGAGCACGCCTATGGCCTGCCCCTTGACAACCGTCAGCCCTACACCAAGAGCGACTGGCTGGTGTGGACGGCAACCCTGGCTGAGTCCCGCGATGATTTCGAGCATATGGTGAACAAGCTGTGGGATGCCTTCAACAGCACCCAGACCCGCGTTCCCATGACCGACTGGTACTGGACGGTAACCGGCGGTCAGAAGGAGTATATCAGCCGTTCCTACAACGATCTGCATCCCGAGCAGGTGATGAAGGGCTTCCAGAACCGTACCGTTCAGGGCGGCCTGTACATCAAGCTGCTGGAATATACCGGCATGATGAGAATCCGCTAAGACAAGCAAACCAAAAGCACGGCTTCGCTATGTGGCAGAGCCGTGCTTTTTCAATGATGATTCTCTTGACGGGGTCACGCAAAACTGCTATAATAGAGCCAATAAAAGATCATAGGAGAGCCATAATGACACAACAGGAGCATTGGACCGAGCGCACAGAGCTGCTGATCGGCAAAGAGGGAATCAAAAAATTGAAGAATGCCCGTGTTGCTGTGTTTGGCGTGGGCGGCGTGGGTGGCGCCGTGGTCGAGGCGCTGGTGCGCGCAGGTGTCGGCTCTCTGGAGCTGTTTGATAATGACACGGTCAGCGTAACCAATCGCAACCGCCAGCTCATTGCCCTTTGCAGCACGCTTGGAAAGTACAAGACCGATGTCGCTGCCGAACGCGCCATGGATATCAACCCTGACGCAAAAATCGCAACACGTCATCTGTTTTTTTTGCCCGAAAACGCAAACGAGGTGGATTTTTCTGCCTACGATTACGTGGTGGATGCCATTGATACCGTGTCGGCAAAAATGGAATTGATCCGTCGATGCAAGGCGGCAAACGTGCCACTGATCTCCTCCATGGGTACGGGCAACAAGCTGGATCCCACCCGGTTTCGGGTGACCGATATCGAAAAGACATCGGTGTGTCCCTTGGCCAGAACCATTCGCGGATTGTGCCGTAAGGAGGGGATCCGACACGTGAAGGTACTGTGGTCCTCCGAGCCTCCCATCAAGGCTACCGTGGGTGAAGCGCACGGCCGTCACGCTCCCGGCAGCATCTCTTTTGTGCCAAATGTGGCGGGGATGGTGATTGCTGCGGCTGTGGTCAGTGACCTTTTAAAGTAATAAAAAAAGCGCACCGTTTGTAAAAAACGGTGCGCTTTTTGATTTTTTACTCGCACTTGCAGGAGATTTTTGCGCCGCAAGCGGGGCAAATGAGATTGTCGGGATCGATGCTCTCGTCAAAACAGATGGTCTCGCCGCACTTGGCACACTCAACCTCAAAGGTCTCGCCCATGTCATAATCGTCGCAACCGTCACAGCCTTCGCAATCGCCGTCGCAGTAGTCATCCTCGTCCTCGTCGTCGTAAAGCAGCTCCTCTACGTCGCCCAGGTCCTCATCAAGCTCTTCCGCATACTCGGTCAACTCGGCAATGTCGCCCTCCAGCTCGTCCACCTTGGCGGCCAGCTCGCCTACCATATCCAACAGTGCGTTGATCAGCTTGCCTTCCTTGGTGGTGGTGTCCAGCTCAAGGCCTTCTGCCAGGCCCTTCAGGTATGCAGCCTTTTCGGTAATGCTCATGTTATGATCTCCTTTATGGTGAGATTATGCGCGAGAGAGATACTCGCCGGTGCGGGTGTCGATCTTAAGAACGTCACCCTCGTTGATGAACAGGGGAACCTTTACCTCAGCGCCAGTCTCAAGGGTGGCGGGCTTGAGGGTATTGGTGGCGGTGTTGCCTGCAAAGCCGGGATCGGTCTGGGTAACAACCAGCTCAACGAATGTGGGGGGCTCTACGCCAAAGACGTTGCCCTTGTAGGAAACGATCTTGCAGAGCATTTCCTCTTTGACAAACTTAAAGCTCTCGGGCAGCTTGTCGCTGTTCAGGGGGAGCATATCAAAGGTCTCCATGTCCATGAAGTAGTAAAGATCGCCGTCGTTGTAGGAGTACTGCATCTCCTTGCGTTCGATATAAGCGTTTTCGAACTTGTCCGTGGGGTTGAAGGTCTTTTCGATGACCGCACCGGTGACAACGTTCTTCAGCTTGGTACGAACGAAAGCAGCACCCTTACCGGGCTTTACATGCTGAAACTCAACGACCTGCAGGACATTGCCCTGGCCGTCGTCAAAGGTGATACCATTTTTGAAATCGCCTGCTACTACCATTGTGTTAATCCTCCGAATTGTAATCTGTCCAAACATGGGCACCGATAGCGCCCATTGCATCACCATATATTATACTGTATCGGCCCCGATATTTCAAGGGGTTTTTTGAATTTTCTTGAAAAAGAAGGGAATTTTTCGCTTAGAAATCGCACGGATGCGTTGACAAACCCATTTTTTTGTATTATAATATATCCTGTATATTTATCGTCAATCTGTATGCGCGCCATATGGCTTGACAAAATTTTGAGGTGAAAAGCATGAAATTTATCAACATCGGCTTTGGCAATATGGTGGCGATCGACCGTATGGTCGCTTTGGTCAGCCCCGATTCGGCGCCCATCAAGCGTTTGATTCAGGATGCCAAGGATAGCGGTCGCACCATTGATGTGACCTGCGGTCGCCGTACCCGTGCCGTGATCATTACCGATAGCGAGCATGTGATCCTGTCGGCCATTCAGGCAGAGACCATCGCCAACCGCCTGGAGGATGAATCCCTTGAGACCACCGACGACGAGGAGGTAGAGGATGAATAACCGCCCCGCTGATTTTAACAAAGGCTTGATGATCGTGGTATCCGGTCCTGCCGGCAGCGGCAAGGGCACCGTGCTTTCCCACCTGCTCAAGGACGACCACTATCGCTATTCGGTTTCTGCCACCACCCGTCAGCCTCGCCCCGGCGAGATCAACGGCATTAACTATCATTTCCTCACACGCGAGGAATTTATCAATCGTCTTTCCCGTGACGAGATGCTGGAATATACCGAGTACTGCGGAAACTATTACGGCACGCCCCAAAAAGAAGCCATTGAGATGCTGGAGCAGGGCTATAACCTGATTCTGGAGATCGAGGTGGAGGGTGCCGCTAATGTAAAGCGCAAATATCCCGATGCCGTTACCATTATGCTGCTGCCCCCTTCGGGTGCTGTACTGGAGGCGCGTTTGCGCGGCCGTGGCACCGAGACCGAGGAGGTCATCCGTGAGCGGATGGCACAGGCACGCAACGAGGTGGCACAGCTGAAAAATTACGACTATGTGGTCTACAACTATGACGGTCAGGCTGCCGAGGCGGCCGAGATCATCCGCCACATTGTGTATTCCGAGCGCTTTTCCACCGCGCACAATCCCGATATTGCAAAAACTTATTTTGCATAAACCGTTCTTTTGTAACCAATCCTATCACCATAGATAAAAGGAGTATGAACATGATTTATCCCACCATTCAGGAGTTGACCAAGGGCAATTTTAACCGCTATCAGCTGGCCATCGCCACGGCCAAGTGTGCCCGTTTGATCACCGATGAGTACGTCAAGCAGCGCAGCGCTGCCGAAAGTGCCCTGACGGGCAGCAAGGAGGGCTCCTCCACCATCGCCTCTCTTATTGACCCTGCATTGGCCAATGAAAAGGCAGTCAAGAATGCCATCAATCGCATCAACAACGGCGAATACGAGATCGTAGATGAGCCCGAGGTGCAGGAGACCGAGGAGATCCTCGAGGACTGAGCGGCGGCTTTATTACGTAAACAAGAAAGGGGGAGTCAATATGCAGGAGCGCTATGTAAAGGTCAGACTGCTGGACTCCCCCTATTTTTTGGATCGGGAGTACGACTACAGCGTGCCCGAGGAGCTTAACGCGCAGGTGCGCGTGGGTTCCTTTGTCATCGTGCCCTTTGGGGGCGGCAACCGGCGCCATATGGCTTTGGTGGTTGCCGAGACGCAGCGCGATCCCACCCTGCTTGCCACCAAGCCCATCCGCTCTGTTTCGACGCCTCGCATTTCGCTCTCAGAGGAAATGCTGGGGCTTGTGTCTTTTTTGAGGGAGCAGACCCTTTGTACCACGGGAGATGCGGTTCATGCAATGATTCCGTCGGGGGCGCTTTCGGGTCTTTCGGAGCAATATCGCCGCACCGATAAGCCGGTGGGCGATGTGCGGCGACTCAGCTCTGCCGAGGCCTTTTTGTTGGCTCATCTGGAAAAGGTGGGGCAAAGCGGTGGCGACAGTCTGAAAAACCGTTTTGGCCCGGATACTGAGCAAAATCTGTTGCATTTGTGTCGCCTTGGACTGGTGTCTCGCGAGTTGGCCGAACGACAGGCGATGGCCGCCAAGGAGATCACGCGCTTTTCGCTGGCGATCCCGGAACAAACGGCATGGGATCTGTTGGAGGGGCGTGTGAAAGCGCCTCGTATGGGTGAAAAACAAAAAACAGCGCTCCGCCTTTTATTGGAGGGCGAAAAAAACGCCGAGGAGCTGCGTGAGCAAGGATGCGGCAAGGCGCAGACCGATGCACTATTGAAATACGGCCTGATTACTGCTACGGTCAGTCGGGAATATCGCAACCCGTATGCGGCAAAGAATATTTCCGCCTCCACTCCCGAGACACTCGTTTTGAACCCGGAGCAGCAGATGGCCTTTGATGCGTTGGAGCAAATGGCCACGGACGGTGCGCCTCACGGTGTGCTGCTGCACGGCGTAACCGGCAGCGGCAAGACCTGCGTGATGCTACGTACCATTGATGGGATGCTGGCACGAGGCAAGGGAGTGATCGTGTTGCTGCCCGAAATCGCTTTGACACCGCAATCCCTGGCCATTTTCTGCTCCCGATACGGCAATCGGGTGGCGGTGATGCACTCGGCCTTGAATGCCGGAGAGCGGATGGATGCCTATCATCGCATTCTGTCAGGCGAGGCCGACGTGGTGGTCGGCACGCGCTCTGCTGTGTTTGCACCGGTAAAACATCTCGGGCTGATCGTCATGGACGAGGAGCACGAGCACACCTATAAATCCGATATGAATCCCAAATACCACGCAAGGGATGTGGCTCGCTATCGTTGCGCCTATCATAAGGCCATTCTGCTGATGTGCTCGGCCACGCCTTCGCTGGAAAGTTATAAACGCGCCACCGAGGGGCGCTATACGTTGCTGACGTTAAAGCACCGTCACGCCGGGGCAGAGCTACCCGAGGTCCGTGTGGCCGATATGCGCGGCGAGGCGGGCGGTGGCAACTTGTCTCCTCTTGGCGGTGAACTGACCGCCACCCTGAAGGAGCATGTGGCCGCCGGCAACCAAGCGGTGCTGTTCCTCAATCGAAGGGGATATAATCACGTGGTTTCCTGCCGCTCCTGCGGCCAGGCGGTGACCTGCCCCTCCTGTAGCGTATCGCTCACCTATCATACCAAACGACATTCCTGGGATGAGGGCTATTTGGTTTGTCACTTCTGCGGTCGTCGTCAACCCTTGCCCAAGATCTGTCCCTCTTGTGGATCAGAGCATCTGGCAAGACTGGGCTACGGCACCCAGCGTGTTGAGCAGGAGCTGGGTGAGCTGTTGCCCAATGGACGGGTGCTGCGTATGGATACCGACACTACGTCTACCCGTTTTTCTTACGATGAAATGCTGGGCGCCTTCCGTCGCCATGAGGCGGATGTGCTGCTGGGCACCCAGATGGTCACCAAGGGGCACGATTTCCCCGACGTAACGCTGGTGGGTGTGCTGATGGCCGATTCCTCGCTGTACCTGGACGATTACCGCGCCTCCGAGCGCACCTTTTCCATGCTTACGCAGGTGATCGGTCGTGCCGGTCGCTCCAAAAAGAAGGGTATGGCCGTGATCCAGACCTGCAACCCCGATCACGATGTGATCCGGTTGGCCTGCGCCCAGGATTACGAAACCTTCTACCAGCGCGAGATCAAGCTGCGTCGGCTGCTGGTCTTTCCGCCCTTCTGCGATATTGCTCTACTGACGCTATCTCACAAGGACGAGCACGAGCTGCTGCTGGGGGCAAAGGCACTATCCGACGAGCTTTCCCGTCGGGTGGCCGCCGATTACAGCGATGTGAAGCTGGTGGCCTTTGGCCCCTTTGAGGCTCCCATTTATCGCGCTGACGGTCAGTACCGTATGCGTATGGTCATTAAATGCGTGCTGTCCAAACGGACACGCGCGCTGTTTGCGGAAATTCTTTCCGCTTTTCAAAAGCAGGGCGGCGGCACACCGCTATTGTCGGTGGATTTCAACCCCTCCGGCCTGTAACACAGTAACATAGGAGAACACATTATGGCAAAGCTGAAAATTCGTAAGATCGGTGACGAGGCCCTGCGCAAGGTCTGCCGTCCCGTAGAGGAGATCACCCCCCGCACCTTGATGCTGCTGGACGATATGGTAGAGACCATGCGCGCCGCTGACGGTGTGGGTCTTGCTGCCCCCCAAGTGGGCATTTTGCGCCGCATTGTGGTGATCGAGGTGGAGGAGGGCAACGTGATCGAGCTGATCAATCCCAAGATCATTGCCACCGCCGGCGAGCAAGAGGGGGTAGAGGGCTGTCTTTCCGTTCCCAACCGTCGAGGCACGGTCAAACGTCCTCGCCACGTCACGGTGCGCGCCACCGACCGTAACGGTCAGACCTTTGAGATCAGCGGCTCGGATCTGCTGGCTCGCGCCTTCTGTCACGAGCTGGATCATTTGGATGGCAAGCTGTACGTGGACCGTGCCAGCCGTATGGAGGAGATCTGACGTGCGCATCGTATTTATGGGAACACCGGACTATGCGCTGTTTTCGTTAAAGGCGCTGGTGCAGGCCGGTGAAAATATCGTGGGCGTGGTAACCCAGCCCGACAAGCCCAAGGGGAGAGGGTACGAGCTTTGCCCACCCCCGGTCAAGGTGTTCGCCTTGGAGCAAGGTCTGCCCGTTTATCAACCCCAGACCCTGCGCAACGGCGCTTTCGATGAGGAATTGCAACAGCTGGCCCCCGATCTGATCGTGGTGGTGGCCTATGGCAAGCTTCTGCCCAAATCGGTGCTGGAGCTGCCCCGATACGGCTGCATCAACGTGCACGGCTCTTTGCTGCCGGAGTATCGCGGTGCGGCGCCGATGCAACGCGCCATCATCGACGGCAAGACCGAAACCGGCGTGACCACCATGCAAATGGCCGAGGGAATGGATACCGGCGATATGCTGGTGACGGTTCGGGTGCCCATCGGTGAAAATGACAACTTCGAGGATATCCACGACCGCCTGGGTGTGGCCGGTGCAGATGCTCTGACCGAGACGTTGAAGCGCCTGCGCGACGGCACGCTGACGGCCACGGTTCAGGATGAGAGCCTTGCCACCTATGCCGCCAAGATCGAAAAGGCCGATTGCCTGCTGGATTTCTCTGTGTGCGCCAAGGCGCTGCATGATCGCATCCGCGGCCTCTCTCCCTTTCCGCTGTCCTTTACCCGCACACCCGACGGCAAAATGCTGAAGGTGGTCGAAAGCCGCGTGTCGCAAAAATCCGCACCCGTTGATGCCAAACCCGGCACCGTTTTAGCACTTTCCGACACGATCACCGTGGCTTGCGGAGAGGGAACTGCGTTGGAGCTGCTGCGTGTCCTGCCCGAGGGCAAGGGGCGTATGAGTGCCGCCGATTATATCCGGGGGCGGCGATTGCAGCTGGGAGATATTCTCGGATAACCGAAAGGAATTTTTATGTTTTTTGGCTTCTTTTGGGGCGACTGGACGCTGATTCTTGTGATCCCCGGTCTGCTCTTTACTCTGTGGGCACAGTTCAAGGTCAAATCCTCCTATTCGCGCTATGCGCAAGAGCTACTGCCCCCCTATATGACCGGCGCTGCGGTGGCACGCCGTATGCTGGATGCAAACGGCCTTTCCCATGTGCCGGTGGAAATGGTGCGCGGTCACCTTTCCGATCATTACGATCCCCGTCACAAGGTGCTTCGCCTTTCCGAGGCGGTGTATCACGGCAATAACGTGGCCGCTGTGGGGGTTGCCGCACACGAGGCAGGACACGCCCTGCAGGATGAGCGAGGCTATCTGCCCTTGAAATTCCGCATTGCTATCGTGCCGGTGTGCAACGTGGGCTCCCGCCTGGCGATGCCCCTGTTCATCATTGGTTTGTTTATGGCCGGTTTGTCGGCCTTTGCCGATTGGCTGATGCTTGCCGGCATTGCCGCCTTTTCGCTGTCGGTCTTTTTTCAGCTGGTCACACTCCCCGTGGAGTTTAATGCCAGTCGCCGTGCGCTACGCTGCCTGGAGGGCTCCGGTACGATGACCAATGCCCAGCTGAAGGGCTCGCGCAAGGTGCTTTCTGCGGCAGCTATGACCTATGTGGCAGCTTTGGCGGTGGGGTTGCTCAGCTTGCTTCGTCTGCTGCTGATCGCGGCGAGCTTTGGCTCTCGTCGCAACAGCCGATGACCGCCCGCGCCCTTGCCCTTGACGTGCTTCTTCGATGCGAGGCGGCGGGGCAGTATGCCAATCTGGCGCTGGATAGCGCTCTGAAGCGTGAAACCACGATGACGGGTGCGGAAAAGGGGCTGTTTACCGCGTTGTTTTACAGCACCATTGAGCACAAGATCACACTGGATCATATCATCGACGGTGCTTCTTCTATCGCCCCCTCTGCCATCGAACGGCGGGTGCGTATGATCCTGCGGATGGGCCTTGCCCAGCTGCTGTATTTTGATCGGATCCCCGATCACGCCGCCATTGATGAAATGGTGGAGCTGACTCCAAAACGCAGCAAGGGCTTTGTCAATGCCATTCTGCGGGGCTTTTGCCGTCGCCACAAGGAGATCACCTTTCCGGATGCCGAACGGGAGCCGATCCGCTATCTTTCGGTGCGTTATTCTGTGCCGGAGGAGCTGGCTCGCGCCTTTGTGCAGGGCTATGGCTTTCCGCGCGCCGAATCGCTGCTGGCAGCCTTTGATCGCACGCCCGAGGTGACGGTGCGCATCAATACACTTCGTTATCATCGCGAGGCGTTTTTGCAGCAGTTTGGCGGTGCGCCAACCAAAAACGCGCCTTACGGTGTGTCGTTTTCGGATATTTCCGCGCTTTCTTGTGCCCTTGCGGCAGGGGATTTCTTTGTGCAGGATGAGGCCTCGCAGATCTGCGTGGCGGCTCTTGGCGTAAAGGAGGGAGATCGGGTGTTGGATCTGTGCGCCGCCCCCGGCTCCAAGTCCTTTGGGGCGGCTCTCACCATGCAAAACACGGGTGAGGTACACAGCTTTGATCTGCACGAAAGCAAGATCTCTTTGATCCGCCGTGGTGCCAAAGCCCTGGGGCTGACCAATCTGACGGCTGCCGTTGCCGATGCGCGGCAGGCAAACCCTGCGGAGCTGGGACATTTCGATTGCGTTCTGGCGGACGTGCCCTGCTCGGGCTATGGCGTGCTTGCCAAAAAGCCCGATATACGCTACAAGGATTTTGCTGCTGCTGCCGGGCTGCCCCCCATTCAAAAAGCTATTTTAGAAAGCGCCGCTGCCTGCGTACGACCGGGCGGCGTGCTGGTCTATTCCACCTGCACCCTGCTGCCGGCTGAGAACGAGGAGCAGATCGCGGCGTTCCTCTCCCGACATGGGGAGTTTGCGTTTGAGCCCTTTTGTGTGGGTGGGATCGCCTGCGACGGTATGCTGACGCTTGCCCCCGATACGAACGGCACCGACGGCTTCTTCATCGCAAAAATGTGCAAAAAAGGATAAACGTATGAACGAAAAACAGGAATTGCTGGCGTTAACACCCAAGGAATTGGAGGAACTGCTCCTCTCCGTTGGTGAACCCAAGTATCGCGCCGGACAGATCTTTCCGCAATTACATAAGGGCCTTGCGCCGGAGGAAATGACCAACATCGGCAAGGTGACACGCGCCAAGCTTTCTGAAGTGGCCGCGTATCATTTGCCCAAGGTCAAGCGCAAGCTGGTGTCAGCCTTGGACGGTACTGTTAAATATCTGTTCGAGCTTGCTGATGGCAACTGTGTCGAAAGTGTATTGATGCGCTATGAGCACGGTATTACCATCTGCATCTCCAGTCAGGTCGGCTGCAATATGGGGTGCAAATTCTGTGCATCCACCATTGGTGGCAAGGTGCGCAATCTGACCGCCGGTGAGCTGCTGGGGCAGGTGATCGCCGCTGCCAGAGATTCCGGGGAAACGATTGGCGGCATTGTCATGATGGGCATTGGTGAGCCCTTGGATAACTTTGACGCGGTGGTGCGTTTTTTGGATCTGGTCAATCGCCCCGAGGGCTTGAATATCGGTTATCGCCATATTTCACTCTCCACCTGCGGTCTGTGTGATCGTATTGATCGACTGGCGGAGCTGGGGCTCCCCATTACGTTGTCGATCTCATTGCACGCGGCCGACGATGAGACCCGCAGCGCTATTATGCCCATCAACAAAAAATATAACATTGCTGCACTGCTTGCGACCTGCAAGCGCTACTTTCAAAAAACGGGTCGCCGTATCTCCTTTGAATACACCCTCATTTCGGGCAAGAACGACTCTCGCGAGGCGGCAGAGCGTCTGGCGCTTTTGTTAAACCGAAGCCTGCGTACCCGCACCGAGACCATGCCCATCCATGTCAATCTGATTCCGGTCAATGAGGTGAAGGAAACCGGGTTTCAGCGCTCGGGTACCAAGGCGGTCAAGGCCTTTGCCGCTGTGTTGGAGAAAAATGGCATCCGCGCCACCATCCGCCGCACTCTTGGGTCAGATATCAATGCCTCTTGCGGTCAGCTGCGCAAGGAAACGGCAGAGCAAGAACGTGAATCGGAATGAAGCGCCCCCAAGTTGGGTAAAATAAGGGCAACCTGCAAAAAGAGAGGTGCCCACCATGAAAGGCAAAAAGCAAAAGAAACGGATCACGGTAAAGGGGCTGCTGGTGGCCAACCTGCTGGCGGCGCTGGGATTGCTGACGGTGACAGTGGTCACCCTATTTTGCCTTGGACTTTTGGACAGTGTATTTGCTTTTATTTTTTAGAAAGAACGGAAGAACACATGCAATATAAGGAACAAGGAAGGCTGATTCGCGGCGTGGGCGGCTTATATGAGATCGTGCTGGATCCGGGCGACACACCGTTATCGGGGTACCGCGTGGCCTCCCGTGCCAAGGGCAATTTCCGCCACGAGGGCATCACCCCTCTGGTGGGTGATCGGGTAACGGTGGCATTCGACTCCGATACGCTGACCCGTGATGGGCAGGGCAATCCCATCCCCTCGGCAGACGGTGGTGGCCTTGTGATCGAGGAGATCCTCCCCCGCAAAAACGCTCTCATTCGCCCCCCTATGGCCAATTTGGATGTTTTGTTTATCACCTTTGCCGCCGCGCACCCTGCGCCGGTGCTGGAAACGGTGGATAAGCTGATCTCCATTGCCGAGTATAACAGCATTGAGCCTGTGATCGTCATTGGCAAGCGCGATATGGCACCCGACTATGCGCAGGAGCTGAAAAACCTGTATACGTGTGCAGGATTTCATACCTTTGCACTGTCTGCAGGGCAGGGAGATGGTGTGGCCGAGCTTCACGCCTACATCCGTGCCTCTATGGCGGGCAAAACGGCCGCCTTTGCCGGCGCCTCGGGTGTGGGTAAATCCACACTGCTCAATGCGCTGTTTCCGGAGCTTGCCCTGCAAACGGGTGAGATCAGCCACCGCATCGAGCGCGGCAAGCACACCACACGGCGAGTGGAGCTCTATCCGCTGACCGATACCGATCATGCCTATATCGCGGATACTCCCGGCTTCAGTATGCTGGATTTTGTTCGCTTTGATTTCTTTTCTCGCGACGATCTGGCCGATACGATGCGAGAGTTCGAGCCTTATATCGGGGCGTGTCGCTATAAAAAATGCACCCACACCCGCGAGGAGGGCTGTGCCATTTTGCAGGCGGTGCGATCGGGCGAAATCGCACCCAGTCGCCATCAAAGCTATGTCAGTATGTTTGATGCCTTGAAAAACAAGCATGAATGGAGCAAAAAATAATGCGTGCCTACATATACGTTGGTGGGGCCATTGACCCCGCCTACATCACCGAGCATCCCACGGGCGATGATCTGGTCATTGCCGCCGACAGCGGGTGGGATAACGCCTGCCGCCTGGGGGAGCATCCCACAGTGCTCATGGGTGATTTTGATTCGATTCGCGATAAAAAGATTCCGGAAAGCGTGGAGGTCTATCAGGTTCCTGCCGAAAAGGATATGACCGATACCCAATTAGCCGTGGACTATGCTTTGCAAAAGGGCATACGGGATTTGGTGATCATCGGTGGCCTGGCCGGCCGGTTGGACCACACTCTTTCCAATCTGACGATTCTGCGGCATCTGACCCAAAGCGGCGTGCATGCCGTTTTTCACGATGGCTTTAACCGCGTAAGATTTCTACAGAGCAACAGCACATTGATCGGGCGAAGCGCCTACACCTATCTGTCCTTGATTCCTGTGGATGAGGTGGTCAAGGGTGTGGAGATCGCCGGCGTGAAATACCCCTTGAAAAATGCCAAGCTTCGCCGCGCTGCCCCTTCTCTTGGTGTCAGCAACGAGCTCACGGGCAACTGCGCTTTTATTTCTGTGCGAAAGGGCGGCGTGTACATTGTGGAGTCGAGGGACCCAAAATGATGACCCTGCAGGAGTTTCACAGCCGAGTGGGAGAGCTGATCATGCACTGTCAGCACATTGAGGAGGAGGTCAAAATGATCTATGCTGCCCTGCGAAAGGGGGATTTTGACCAAAACTTTGAAACGGTACGCCGCAAGCCCCTTGGCGACGTGCTGGTGGAGCTGCAGGTGCTGGATCGGTCGGACAATGACCCATATATTCTCAAGGAAGATTACGACTATCTGTTTCGTATGAAAAATGTGCGCAATCATTGGTGCCATCAGGCATACGCCAACTTCTTATACGTGCAGGATTTTCTGCGCTCTCCCGAATATCAACGGGAATGTCGCTTTTTAGAAAACGACCGTGAGCGGCTGGGGCGGCTGGCTCATAATCTGGAAAAAAGCCGCTTGCTTGCGGTCAAAATATATAAGTGTCAATGAGAAAAGGGCACCGCTTTTGCGGTGCCCTTTTGGCATAAAAAGCGAACACGTGTTGCTTTTTTTGTGTCAAATTGTTTTTTCGGAGCCCAAAACGATCTGGTTTTTCATCCAGCCGGCATCCTCGTATGCATGCGCTTCCCATGTGAGCTTGCGCAAAAGTGTAGCGGTTTCCTCACGGCAACCGCTATAATCCGACCAAGGGGCCGCTGCGGCACCGCAATAACGGGCGAAGGTGAGCAGAGAAGGCAGCTCTGCATTCAATGTGTGCCAGGTGGTTAGCATAACGCCAAACAGATTGCTTGTCTGCACGGTCTCAATGTGCGCCCTGCCGTTGGCTGTCTCGTACCAGGGCGCCCCCATAATAGCAAAGCCTTGATCCTTGAAATACAGAGAGGAGGGGAGTGGAGGTTGGGTGTCTTTGTATTGCCAATCGATCAGAACGGTATCGGGGGAGAGGCGGGAAAGCACCGCGATGCAGTCCTCGGGGGTCTTTTTGGTGCAGGCGTGGGACTTGCGGCCTTGATAGGCCTCGGGTGGGAGAAACATATCCATCCAGATCATGGGGCGCTTGCCCTCGCGGCTGATCTCCTGGGTCAGCCGCCCCAAAAAATCGGGCAGCTTTTGATAAAGGGCGGGATGGTTGGCGTGCATATAGGATTCATCCAGACCTGCGTGGAAGTATTGGCATTGGCCAAATAGCTCGTACAGCTCGCCGCGCACGGCCTTCAGAAGCGCCCACACCTGAGGGTTGTCCACGTTCCAAGACCATCCGTCCGGCGTGAACAACGCATAAAGCGAGGGGTCCTGATCCAGCACCACGTGCTTGCCGGAAAGAAGCCTGCAGGCGCTGGCGTGCCCCAGGTGGTTAAACATTGGGATAGGCTCCATTCCGAATTCGCGGATCTCACGGATCAGATCGGCGGCCTCCTCCTTGGAATAGGCGTTAGGCCAGGAAAGGGCGGCACAGCAGTCAAAGCGAAGCATCCCCCAAAATTCCAGCACCACATGGGTATATTGCAAAGCCCCGGCCAATCGGATGCATTTCCGGATAAACAACCGTGAATTTTCTGGGAAAATGCAGAAATGGATCATACGGTTGGCAATTTTAAACACGCCGTTTTCGGTGAACGGTGCCACGTACAGCGCACCGTCTGCGTTGTATTCGATTTTTTGCAGCAGGGAAAGATAGCCGCGCATCAAGGCATCGATATTCCGGGCGATCACGGCCAAACCGCCCTCGTCAGCGTGGACAACGTATTCGGCATTTGCACCAAGGCTTGGCAAAATGGGGGTGCCCACCACAAAGGTGTTTGGGGTACCGCTTGTCAAGGAAAGTGTACAACGGTGCATGGAAAATCCGTCAAACAGATGGCAAACGGTCTCGTTGTGCATACGAGTGTCAGTTGCTGCCGTTATGGCATCGGAAAGGTAAAAGGGCATGGAAAGCACCTCCTTTTCTTGCAGTATAACATATTTTGCAATGACATGCAAGTCAAAAAGAAAAAATAGAGCCAAAGAGAAAAGCGCCCACGGCACAGCTGTGAGCGCTTTTTTCTTATTTCTTTCTTTCTACGCCAAAGATCCGCCGCAAAAGGGGGGCAAGAAATCCGGGCGACCTCATCAATACGATCTTCATAAGGCACTCCTTTTCCGCTTTGTATTTACAGGGCTTGATACCATTCTATGCACCCCATAAAAAAACGGCTCATAGGATAGGAGTGAGGTGAGAAATATGTGTTCGATCAATGGCATGATCAATTTTCGTCGGCCCGCCGCCGTCAGCGGTGCACAGGTCGGGCAGGCAG
The DNA here is from genome assembly GCA_017461945.1 of Clostridia bacterium. Classification (GTDB taxonomy): domain Bacteria; phylum Bacillota; class Clostridia; order Oscillospirales; family CAG-272; genus Firm-07. Next base: position 25,728 of record JAFTSB010000008.1, on the reverse strand, counting down.
GAGGAATTTTGGCACATCGCGGCCCGGATGCCAATGGTGCATTTTTTGCAACGGGTGTAGGGCTTTATCACAATCGGCTGGCCGTTATGGATCCGGAGGGCGGTGCTCAGCCGATGCGCGCCTTTCACAACGGTCAATGGTACACCATCGTTTATAACGGTGAGATCTATAACGGCAACGAGCTGCGGCACAAGCTGCAGGGAATGGGTGCCACCTTTCGCACCACCTGTGATACCGAGGTGGTGCTTTGGAGTTATATTTTATGGGGCGAGAAATGTCCCGTACACTTGAACGGTATTTTTACCTTTGCGGTATACGATCCCGGCAAACGGTGCGTGTTTTTTGCTCGCGATCGCTTGGGGGTCAAGCCGCTTTTTTATGCTCTTTGCGGCGACACGCTGTATTTTGCCTCGGAGGTCAAAGGACTGTTGGCGCACGACGAGGTGCGTCCCCGACTGGACCTGCAGGGCTTGTGGCAGCTATTTTATCTCACACCCGTGACCTTGCCGGGCAGCGGCGTATTCCGCGATATTTACGAGCTTCCGCCCGCCAGTGCCGCTATTGTGGACGAAACAGGGCTGAAAATACGCCCCTATTGGCAGCTGCAGGCAGCCCCCTGCCATGACGATGCTGCCACAGCAGCGGCCACGGTCCGGGAACTGTTTTGCGATGCCGTGAAACGACAGCTTGCCAGTGATGTACCGTTGGCGGTGCTGCTTTCCGGAGGATTGGATTCGTCGGCTATCACGGCGGTGGCGGCGGAGCAGTTCCGCCGCGAGGGGCGCACGCTTTCCACCTACTCCTTTGAGTATGAGGGGAACAAAGAGAGCTTTCACGCCACCCTGTTCCAACCCCAAAGCGATGAGGATTTTGCCGGAGCGCTGGCCGCCGAGCTGGGCACCGCGCATACGGTGCTGACCGCCCCCACGCAAGCGGTAGCCGAGCATCTGAAAACGGCGGTTCTGGCACGCGATCTCCCGGGGCAGGCTGATATTGATTCCTCACTGCTTTATTTTTGCAAATGTATCAAAAATCAGCATACGGTATTGCTTTCTGGTGAATGCTCCGATGAAATTTTCGGTGGTTATCCGTGGTTTTATCGCCCTGAAATGCTATACCGTGATTTCTTTCCTTGGCTGCACGATCCACACACCCGTATCGGGCTGTTTCGCGATGAGCTGGTGCACGCTGCGGAGGGGTTGGACTATCTGCGCGGCGTTTGTCGTCAGAGCACGGTCGATTGCCCGACACTGGAGGGAGAGTGCGAGGCGGACCGCACGGCGCGGATTGCTACCTTTTTGTCAACGCGCTATTTTATGGCCAGCCTGCTTTCGCGCAAGGACCGCATGAGCATGTATAATGCGGTGGAGGTGCGCGTGCCTTTTGCGGATCACCGTATTCTGGAATATGTGTTTAATCTTCCTTGGAGCATCAAGTTTGAGGGCGGCGTGGAAAAAGCGCTTTTGCGCCGTGCCATGACGGGATATCTCCCCGATCGGGTCTTGTGGCGCAAAAAGAGCCCCTATCCCAAAACGCACAATCCCGCATACGAGCAGATCGTACTGCAATTGCTGCAACAGCGACTATCGCAATCGGGCTTTCTTGCAGAATATCTGAACCGTCAGCGCTTGCAGCAGCTGGTGGAGGGAGAAAGCGGCACATGGTTTGGCCAGCTGATGGCGCGCCCACAGCTACTTGCCTGGCTGTATCAGCTGGATGTTTGGTTTGAAGAATATCACGTGGAGCTGGTGTGATTTTTTGCGTATAATGCTTGACTTTTCTGCCTGCGGAGTGCTATACTGATGGCAAGCCCCACAGGGCAACGGACAGAAAGGAATATTAAAATGGAAACAAAGGTAACTTTGGCCGGCCATAGAGGCTGGCGCGCAAAATACCCCGAAAATACCATGCGCGGCTTCCGCGAGGTGTTGAAGATTGATGTGGATGCCATTGAGATGGATGCCCATATGACCAAGGACTATCAGATCGTGGTTTGTCACGATGCCGATCTTGGCCGTACCACCGACACCAAGGGCAAAATTTATCATATGACCTTGGAAGAGGTCAAGAAGGCGGATGCCGGCATTAAGTTCGGTGAAGAATTTAAGGGTGAGCGCGTTCCTACCATGGAGGAGTTTCTGGAGCTGATGGCTACCCGCCCCGACATTAAGCTGTTGCTGGAGCTGAAGGACTATCCCGAGGACCTGGGTGACTTTGCCTATGCTTCTGCCGAAAAGACGCTGACCCTTTGTCAGCAGTACGGTGTATATGGAAAGGACCGCTTGACGGTGATCACCTTCTCCGCCGGCCTTTGCGCTTGGCTGCGTACTCGCCACACCAAGGAGGAATTCTCGATCCACGGCTTTTATCCCAAGAGCATGATGAAGGGATCGGATAAGATCGACCCCTATAAGTATTATGATGAGGTTTGCATTTTCAGTCGCCCTGCCAAAAATCCTGAGGGCTTTCCTACGCAGCCCGATGGCCTTGTGGTTGCCAAAGAGAGATTTGCCGAGTTTGCGCTGATGGGTATCAAGCCCTGCGTGCATTACGGCATGAATATCGACGAAGAGGTTTATCGCAAGTCGGTTGAAAATGGAGCCATTGGCTTTACCTGCGATCACCCCGATATCTGCGGTGAATATCTGGATAAGCTGGGTGTTCGTAAGCTGAAGAAGTGATCACACCCTTTAAAACAAAGAAAAAGCCTTGCAGCAACGCGCTGCAAGGCTTTTTTAAAATTTGAGTAATAAAAATAGAAAACGAAGGGCGCAATTTATGGAAAATAAATATACAAAAATGGAAAATGTATAAAAATATTTAGAAAAATAAAAAAGATTGGGACATCATAAAAAATTTTGAAAAGATGTTGACAAGTCAACTGACAAGTGGTATAATGTTGATAAGTCAACAAATAATATAAGGAGTGCGATATGAACGACTTTGTGATTTGTACCGATTCGGCCTGCGACCTGCCCGCAGAGCTGCTGCGGGAGTGGGACGTCGGCTATTGCAATATGAATTTTAAATTTGACGGCGACCCTGTGATCTATACCAATGGGGATATGACGCCCTCTGATTTCTATCGCAAAATGCGTGAGGGGAAATGTGCCAGAACAGCGGCCATCAATAGTACGGCCTTTTCCGATCTGTTCGAATCCTATCTGCAAAGGGGCTTGAATGTGCTTTACATTGGCTTTTCGGGCGGCCTTAGCGCCACCTGCGGTGCCGCATATCGCGCCGGCCGGGAGCTAGAGGAGCGCTATCCGGATCGTCGCGTGATCACGGTGGACTCTTTGTCGGGGTCGGTAGGGCAAGGGTTATTGGTCTGGCAAGCGGTACAGGGCTTGCGTGCCGGTAAGGAGATGAAGGAGATCGAGCAGCAGATCCTTTCCTTACGCACCAAGGTCTGCCATTGGGTGATGGTGGAGGATCTGGTGTATCTGAAGCGCGGTGGACGCATCAGCCCCACGGTGGCATTTGTGGGAAAGGCACTGGGGCTCAAGCCGTTGCTGCGCATTACCGACGAGGGAAAAATACATAGTCATTCTACTGTGCGCGGCCGCAAAAATATGATCTCGGCCCTGGCAGAAAAATACGGCGCATATGCCGAGCATCCGGCCAACGGTACGGTGTTCATTTCCCATGCTGATTGCAGAGCTGAGGCACAAGCGCTGGCGGATACTTTGCTGAATCGGTATAATGTCAACACCAAGGTGATCGCCGATATCGGCCCTGTGCTGGGCGCACACGCAGGCCCCGGTACATTGGTTCTTTGCTTTGTGGGAAAAGAGCGTTAACAGCATCTGGACAATTCCTCCCTGCATATGCTATAATAAAGTATCACGCAAAGGGAGGGATGCATATGATCTATGTGACCGGTGATACGCACGGTACTTACGATTTTGACAAGCTGGTGCGCTTTGCTGCCCACACTCCACAGCTGACCAAAGCGGATTTTGTGATTATTGCGGGAGATTTTGGCGGTGTTTGGTATGATAAAACGCTGGATCGGGATCTGACCCCTTATGAGGAGCTCCCCTTTACGGTACTGTTTGTGGATGGAAATCACGAAAATTTTGACCTGTTGAACAGCTTTCCTGTGGAAATGTGGCAGGGTGGTAAGATCCATCGCGTGCGCCCCCATGTGATCCATTTGATGCGTGGGCAGATCTTTGAGCTGGAGGGGAATCGTATCTTCACCTTTGGCGGCGGCACCAGTATTGACCGCTATATGCGCCGCGAGAGGATCAGCTGGTGGCCCCAGGAGATCCCAAGCTACGAGGAATTTGACGAGGCGGTGGCCAATCTTAAGGCTCATGGGCATCGGGTGGATTATGTGATCACCCATTCCTGTGACGAAAAAGCGCTGTACTCACCCTTACTTGGAACGGTGTCCAAATCCATGACCGTTTACCCGGAAAATCAGATGCTCATGGAGTTTGAACGCACCATACAGTATCGGCATTGGTACTTTGGACACTATCATGTCGACGGCTATGTGACCGATCGCAAAACGGCACTTTATCACGATATTTTGCCTCTCGGTGTTTAAAAAATCATGATACGGTTGTAAAAAACAAGCACCGGATAGCGTTTTTGCTATCCGGTGCTTGTTTTTATGCTTTGTTGATTTCGTCAATCAGCAGCGCACGCAGCACCTGCGGATCGCAGTTGCCCTTCAGCTGCTTCATGCACTTGCCAAACAGAGCCATCAAAGCTTTTTCTTTGCCACCCTTAAAGTCGGCAACGGCCTTGGGGTCTGCCGCAATGGCTTCTTTGATCACGGTTTCGATCAGGCCCGTATCGTTGGAAACGATCAGCCCATTCTCCTCGGCATATACGGCGGGGTCCACGTCCGTTTCAAACAGGACCTCCAAAATCTTTTTGGCGTTGCCGCGGCCCACCTTGCCGTCGGTCACCAGCTTGATCAGCTGGCCAAGGGCCTTGCCGTTCACCGTCAGCTGATCGGCGGTCAGCTGCTTTTTGTTCAGCACGTTCATGCAGTCGGAGATCAGCCAGTTTGCTGCCTCCTTGGCGCTGCCGCAAACGGTCAATGCGGCTTCGAAGCAGTCGCAAAGAGCGCGGCTGTCAGTCAGAATACCGGCATCGTAATCGCTAAGGCCAAGCTCTGCGGTATAGCGAGCCTTCTTGACCTCGGGGAACTCCGGCAACGAATTTTTAATACCGTTGTACCAATTGTCGTCAATGACGATGGGCATTACATTGGGGTCGGGGAAATAGCGATAATCGCCGGCAGTCTCCTTGCTGCGCATGGCCAAGCTCTTGCCCTTTACGTCATCCCAACGTCGGGTTTCCTGCACCAGCTCCTCGGTGCCGTTTTCAATGGCGTCAATATGACGTGCAGTCTCATATTCAATGGCGCGCACAATGGCAGAAAGAGAGTTCATGTTCTTCATTTCGGTGCGCACACCCAGCACCTGGCTGCCCTCGGGACGAACCGAAAGGTTTACGTCACAACGCATCGAGCCCTGCTCCATGCGACAATCGGAAACCTTGGCAAAACGCAGCAGCGAGCGCAGGCGCTCCAGATAGGCTACGACCTCCTCGGCCGAGGAAAGGTCGGGCTGGCTAACGATCTCAATCAGGGGCACGCTGGTGCGGTTAAAGTCTACCAGAGTGGTGTCGGTCCAGTCGTCGTGCACCAGCTTGCCGGCATCCTCCTCCATATGGATCTGCTTGATACGAATTGCCTTTTTGCCCTTGGTGGTTTCAATTTCTACCGTGCCATTTACGGCAATGGGGGCAAACCATTGTGTGGTCTGATAGGCGGCGGGCAGATCGGGATAATAGTAGCTTTTTTTATCAAAGGTGGTGGTGCGGTTGATGTGACAGTTCAGCATCATGCCGGCGGTCATACCAAGATTGACCACATTCTTGTTCACAATGGGCAGCATGCCGGGCATGCCGCAGCAGGCAGGGCAGACGTGATCGTTCTGCTCGCCGCCGAATTCGGCCGAGCAGGAGCAAAAGATCTTGGACTTGGTGGCCATTTCTACGTGGACCTCAAGTCCGATAACGGTTTCAAATTTCATCTCATTTGCCCTCCTTTGCAATGACCCTTGCAAGGTCCAGCAGTGTGCCGTCGCTAAAGGCGGGGCCCATCAGTTGAACACCCTTGATCACCACAGCGGGCAGGCCTGTGATCGAGGCAGGAGCGGTGAACTTGTTTTCAACAAAGGGGCTATCCCCCTCGGTGTAAGACATTTTCGAGCATGCCGGCAGCATTACGGCATCCACTTTGGCAAAAATGTCAGCAAAGGCTTCAACCACCACGCGGCGTACGCGAAGGGCTTTGTCATATTTGGCCATGTAATTTTTAGTGGAAAGCACATCAGAACCATACAGGATCGCGCTCTTCAGCGTCAGGCCAAAGGCCTCGGTGCGGCTGTTGGTATACAGCTCGTCAAGGGTCTTATAATTCTTGGTACGGTAGCCGTATTTGATGCCGTCATAGCGCGAAACGTTGTTGCACAGCTCGGCGCACATCAGCATATTCCAAGCGGCATAGGCAGCGCCGATCACACCGGCATCGATCTCGCAGATTTCAATACCGTTTGCGGCCATTTCAGTCTTGGCGGCCTCCAGATGGGCGCGGACCTGGTCATCCGCTTCCATTTGGATCACAGCCACCCGTTTGACGGATTTTTGACACCCGTTTACGGATTTTTGGCACACATCGTCGGCGTGCATCGTGCCGTCACGCTCGTCCTTACCTACAATGGTAGAAAGGATCTCGCGGCAATCGGCCACGGTCTTGGCGGTCACGCCCACGCACTCGCCCGAGCAGGCTACGGGGATGGTGCCAAAGCGGGAAACAATACCGTAAGTCGGCTTTGCAAATACAAGATCGTTCTGCGCGGCCACACGGCGGGGGGCACCGTTTACATCAAAAGAGAGCCCGCCCATCGCATCGCGCAGGGGAGATGCGTCAGCCTTGCCGTGAAAGCAGGTCTCACCCACAAGGTCAATGGCAAATTCTCCAACGGGTAGCTTGCCGGCAATCTCATAACCGGCGGCGGTCAGCTTTTCCACTACGGTTGCGTTGAAAAGGCTAACGTAGCTCTCCAACATTTTAGAGCCTGCGTTGGTGGGGCAGCAGGTGGTCAGGATCATTTGATCCAGATAAACGTTTTTCATATCTGCCCCTCCTTATTCTACCACGCGGGGGACTTGCCAATAGCCGTCCATGGTTTCGGGTGCGCCTCTTTGCAGCTCGTCTCGGGTGAACAGCTTTTGGGCCACATCCTCGCGTACCACGGTCAGAATGGGTAGCACATGCACCATGCGCTCGGTATTGGTGGTGTCGATGGTTTCCAGTATGGCAGCATTTTGCTCTTGTTGTGCAAAAAATGTTAATACGGTTTCTTTTTCTGCATCCTCAAGGTGCAGCTGGTTTACTTTCTCCAAAAGCAACAAAGTGTCCTTTTCCATATGGGAGCCTCCTTGCAAAATCAGGATGGATTAGTCACGAACCTTGATGTGTACCTCACGGAGCTGCTGCTCGGTGACCTCGCCGGGCGCGCCCATCATCAGATCCTGTGCGTTGCCGTTGAGGGGGAATGCGATCACATCGCGAATGGTTTCTTCTCCTGCGATCAGCATGATCATGCGGTCCACGCCGGGGGCCATGCCGGCGTGAGGGGGAGCGCCATAGGAGAAGGCGGTGTACAGGGCACCGAACTTGCTCTTGATCTCGTCCTCGCCATAGCCGGCGATCTCAAAGGCCTTACGCATGATCTCGGGGTTGTGATTGCGAACGGCACCGGAGGAAAGCTCCACGCCGTTGCACACGATATCGTATTGATAAGCAAAAATGTCCAAGGGATCCTTGGTTGTCAGCGCCTCCATGCCGCCTTGGGGCATAGAGAAGGGATTGTGGGTGAAATCGATCTTGCCGCTCTCCTCATTGCGCTCGTACATCGGGAAATCCACGATAAAGCAGAACTCAAAGGAGTCCTCACGAATCAGCCCCAGTTCACTGGCGATCCAGGTACGCATCTGGCCGGCCAAGGAGTTGATCACGGCAGGTGCATCGCTGATAAAGAACAGCGAATCGCCCTCCCCAATGCCGCAAAGCTCTGTCAGCTCAGCCTTTTCTTGCTCGGAAAGGAATTTGGCCAGGGGGCCCTTGTATTCGCCCTCCTCCAGGGTGATATAGCCACATCCAAAGCGCATGCCGATACTGCGGGAATAGGTGTCGATGGCTTTTTCAAATGCCTTTTTGCCGTCGCCCTCGCCATCCTTTTTCACCAGATAGTTGGCAACGATGCCGCGTACGGGCTTGTTTTTAAAGGGAATGGAACGGCCATTGATCTCCAAAAAATCATGGCTGGCAAAAAAGCCGGTCAGATCCTTGATCTCCAAGGGGTTGCGCAAATCGGGCTTATCCGTGCCGTATTTCAGCATGGCATCGGCAAAGGTGATGCGGCGGAAGGGGGGCTCGGAGACCTTTTTGTCCGAGAACTTTTTAAAAGTATTGTACACGACCTGCTCGGCCACGGCAAACACATCCTCTTGGGTGGCAAAGGCCATTTCAAAATCCAGCTGATAAAATTCTCCGGGCGAACGATCCTGTCGGGCATCCTCATCGCGGAAGCAGGGGGCGATCTGGAAGTAGCGGTCAAAGCCCGAGGTCATCAGCAGCTGCTTGAACTGCTGGGGCGCCTGGGGCAGAGCATAAAACTTGCCCTTGTGCTTGCGGCTGGGCACCAGATAGTCACGGGCGCCCTCGGGGGAGGAGGCGGTCAGAATGGGAGTCTGGATTTCCAAAAAGCCCAGCTCCTCCATCTGTGCGCGGAGATAGGAAAGCACCTTGGCACGCAGTACGATGTTGTCGTGAATGCGGCGATTGCGCAGATCCAGATAGCGATACTTCAATCGCACTTCCTCGCGTGTCAGGTGCGAGGCATCGATCTCAAAGGGCAATCCCAGCTGACAGGGTCCCAGCACCTCGATCTTGGCAGCACGCACCTCCACAAGGCCGGTTGCCAGCTTGGGGTTAACGGTGTCCTCGTCGCGCTTGGTTACCTCGCCCGAGACCAATACCACGGTCTCCTTGGTGATGCCACAAAGCATCTTATCGTCGGAAAGCACGATCTGGGTAATGCCATAATGGTCACGCAGGTCTACAAACAACACGCCGCCGTGGTCGCGGACGGTATCCACCCAACCGGTCAGTGTAACCTGCTGCCCGATGTGGGAAATGTTCAGTTCGTTGCAGTGGTGGGTTCTGAGCATGATAGTTCCTCCAATACTGTTGCATTGCCGGGGTAAGGTCGTATCAAACAAAAAACGCCCTTCATCCCCCATGGGACGAAAGACGTGCTTCCGCGATACCACCCAAATTGACCGCAAGGTCCTCTCATTTGCATCTTGACGCGATGAACGGACGGTTCTAATCACCCAAAGGCTTTCTTCCGTCGGCTCCGGACTGTTTTTTCCCAAAGTTGCACTGCCGTATTTTCACCAGCAACGGCTCTCTGCAAGCGCAGGTCAAAGGGTACTCGTTCCATCATAGCCAATATAAAATATGGTATTATTGTACCATCTTTTCACCCCGATGTCAATAGGAAATTTTTTACTTTGACCCTGACTTTGCACGGTTTTCGGCTGCCCAAGGGCTTCAAAAGTGAAAAAGGGAGAAAAAATATCGGGAATAATGGCACAGGGATATTGACTTTAAAGGCAAAAAGTGATATAATCAATCCAACAATAATCCTATGGAGGGCATTATCATGAAGCATATTCAGACTCTTGAAACTCGTAATCTCTGCGACAGCGCAAAGAACGGCGGTTGCGGCGAGTGCCAGACTTCCTGCCAGTCCGCTTGCAAGACCAGCTGCGGCATCGCCAATCAGCAGTGCGAGAGCAAGGAAAGCAAGTAATTTAAAAAGATGCCGCCAAGGCGCCAACGGTGCCGCGGCGGCGTTTTTTATGGAACAAAGGAGCTGTTATGATACATCAATATAAACTGGGCGGCTACAATATCGTTTTGGACATTTGCTCCGGCTCTGTTCACGCCGTGGATGAGGTGGCCTATGACATCATTGCGATGTACGAGGCCAATCGCAAAGAGCAAGTGATCGCCGCTATGCGTGAAAAATATGCCGATCGTGCGGATATCACTGTGGCAGATATTGAAGAATGCTATGACGATGTGACCGCGCTCAAGGAGCAGGGCAAGCTGTTTGTGCCCGACACCTTTGCCCCTATGGCCGGCAAGCTGAAGGAAAAGACCGCAGGCGTGGTTAAGGCGCTCTGTTTGCATATTGCACACACCTGCAACCTGAATTGCTCCTATTGCTTTGCAAGCCAAGGCAAATATCACGGAGACCGTGCGGTAATGAGCTTTGAGGTGGGCAAGCGGGCATTGGATTATCTGGTTGAGAACTCCGGCACGCGACACAATCTTGAGGTGGACTTTTTCGGTGGCGAGCCCTTGATGAACTTTCAGGTGGTCAAGGATCTGGTGGCCTATGCCCGCAGCATTGAAAAGGAAAAGGGAAAGAATTTCCGCTTTACGCTGACTACCAACGGTATGCTGGTGGATGACGACGTGATCGAGTTTGCCAATCGGGAGTGCCACAACGTGGTGCTCAGCCTGGATGGCCGAAAGGAGATTCACGATCGCTATCGCGTGGACTATGCCGGCAACGGCAGCTGGGAGCGAATTGTACCCAAGTTCCAGAAATTTGTGGAGGCGCGGGGAGGCAAGGGCTACTATATGCGCGGCACCTTTACCCACGCCAACCCCGACTTTTTGGAGGATATCAAGGTGATGCTGGATCTTGGCTTTACCGAGCTGTCCATGGAGCCGGTGGTCTGTGCCCCCGGTGACCCTTCGGAGCTGACCGAGGCAGATATGGAGATCGTGAAACAGCAATATGAAAAGCTGGCCGAGCTGATGCTGCAGCGCGATGCCGAAGGAAAGCCTTTTACCTTCTATCATTATATGATCGATCTATTCGGCGGCCCCTGCATCTATAAGAGGATCTCGGGCTGCGGATCGGGAACCGAGTATATGGCCGTGACCCCTTGGGGCGACTTGTATCCTTGCCATCAGTTTGTGGGCGAGGAGCGCTTTAAGCTGGGTAACGTCTATGAGGGCGTTACCAACCCCCAGGTGCGTGCCGAGTTTGCCGCCTGCAATGTTTATGCTCGCCCCGAGTGTAAGGATTGCTGGGCAAGATTGTATTGCTCCGGCGGTTGCGCAGCCAATGCCTATCACGCCAGCGGCTCTGTGACCGGCATTTACGAAAAGGGCTGTGACCTGTTCCGCAAGCGTATGGAGTGTGCCATTATGGTAGCCGTAGCGCGGGCGCTGAAGGGATAAGCATATGCCAAAAATGACAACGCCGATCTGCGATTTTGTGAAACGGTATGCTGAAAATCGCACATTGCGGCTTCATATGCCGGGCCATAAGGGCATTTCTCACCTGGGTCCCGAGGCGTTGGACATTACCGAGATCGCGGGGGCTGACAGCCTGTATGAGGCTGACGGTATCATTGCCCAAAGTGAGAAAAACGCCTCGGCACTTTTTGGCGCCCCTACTTATTATTCTACCGAGGGCTCGTCTCAATGCATTCGCGCCATGCTGTACTTGGTGGCGCAATGTGCGGCCGAGCAGAATAAGAGCCCTTGCATCTTGGCCGCTCGCAACGTACATAAGACATTTCTCACGGCGCTGGCACTATTGGGGTTGGATGTGGAGTGGATCTACCCCCTGCCGGAGGAATCCTATCTTTCCTGTACGGTCACGCCCGAACGCTTGCATACGATTCTAACGGATATGACCGAAAAGCCTGCCGCGGTTTATGTGACCAGCCCCGACTATTTGGGGAACGTAGCCGACATCGCAGGGTTAGCGCAGGTGTGCCACGCCCATGGCGTGTATCTGTTGGTGGATAATGCACACGGCGCCTATCTGAAATTTCTGCAACCCTCGGCCCATCCCATGGATCTGGGAGCTGACCTTTGCTGCGATTCGGCGCACAAAACCTTGCCGGTGCTGACGGGTGGTGCCTATCTGCATCTTTCGTCAAAGCTGCCACCCGTTTTTCAAAATCAAGCCAAAGCGGCGTTGGCCTTATTCGGTTCTACCAGTCCTTCTTACTTGATCTTACAATCTTTGGATGCTGCCAATGCCTATTTGTCCGAGCATTCAAGGCAGTTTGCTGATCTGGCGCAAATGGCCGATCAATTCCGTTGCCGTTTGCAGCAGCAAGGCTATGCTTTTGGGGGAAACGAGCCCTTGAAATGGACCATTCTGACCAAGCCCTACGGTTACACCGGCACCGAGCTGGCGACCAGGCTGCGAGAGGCTGGCATCGAGTGCGAATTTGCCGACCCGGATCACGTGGTGCTGATGCTGGCTGCTACGCTAACACAAACACAGTTGGAGCAGGTTGCTAAGGCGCTTTTGCGCATCCAAGCAAGGCCTTCTCTGCGTGCCGCACCGCCTGCAGTTATGGCGCCCGATCGCGTGATGTCTCCCCGCGCTGCGTTGTTTTCACCGCAAGAAACGCTGCCGATAGCAGATTGCCTTGGCCGCGTGTTGGCGCAAGCCAACGTGGGGTGCCCCCCTGCGGTGCCCATCGTGTGCTGCGGTGAGCGCATTGATAAGAATGCCTTGCAGGCCTTTTCCTATTACGGCATTGCTGCTTGCACGGTGACAAAATAAAAAATCCCGACACGTGTCGGGATTTTTTGTTTTGTTATACCATTTTCTCTAACCGAGGCAACTCCTCACGCAAGATCTTTTCCATGACGGCAATCTTCCATTCCAAATGGGGGCGATCACCAATATAACCCATGCTGGGCTCAAATCCGAGACGGGAATCGGCATCCACCAAGGGCAGGGTGGCTCTTGCGTTTTCGGTTTCCAATGCCCCAATCGTACGCAGTGCGTTGATATGAGCCTGCAGGTCACCCTCGTGATGAAGAATGGCCATTTTTTCTTTGTACCAGCGTTTGACATGGTGGGTGGTGAGCAGCGTACGCCCGATAAAGGCGGCTACACCGGCTACGCGCGCGGCTTCGTCCCGCTTGCTCTGGGGCAGGGTTGGGAGCAGTGCTGTCAGCATTTCTGCTCCTTGTAGCATCCGCTTGGCACAGCTGCCGATCACGCGGATCGCGCCATCCAGCTGCAAGCGTTCGGCGGGATCGGTCAAGCCGGTTTTGGTCTTGTAATGGGGATTACAAATGATGTTGCCGCCGTGTCGCATCCCCGTGGGATTGGGGATCTGAATATCTTCATCGTCAAACAGTACCAAAGGATAAGCGGGGCCGATGCGCAGGGGACCGTACTGATCTCTGTTGCTGGTGATCAGGTCGTGTATGGCATCGCTGAACAAGCGATAGGCCACCTCTACCGTTTCGATGTTTTCTGCACCCCAATCCCTTGCAATCAGCTTTTTGATAATCTGCGCACCGTCAGGGCTTTCGGTGGTAAAATAGATTTTGGCCAGATCAGAAATGAAAGAAGGGGTGAAGCCGTAATGATGGCTATCCATCGAGCCGCAAAGACCGTATGCCTCATGGCATTGCCGCACCCCCTCATACCGCTTTAACCATTGATAAGGGGCAGGCTCAAAGGGTACGACACCCACATCCCACGTTAGTCCTGCCGCATTGGTCATGGCGTAAAGGGGAATGCCGCGCTTGGCGGCAGCCTTGGCCTCGCTGACAAAATAGTCGCCTGGGCCGGGGAAGGATAGGGTATAGTCGGTGGCGTGCGTGGCAACGCCCTGCCGCTGCCCGTTCTCAAACATTTCAAAGGTGGCCTGCAGACTGATGTCGGTGGGGAGCCGATCGATCAGAGCAAGGCGATCCTCCTCGGCGCAGCCTCCCCAGTTGTAGGTCCAGAAAACGATATCTGCATCGGGCTTTTCACGCCGGATCGTGTTTTTGACCATATCCAACCATTGGGGATAATCCAGGCAAGGAAACCATCCGGGATTGGGTTTATTCACCAGTCGCTTGCTGTCCGGGCCTTTGTTATCCAATCGGAGCATCCCGGAGGTGCGAGGATCCTTGCTGGGGAATTCTATACTCTCTCCCACAAAAACAATGCCCTTGAATCCGGGACAGCGGCGGAACAGCTCGCCGTAAAGCGCATCGTAAAAGGCCGCTGCATGGGGGTCATCCGGGTGCAGACGGCTTTGCATACCGCTATAGGCGTACACATCCAGACCGTATCGCTGGGCGCGAGCGATCAGATCGTTAAAGTCCAAGGCATGGGTCAGGGTCTGATCTACACCCTTGACAAAGACCAGAATGGCGTTGATGCCGCTGTGGGCGATGGCCGCCAGATGCTGATCGGGGAAATCATCCTCGCCATAGCCGGAGTGAATCATACGACAACGGAAAAGGGGACAGCGCTTCTCGGTACCCGGCGTCAGGTAGGGTGCCTCCTCCAGATTCAGCAGATCCTCCAGCAGATAGCTTGCTTGGGCTGCGGCTCGTAGGTCGCGGCCAACGAGCGTGATTTGCTTTTCGGTGGTCACGACGCCATAGGCACCCTCTTGCTCCAAGGTGGGATCGACCCGATAGGAGATGCAGAAATCCGATGCTGTGCCGTCCAGAATGGGCAGATCCAGCTCCATCGAGGTTTTAAAATAGTCCTGCAGATCCTCAGCGCATCGGCGCAAGAACGGTGTGCCTGGAGCGGCGATGTGCCAAGCGGCGGTGATCTCAATTTGCCCCTTGCCACAGGGCTTTGGCATACGGCGGTGTGGGCGATGTAGCTGCAACAGGCGCTGGCGAAATGTATACGGTTTTTCCATCATAACCTCCGTTTGTGATCGTTCTGCTTTTATTATAGCACAACTTCGGGGGCTGTCAAGGAGCTTTTGCGTTGACAAGGACGACAGAAAATGGTATAATAAGGCTGATACTGCGGTGCCGTTGTCAAAAAAACAACGACCCGTACCGCAAAAAATGGACAAAATGAAAGCAGAGGCCTTTGATGAACACCTATTTGTTTGATTTTGACGGCACCCTGGTGGATTCGATGCCCACCTACGGTGGCGTGATGCTGCGCATTTTGGATGAGCATCACATCCCTTACGGTGAGGATATCATTAAGATCATTACCCCCCTGGGCATTCCCAACACGGCCAAATATTTTATGGAAATGGGATTGCAGAAACCCCACGAGGAGATCGTCGCGCTGATGATCACCTATATGATCGATGCCTATACCCATCGGGTGCCGGCCAAGGCCCACGTGCCCGAGGTACTGCGCGCTCTCAAGGCGCGGGGCGATAGCATCAATGTACTGACCGCCAGCCCCCATGATACCCTTGATCCCTGTTTGAAACGGTTGGGGATTTATGATCTGTTTGACAACGTCTGGTCCTGTAACGATTTTGGCACCACCAAGGCCGATCCGGCCATCTATCATATGGCCGCCGAGCGTCTGCAACGGCCGGTGGGTGAAATCATCTTTTTGGATGACAATTACAACGCCGATCGCACCGCCAAGTCGGCCGGTATGCAGGTATATGGCGTCTATGACGATTCCTCCAAGGAATACGTTGAGGAGATCAAAGCAATAACCGATCGGTATATTTACGACTTTACCGAGCTTCTTTGAAGAAAGGGCGACTATGGTCGCCCTTTTGAAAAAAATCTTACACAAGGGGTTTACAAACCTTCGGTTTTTGTGTATAATAATAAAGAACAAAGTCTGTGAGCAGGAGAAGGCCTCACAAAGCCGCTGCAGAGAGCGTTGCCATGGCTGAAAGCAATGCGCGGTGGGAGGGGGAGATGTGCACCTGTGAGATGCGGTGGGGAAAGCGATGCTGTATCTGCCGACGTATCCCGCGTTAAGGGGAATCTGTTATTTAGCAGTAGAGAGGGGGAGACCCCGAAAAGCAGAGTGGGACCGCGGTTCGCCGCCTCTGTGCCTTGGCACGGAGGTGTTTTTTGTTTTTCGGGAGAATCGTTTATGAAGCAACTGAAGCGTGAGTGCGCCATTTTGATGCGCCATTGCACAAAAAAAGCCTACCGTATGTCGGAAAAGCTGTACCATAAGGCAGAAGACCTGGTCGAGGAGGTTCGCTATGATATCGAGGCATTTCGCCAGCGTGATCCTGCCGCACACAGCGATCTGGAGGTCTTGCTGCTGTATTCCGGTCTGCACGCCCGATTGGCACATCGCCTTTCTCACGCCCTGTATCGCAACGGGCATACCTTTGCCGCCCGTGCAGTCAGCCAAGGCGCCAAAGCATTAACGGGGATCGAGATCCATCCCGGTGCCACCATTGGGCGCGGCTTGGTGATCGACCACGGTTCCGGCGTGGTGATCGGTGAAACCGCCGAGATCGGTGATGATTGCACCCTGTATCAAGGGGTGACCTTGGGCGGTACCGGCAAGGACGAGGGCAAGCGCCATCCAACCTTGGGGAATCATGTAATGGTGGGCGCAGGCGCCAAAATTCTTGGACCTATGACCATTGGCGATAACGCCAAGATCGCCGCAGGGGCGGTGGTTCTGGATGAGATCCCCGCCGATAGCACCGCCGTGGGCATTCCGGCCAAGGTGGTTCGCGTGGCAGGACAGCGCGTGGCCAACGATCTGGATCAGATCCACATCCCCGACCCTGTCAGCCAGGAGTTGAAGGCGTTGCGCGCCCAACTGGATGCCCTTGAAAAAAAGGTTTCTGCACGCAAGGTCACTCCGCGTAAAAAGGCCTCGGCTAAAACCAAAAAAGAAGAAAAATAAGCATACGTATTGATAAAAAGGAGACATTTCCCATGTTAAAGCTTTACAATTCCGCTACGCATCAGCGCGAGGATTTCATCCCACACGAGCCCGGCAAGGTCAGCATGTATACCTGCGGCCCCACGGTATATCACTTTGCTCACATCGGCAATTTGCGCACCTATATTATGGAGGATATTCTGGATCGCTATCTGCGCTACAGCGGTTATGACGTGAAACGCGTTATGAATATCACCGACGTGGGCCATCTTTCCAGCGACGGCGACACCGGCGAGGATAAGATGCTCAAGGGTGCCAAGCGCGAAAAAAAATCGGTGATGGAGATCGCCAAGTTTTATACCGATTGCTTTTTTGCCGATTGCGAAAAGCTGCACATCCGTCGCCCCGATGTGGTGGAGCCTGCCACCGGCTGCATCGACGATTTCATCAAGGTGATCCAGTCGCTGATGGAAAAGGGCTTTGCCTATGAGGCCGGCGGCAACATCTATTTTGACACCTCCAAGCTTCGTCAGTACTATATCTTCAACGACTTCACCTCCGAGGATCTAGCCGTTGGCGTTCGTGAGGGCGTAGAGGAGGATGGCAACAAGCGCAATAAGGCCGACTTTGTGTTGTGGTTCACCAAATCCAAGTTTGATGATCAGGAGTTGAAATGGGATTCTCCTTGGGGCATCGGCTATCCCGGCTGGCACATTGAATGCTCCTGCATCAGCATGAAGCATCTGGGCGAGCATCTGGATATCCATTGTGGCGGTATTGACAACGCCTTTCCGCATCACACCAACGAGATCGCACAAAGCGAGGCCTATTTAGGTCACGCCTGGTGCAAATACTGGATGCACGTGCTGCACCTGAATACCGACAGCGGCAAGATGTCCAAATCCAAGGGTGAGTTCTTGACGGTTTCTCTGTTGGAGGAAAAGGGCTATGACCCTGTTGCCTATCGCTTCTTCTGCCTGCAGTCCCACTACCGCCGCTCCTTGGTGTTCTCTTGGGAGAATCTGGACAACGCCGTGGTGGCCTATAATAAGATCATTGCCAAGATCGCCGGTTGGAAGCAGACCGAGGGCGAGGCTGTAGACGAGGCTGCCTTGGCCGAGCTGCGTGCTAAGTTTGTGGCTGGCCTGGATAACGATTTGAATACCTCGTTGGCTATTACCGCCATTCATAACGTATTAAAATCTGCTGCCAATACCGCTACTAAGCGCGCTGCCCTTGCCGAGTTTGACACGGTGCTTTGCCTGGATCTTTTGAAGAATGCCGATGCCTTTGCTGCCGAGGAAGCCAAAAAGGCTGCCGCTGCCGCCAGTGCGGTTCGCGTTTATTCCGATGACCCGGAGATCCGTGCCATTGAGGAGGCCATTGATGCCCGCGCCGCCGCCAAAAAGGCCAAAAATTATGCCGAGGCCGACCGCATCCGCGCCGAGCTGCTGGCCAAGGGTATTGTATTGACGGACACGCCCACCGGCACCACCTTTGAACGAAAATAACAGTCAACCGCAGACAAATCTGCTTGCTTTGTGGCCGAACAAAGAATAACATGTGACAATTCCTTCTGATTTGTTTACAAAATTTCGTCTTTTTTATG
Source organism: Clostridia bacterium (assembly GCA_017461945.1). Classification (GTDB taxonomy): domain Bacteria; phylum Bacillota; class Clostridia; order Oscillospirales; family CAG-272; genus Firm-07. The sequence goes on along the minus strand of JAFTSB010000008.1, from coordinate 7,389 downwards.
AAAAAGTGTTGCTTTTTTGAGGGGAGCGTGATATAATGACAGTACCCCAAAAAACTTCAATGGAGGAAACAAAAATGAAAAAGTTTGTACGCATTCTTTGCCTCACTCTCGTTGCAGTGATGCTTTGCGCAACCCTCGCTTCCTGCGGTAAGGTTAGCGGCGCCTATAAGGCAGAGCTCGACATCGGTTTGGCTAAGACCTCTACCACTTACGAGTTCGGTTCTTTTGGCAAAGTTACCGTGACTATGGAAGGCGAGGTACTCGGCCAGTCCAAGACCAGAACCTACGAGGGTAAGTACGAGATCATCGAGAACGATGATGATACCATGGACATCAAGTTCAGCTTTGAAGATGAGAACGACGACACCAAGTCTGTTGAGGGCACCTACGATTTCGAAATCGACAAAGAAAACGATACCATTAAGATCGGTCTTGTTACCTACAAGAAGGTCGACTAATTAACCAACATAGAAAACACCCGAGCGTTGCTCGGGTGTTTTCTTTTTCATGGATTTTGAAAATCGGCCAAATTTGTGCAAAAACCGCCAATATTAAAAAGTATAGAACGAAATTTGAAATATCATTATATAAAAATTGGAAAATATGTATGTAAAAATGGAAATTTTTAATAACGATAGATCTGAGGATGCTTGATCCCTTGTGCCGATAGCTCCTTGGGGAAAAAGGAAAACTGGATATAGCACATATCGGTTCCTTTGGGATCGTCGTACATACATAGAGTCTCGCCGGTGGTGGAAGCGCGATGGATCAATCCCTCCAGCTCGACCACGGGGCTATCGTCTGGGATACGGTGAAAGATCACATACAGCATAGGGTCGTCGGTATAGATGCGGTCTGCCTCGATCACAGCCTGCTGATCTCTTGCAATGCGGCGGATGGCCATAAATACCGAAAAGGCCAAGCCGGTCAGCAGATCCATATTGTCAGAAGGGAGCATCGTATACCCCAGCCCCTTCAGATCGTAGGAGAGCCGACAGCCGCAAAGCGAGGCAACAGCTCCTAACCGATAAGCGATAGCAGCAATGATGCCTTCAGCCCCTTGATTGGTCAGCGTCTGTGCAAACACGGGGCTTTGTATGCGCTGCAGCCAGCCGGTGAGCGTTCTATAATCGCTCTCGCAGCACTCCTTGGATTTACGCGCCAGCATATTCAAGGAAAATTGCAGGTGCATTTCGCTCAATATATCTGCCCAATGGGCGGCACAATCCAGTACGGGGATCAATTCCTTCTCCGGTACTACGGCCAACAGCGTCCTGGTGCGAGCAAAAAATGCGGTGACGATCAGAACAGGGCGGCCGCCGGCCTCCAGCAAAAGGGAATCTCCCAGCAAAGAGCGCAAGGCGCGGGATAGCGTGTTTCCCTCTGCCGGATCCAGGGGGAACGCAGCAAAAAAGTCATCGCCCTGCCGCAGGCAAGGGCGCTCGGGGTTGGTAGCCTCTCGCACTCCCAATACGTGAAAGCTGTCGTCCAGTAGATATAAGTTTTCTGGAAACTTGTTTTTTGTACCGTCGATCTCTCCGATCCGATCGGCATAGTACAGGTTCGCCACAGTGTTTACCCTCCGTACAAATATACCTCTATCATATCATGCTCGCTGTATATTTGCAAGTCCTTGCTTGACTTTTGCGCGGCATTTGCTATAATAAAAAGGGATCTGTGATCCCTTCCACTCTTTCAAAAGGAGCATAAAAATGAGTCGCAAACGTTTTTTGATCGCCTCTGATACCCATTGGTGTCATTTGGAATGGTATGGCGTATCCACCGAGGAACGTATGGAGCGCTTTGTGCGCCACGTGCGTGAGGAATACGAAAAGGAGCCCTTTGAAGCCCTGCTGCTTTTGGGCGATTATTCCTTGGACCATTGGAAATGGAATATCAAGGGCTGCTGGTTGACCGAGGGCCGCAGCAATACCAAGGTGTTCGCAGACCGCGTTATCACCCGTCTAAAGGAGCTGAATATTCCCATGGCCGCCATTGCCGGTAATCACGAGCAGTACGGCAACGTGCTGTGGCACGAGTTGACCGGCTTTGCCCGTACCGATGCACTGGCGGTGGGAGATGTGCTGTTCATCCTTCCGGATACCTTTGGTGCTAATCTGGATCCCACCGTGCATAGCGACGGTACCTACTGTGGTACCGATGTGGATTTTGTCCGCAGGGAAATGGCCAAGCATCCGGATAAAAAAGTAATTCTGTGCGCCCATCATTTTGAGCCGTCTCGCGAGAGCGACGCCTTTCGCCAATTGGTGGCGCAGGAGGATCGCATCCTGTGCTTGTTCGGCGGTCACGTTCACCGCTCCAACGTGGTGGAGCTTGGGGAGGAATGGGGCAACAAGGCTTTGCTATACACGGGGCAATACTCCTACAACAACGGCAAAAATGGCCCGCCTATGAACTCCATGTGGGGCTTTCGCGATCTGATTCTGGAGGACGGCATGCTGACCTCCCGCTACATCACACCTGCCAATACCATCGTTTTTGAGGAGAAGACCGTAGAGCATCCTTATGGCTATCAGGATATGTATCAAACCGGATTTTCCAAGTAAGAAAACAGAGGGGAAGCCCACGGGCTTCCCCTCTGTTTGTTTTAAAAAAGTGAATACGTAGAGCTGTTTTTTACTTTTTCCAGGTAACAGGCGAAAAGAGCAGCAACATGGGAAACAGCTCCAAGCGCCCGGCCAGCATATTAAAGATCAGTACCAGCTTGGAAAGGGGAGAGAAGAATGCAAAGTTACGGGTGGGGCCAACACCTGCAAAGCCGGGACCTACATTTCCAATGGTGGTGGCGACGGCAGAGAAATTGGTCAAAAAATTCGCACCGTCCAGGGAAAGGATCAGCAACGAGAAGCCGAATATAATAACATAACAGGCAAAGAAGATAAAGACCGAATTCACGGTGGATTGCTCCACGGTTTTCCCGTCCACAGTGATCCGTTTGACCTGCTTGGGGTGAATAGAGCAACGGATCTCTCTGGCAATGCCCTTGAATAAAAGAACAATACGCGATACCTTTACACCGCCGCCTGTGCTACCTGCGCAAGCACCGATAAAGAACAGAAAAAACAGCACCGTTTTAGAAAGCTCTGGCCACAGGTCAAAGTCCACCGTGGAAAAACCTGTGGTAGAAATGAGGGAGGAGACGGTAAAGAAGGCGTGACGCATAGCCTCAGAAACAGAACCAAAGGAGCTGTAGAGATTGAACGTAATGATGCCCACGGCACCGGCCACGATCAGCAAAAAGGTAACGACCTCGGTGGTGAAAATATCTCGCCATCTGCGTTGTAGCAAGGCAAAATAAGACTCAAAGTTAATGGCAAAAATCAGCATAAACACGCCAATCGTGACCTGTAAAAAGGGCGAAAAGCTGCCCATGCTGCTATTGTAAAAGCCAAAACCACCGGTGCCGGCGGTACCAAAAGCGGTGCAAAGGGCTTCGAATACGTTCATTCCGCCACACAGCATCAAAACAAATAAAATTACGGTCAAAACAAAATATATGCCGTAAAGGAGCAAAGCTGTGGTACGCACACGGGGCACCAGCTTGCTGACCGAGGGGCCCGGGCTTTCGGCCTTCATAATGTGCATATTACGGCCACCGCTCAGAGGCAGAAAGGCCATAATAAAGACCAGAACGCCCATGCCACCCACCCAGTGGGTAAAGGAACGCCACATGCGGATGGAATACGGAATGACCTCCACATCCGGCAAAATAGAAGCGCCGGTGGTGGTAAATCCCGAAACGGTTTCAAAAAGGGCATCCACATAGGAGGTGGTGACACCGGTGAACATAAAGGGCAGAGCGCCGAAAAGACTGAGCACAATCCAGCTGAGAGACACGATGACAAAGCCATCGCGGGAGCGTAACTCCTTATGCTTGGGCTTGCGGAAGATCAGCAGCGCGCTGGCCAGTACGCAGATGGCGATGGTCAGCAGAAACGCTTTGATGGCCTCCTCGCCAAAGGCAAGAGCCGTAACGGTGGGGAACAGCAGAAAGGCCGCTTCAAACAGCAGGATCCATCCAAGGATGTAGGTGATCATACGATAATTCATGGACACCTCATTTCAGCACGTCGGTAATGTCGTGCAGACCGGTCAGGGCCGAAACAATCACCACGTGATCGCCGGGCTCGATGGTGTCGTGGCCACGGGGGATCAGCACCTTTTTGCCGCGCAGGATCGAGGCAATCAGCACGTTTTCCTTAAAAGCCAGCTCCATTAGGGGCTTTCCGGTGATGGCCGAGCCCTCTTTAACGATGAATTCCGAGGCTTCGACCTTGCCCTTAATGATGTTGTAGAGGGTCTCTACATTAGAGCCGATGGTGTTCTTCATGGCGCGTACGTAGCGCACGATCACGTCGGAGGCGATATTTTTGGGGTAAATAATGGAATCCAGATCCAAATGTGTCACCACATCTGAAAAATCAAAACGGTTGATCTTGGTGACCAGCTTGCCGTGGAAAACACGCTTGGCATACAGCGACAGCAGAATATTTTCCTCGTCCATATTGGTCAGGGCCACAAAGGCACCGGCGTCGGCCAATCCCTCCTCGGCGAGAATCTCCTGATCGCCGGCGTTGCCGTGGATGATGGTGGCAGAGGGGAATTGCGCACACAGGTCCTCACAGACCTTGGTTTCTTTTTCAATGATCTTGACGGCAATGCCGTCGCGCAGCAGCATTTCACAAAGATAATGGGCGGTCTTGCCGCCGCCGGCGATGATCACATCCTTGACGGAGTGGGTGCGGTATCCGATTTTAGAAAAGAAATGAGCTGCGTTTTTGGGAGAGGCCACCAGCGAGATTACGTCCTTGCCCTTAAAGGTCAGGTCGCCTTTAGCGATCAGCGCCTCGTCCTCACGCTCTACGGTGCAGATCAGCACATCGCAGTGTAAGCGAGATACCACATCGCGCACCGACATGCCCACCAAGGGGCTATTTTCAGGCAAGCGGAATTTGACCAACTCCACACGTCCATCGGCAAAAGTGTCGATCTTCATAGCAGAAGGGAAGCGGAGTACGCGGGCGATCTCCTCGGCGGCGGCATACTGGGGGTTGATGGCCATAGCCAGCCCCAACTCCTGCTGGAGATAGGCGCTTTCGGTGCTGTATTCGGGCTGCTTCACACGGGCGATAACGTGGCAGTCGCTGGATTTTTTGGCTACAATACAGCAAAGCAGATTCAATTCGTCCGATCCGGTAACGGCAATCAGCAGATCGGCCTGCTCAATGCCGGCATCCTGCTGGATCGCGTGGGTGGCGCCGTTGCCCACCACGCCCATAACGTCCAGCCGTGTGGACACCTCCTGTACCTTTTCGGGGGAAATGTCAACCACCGTGATATTGTTGCCCTGCTCGTTGAGTTGCTCGGCCAGATTCTGACCGATCTTGCCGCAGCCAACGATAATGATGTTCATACCGCCCTCGGACTTGACACGGGAGATCTTCATGCTATTTGTACCTTTCTGAATGCGATTTCACAATACGTATTGTGATTTTTTATACTTAACGTTATTTTACTTTGGGGATCAGTCCCGCAGCAATGGAACGCTTTTGTCGGTGTTTGAAATGGGAATACCCAATCAAAGTAAAGATCAAGGCTCCCACCAAATTGATCAACAGATCCTTCATCGTGTCTACAAGCCCAATGTCCAGATAGCCGGCAACGGTGATGCTTTCCCCGGAGGCGGTGTGGATCACGGTGGAGGTGATGTCGCTCACATGTGCCACCTTTTCGCCGGGGAGCCCCGGGAGCGTGACCGAGTGAATGCTGTGCTGCAGGGTGTCTTTTTGCATATCGGTGAAAAGAAGACGATCGGCAGCGAACTCAAAAAATTCCCAAAAAACGCCAATGGTCATAGAAAAGGAAAAGGCCACCAATGAAAGAAAGGCAGGGGAGAGGGAAAAGGAGTTGTGCCGTTTGCGGTCGAACAGATCAAACAGACAAAAGCCAAAGGCTGCAAACAAAAAACCGTTGGCCCCGTGCAATAGACTGTCCCATAAGGGAAACTGCTGATAAAAGTTGCCGATCTCTCCCAGTATGGCCGAGGCGAATACAAACAGATAGGCCAGGATTTCCATTGCACTCGGCAGCTCAATACGCAGGCTTCTTTCCAGTATGGAGGGAACCAACAGCAACAACAATGCCAGACAGGCAGTGAACACGGTTTCAGAGCGCCCCAGCATTGCACCGCGCACAAGAATCATCAAAGTTACCACGTGCAGCACCAGAAAAACATAAAAGGCCGTTTTGCTCTCGTGGGAGCCTCTCTTAGGGGATGGAGGAAGCTTTTGACTTTTTTGCAGATCTTTTTTCATGGTTAGACTCCTACTTATTATAATATATTTTGCTAAAAAAGGCAATCCCTTTTTACTTTTTTGGCCGTGAAAAAAAGGCAGTCACTAAAATCATAAAAAAGTGTTGACAAACCGAAGCAGTTTTGATACAATAATACTGAAGAATACCCAAATTGTGTGAAAGGATATGTGAAAATGAAAAAAAGCATCCTTTGCCTGCTGATGGCACTCTGCCTGTGCCTGTGCTTGGTTTTTGTGTCCTGCAAACCTGATGAAGAACCGGAACCCGCTCCCTCCGATGATCAGAAGCAGGGTGAAATTCACGTGACCCCCGACGATAGTGCGTCTGTTAATCCCAATATGCCCGACAAGGTCATGCCCGATTCTACCGGCCGCTCTTGATCTATGATGAAAAGAGCTTTGCCATTGGCAAAGCTCTTTTTCTTTTGTATATTCGGCGCATTTTGGGAAAGAATAGTCTTATCACAGGAAAAGGAGGGGATCACGTGGCACAGATCACAGAAAAGGAATTGACCGCCCTGGAGGATTTGATGTCGGTGGAAAGCGTTTTGGCTGCCAAGTGCTGCCATATGGCACAGCAGACCGGCGACACCGCCCTGCAGGATCGCTATACGCAAATGGCCCAGCGCCATCAGCGTCATTTTGACGAGCTGTTTTCCCATTTGAAATAAGGAGGTAAGGGTATGAATTGTTGTACGTTCGGCGACAAGGAGCAGATGACCGATCTGCTGCAAAGCGAAAAGTTTTTGGCATCCGCCTATAATAGCTATGTGCTGGAATGCGCCACGCCCGAGGTGGCGCGTTGCCTCAGCGAGCTGTTGTGCGATACACACACGGCACAGCAGCAGCTGTTTGAGGAGATGCAGAGTCGCGGCTGGTATTCCGTAACCAAGGCCGAGGAACAGAAAATCATGCAGGCAAAGCAAAAGCTTGGCAGCTTGGTTTGTCAATAAAATCCGAAAACGGTACTATTTTTTCGTTGCAAAAATAAAAAAGCCGCATTGGTGCGGCTTTTTTATTACGCTTCGGCCTTGGGCTCCTCGTCTTCGGCGGG
>JAFTSB010000068.1 GCA_017461945.1 Clostridia bacterium | reverse complement strand
CTGACCGCTGACGAGATCGCTCAGAACGCTGACTTCTTCTGCTTCGGCACCAACGACCTGACTCAAATGACCTCCGGCTTCTCTCGTGACGACGCCGGCAAGTTCCTGGGCGCTTACTACGATGCCAAGATCTTTGAGAACGATCCCTTCGCTAAGCTGGACCAGACCGGTGTTGGCAAACTGATGGGCATGGCTGTTAAGATGGGCCGTGAGAACAACAAGAAGCTGCACGTCGGTATCTGCGGCGAGCACGGTGGCGATCCCACATCCGTTGAGTTCTGCCACACTCTTGGCTTGGACTACGTTTCTTGCTCTCCCTTCCGTGTACCGATTGCTCGTCTGGCTGCTGCTCAGGCTGCATTGAAGTAATCAACGGTTGCTGAAATAGAGCCGAAATAGTTTGATCCCGACGAGGATGCTCCTCGTCGGGATCTTTTTTAAGATTTTAATGTTTCAAAAGCGATGATGGACACAAGACATCACCACTTTATGAAACAAGGCGTTAGCAAAACTTGCTAACGCCTTGTTGTTTTTTATTCCTTTTCTGTTTTCGGGGACTCAATTACGGGCGGTTCAGCTGCAGGCTGTGCAGGCTCCTCGGTAGCGGAAGTGGAGAGCTCGGCCACGGGCGCCACGACCACCGGCTGTGCAGGCTCCTCGGCAGTCTTGGTCGCTTTTTTCTCCTTTTTGGGGAGCGCGCGGCGGTTCTGCACCGTTGCCACGGCAAACAGGGCGGCAAAAAGAGCGGCGGCGGCGGCAATGTAATAAATAAAGGCGTGATCGCTGATCAAAGGCTTGACCATCTGCCAAACGCCAATGGCCGCCACAATGATGTACAAGCAGAACTGCCACAGGGGCGTGTGTGTGACCACCTTCTTTTTCTTTTTAGCAGGCTTTTCGGTGGTTTTTTCTGTGTTTTTTTCTTCCTCTTTCTTTTCGCTGTTCTTGGGCTGTCGAGCCTGCAGAAGGTATGCACGAACCAGCAAAATGGCGGCACGAAGCCACAGAGCAAAGCCCAACACCGAGCAAACAGCCATGTCAGAGATCCACGGAATATCACGAAAGAATTGTACACCAAGCTGTGCAATGGCGGTGATGGACAACATCACGATCTCAAAAAGCAAAAACGGAATGGCGGCGCCACGATAACGAGGCACCATGGGGCACAGCGCCAGGATCACGTAGATCGCTAAAGCGACAGCCGTCATCACGTGGATCACCTGATAGGCAATATACTTCTCGCCGGTGACACCCAGATTATCCAGCAGCAGCAGCACCGCGAACATGGCAAGCAGGATGCACACCACCAAGGTAAAGATCCAATTTCTCATCAATTTTTGCATAACGTTCCTCCCTTTTAGGATTCTTCTTCATCCACATAAACGTGGTCAATATTAAACAAGGTGCGAATGATGCCAAACACAAAGCCCAGCAAGACGATGCCGGCGGCAAACACCAGCACCACCAAAAACAACGCCACAACAGAGGTGGCAAAGGTATGCAGGCCGGCCATTGCATTGCGCACCACGCGCTCGTCAAACAAAATCAGAACGCCTGCCCCCAAAAAGGCCAGGATCAAATAAATCAGAAAGCCCGATACAGCGTCCATGATCTCGCCGGGGGTGATGTGAATACCCAGACAAAGGGTGGCCAGCAAGGCGCCCCCCAAAATCTTGGCAAAAAGGTTGATGCCCGCCCCTGCAAAAATGCTGGGCACAAAGGAAAGGGCTGTGCGTGCGTAGTCCAGAAAGCCTGCGCCGCCCTCACCAAGAAGAGTGACCTGCTCTAAAAAGGGGAGCCACGCACCGCGAAAGCAGGAAAGGCAAATGACCAAAACCGCAAAAAGGCCAGTCAACACGGGGCCAAGGGCATAGAGAAGGTTCCCCAGCACTGCCACGGGGTTGCGTGGGTTATAGGAATGCTCGACATAGCCAAATTCCCCATCCATATCGTGAAGATTGAGCAAGCACATATCCTCGATACGGTGCAGCCCAATGATGGCCGTGATCATATGTCCCACCTCACGCAAGGGGGTAGAGAGCGCCGAAAAGGCGATCTGCAGCGGCCTGCCGCTGTCATCGCCCACAAACAGGCAGAACAGCTGTCTGCACCCCCACACGGCAAGGCCGAACACAAGGGGAAGCAGGCAGGTCAGAAATACAATTTGAAAAAAGCAGGATAAAAGGTTTAGCATAGGTCTCCTTTTCGACAACTTTTTACTGTTCAAAGTATATCACAGTTTGCCCCTTTCTGTCAACCAAATGCGGCAAAAAAGCCACACGGCGTTGACAGAAACGCAAAAATGTGGTATACTGCTTTGGTAACTTCATCAAACGGTCGCGCGGTATCACGCCGAAAGGTATTACCGCGAGGAAAGTCCGGGCTTCACAGGGCAGGATAGCTGATAACATCAGCCGCAGGTGACTGCCGGGAAAGTGCAACAGAAATAAACCGCCTCTTTGAGGTAAGGATGGAAAGGCGAGGTAAGAGCTCACCCACTCCTATGGTAACATAGGTTTGCTGTAAACCCTATCCGAAGCAACACCGTATGGGGGATGTCTGCCCGACGCATATCCCCCGGGTGGCACGGGGCTTTGCCCCGAAGCTTTGCGGTGACGCAAAGCGAAGATTGATGACCGTTCGCGACAGAACCCGGCTTATCGATGGAGTTATTTTTACAAAAAAGCACCCAGACCATACGGTCGGGTGCTTTTTCTGTTTACATTTCGTTTAGCATATGCAGGGCTGCGCCAACCAGCTGCTCTTGCAGATTGGGCGAGAGCGGAGTTCCTCTGCCCTCATAGCCGCCCTCCTCAAAGGCCGCCTTAGTGGGAAGATAGCCCACCGAGCCGTTGGTGTTACAGCCGGTCAGAACAAGCATATCGGGGAAACACCGTCTGATCTCGTGAGCGTATTCGGTAAATGGCTCTCCACCAAAGCCCACAAAGGCCACACCGCCAATGCCGATCACCGTCACGTTAACGGGGCGATAAATGGGATCGGTACGGATATTGATGATGCGGCGTGCTTCTCCAAGCTCGGTAATACCGGGCTTGTAATCCAGTGTTCCGGCCTCATAGGCGGCGAAAAAGGCCTTTCTATCCTCATAGCGTTCTTCCCCGTCGGTACGGGTCTTGTTATAGATCGTTTCCACCTTTCCGTAAAGACGATCCACGGTGTGGGGCGATGTCTGCCCCCAGATTGCCAGCACGGTATCGGCAATGACACGCCCCATATGAGCGCTGTAGCCATAACGGTCTTCTATAGCAGGCTTGGAAAAATCAATATGGTTGGTGTCGCCCTGCGTGCCGTTGAACAGGGCGCAACGCACGTTTTCCAAGTCCTTTTCCACAAAACGGCGCGCGAAACCCGGCCAGTCGGCAGAAAACTTGGTGCCACCAATGACATCGGGGTGTGTGGCAAAATTCACAAGGGCAATGTCGGCAGCCCCCTCACGGAAAAAGCGCAGCAGGCGAACCGTGTTATCGGCCGTGCCGATGGGGTGGTCTATGTTGGGATCCTGGCGGCGAGGGTTGGTTCTGGTGGTGCCATCCTTCATCAGTAAGCGACGAATAAAGGAAATGGGCTCGGCCGTCTCCTGCTGGGCAATGCCAAGGGTGGCAGGCTTCAGATCCTCCAGCGCCAGCTTGGTCACATCCACCAGCTTGCGACGGAACAGCTCCAGATAATATCCACTTGTAATACCAAACGCACCGCGGCCAATACGCACGGTGGTGTGCTGGTGGAGGCAGTTGATGGCAATGTGATCCGTTGCCACACCGCACTCCTCGGCAATCATCTGACGGGCGCAAAGCGACTGATCGCCATCCATAGAAATGATATCGGCGGCGATCAGAACCACGGTTTGCTCGCCACAGCGAATGGCAACGGCATTGAGCTCGATCGGGTCTAAAATACCGTCAGCCTTTCGTTCAACAAAATAACCGGCCAAGGATGATCCCAAGGGGGGCGTAATATCCAAACGCGCAAATCCTGCTTGTAGCATCGTCTTCTCCTTTACAGTTCCTTTAAAATCTCTAATGTCTTGCCCATAACCAGCTCCTCCAGCTCGGGCACGAAGGGCGAATTTTTCGCTTCGTATCCTCCTTGCTGAAAAGCAAGCCCCGTGGGCAGGTAACCCGCATAACCATTGGCACAGCAAGCGGCAACGGTAAACTTGTGGGGCAAGGCCGCCCGTGCCCGATTGGCATAATCGGTAAAGGGCTCACCGCCAAAGCCCACAAGCGCCAGCTCACCAAGAGAAAGCACCGTAATGACGACGGGATGATACAGCGGCAGGGCGCGCAGGTTACTGATGCGGCGTGTCTCGGCCAGCTGCTCCATGGTCAGATGCGGCAGTTCTCCCCGTTCATAGGCCTTTTTCTGTGCCACGCACTCCTCATAGCGTTCCTCGCCTTCGGTATTGCTTTTCACATAAACGGTATCGACTTTGGCAAACACGCCGTCGGTGTGGCAAGGGCGAGTCTGATCAAACATCGCAAGCACAGCATCGGCAATCATGCGCCCCATATAGGCGCTGTGCTCATAACCCTTGGTGGAGCCATCGCCAAACAGATCAATATGGTTGGTGTCTCCTTGAGCGCCGTTGACCAGCAGGCAGGAGACGTTTGTCAGATCGGCCTCTACATAGCGGCGCACAAATCCAGGCCAATCGGCCGAATACAGTTCCCCACCAATGACATCGGGATGCGTTGAAAAATTGACCAGGGCAATATCCTTGGCGCCCTCACGCCGGAAACGAACCAGACGGACGGTGTTATCGGCATCGCTTGCCGGGCGCACCACCTTGTCCTTGTTTTTACGACCCGGGTTGGTGCGGTAGGTACCGTCCTCCATCAGAAAACGGCGCACAAAGGAAAGGGGCTTGGCGGTTTCTCGTTCGGCCACGTGCATCGTGGCCTCCTGCAGATCGTCCATGGCCATTTGCGCCACGTCGGCAAATTTACGGTACAGGACACTCAGATACGCCTCGTCGGTCAAGGGTGTGGTCACATCCCAATCCCCCACAAAAACCGTGGTGTGCTGATGAAGAACAGCCAGCAGAATATGATCAGCCGGCACACCCGTGCGCTGGGAAATGAGGGTGCGGATCTCGTGACATTCGGGGGTCTTGACCGTCAGCAGATCGGCAGCCACGATCAAGATCGTGCCCTCTTCGGTAGAAAGGGCCAACGCATTCAGCTCCATAGGGTCCAGCACGCCCTTGGAAAAGCGTTCACGGAAATACCCCGCCATCGGGAGGCCCAGGGGGGGCGTAATATCAACTCTTGCGAAACCGGCTTTCAGCATAACAATCTCCTTTCGAAATGTCTTTTTTCCATTTTAATCCTTTGCAAAGGCGGTGTCAAGCGAATTGGCGAAATTTTCACCCCCACAAGAAAAATATTCCCCGGCGCGTATTAACGCGCCGGGGAATGGGGATCAGCTGTAATCGTCTTCTTCGTATTCGCCCTCGTCGCCCTCCATCATACGGGCGGCGTATTCCTGGGCGGTGATCAGCACCTTACGGGCCTTGTTCCCCTCCGGTGCGCTGACATAGCCAAGCTCCTCCATACGGTCAATGATCTTGGCCGCACGGCCATAGCCCACGCCAAGGCGGCGTTGCAGCAACGAGGTGGCCACCTTTTGGGTCTCGATGGCAAGCACCACCGCCTCGCGGAATTTAGGATCCTCTCCGTCGTCGTCACCGTCATCCATGTTATCGAAGTCATCGCCCTTCTTGCCGACGTTGGCGGCACGGGCAACCTCGGCCTCGATCTGATCCATGAAGTCGCGATTATACTGCACAGGGTCATTCTTGTCGCGAACAAAGGAAACCACACGCTCCACCTCACCGTCCGAGACATAAGCGCCTTGCACACGTGCAGGCTTGGGACAACCCACAGGCATATACAGCATATCGCCCTTGCCGGTCAGAGACTCGGCGCCGTTGATATCCAGAATGGTGCGGGAGTCCACCTGCTGCATCACCGTAAAGGCGATACGCGAGGGGATGTTGTTCTTCAGCTTACCGGTGATCACGTCCACAGAGGGGCGCTGGGTACCGATGATCAGATGCATACCGGCGGCACGCGCCTTTTGGGCAATGCGGCAGGTAAAGTTCTCTACATCGTTGTTGGGACAGGCCATTTTCAAGTCGGCAAACTCGTCGATCACAATGACCATACGGGGCAGATGCTCGCGTTCGGGATCGTTCTTCACCGCTTCGTTATAGCTATCAATATCGCGGACGCCCACATCCTTGATCAGCGAATAGCGGCGCTCCATTTCCTGCACGGCACAGGCCAGTGCGCCCACGGCTTGTGCAGGCTCGGTCACAATGGGCACATACAGGTGCGGAACGTGTGCATAGGCCGCAAACTCGATCTGCTTGGGGTCGATCAAGATCAGTCGCAGATCTCTGGGGGCGGTCTTATACATCAGGCCGATCAGAATGGTATTGATACAAACCGATTTACCCGAGCCGGTGGTACCTGCCACCAAAAGGTGAGGCATGGAGGCCAGATTACACATCTGGATATCGCCACCGACGCCCAGTCCCAAGGGAACCTCTAAGGGCTTTTTGGCATTTTTAAAGACCTCGGACTCCAGCAGGGTGCGCATATAAACGGTCTCGCGAGTGGCGTTAGGCACTTCGATTCCAATGGCGGGCTTGCCGGGAATGGGAGCCTCGATACGCACAGGTGCGGCCAAATTAAGGGAGATGTCGTCGATGCGGTTGATCACCGAACGAACGCTGACACCCGCCTCGGGGCGCAGCTCATAGCGCGTGATGGTGGGGCCGCGGGAGCAATCCACCTGCTCTTTTACGCGCACATTGAAGCTGGCAAGCGTATCGCGCAGGATATCGATCTTTTCTTGAATTTCCTCGCTGTGGTCGGTATTCTTGACGGATTTATCCTCATTGAGCAGATCAATGGGGGGCAGTCGATGCTCACGGGGTGGAGGCGGAGGTGCCACAGGCTTGGGATCTTCCTTGATCACCTCGGTGCGAGCAGCCACGGGGCGCTGAGGGCGCAAGGAACGCAGATCGATGGGGGGACGGGTGGGCTGGGGTTGCGCGGCAGCCTGCGCAAGCTCTTCTACTGCAGGGGCGGTCGCTTTTTCGGGCTCCTCCTCACCGGGCAGGCTAAAGGAGGTCCGCATACCGCGAGCAGGCGCGGCGGCAGCAGCCGGTTGAGCAACGGTGCCACGCTCGAATACGGGAGTTTCCTTTTCGGGGGCAGAAGCCTCCGAGGTGGGGGCTTTAACGGGCTCCTCCGCCAAGCGCACACGAGTAAAGGGAGCAGACTCCTGCACGGGAGCGGCAGGTGTGGTAGGCGTAGCCGGTGCCACAGAAGGCTCGTTCTTTTCCTCCTCCCCAAAGGTCAGTCCGGCCGACAAGGGAGTTCTGTCGTCCTCATCCTCGTCCTCCTCAAAGGACATGGTGGACTGGGGCTTGTCTGCGACAGGAGCTGCGGTACGGCTGGGATAAGGCGCAAAGGCATCGGTCACAACGGCTTCTGCCGTACGGGGCGAGATCACTGCCTCGCGAGGCTTCTCCATGGGGGCGGAGGGCTGCGCCACAGGAGTGGGCTGCTGGGCCACGGGAGTGGCGGCAGGTGCTTCTTCTGCAATGGGGTTGTAGGGGCGCGTATTGCCAAGCGTCTCCTCCTTGGCCGCGCTATCGGCATAGGGTGCGGTATAATCGGGCATCGTACCAAGCGAGCCCACGGTGGTCGTGCCACGCAGCGTGTGATCCTCGCGCACGGGCTTCTCAACCTCGTCGCGGCGCGGCTGTACCACGATATGAGCGGTGGTATCACGCTCGGGAGCTTTTTCCTTTTTGGGCTCAAAATGCTGATGCAGCGAGAAGGGAGAATACACCGTTCCCTGCAATTCTCTTTCCGGCTCCTCGGGCTCTTCCTTGGTGGAAGCAGCCGGCACAGGAGTGGGAGTAGGAACGGATGGAGGGGTGGAGAAGGTTTCCTTTTGGGGCGCGGACTCCTCGGCAAGGCTATCCAAGATCTCGCTGAGTGTGCGTTCGGTATCATCGGTGTGCCCGGCGCGCTCCAAAATCACGCGCGTGCCCACGGGGGGCTCGTCCATTTCGGGCTCATCGTCGGGGATGTCCAGCAGCTCCGGCTGCTGAGGTTGCTCAGAGCGACGCTCCTCCTTGCGCTTTTTCGGCGCTTTGGGGGGCAGCTCGTCCTCGCGGAAATCGTAGTGAACGCGATCGTCGGGTTCGCCTTCCTCCTCCAGTACTTCAGCAGGAGCGGCAACACGGGGCGTGTCGCTTTGCGCCGCCACGCTCTCGGGCTTTTTGGCACCCACGCGAAGGGGGCGCTCCTCTTTGCCATCATAATTGGCGGCCTCGCGCTCCTTGCGCGCCTGCGCCGATTGCTTTACCTTCAGAGAAATGCGCTGCCACAGGCCACTGGGCGTCATACCCAGTAAATAGATGCCAATGATCAGCAACAACGGAATAGCCAGCAGGATGGTGCCGGGCAGATACAGCAAATAGCCCATATATTCGCCCACAAATCCACCGAAAAAACCACCGCTTGTGCGGATGACACCGCCCGTGTAAAGCATGGATACATCCAAAATGCCACGGCTGCCATCCATAAACACGTGGATAATGGCTGACAACAACACGACAAAGGCGGAGGACAGGATCAGCTTGATGGCCAAAAGGCCTTCCCGTACGTATTTCTTCCAACGCAGGGAGATCACCACCAAAAATAGCGGCACAACATAGGCGCCGGGGCCAAACAGACCACAAAGGAAATCTGCCATCCAGTTGCCGAAAGCGCCGGGAGCCATATGCACCAAATCGCGCAGCACAAAGCTGACAGCGGCAAACAGGGCAAGCCAAAAGGTGACATAGGGTACCACCTGATGCACAAAACGCTCGGTATCTCCACCCGTTCTGCGCCGTCTACCGGCCTGCTTGCGAGGGGCGGGCTTTTTGGGCTGGGGTCTTTGCGTTTCCTCACGGTGGTCGTTGCGGCGCGACTCCTCCTGCTCGCGGCGGTCATCATAGCGATCACGACGGTCGTCGTAGTGTTCGCGACGTTCATCATAGTGATCGCGACGGTCGTCATAGCGATCACGACGGTCGTCATAGCGGTCGTCGTAACGGTCATCCTCTAATGGATTTTCAAAGCGTCGGCTCTGGCGCTGGTTATAGCGATCGCGCGGCTCCTCACGGCGGTCGCGGTCTTTTTCTGCTGTCTCATCAAACATACGGATCGGTTCACGCTGGGCACGCTCGGTATCTCGTCGGGTACCTGTGCTGCTGCGGCGCGTGACACGCTCCTGCTGGTTTTTTTCTTCCCGCATTTTGCCATCCTTTCCGAAAAAATCCATGCCCATTCCGGGGGTAAATCAAGGGACTTGGATTCATACTAAATTTATCATAATACAAATAGTGATACACTTCCATATTATAGTATAGCACTTTATTTGAACTCTTACAAGAACAAATTTTAATATTTTGAAGGACTCAAACCGTATGGAGGGAGCTATGAAACTCTTTTTTACCTATATTTTACCCATTTTGCTCATTGGCGTGGGGGCAGGCTTTATCAACGGACTGCTGGGCGCCGGAGGCGGTATTCTGATCGTGTTCGGCCTTGGACGGTTGTTAAAAAAGCGGTTGCGTGATCCACGGTCGGTCTATGCCAGCGCCATTGCCGTAATGCTCCCCCTCTCCCTTTTGTCGGTGACGCGTTACCTTGCAAACGGCAGTCTTGACACGCCTGTGCTGGGTTGGCTGATCCTGCCCGCGATTGCAGGAGGAGCCCTGGGAGGCTTATTGCTGCGCCGGCTCTCCCCGGCCACGCTTTCCCGACTGTTTGCGGGCGTGGTGCTGGTTTCCGGCATCCTGTTGGTAGTATAATGTGGTGGACGGTTGCCATAGCCTTTGCCGTGGCGGTGCTATCGGGTCTTGGTGTGGGGAGCGCCGGGCTTTTGGTGGTGTTTCTCACCGCCGCAGAGCATCTGCCGCAATTGACGGCACAGGGACTGAATCTGGTGTTTTTTCTATTCTCTTCCGGAGCGGCACTCATCGTGCATATGCTGCGCACGCCTTTGCTGTATGGATGTATATTGTTTTTGCTGATGGGCGGCATCCCGGGCAGTCTGCTGGGGTCCGCTGTGGCGCACGCTCTGCCCCAGGCTCTTTTGCGCCGTTTATTTGGAGGGATGTTAATCGCATCGGGGACACTGGGGGTTTTAAAAAACCGATAACGGGCGCAAATATTTCGCACCAACCGGATGGTAGTGCGAACGTCAGCGGCTAAGGGATAGTGGGCACCTGCCACAAACAAAAAGGCGCACCTGCCATGTGGCAGGTGCGCCTCTTTTTAATCGACCCAGAATTTTACAATAGGCTTTCCTTTTCGCTCACCCAAGGTGCCGTGAAGTCTGCCTTGCTTGTAAAAGCCCCAAAGCGTTTCATACAGGACGGTGGCATAGGGCTTGAGCAATCCGCCCTCGCGCACATACTTACAATCGACAAAGGGCTGTGTCCAAAGATCACGCCATTCCTCAAAAATCGGCATATCGTAAAGAGATTTTGGGTCATCCTTCTGCCCTTTCATCAGCTTTTCCAAGCGATCATACACCAAACCGGCAATGCGATAATCGATCTGTTGCACGTGTACACCGTCAAAAGCATCGGCCTCGATGGATACATGACCGGGCGTTGCCTGCGCCACCGAGCAGCAAGGCAAGGTCATCACGGCATCAGCCGGCACCTCTGCCGGAAAGGCCAACGCCGAGGTGGAAAGATAGGTCTCGCCATTCACGGCGGCCACGGTCATGGGGCGTGTCACATCGCCCACGGTGATGGTATCCGGCAGATCGGCGTGGATACCCAGCACGACAATATCTGCGGGGAGCGTCGATACCGCTTTCTTCATCGAGCTGCACAGCACCTCGGGGGTAGCGCCGCCCGCCTTTGCCGTCATATCGCCCACCATCAGGGCATACGCCTCGGAATCGTGATAGTTCATGCCGTTAGCCAAGGCCAGTTGACTTTTTTTATTTTCGCTCATATAGGCGCTCTTAATGGTAAAGCCCCGATCCATAAAACCTTGCATGACCTTGTTGGAGGCCTTATAAAATGCCTCGTTTGCCACATCGCGCAGCGTACCGTTAAGCACGACGGCCAGCTTGCCGTCTTCACTGGTAAAGGGATGGGCGTGGGATTGCAGATTGCCGCTGGGGCGAGAGTGCATAATACCCGTTGTACCGGGGAAATGCAGCGCATCGGTCTCACGCAGCAACGTATCCACATCACCCAACACCTTGGCAGTATACAGCTTTCCCTCGTGAATGGTAGCAATACCCGTGCTTTGTCCGCCGTCGATAAACTGCTCTCGGCGCATCATCTCAATCAGAATAGGCGCAGCGCGTCTGCTGCCCGTATAACCCGCAATATTACACATATCGGCATACCTCCCTTTGGTTGGTATCCTTATTATAGGCTCCTTTTATAGAATTTACAAGAGGTAACGAAGAAAATGTCATCCGTTTGCCTTGCATGACATTTTGCCCAAAGCTTTTGCTGCGGCTTTCTTTTATTCATATAAAATATATAATAGTTTTTTTCAAAAAAGGCTTTACTTTTTGGGCGTGTTGTGTTATAATATCTCCTGCATGACGCTTTCTCGGTCGCAGGATACAGCCACCACGTGGCATTCACCAACCTGCCGCTGGGGTTGCGCATAGTAAACAGAAAGGTGAAACTACCATGCTGAAAGAAGAAAAGCAAGCTATCATTGCGCAGTACGCCACTCACGAGGGTGACACCGGTTCTCCCGAGGTTCAGATCGCGATCCTTACCCATCGCATCAACTCTCTGACCGAGCACCTCAAGTCCAACCACAAGGATCATCACAGCCGCCGCGGCATGCTGAAGATGGTTGGTCACAGAAGAAACCTTCTGGGCTACCTGCAGAAGATCGATATCGAGCGCTACCGCGCCATTATCGAGAAGCTGAACCTGCGTAAGTAAGCAACACATAGGAGTGAGGAGCGGAGATCTTCGGCTCCTCACTCCTATCGCTTTTTCCCCAAAACTCACCATTCCCCTGCATACGGTTAGCAGTTAAATATGCCCATGTGCCACGCAGGTGAGCGTATTTAATTGTTATCCAACTGCAGGTGAAAATAAAATTTCAGGAGGGACTATCATGTCCGAAAATGCTATCAGCACCCCCATGGAGTTCAAGAACTACAAGGTGTTCCGCTACACCCTTGCAGGCCGTCCTCTGGTCGTTGAGACCGGTAAGCTCGCCGGCCTTGCAAACGGCTCTTGCCTGATTCGTTACGGCGAGACCGCCATCCTTTGCTGTGCCACCGCTTCGGTTCGCCCCCGCGACGGCATTGACTTCCTGCCCCTTTCCGTTGACTTTGACGAGAGAATGTACGCTGCCGGTAAGATCCCCGGCGGTTACCTCAAGCGCGAGGGCAAGCCCTCTGAAAAGGCAGTTCTGACCTCCCGCGTCATCGACCGCCCCATTCGCCCCCTGTTCCCCAAGGATCTGCGCAACGACGTGGCTCTGACTCTGACCGTTATGTCGGTTGACCCCGACTGCTCTCCCGAGATTACCGCTATGATCGGTGCCTCCATCGCTTTGTCCATTTCCGACATTCCGTGGAACGGCCCCATCGGTGGCGCTCTGGTTGGTTTGGTTGACGGCAAGCTGGTCATCAACCCCACTGCCGAGCAGAACAAGAAGAGCGACCTGCAGCTGACCGTTGCCGCTTCTGCACAGAAGGTGGTTATGATCGAGGCCGGCGCAAATCAGGTTGACGACCAGACCATGTACGATGCCATTATGCTGGCTCATCGCGAGATCAAGGATCTGCTGGTGTTCATCAATGCCATTATTGATGAGATCGGCAAGCCCAAGTTCGATTACCCCTCTTGCGAGCTGGATCACGAGATGTTCGACGAGATCTTTGCCTTCTGTGAGGCTGATCTGAAGGTTGCTCTTGACACCGATGACAAGACCGTTCGTGACGCTCGCGTAGCTCCCATTTACGATGCCATCGTAGAGAAGTACTCTGAGAAGTACCCCTCCCTTGCCACCCAGATGGAGGAGCTGCTTTACAAGATGCAGAAGAAGATCGTGCGCAACTGGCTCCTCAAGGACAAGAAGCGCGTTGACGGTCGCCGTATGGATCAGATCCGTCCCCTTGGCTCTGAGGTAGGTCTGCTGCCCCGTGCGCACGGCTCCGGTCTGTTTACCCGCGGCCAGACCCAGGTTCTGACCGTTGCAACCCTTGGCACCCTTGCCGAGGCTCAGATGCTGGACGGTATCGACAACGAGACCAGCAAGCGCTATATGCACCACTACAACATGCCCGGCTTCTCCACCGGTGAGGCCAAGTCCACCCGTAGCCCCGGCCGTCGTGAGATCGGTCACGGCGCACTTGCCGAGCGTTCTCTCGTTCCTGTGCTCCCCTCCGAGGAGGAGTTCCCCTACGCCATCCGCCTGGTTTCCGACGTGGTTTCCTCCAACGGTTCCACCTCTCAGGGCTCCGTTTGCGGCTCCACCCTTGCGCTGATGGATGCAGGCGTGCCGATCAAGGCTCCCGTTGCCGGTATCTCCTGTGGCCTCATTACCGCTGAGGACG
>JAFTSB010000067.1 GCA_017461945.1 Clostridia bacterium | reverse complement strand
TTGAGGTCAACTCCGAGACCGACTTCGCTGCAAAGAGCGATGCTTTCAAGGCATTTGTAACCGGTCTGCTTGAGACCATTATTGCTAACAAGCCCGCAAACGTAGCTGCTCTGATGGAACTGCCCTTCGTTGGTGGCACCGAGAATGTTCAGAAGACCCTTGTTGAGCAGATTGCTATCATCAAGGAGAACATCTCCATTCGCCGTTTCGTGATCGTTGAGGGTGTTACCTCCTCCTACATCCACGGCATGGGTTCTACCGGTGTTATTGTTAAGTTTGAGACCAACGTGGCTGACAAAGAGGGCTTTGCTGAATTCGCAAAGAACATCGCTCTGCAGATCGCTGCAGGCAATCCTCCTCAGTACGTGAACATTGAGGACGTTCCTGCCGAGGCAGTTGCCGAGGAGAAGGCTGTTCTGGTTGCTCAGATGAAGAACGATCCCAAGAATGCTAACAAGCCCGACCAGATCCTGGAGAAGATCGTTTCCGGTCGTCTGGGCAAGTTCTACGAGCGCGTTTGCCTTGTAGAGCAGGCTTACGTTAAGGAAGACAGCATGACCGTTGGTGCTTACGCCAAGGCTACCGCCAAGGAGCTTGGTGGCGACATCAAGATCGTTTCCTTCGAGCTGTTTGAGAAGGGCGAGGGCATTGAAAAGGTAGAAGAGGATTACGCTGCCGAGATCGCAAGACTTTCCGGTGTAAAGCAGTAATTTATCAAGCCTTCATACAAAAAACGCACGCCTCGGCGTGCGTTTTTTCGTGTTTCAAAATTTTGCTTTACAATTCAATGCTTTTATGGTAAAATAACGACATCACAAGACCTTTTTGTTAAAATATAATGTGAATGGGAGCCGAATATGAAAAAGTGCATCATTGCCATACTGACGCTGGTGTTCTGCTTGCTCTCCATCCTGTTGATCGGTTGTGATGAGAATTCAACAGGTGGTGACAGCGGAAATCCAAGCACCAATCCGCAAGACAGTCAACAGCCTTTGGAGCACACACACACATTTCCAGCCTGGCAAGAAAACGTGCCGGCTACATGCAGCACAGCCGGAGAAGAGATCCGCACCTGTGATTGCGGTGTCAGCGAAACACGTTCTATCCCTGCAACTGGCGTACACACGACAACAAAAGAGCTGGTTTGCTCTGTCTGTCAAGCGGCGGTTGCTTATCATCGAGACGGTAATCGCATTTACTTTGGAGAATATCCGCAAACACTAAAGGCTGAAAATGTGGTCGTCAGTAACTCCGTTGATCAACGAGGCTATTATTTGGGCAGCGATAACGCATATTATGCCAAAGTAGTTGCCGCGCCGCACGATGAAGACTATGTTTTTTCAACGGGAGCCACGGTAACAGCTGGCGAGGAGTACTATTTTAAGGTGGAACCGATTGCGTGGCGTGTTATCACAGAGAGCAATGGTACAGCAATCATTGTGTGTGAAAGTGTGATTGCAAACGGAGCTTTTGGCGTTGACACCAATGACTACGCCGCCAGCGCTATGCGCACTTGGCTGAACGGTGCATTTTATCAGTCTGCTTTTCAAAATGCAGAAAAAGCATTGATCCTTACGACCCAAGTGGATAACAGTATAGAGAGTACCGGGCACGATAAAGTGGAATATGCGTGCGAAAATACACAGGACAACATATTTTTGCTTAGCTACGCTGAGGCCACCAATCCTCAGTATGGTTTTTCTTCGAATGACGACCGCAGCTTAAGGGCCAGCGATTACAGTCTTGCAACCGGTGTGTTTGTGAATTCGGAGGGGAACGGCTATTGGTGGTTGCGTTCGCCTGCCAGCAGATATGAATATTACGCCCGTCTGATCAGCGGCGGCGGTGGGAGCAGCTATGCTAACAATGTGGATTGCATTTATTACGGCATTGTGCCCGTCTTGCAAATAGATCTGTATTAAGTCTTACCCCACGCGAAACAATCGCGTGGGGCTTTTTAAAAGGGGAGTTTAAACGATAAAATGATATCATATATACAAAGTATATATTTTTGCGAGAAATTCGCGCTTTTTTCTCTTTTAGCCCTTTACAAACAAAGAAAAATAAGGTACAATATATAAGAATATAATAAATAAGCGAGGTATTGCGATGACAGCTCCGAAATACAAGCGCATCTTGTTAAAGCTGTCCGGCGAGGCTTTGGCTGCCGGCAGTGATGGGATTCTGAATTTTGACTTTATTGACAAAATTGCAGAGGTGTTAAACCGCTGTCGTGATGCCGGCGTGGAGATCGGTGTGATCGTTGGTGCCGGCAACATCTGGCGTGGCCGCCAGGGCGGCGAAATGGATCGTACACAGGCTGATCACATGGGTATGCTTGCCACGGCGATCAATGCCTTGGCCTTGCAGGATCGCTTTGTGGCTGCAGGACTTGACACGATTGTCATGAGTGCTGTGGAAATGCCTGCCTTTGCCGATGCTTTTACCGTGCGCGATGCCAAGCGCGCTTTGGAGAAGGGAAAAACCGTTATTTTTGCGTGCGGTTTGGGCCAGCCCTTCTTTTCCACCGATACGGCTGCCGTGCTGCGTGCCGCCGAGATCAATGCTGATGCGGTATTGATGGCCAAGAATATTGACGGTGTTTATACTGCCGATCCGAAAAAGGATCCCAGCGCCGTACGATATAAAGAGGTGACCTACAAGGAGGTTTTGGATAAGGAGCTGAAGGCTCTGGATCTTTCCGCAACCACCTTCTGCATGGATAATAGCATTTGCTGTTATGCATTTGAGCTTCGCGACCCCGAAAACATTTATCGTGTTGTAATGGGCGAACGCATCGGCACCGAGCTTCACCGCTAATCTAACAGAAAGAGAGAAAAAACGATGAAACTGAACACCAAGCCTTATGAAGAAAAAATGACCAAGGCCATTGCAGCCTTGGATAGCAACTTCGCCACGATTCGCGCCGGCCAGGCCAGTGCTTCTGTGCTGAACCGTGTGACCTTTGAGTACTATGGCTCTCCCACTCCCCTGCCTTCTATGGCCGATATCCGTCAGGCGGATGCCAGAACGCTGGTGATCAAGCCTTACGATGGTTCTACGCTCAAGGCAATGGAAAAGGCCATTCTGGCCTCGGATGTGGGCATCACCCCCGCCAATGACGGTCAGGTGATCCGTCTTGTGTTCCCCCAGCTGACCGAGGAGCGCCGCAAGGAGCTTTGCAAGCAGGTAACCAAGATGGGCGAAGATGCCAAGGTTGCAGTACGTAACATCCGCCGTGACGCCAATGATGCCATCAAAAAGGCACAAAAGGACGGCGAGATGACCGAGGATGAGGCGAAGTCCTCCGAAAAGTCGGTTCAGGATCTGACCGATAAATATACCAAGCAGATTGATGCCGCCGTTGCCAAAAAGCAGAGCGACGTCATGGCCATTTGACGGAGCAGGCGGAAAGACACAAGTGTGCCTTTCCGCTCTCCAATTTTTGAGGTGAGAAATGATGGAAACACCGATCGAAGAAAGAGAGCGGCTCCGGCACATTGCCTTTATTATGGATGGCAATGGTCGATGGGCAAAGAAGCGAGGACTTCCACGTGAACACGGCCATCGCTTTGGCGTCAAGGCCTTTGAACGCATTGTAGAACATTGCCGCGATATTGGCATTGAAACCGTCACAGTTTATGCTTTTTCTACCGAAAACTGGAGGCGGCCGCAACGAGAAGTAGAAGCCATTATGAAATTGATGGATCACTACGTGGCAGAGTGCGAGCGTCGTATGGAAAAATACGATTTTCGCGTGCGTTTTTTGGGCGATAAAAGTGTATTCGATGCGGAGCGCAAAGCGCGTATGGAGCATTTGGAAACCATCACTCAGCATCGCTCACGCACCTTGAATATTGCCTTTAATTATGGGGGCAGGGATGAGATCGTTCATGCCTGCAACCGTTTGATTGCCGAAGGGGCAAGGAAAGTGACCGAAGAAAGCTTTTCCCGTGCGCTTTACACGGCAGATAGCGCAGATCCCGATTTGATCATCCGAACGGGAGGCGATTTGCGCATTTCGAATTTTTTGCTTTGGCAGGCAGCTTATGCAGAGCTGTATTTTACCGATGTGCTGTGGCCCGACTTCGGCCCCACCGAGCTGGATGCTGCCATTGAGGAGTTTTACACTCGAAAGCGCCGTTTTGGCGGTGTATGATTTTTGAAAGGATGGGCTGTTCTAATGAAGGTCCGTATTATCACGGCATTGGTTGCGATTGCAGGCATTTTTCCGTTTTTCTGGTTTTCTGACCCGGTTGCACCCACAAACCCCTTGAACTATTTGTTCCCTTTGTTGATCTCTATGATCACGTTTGTCAGCGTATGGGAGCTTTTGCATTGCGTCGCGCTGGATAAGAACTATTTTGTCAGCGTACCCTTGTATCTGGTCGCTTTGACATTCCCCATGCTGGCGCGTATTATGGTGAATATGCGCACGGAGTATATCCGTGTTGCCATGCTTTGCGCTTTGGCAATGGTGATCTATTTGTTTGGTGTGATCGTGTTCCAGTTCGGAAAGGCGGATATGAGCAAGATTGCGTTGGTGTATATGACCGCTTTTTATGTTGTTGGTGCCTTTTCCTGCATTATTTTGCTGCGCGATACGCCTGTTGCCGGCAGATTTTTGTTCCTCATCCCCTTTGTGTTTTCTTGGGTGACCGACTCTTTTGCTTATTTTTGTGGCAGACTGTTCGGCAAGCACAAGCTGATTCCTTCCGTTAGTCCTAAAAAGACGGTGGAGGGTGCTGTTGGCGGCGCGGTATTTTGCGCTTTAACGGCTTGCCTTTATGGTTTTATTGTCAACGCGTGCTTTGATGTTATGCCTAATTATCTTGTACTGATTCTTGGCGGTTTGGTGATTTCGGTCGTATCGCAGATTGGAGATCTGGTGATGTCTGCCATTAAGCGCCAGTACGGTATCAAGGATTACGGTTATATGCTCCCGGGCCACGGCGGCCTTTTGGATCGCTTTGACTCCAGCATTGCCGTTACGGTGGTTTTGGTGATCATCAACACCTATTTTCCGATTTTTCAGGTGATGTAATATGATTCAAACGAAATTTCCCAGCATTCTGGTTCTGGGTTCCACCGGTTCGGTTGGAGAGCAGGCTTTGGATGTGGCCGCACAGTGCGGCATTTCGGTGCGCGGCCTTAGCGCCCACCGAAATTGGAAGCGCGTGGCAGAGCAGGCGCGCGCCTTTCATGTTAAAACTGTGGCAATGACGGACGAGAGTGCCGCGCGCGAACTGCGCGCGGCACTTGCCGATACCCCCATTTGCGTGAAAGGCGGGGCAGAGGGGTTGCTGGAAATGATCCGCGAGAGTGATGCGGCGTTTGCCGTCAACTCTATTTTGGGTGAAGCGGGTCTGATTCCCACCCTGACTGTGATCGAGTCCGGCAAGAATCTGGCGTTGGCTAATAAAGAATCCTTGGTTGTGGCAGGCGAAATTGTAATGAGCGCCGCCCGTCAAAAGGGAACACGAATTACGCCTGTAGATAGTGAGCACTGCGCCATTTTCCAAGCACTACGCTCCGGCAGACACGAGGAGATCAAAAAGTTGATTTTGACCTGCTCGGGAGGACCTTTTTTTGGCAAG
Organism: Clostridia bacterium; assembly: GCA_017461945.1. GTDB lineage: Bacteria > Bacillota > Clostridia > Oscillospirales > CAG-272 > Firm-07. Next base: position 122,384 of record JAFTSB010000067.1, on the reverse strand, counting down.
AAAACCAAGGAGCTGGAGGGTCTGACGGTGGACGATGCCTTGGCCCATCCTACTTGGAGTATGGGCGCTAAGATCACAGTGGATTCCGCTACGCTCATGAACAAGGGCTTTGAGATGATCGAGGCTGCCCATTTGTTTGATGTGAGTGCCGATCAAATCGATGTGGTGGTGCATCGGGAAAGTATAATTCATTCTATGGTCGAATACATTGATAATAGCGTGATCGCCCAGATGTCTGTGCCCGATATGCGGTTTTGCGTTCAATATGCGCTGACCGCTCCCCATCGCACTCCCGCTGTTATTCCGCCTCTTGATTTGATTTCGCTGGGCAAAATGAGCTTTTATGCGCCGGATGAGCAGACCTTTCCCTTGCTTGGCGCAGCGCGTCGCGCCTTTTTGGCGGGCGGCGGCGTGCCTGCAGTACTGAATGCCGCCAATGAAGTGGCGGTTGGGGCTTTTCTGGATCGTCGTATTTCTTTGTTACAGATCTTTGATACCGTGCTAAAGGTAATCGATGATATGCCAAAGGCGAAAGAGGCCCATACGCTTTCCGAGATTCTTGACGCCGACCGCGAGGCGAGAGAACGCGCCGCGGCAAGAATGTAATTTAGGAGAATTTTGTATGATAACCACCCTTTATGTTTTGCTGGCACTGTTTGTATTCGGTGTGCTGGTTTTAATTCACGAGCTGGGCCATTTTTTGGTGGCGAGAGCCTTTGGTGTCGGTATTCGTGAATTTTCAATTGGTATGGGGCCCAAAATTTTCTCTTGGAAGGGGAAAAAGAAATGGGAAAAAAGTCCTAAAAAGGAGTTTCCCCCCATTATGATCGACGAAAACGGTGATCCTCTTGATTCCACCGAAGAAGAGGAGGAAGAGGAGGAGCGTGTCACCGTATATTCTTTGCGCGCGCTGCCCATTGGCGGTTACGTTAGCATGGTGGGCGAGGACGAGGAATCGGATTCTCCCGCCTCCTTTGGCAACAAAAATGTCTGGAAGCGTATTCTTGTGGTCGTTGCCGGTGCAGTGATGAATATCGTGCTCGGCTTTTTGTTGATGCTGATTTTGGTTTTGAATACGCCCGTTTTGGCTTCTAACACCATTGGTGCTTTCAACGAAGGTGCCACCAGCCCCAACTATGGTTTGCAGATCGGCGATGTGGTTACACACGTTAACGGTACGCGCGTTCATACCGGCAATGAGTTGATCTACGAGGTCATGAATCGTGGATATGAGGCCGTGGATCTGACAGTAGAGCGCAACGGCGAGCGTGTGGAATTAAATGATATTTTGTTCCCGGGAATGGAGGCGGAGGGAATTTCCTTTGGTTCTCCCGATTTTCGCGTGTATGCCGAGGAGCGTAGCTTTGGCAATCTGATGAAGCATACGTGGTTCCGTTCGGTTTCTACGGTAAAAATGATCTATGATCAGCTGTTTGATCTGCTGCGCGGTCGCTTTGGAATGAATGCTGTTTCCGGCCCCATTGGCATTACAGAAACGATGGGTGAGGCGGCAAAGAGCGGTCTTGATAATTTTTTGTATTTGGTGATCGTTATTACCATCAATCTGGGAGTCTTCAATTTGTTGCCGATTCCTGCTTTGGACGGCGGCCGACTCCTGTTCCTTTTGATCGAAGCGGTGATTCGCCGCCCAATTAACAAAAATGTAGAAGGGTATATCCATTTCGCAGGGATGTTGTTGCTGTTTGGCATTATGATCCTTGTGGCGTGCAAGGATATAGCAGGATTATTTGCGCGATGAAATACCAGAATATTCGCCGCCGGACGCGAAGCGTCAAGGTGGGCAGGATTGGCATTGGTGGCGACGCCCCTATTGCCATTCAATCTATGACCAATACTGACACGCACGACGTTGCGGCTACCTTGGCGCAGGTACGCGCGCTGGAGGCCGCAGGTTGTGATGTGGTGCGGTTGACCGTTCCCGATGAGACGGCGGCGCTTACGATTTCCGCCATAAAGCACGCAGGAGTGCAAATTCCTTTGGTGGCGGATATTCATTTCAATTACCGTGTGGCCTTGGCGTGTGTTGCGCAGGGCGTAGATAAAATTCGCATCAATCCCGGCAATATCGGTGGCGAGGAAAATGTTCGCGCTGTGGTACAGGCCTGCAAGGATAATGGCGTGCCTATTCGCATCGGTGTGAACGGCGGCTCGCTTGAGAAGCATATTTTAGAAAAACATGGCGTACCAACGGCGGATGCATTGGTGGAAAGTGCGTTGTATCACGCCAGATTGCTTGAAAAGTTTGATTTTTATGACACTGTGATCTCCATCAAGGCCTCGGAGGTCTCCACAATGATTGCCGCCAACCGCGCGCTGGCCGCTTGCACCGATTATCCGCTTCACCTTGGCGTAACCGAGGCTGGTGGCGTAGAAATGGGTAGCATCAAAAGCGCCATCGGCATTGGAGCGCTGTTAGCCGACGGTATCGGCGATACCATCCGTGTGTCACTCACGGCCAATCCGGTAGAGGAGATCGGCGCCGCCAAACGCATTCTGTCGGCGTTGTCCATCGAAGGACAAGCTGGCCTTAATATTGTCAGTTGCCCCACCTGCGGTCGCACCAAAATTGATCTGATTGCATTGTCAAGACAGTTTGACGAAGCGGTTAAACGGGAGAAATTAGATGATCTGCCTTTGCGTGTGGCGCTGATGGGTTGTGCGGTTAACGGACCGGGTGAAGCGCGTGAAGCAGATATTGGTATTTGTGGTGGCGATGGAGAAGCATTGCTGATTGCCAAAGGAAGGATTATTCGCAAGATTTCCGAAGGTGATGTGATCTCGGTATTGATCGGCGAATTGAAAAAAATCAAAGAAACCATGTAAACGGCGGGGGAACCCGCCTCAAGGAGACAAGGAATGGCGGGAAAAACCCTTTTAGAAATATTTTCCAAATACGAACCCAGCACCAGAAATGCCGAGTGGATGCAAAAAGCCACCGACATTCATTTGCGTGCGGATAAAGAGCGGCGAATGATCGAGGTCAGCGCCGCTTTTCCCGAATTGATTGAAAAAAGAACACTATATACTGTAGAGGCAGAAATTGCCAAAGCGTATGAGCTTAACCACGTTCGCATTCTCCCCAAATATCCCTCTCATTTGTTTACGCAAGGATACATCCCAGAGCTTTTGGAGGAAACCCAACGCATTGGCATTGTGGCCAGAGGATTTTTTTATTCTTATCGCGGTACGCTGGAGGGGAACCGGCTCATCATTGAAATGCCTTACGTCAGCGAAAGCCTGCTTTTAATGGAGGTCGGAAAGACTCCTGAGGTGATCGAGGGAATCATTCGCAGTGAATTTGGCCTTTCGGTAAAAGTCAGCATCGTACATTCTCCGGAGCTGGCCGCTTCCTATTCCTTTCGAGATACCGAAACAGAGTTGGCTGAATGGGATGCCAAGCTAAAGCAGAGCAGCGCGGAATATGAGCGAGCGCAGGAGCGCCGTTCCTTTGGCCCCAGCGAGTCTGCCACTCCGGCAGCTGTGCAGGAGCAGGACCCCGACGTTAAGCGGTTGATGAGCTTGATGGGGGAGATCGGCGATGCCGAAATTGAGGAAGGCATTTGTCGCATTGGTAGCCGACAATATGACATTTCCGCACCGGAGTTTGCCATTGGCGGCAGCTTTGAGATCAAGCCTGTTCCCATTGCCCGTGTAGATCGTCAGATGCGCAATGTGGTTATCGTGGGTGAAGTGTTTGGCTATACGCAGGATACCAATCGCACAGGAGACAAATTCAATATTAACTTTGGCGTGACCGATGGCAATAGTTCTATTATGGTCAAAAAGTTTTCCTTAGAGGCCGAGGATGCCAAGGCACTGTCGGCTGTGGTCAAGGATGGCGCAGCTATCGCTATGAAGGGATATGCCAAGCACGATATCCACAAGGATGTGGTGGATACCGATGTTACGTTTTATTATAGCGATATTGCCGCGATCAAACGAATCGGTCGTGTAGATCATGCCCCCGTTAAGCGCGTGGAGCTGCATTTGCACACAACTATGTCCAATATGGACGCGCTGATTCCGCCGGATCAGGCGGTTAAAATGGCAAAGGCTTGGGGGCATCCTGCCGTTGCTATTACCGATCACGGCAATGTGCAGGGCTATCAGGATGCGATGCTTACCTCCGAAAAGATCGGCCAAAAGGTGATTTACGGTATGGAGGCCTATTTTGTCAACGATACCGCCAGCGCCCTGAATGGCGTTTACAACGGTGGCTTTGAGGACGAATTTGTCGTGTTTGATATTGAGACCACCGGTCTTTCCAACACCACTTGCGGTATTACGGAAATCGGTGCAGTCAAAGTGAAAAATGGGGAAGTGCTGGAGCGATATAATACCTTTGTCAACCCCGAAATGCCGATCCCGGAGGAGATCACAAGACTCACCTCTATTACCGATGATATGGTAAAAGATGCCCCTGTCATTGCCACAGTTCTGCCCGAATTTCTTGCATTTGTCGGGGATCGTCTTTTGATTGCGCACAATGCCGATTTTGACGTCGGTTTTATTCGCGAGGCGGCAAAGCGCAACGCAATTCCTTTTGAAAATGCCTATCTTGATACCGTGGCGCTTTCCAGACATTTAAACAAAGATCTGAAAAGCCACAAGCTGGATGCTTTGGCCAAATACTTTAATCTGGGCGATTTTAATCATCATCGTGCCTGCGACGATGCCGAAATGTTGGCAATAATCTATTTTAAGATGCAGGAAAAGATGCAAAAGATGGAGTTGCGCAATTTCAAGGATTTAAAAAATGAAATGAGCGCTTCTGCGGATGCCTTGCGTTTGCCTACTTATCACCAGATCATTTTGGTAAAAAATAAAATCGGCCTGAAAAATTTGTACAAGCTGGTGTCCTTTGGCTATTTGAAATATTTCCGAAAAGTGCCGCGCGTGCCCAAAACCGTGCTGGAAAAGCACCGCGAGGGCTTGATCATTGGTTCTGCGTGCGAAGCCGGAGAATTGATCACGGCAATGCTGGATAACAAGCCCGAGAGTGAAATTGAGGAAATTGCTAAATTTTACGACTATTTGGAGATCCAACCCATCAGTAATAACCGCTTTATGATCGACAAGGGGCTGATGGCTGATGAAGAAGGACTTCGCAATCTGAACCGCCGCGTGGTGGCTCTTGGAGACAAGCTGGGTATCCCTGTGGTAGCAACCTGCGACGCGCATTTTGCCGAGGATGAGGATGAGATCTTTCGAAAGGTGCTTGTCAGCGTTAAATTTAAAAACGAGGATAAGGACTCTCATCTTTATTACCGCACCACCGAGGAAATGTTGCAGGAATTCTCCTATCTGGGAGAGGAGAAGGCCTATGAGGTGGTGGTGACCAATACCAATGCCATCAACGACCAGATCGATAGTGATATCCGCCCGTTCCCCAAAGGCACCTTTACACCCAATATGGAGGGAGCAGAGGAGGATCTGCAGCGAATTTGCTATGATCGCGCCAAATCGATGTACGGAGATCCTTTGCCCGAGATCGTAGAAAAGCGTCTGGACAAGGAGCTGACTTCTATTATTAAAAATGGCTTTGCCGTGCTGTATATGATCGCGCAAAAGCTGGTGTGGTATAGCGAGAGCCAAGGTTATCTTGTTGGCTCCCGTGGCTCGGTGGGTTCTTCGTTTGTTGCCTCTATGGCGGGTATTTCGGAGGTGAACCCTCTGCCGCCCCACTATTGGTGCCCCAAGTGCCGACACAATGAATTTGATGTACCCGAGCATATTGGCTCTGGTTTTGATCTGCCCGATAAAAATTGCCCCGTCTGCGGCACCAAGATGAACAACGATGGCCACGACATTCCTTTTGAAACCTTTTTGGGCTTTTACGGTGATAAATCCCCGGATATTGACCTGAATTTTTCAGGCGAAGTACAGGGGCGCGTACACAAATATACTGAGGAGCTGTTCGGCGCCGAAAACGTATTCCGCGCTGGTACCATCGGCGGTATTGCCGATAAAACCGCTTTTGGATTTGTACTTAAATATCTGGAGGAGAAAAAGCTTTCGATCCCACGTGCCGAAATGAACCGTTTGGCCGCACATTGCGTGGGCGTCAAGCGCTCCACCGGCCAGCACCCCGGCGGTATCGTGGTTGTGCCCAAGGAATACGAGATCTATGATTTCTGCCCGGTACAGCACCCTGCAGATGATCCCAACTCCGACATCGTGACCACCCATTTCACTTTTGAATATTTGCACGATACCTTGCTAAAGCTGGACGAGCTTGGACACGATATTCCGACCAAATACAAGTGGATCGAGCGTTTTTCCGATACCAGTGTAATGGATGTTCCGATGAACGCTCGCGAGGTTTACGATCTGTTTCTTTCCACCAAGCCTTTGGGAATTTCTCCCGAGGATATCGATGCCCAGCTGGGCACCTACGGCTTGCCCGAGTTTGGCACACATTTTGTTATGAAGATGGTGGAGGAGGCCAAGCCCCGTTCCTTTGCGGATCTGTTGCAGATCTCGGGACTTTCTCACGGCACCGACGTTTGGACAGGAAATGCCCAGGATCTGATCAAAGATGGTATTTGTGATATTTCTCACGTTATCGGATGTCGTGACAACATTATGAACGACTTGATCCGTTATGGTGTTGAAAATGCACACGCCTTTAAGATCATGGAGTCCGTGCGAAAGGGTAAGGGTCTTACTCCCGAATGGGAAGCCGAGATGCGAGAGCACAACGTGCCGGAATGGTATATTGGCTCTTGCAAGAAGATCAAATATATGTTCCCCAAGGCACACGCTGCTGCTTATGTAATGTCTGCTATTCGTTTGGGATGGTATAAGGTGCATATGCCCGTTGCGTTCTATTGTGCCATGTTTACCGTGGCGCCCGGCGGCTTTGATGCCGAGATCGTTATGGGTGGAAAATCCCGTGTAGTGGCGACTATTAAGGATATTGAAAAGCGCGGAAAAGAGGCTTCGCCGAAAGAGCAGGCATCGGTGCCCACCTTGAAATTGATTAACGAGGCCATGGCACGTCGCTTACGCTTTTTACCCATTGATCTGGAAAAATCGGATGCAAGAGCCTTCCTGCCCGAAAACGGAGCCATTCGCATGCCGTTTTCTGCCTTGGAGGGCGTGGGTGAAAATGCGGCAGAAAGCATTATCAAGGCCCGAGAAGAAGAACCGTTTTTCTCCATCGAAGATCTGCAGATCCGTGCAGGTCTGAACAAAAGCGTGGTGGAAAGACTTCGTGCAGCCGGCGTGTTGGATAATATCAACGAAACTGACCAATTATCCATGTTTTGAGGTGCGAAATGGAGCTACATTTTTATGATTCGCTTCCTTCAACCAATCAAACGGCTATATTGGCCGCTCGCGAAGGAGCAGAAGAATTTTATACGGTGATCGCCGCATCCCAAAGTGCCGGCAGAGGGCGCCTGGACCGTAGCTTTTTTTCGCCCAAAGGTGGAACGTATTTCAGCACCGTTTTGCGCCCCTCGCTGCCTTTGACACAATATGGTTCCATTACGCCTGTGGTTGCGGTTGCCGTACATCGAGCATTAGCTGCCGTTACCGGTGTTTTGACCGATATCAAATGGGTCAATGATCTGTTGCTGGGGGGCAGAAAAATCTGTGGTATTCTTGCCGAGTCCGGTAAGGATAAAAACGGCCGTCCCTTTGTTGTGGTAGGTATTGGTATCAATACCGCCGATGTGGATTTTCCTCCCGAGCTTTGGCATATTGCCACGTGTATCCCGTGCGAGGATCGCACCGCATTGATCGGCGCAATTTTGGCCGAGTTGGCTGAATATGAGCAGATCATCCGCAGCAAAGCTTGGTTGCCTTATTATCGCGAATACTGCACTTTTCTGGGCGAGAATGTGATGGCTATCGAGGGGGATAAGGTCCGTCACGGTGTAGCCGTTGATATTTTAGAGGATGGCGCTTTGTTGCTGTCCTGCCCGGGCGGAGGAACCGAGGCACTGCATGGCGGCGAAATTTCGTTGCGACCGGCGCAAAACTACCAAAACCGACATAATCTGTAAATAGGAAAAAAGAAGGACGCAAAAATGATTGCGTCCTTCTTTTATTAAAGAGATTTTGTTCGTACCCCACAGGGGATTTGAACAGATTTCGAGGTTGCGAGGATGATGTCATGAGCTTGAATCAAGTTATTGCGGTCTTGGGGGGAGACGCTCGCCAGCCGGCGTTGTGTGAATATTTGACCCAAAAGGGTTTTCAAGTACAGGTATATGGAGTAAAGATGCCGAGGGAAGTTCCATATTATGATGATTGGAGAGAGACCACAAAGGGGGCGGTTGCGATTATTTTGCCGCTGCCGGCATCTCCGGACGGACAAAGGCTTTATATGCCCCTGGAAAGTGATTATGAAGTACCGCTTGTCAAGGATGTTTTTAAAATAGCCGCAAAAAGAATCGTATTGGGAGGAAAGTTCAGCCCGTCGCTAAAGGCTATGGCCGGGGAAATGGATGTTTCATTGATAGATTACTTTGAAAACGAGGCGCTTCAGCAAAGAAATGCGTTACCCACCGCTGAAGGAGCGGTTTCTATTCTAATGCGAGAAATGCCGCGCACGGTATCCGGTATGTCGGTGATGGTCACTGGTTACGGCCGTGTGGCAAAGGCGTTGATCCGATTGCTTTTAGCCATGGATGCCCGGGTAACGGTGACTGCACGCAAGAAAAATGATATTTTGGCGGCGCGCGCGTTAGGCTGTCATACGGTATTGATGACGGGAGAGGACGCGATACGGGAGGCAGCCAAGGGGCAAGCGGTGATTTTTAACACCGTTCCGTATTGGCTTTTCTCCGATTCGGTGCTACAGGCGGTTTCGCCTCAAACATTAATCATAGATTTAGCCTCTGCACCGGGTGGAGTAGATAGTAATGCAGCGGCAGCCCGTAACATTCGGGTTATATGGGCGCTGTCCTTGCCCGGTAAGTATGCTCCTGCAACAGCAGGAGAAATTATTGGTGAAACGGTTTTACAGGAGCTGACGAGGGAGGGGATTATATGATCGGTTTTGCATTGTGCGGATCTTTTTGCACGATCCGACGTGCTTTGGTTGAGCTGGAGCGATTAACGGACAAATATGAGGTGCAAGGAATTGTTAGCGAAGCGGTGTATGCGACTGATACACGATTTGCGCCAGCCGCAGAGGTTTTGGATGAGGTCAAGCAGTTAACAGGCAAGGAGTTGATCCACGATATTGTGGGAGCGGAGCCGTTGGGGCCTGCTGTGCCTCTTGAGGCCTTGATTATTTGTCCCTGTACCGGTAACACGTTGGCCAAAATGGCCAACGGTATTACGGATTCGGGGGTAACAATGGCTGCCAAGGCACATTTGCGCAGCAACCGCCCCTTGGTAATTGCGCTTGCTTCTAATGATGCACTTTCTGCTAATTTGAAAAATATCGGAACGCTTCTCACACGAAAAAACGTTTATTTTGTGCCCATGAAGCAGGACGATCCGGAGGGGAAACCCCATTCGTTGGTGGCGGATTTTTCGATGCTGTCGGGTACATTAGAGGCGGCATTAAACGGAAAGCAGTATCAGCGATTGTTTCAATGTTAAAAAACAGAGGCACGACTGTTTGTCGTGCCTCTGTTTTTGTCATAATGCGGACATTTCCAATGTCAAGCGTACCAGCTCAGATTCGTATTCTGTGCGGTTTTCTACGATATTGAGATAATTGCTGTACCACCCGATTTGCCGCTCGTCTCCAGCGGCCCGGGCGGAAGCCAGTCGCTCCGCAGCCAAAGCCAAAAAATCAGCGTGTGCCATTTTTCTTGTGGTGCGATCGGTGAACATCTGGTTCCATTCAATGAACTGAATTTCACGGGCATTTTGTTCCACTTGAAAGCGCGCCTGCGAAAGCTCATCCAAGGGTAGGAAGGGGGCACTATCCATTTCTTCGATCCATCCCATTTCCTTCATAAAGAACTGCGCCATGGGGTGATGGCTTTCGGGGGTGGGATGCACGCGATCAGGGAGCGTTTGATATTCCGTGCCAACAAGAGGGGAAAGGTAAGTAAAGAAGTCTACGCACGGAACATTCCATTCCTTGGCCAATCCGCGCACGATATCGGCACATTTGGCAAGCCCTATATTGCAGTCATTGACAACGGTAGGGTTGGGTGTCACATCATCGCAGGGAGTAGGGGTGCAAAGAATCGTCTTGCAGCCGGCCTTGTCCAGCATAGCCTTTAGTGTACGGAGAGACTTTTCATATTTGACCAGGCGATCGGCCTTTTTTTGTTCTACATCGTTTTTACCCTCGTCATACAGATCACGTCCGACATCGTTCATGCCAAACATCATGACAACCGTGTCGGGCGTACGCTGCAGGCAATCAGAGTAAAGGCGGGGAATGGCACGCGTGGCACTATCGCCGCTGACACCGCAGTTATAAACACGGATCCCCTGGGTCTTCAAATGCGAAAAAATCTCTGCGATCCAGTATCCACGGCGAGTGATACTATCACCCAAAAAACAAATGGTTTTCATTTTTACCTCCTGGTTTGGTTCTATAATCACAACTTATATTTTTGAAAAAAAGAACATAAATTTATTTTAAATTCATTTTAGCCATTGCTACCTGCAAAAAGCAAGCAGCAATGGCTTGAAGTCATTCTTCTTCGCTGATCGCTTCGATCACGGGCGAGGAGCATATGCCTTCCTCGTGAAGCAGATACTCATAAGTCCAGGAATCGCCCTCGGTTCTCCAGCCCTTGGGGCTGACATATTCCATATTGCGATCTGCCAGATGGACGGGGCCAAAGCCGTTAGTGCGGCTGATATAAGCATCCAGGTCGATAACGTTTGCACCCTTGTTTGCATCTAAAATTACGGTGAAGGGCGCCAGAGACGCCTGCTGCGGAACACCGCCGTTGGCGCTGACCAGTACGGTAGAGGCGCGGTACTGACATACACGAACCTTTAGTTTATCCGTGGGGCTTTCAACGGGCACGTGGTAGGTTAGCTTGCCGCTGTAGAAGGGCAAATACTGCTTGGTGATATCGGTAAAACCAAGCTTGGCGGGCAGCTTGGTGATGGTGTTATAGCGTCCTGCGTTATATACACCAAACTCGCCAAGGAGATAGCACCACTCCAGGGCGGAATGAGTATCGTAGGCAAAGGTAAGCTCTAATACGTGGGTTCCAGCCTGAAAGGTGGGGAGCGCATAAGTGCGAATATCGTGATCTACATAGAAGCCATCAGGCTTGTTGCAAAGGGCCTTGCCATCCAATACAATGGTGGCGTCATCGGGGAGCTCAGCTGCCAATTTGGCGCCTTTTACATCAATTTCGCTTTCAAAAGTGAAGCGCAGCTTTACCTGATGAACATCGTCCTTGCCCTCCATACACCACGGCTGGCAATGAGAGGATCCCCAAACATCGTATTTCAGTTGTTTGCGAATGGCCGTGTCGGCTCGCAGCAGCTCCTCAACAGGGCGCCAAGCCTCGTCATCCAGCTTCAGCTCTGCCATATCCATCAGCAATGCGTTTGGCTCATCAAGGGTATAATTCACACGAGCAGGAATATCTACAGGGGTAACGGCATGGTATGCGGCTTTTTTGTCGATCTTGCGATCGCCCACAAAGGGTGTGAGCTTGATCAACAGGCTGTCATGGGCGTGCAGGGTAAAGTTAAGCACGGTGTTTCCGTTTTTCTGGACGGAGTCCAACGGTGCAATGGTGCCATTCATCGAATCATAAAGCTCTGCGGCATACTGCCCCTTTATGGTAACACGAATGATCTGCTTGTTTTCCAGGTCGTGATTGTAGGGGAGCTTGCCACGGGCCACAAACAGCCAATGGCAGTCGCCATCCTTGCGGTATTGATGCAGGAGGTCATTGCTAATAGCGCCGCTGGCATTGCGAATTTCCACCAGGCGGTAGGGCTCCAGCGCATCCAACAGGGCAGAACGAGAGAAGGCAATGGAATCAGATTTCTCATACAGCGCGGCAGGACGGGGACTTTCCACGGCGTCGGCAAATGTGGGAGCTTTGCCCATAAAGATCAGCTTGCCGCCAGCTTTTTGAAAGGCTTCCAAGCGATCCAGGGTGCTGCTGCGCAGGGTCTCACAACCGGGTACTACGATCACATCGTAAGCCATCTTGCCAACCTGCAAGGGCGCGGAACCGGTTTCGCAAAGCTCGGGGAGCAGAGATTCGCTGATATAGTCAAAGTCAATGCTACCAAACAGCAACCATTCGGTGACGTGCTTGAAGTTATTATCCAACTGCTCACGCGCAAGAGCAGTCTGCTCGGAGGGACCCCAATGCATCCAGTAGCTTTCTACGGGATGGATCACACCAACGCGCACCACAGGGCAACCGCGAGTCAAAGCGGTGTGTACACGGGCGAAGTGGTCCTCAATATAGTTGTATTCCTGATACCAAGGAGACTGATAGTTGATCGAAGCAGGGTAATCGCGCTTAGCCTCGCCCTTCATAGACACCCAAGAAAGATGGGGAACTCGAATGGTCACGCCAAGGGCGGTCTGCCAGTCACCGGAAATCTTATGGCGGCGGAAATCAAAATCCCAACCGGTTACGCCATACAGTTCACTCATTACGCCCTCTCTGCCATATTGATGGGCGGCGGACTGAGCCTGCTTGGCGGTAGTGTATTCGCGTCTGTCGGCCAGCATATCAATGCCGGGTAGTTCAAAGCTGCGGAAGGCGCGCATGACCTCACCAACGGCGCCGGTCTGGGAGTGGAGCGTAGGTTCTTGCATCATGTGACCGGTCAGGGCAAGGCCATGCTCCTTGCACCAGTTGCCACAGTTGTCGGCAAAGGCCTCGGTAAAGCGCTGGCACACGTGATCGTGATAGTGGTAGCGCACAGTAGAGGGTTTTCCGTCTGCCTTTTCCCAAATCAGCTCAGGCAAGTGTGTCAGCAAATCCTCATGATAAGCAGCTTGGAAGGTGTCGGGGAGATCCTCGGTCCAAGGGAGGAGCACCGATTTCAGGCTTTGCGCAAAGGAAAGGGTCTGCTTGCGGGCAAACTGGGGCTCGTCGGTGAACATAGCAGGGACAACCCCACCAAAGTCCTTTCCTACGCGCTTTTTATAGGCTTCGTAAGTGATCTCAATAAAGCGATCCATGGCCTTTTTGTCCAATGTGTTGACATAGCTTTGATTATTAAAGCGAGGCGAGGTGGGAGAGACCTGTAGATATGCCTGCCAAATGATGCCCTCAGCCTTCTCTCCGTCTTTGAGCAGACGGTAAGAGCGCAAGGAACCGTTTTCATCCAAAACGATGTCGTATGTGCCGAGAATGGCGCCTTTGTCTTTGCCAATTTTTACGCCGTCGGCGCTGATGGTTTGGCTAAAAGCAAAGGAGTAGGTGCTGCCGTTTTCGTCAAGTAGGGGCGCAAAAACCAAAAAGCGCTGGCGGAATTGAGGATCCTTTGTTACAAGGCCGCCTGCAAAGCCGGAGGGCCAACGATCCTCGTCGTAAAGCCAAGCCAGCATTTTGTTGCTTCTGGCTTTTTCTACGCATGCCTCGATCCGATCCATAAATGTGTCAGAAAGATAGGGGAGGGACATACCGGCGCGCACGTGCATATGAAAGCCGCCAAAGCCCATTTTCTGCAGTACATCAATCTGGCGAAGTAGCTCTTTTTCCTCCAAATCGCTGTTCCATGCCCAAAAGGGAGTGCCACGATACTCGCTGGTGGGGGATTGAAACAGGGAAAGAGACAGCTCTTTCTCTTTATTTTTTGGATACAGCATAATGATACCTCCTGGTTTACAGTATACTTTATCATCATTATATCATAAAATAATTTAATAAAAAGGACGATTTTGGTTGTATTTTCCGACTGATTATTGCTTTTAAAATCAAAATGTGCAAAATAAAGAATGTTTTAAAAATATCTTTTCAAACTTAATATTTTATGTTATAATATAAATAATTATAATCATTGATAAGGAGGGATGCTATTTGAAGCATAGAGTAAAGCGTTTTTGCGCTTTGGTGTTGTGCTTGACATTTTTATGTCCGATGCTGCTTACCCTCGGCGCTGTTCGGGCTGATGCTGCCAATGAAAAGCAATTTATCTTCGCTTCTCTTGTCGCCAAGGATGGCACATCCTTTACTGCTGGCGAAGAATTGGATCTGCCCTTGACTTCGGACAATGTAGTGTTCAAAGCGCAAGAGATACAAGCTATGGGAGAAAATGGCTCTACCAATGCCATTTACGTTTCCTTGGTTAATAACTCTAATGCGACTGGGGTGCGTATCACCTATCAATATAACATTAACTCTCCGGCCCAAAAAAGTGTTGAGCAGCTTTTAACGCCTAACTCAAAAGAGGAGCAATCCTTTGTACTACATACCCCTAATCTGTCCAATCATTTGACCGATCTTTCCATTGAGTTTTTGGGGGAAGGAGAGCTGAAAGGCACCGTTACGCTGTATTCTTTGTTTGATGTTTCGGTTTATAACGATTCGTTTTTGCCAGAAGGCTATGCCGCCGAGGCCACCGTTGAGGTGTGTCGGCACGATGCGGAAAAGGGAACCATAGAGATTTCCGGTGATCTCAGTTGGGAGGCAACGGTTAACTACTCCAACGGTACACTTGCGTTGTTCGCACTGGAGCCTGATGAGGAGTACTACCTTTCCAAAAAGACACCGGTGGCGCGTATGGGAGTTTCGTTTTCCTTTTCTTTCTCCGTACCTGTAAAAAGTGCCGAGGATGTTTACGCCCGGTATTTGTTAGCCGCTATTGTGACCAGTACGGATGACCAGACCGGCGAGACAATGATCGAACACATTCCGCTTTGCTCCCCCTTCTATCCCGATGTGAAAGCATCTGACACGAAAATGGAAACCGGCTTTAAGGGGTTCCATACCGATTCCTTCTTTTCGGTAATTGACAGCGGGGCTGATGTTGAAATTGTGGATGTATATCTGGATCGCCTGCAAAGCCCCCGAAACAGCGGTATTTTGTATGCCGGCGCGCACTCCTACTACTATTTTGATGAAAGCTATATCAATGAGTTGGATCAAAGCATCCGCAACCTGACCGGTGCAGGATGTGATGTTTATCTTCGCTTTTTGATTTCTCCCGATGCAAACGGCTTGCCTTTCGTCACGTATACCGAAAGCTCTGCCGGTATTATCAACAAGGGAATTGTGGTAGATAATGAGGAGGCTTTGCTTTCCATTCATGCCTTTACTGACTTTTTGACCATGCGCTATGCGGGCGGAAACGAGGGACGGGTCAATGGCATTATCCTCGGTCGCAGAGCTGATCAAGCCGCTACCTATGGCTATGTCGGCAATATGGGCCTTGAAAAATACGCCGAGCTGTACGCTACAACATTGAACCTGGTCGCAGGCACTGCGCGCGGTAACATTCCGTCGATCAATGTTGTGGTGCCGCTTTCCGATCGGATGTGGCCTCACACCGTAACCGAGAGCAATTTAACTGGAGACTATTTCACGGAGTTATTCTTGCTTTCTTTGCTGGAAGCGTTGCGTTCGCGCGTATTGACGCCGCCTGCCTTTTCGGTGATGCTGGAGTCCGTTGCAATCCCTGACCGCCTTGTAGAAGAGGAAAGCGCGTGCTTCTACGGTGCGGATCGCGTGCAATCCTTTCTTTCCATCTTAGAGCAATATCACAGTTATTACAATTTTATTGACACCAGTGTTCTCTATGCCTGGCAGCCCGATGCCTCTTGCTCGGCCGAGACGTTACGAGCAGCATATGTGCTTCAATATATCATGTTATTGCGAAACGGACGTGTGGACGGATTTTTCGTGGATCTTTCGCTCTTGGAAGGGGAGGGATACCGTTTCGTAAAGAACGCGTTGCAGCATTTGGTGACGCACATAGATACCGATTCCAGCGCTGAAGTGCTTGCCCCCATTTTAGAAAGCCTTCGTGTTGATTCCTTGGCACAGATTTTTCCGAATTTCAATGCTTCTTCGTTGAAGCACCATAGCATCATACGGTTGCCACTGCAGGAGAATGCATATCAAAGTGGAGCGCAGCCCATTGGAAGCTATGATCTATGGAGCTTTACTACCACAACCGATACCCTTGGTTGGTATGCCGGCTACGCCTGTACGGATGTTTCTGTATTGGGAAATGCACTGAATGCCACGTTTAAATCCACCGGCGGTGAGGAATATGCCGAGCTTGCCTATCATTACAGTAGTATCAAAAATTTCTCCTTCGCTCCCTTGATGCGATTGCGCGTGACACTGGATGGTGAGAGCGCGGTTCCCTTTGAGGTACAGGTGCGATTACTGGGAGAGAGCACAACGGTTATTTCCTCTGTTGTAATGCTGGGAGGAAGCACAAACGATCTCTTTTTGGATTTCTCGGGCGCGTTGTCTGGCATTAACGCTTTGCGCGGCATTCGTATTATGGCACGCCCATTGGAATCAACCACAGCCGAATATAATTTAAAATTGCACACCTTAACGCTGGAAAGCACTACCTTAAACAGCGAGCAGCTTGCTGATCGCATTGCTGCAGCGCAAAATGATGGAGCGGATGCAGGCGAACAAGAGGCAAGCAAGGATTACACCACGCCTATTTTGGTTACGGTGATCATCATTGCTGCAAGCCTTGCGTTGGTAGCAAGCCTGATACTGCGTCACCGCCACCACGCTCGCATTTTCGCAAACGGCAAAGCTCCCCGTGCAGAGGATAGCACAGAGGGAAAGCACGAAAAGAAAAAGGACGGATAATATGAAAGACATTTCTCGTAATCTGACAATGCTGGTCGATTATTATGAGCTGACCATGGGCAATGGATATTTCCGCAAGGGAATGAAGGATAAGATCGCATATTTTGACGTTTTCTATCGCAAAAATCCCGATGAAGGCGGATATGCTATCGTAGCGGGTCTTGAACAGGTGGTAGAATATGTTAACGACTTGCACTTTGACAAGGAAGATATTGATTATCTCCGCCGCCGCGGTTGCTTTAACGAGGACTTTTTGGAATATCTGCGTGGCTTTCATTTTACCGGTGACATCTGGGCTGTGCCTGAGGGCACGGTTGTGTTCCCGGGTGAGCCCTTGATGACCGTGCGCGCCCCTGCCATTGAAGCGCAGTTTATCGAAACCTATTTGCTGATGATGCTCAACCATCAATCCTTGATCGCAACCAAGGCCGCTCGCATTACTCGTGCGGCCAAGGGGCGTGTGGTCAGCGAGTTTGGCTCCCGTCGCGCACAGGGCGCAGATGCGGCAATCCTGGGCGCTCGCGCTGCCTATATCGGTGGCGTAAACGGTACCGCTTGCGCGATTGCTGACACGGTATTTGGCGTGCCTGCGACCGGCACCATGGCCCATTCTTGGGTACAGATGTTTGATAGCGAATATGAGGCTTTCAAAGCCTATTGCGAGATCTATCCCAATGACGTTACCTTATTGGTGGATACTTACAATGTGCTGGAATCCGGTGTGCCCAATGCCATTCGCGTGTTCAAGGAAATTTTGGCGCCTAAAGGTATCACCAAATGCGCTGTGCGCATTGACTCCGGAGATATTGCTTATCTTTCCAACAAGATCCGTAAGATGCTGGATGACGCCGGCTTTCCGGAATGCAAGATCGTGGCATCCAACTCTTTGGACGAGTATATCATTCGTGGCCTGATTCATCAAGGTGCGCAGATCGACGCCTTTGGCGTTGGCGAACGGTTGATCACCGCCAAGAGCGCTCCTGTATTTGGCGGCGTTTACAAGCTTTGCGCTGTTGAGGATGATCAAGGGAATATTACGCCCAAGATTAAGCTCAGCGAGAACGTGGGCAAGATCACCACGCCCCATTTCAAAAAGGTCTATCGTCTCTATGACCGCGAAAACGGAAAGGCAGAGGCCGATCTGCTTTGCATATATGATGAGACCGTGGATGACACCAAGCCTTTGGAAATTTTTGATCCTGACAATACTTGGAAAACCAAGACACTCACTAACTTTAAGGCAGAAGAATTGCTTGTACCCATTTTCAAGGATGGCAATCAGGTATATGAGTTGCCTACCATTGAGGAGATACGCGCCCATTGTCGCGCCTCTTTGGAAAGTATGTGGGACGAGGTCAAGCGCTTTGAAAACCCCCATAATTATTATGTAGACTTGTCTCAAAAGCTGTGGGACCTCAAATATGGCATGATCAAAAAGCAAAGAGGAAAATAAAAAAAGGCCCGTAGGCAGTTTGCCTGCGGGCCTCTTTTATGAGTGAATTTGCTTTAGTGCGCGTTTTGTCAAGGCTTCGTCGGAGATAAAATAATAGACCAGATCTCCTACAACCCCTATATTAACATGGTCAAAGCGCTCTAAGCGTCGCGTCAGCTCCTCGGCGGGGTAAAGCGCAGCAAGAGAGTTTACCGATTCACGCTCGCTATTCACATAGGCTCTGATAGAGGCTTGCATTGTATCTTTTTCATTGATGTCAGCCAGTTGAAAAAAGCCGAATTCTGTGCCATCATCGGCAAAATAAACAGCTGCCTCGGTTACGTTTTCGGTGTCAAAATTGGTTGTAATAAAATCCTCGTCTGCTTTTTGAAATTGTTCCGTCTCTCCGAATTCTTGCAGAACAGCCTTTGCTGCATCATCAACGCGCAGGCTGTGTGCCGCGCGCGCACAAGCCGAGAGTAAAAAAGACAACAGGATCAGCACGATGCAGATTTTTTTCATGCGTGGCCTCCAATCTCTGCTTGCAAAGTGGCGAGATGCTCTAAAATAGCATCATACGCCTTGGCAGTCAGATGGATGCCATCCTCGCTAAAGCAGAATTCGGGGCGTAAAAAACCGTTTTCATCAGCCAGTATCGGTGTTTGATCAACATATATAATACCGCGCCTTTGCGCGATATCTGAGACCAGTTGGTTGGCCTTTTGGATCATGGCGTTTGTAATCACCTGACTGCTTTTCGCCACTGGAAAGATGGATTGCAGCACCAAAACGGTATCGGGCGAGGCCTGCTGAATGGCAGAAAGTAGTTTTTCATAATAGTGCGTGAATTCCTCGGGGCGGTCGCGATAATAATAAACGCCGTAATCCACGCCCAAGGTGATTACTAAATAGGAAGGATGAAGGCGAGCCGCCACATCGGCGATCGGCTCCTCTTTGCCGGTGTCGGGGGCAATGATCTTGGCATAGGTGATGCGGCTATCCAAATTCAGATAGCGGTTTTTTGTGGCCCAGATCTGCTGTGGCTTTAATGAGGAACGCTGTTGCATATGGGCGGTGGTAGAGTCACCGAGAAAGGTCAGTTTTTCTGTAAAATTGCGATCAGAAGGCGCAATATCTGTCGGCAGATCGGTAGCGGTCTTTTGGCAGCTTGCCGTTAGAATTACGGTTAAGGATGCTATAAAAATAAAAAGAAAAATACGGTTGAATGGCATATCAAATACCTCCAACCGTATTGTAACCCTTATTTCTTTTTAAATACGCTTTGATAATCGTCTTTTTTCTTATGGTCTCTTTTTACCGGTTCTGGCTCATCTCGGTCTTGCTTATATACGCTTTTGTAACGCGATTCATCACGAGTCACGCGCTTGATTCTGGCGCGGATGCCCAGCACAATACCCATAATGATGGCATAAATTGCCGATAGTGCCACGAAAAGGATCAGGCCCTGCGAGCCGCCAGCCCCTGCATTTTTATTGGGGAGATACAAACAGCACATCGTTCCAAACATTGTCAAAGCATAATGTATTGCGGTTCGGCCGGCAATGTGAAAGTCCGCATATTTAAATTGGATGTTGGCAGTGGCAAGCAAAAATGAGAAGGGGAGCAAAAGTGCTTGTGCCCCTGGGTGAATGCCGCGACTCAAATCTTGATTTACGGCAAGTCCGAATAAGATCAGCAGCAGCGTAGCAGCTGTAAAATAGAAGCAGGTATGTATGCAGATCTTTTTAAAGAAATCTTTTGCGATCATAAGGGGTCTCCTTTGAAAATATCTATTTTTATTGTAGCATATCTTGCTTCAAAAGGCAAGTGAAAGATTGACGAAAGCATAAAAAAGTAGTATAATGTGATCATAAAATCCCATTCGCGGAGGAAGATATGAAAAAAATTCTGGCTGTAGACGGCAATAGCATTGTTAATCGCGCTTTTTACGGCATTCGCCCCCTTTCCAATAAAGAGGGATTGCCTACAAATGCGCTGTTTGGCATGGTCAGTATCCTGGAGAAAAATCTGGAGCTGGTCAAGCCCGATTTTGCCGCCATCGCCTTTGATCTTAAGGCGCCGACCTTCCGCCACAAGATGTACGATGCTTATAAGGCCGGTCGCCGCCCCACGCCGGAGGAGCTGCTTACGCAATTGCCCCTTGCAAAGGAGCTTGCCGCCGCTCTTGGGTTTACGCCTTTGGAGCTGGAGGGATATGAGGCAGACGATATACTTGGCACGCTGGCTGCTATGGCAGAGGCTGAAGACTGCGAAGCCTATATCTTGACGGGGGACCGCGATGCTTTGCAGCTGATTTCGGATCGGGTACACGTGTTGTTGGCTACTAATACCGAGACAATTGATATGAACCGCGAGAAATTCCGCGAGAAATACGGTGTAGAATCCACGCAATTTGTGGATGTCAAGGCGCTGATGGGAGATAGCTCTGATAATATTCCGGGCGTGCCGGGCATCGGTGAAAAGACTGCTCTAAAGCTGATTGCCGAATACGGCAACCTAGATGGTATCTATCGTGAGTTGCCCACCGCCAAGCACACTCCTTCGGTGCGCGCCAAGCTGGAGGGCGGCAAGGATAGTGCCTATTTATCGCAAAAGCTGGCTACCATTTTTCGCCAAGCGCCCATTGAAAAATCCCTATCGCAATTGACATACAACGGCATTGACAAAACCGCCGCACTGGCGCTTTTCACCAGATTTGAATTCAATGCCTTTATCAAGCGCTTTGGATTGGCTGAGCCACAACAAGTAACAATCGAGACAGTTACCGAAATCGGCACGATGGATGCTGCTGCCCTTGCTGCGTGGAACGGTACGGTGGCATTTGATCTTTACGAAGGTGCGGGCTATATGGCCGCAGAGGGCCGCATATGGAAATTGGCGGATACCGAGGCGATTCAAACGTTGCTTTCGAAAGATCTGAAAGTGGTTTGCCACGATTGCAAGCGAATTTATAAGGAGCTGGAGGAGCAGGGGATCCATTGGCGCGGTTGTGCAATGGATACGATGCTGGCTGCGTATGTACTCAATGCTGCAGAGGGTGGGTTTGATCTATCTCGTCTTTCATTGCAATACTGCGGCAAACAGCCTGCCGCTGCCCCTTCTCATCTGACCGCCGTTCTGTCTCTTGCTGCAGAGCTGGAAAAGCGCATTACCGAGCTTGCCATGGAAAAGCTGTTGTATGAGATCGAAATGCCCTTGGCGGCCGTACTGGCCGATATGGAGCGGATCGGCTTTCGTGTGAACAAGGATGGCCTTGCGGCTTATGGCGCAGAGCTGACCAGTGTCAGCGAGGCATTGGCAGAACGCATCTACTATCTGGCAGGGGGAGAATTCAACATTCATTCTCCCAAGCAGTTGGGCGAGGTGCTGTTCGAAAAGCTGGGCTTGCCCCATGGAAAAAAGACGAAAACGGGATATTCTACCAATGCGGAGGTTTTGGAAAAATTACGGCCGTATCATCCTATTATTGAGGAGATCTTGGATTATCGGCAGGTTACCAAGCTGAACAGCACGTATGCCGACGGATTGCTGAAGCAAATTGCCGACGACGGTCGCATTCACACGGTGTTCAAGCAGACCGGAACGGCCACGGGCCGACTTTCTTCGGCGGAGCCGAACCTGCAAAACATTCCGATTCGTACTGATCTGGGAAAGGAATTAAGGCGTTATTTTATCTCCGAGAACGACAATTATTTGCTAATTGATGCAGACTACTCGCAAATTGAGCTTCGCTTGTTAGCTGCTTTGGCCGAGGACGAGGCAATGCTGGCCTCTTTTGAAAGCGGCGAGGATATCCACACAGCAACCGCCGCCAACGTCTTTGGCGTGCCGATAGAACAGGTGACTCCTGAGTTACGAAAACGTGCCAAAGCGGTGAATTTTGGCATTCTTTACGGTATGGGGGCCTATAGCCTTTCCGAGGATCTGCACATCTCGCAGGCCAAGGCCAAGGAGTATATTGCGGGCTATTTCGCCGCCTATCCCCAGATTGACGGTTACTTGAAATCGGTGATTCAAAGTGGATATGATAACGGATATGTTACCACGCTTTTGGGCCGCCGCCGGTACATTCCGGAGCTGAAAATGCAAAACAAAAATATGCAACACTTTGGCGAGCGCGTGGCCATGAACAGCCCCATTCAGGGTACTGCTGCTGACATCATCAAGATCGCTATGGTGCGTGTGGATCAAAAGCTGAAGGCCTCCGGCTTGGACGCGCGTTTGATCCTGCAGGTGCATGACGAGCTGATCGTAGAAGCCTCCAAGCAGGATGTCGCCGCCGCACGAGAGCTGTTGGTTAGCGAAATGGAAAATGCCGTTTCATTAAAGGTAGCCCTGAAGGTTGGTGTTGCAGAAGGAGAGAATTGGTATGACAGTCACTGAATCCCGTGCCTCGGGCGTATTGATGCATGTTTCCTCACTTCATGGTGAGTTTTCGGTTGGCTCCTTTGGCAAGGAAGCCTTGGAGTTTATAGATTTTTTGTCGGATTGTGGTTTTCGTTATTGGCAGGTCCTGCCTTTTACCATTCCCGATGAATGCAACTCACCCTATAAATCAGTATCTGCTTTTGCGGGCAATCCTTACTTTATTGATCTGCCTACGCTCTATGAAGAGGGGCTGATCACCACTGCCGAGCTTGCCCTGGCGCAGCAAAAGGACCCTTATCAGGTAGAAGCCAAGCGCCTTTCGATCGAGCGCGAGCTGTTGTTGCGCCGTGCCGCATCTCGCACTATCCATAAGCAGGAAATCCTTGATTTCATCCAAGGGCAACCCTATTTGGATGAAGCCTGTCGCTTTTTGGCTTTGGATAAAGCCAATCATTTCTTGCCTTGGCAGGATTGGAAAAGCACGCAATATGATGAGCAGGATTATTTCTATCACGCTTTTGTGCAGTTCCACTTTTTAAAGCAATGGAAACGCGTCAAGGAATATGCCAACAAAAAGGGGATCTTCATCATCGGTGACCTGCCGATTTATGTGGGCTTGCATAGTGCAGATGTCTACTGTCATCCCGATCAGTTTGAACTGGATGCCGATGGATATTCCACAAGCATTGCCGGTTGTCCGCCTGATTATTTTTCCAAGGATGGCCAGATGTGGGGCAATCCGCTTTATCGCTGGAATGTGATGAAGCAGGATGATTTCACTTGGTGGCGCGCGCGTATGGCGCATACCTTGTCACTGTTTGATGGCGTTCGTATCGATCATTTTCGCGGTATCGAATCCTATTGGCGCATTCCCGCAACGGCCGAAACCGCCAGAGAAGGTCAGTGGAAGAAGGGCCCAGGGATGGCTTTTGTAAAAGCTATGAAAGAGGTCGCAGGGGGGCGGATGATCATTGCCGAGGACCTGGGCGATATTCCGCCCGCTGTGCAAAAGCTGTTGGAAAAGAGTGGTTTCCCGGGGATGCGCGTATTCCAATTCGCATTTCTTGGAGATCCCCAAACGCCGCATTTGCCTCATAATTATCCGGCAAACTGCATTGCCTACACCGGTACTCACGATAACAACACTCTGCTTGGTTATGTCTGGGAGCAGGATGCCAACACCCGGCGGCAGATGCTGGAATATTGCGGTTATACCGATTCCGATTGGGATCGGGGGTATGATGCTATCTTCCGCACCATGCTGGGCTCTCACGCAGGGTTGACCATTTTTCCCGTGCAGGATCTCCTGCGCTTTGGGGCAGATACCCGTATGAACACCCCCGGCAAGGCCGACGGTAACTGGGGTTACCGCATTACCAAGGAGCAACTGCAAAGCCTGGATCGCTCTAAATTTTGCCATATGAATCAACTATACGGAAGAAAGTAAAAACGTTCGGAAAGGAAAAAGATATGGAGCTTTCGATTTGTGCCAACTATTTGCAAAGAACCGAGCTGACCGATAAAAGTGCAATGAATATGTTCCGCCTTTGCAAAGAGGCTGGTTTTACTGTTGTTGATTACAGTCCCAGCAGCGAAAACTGGGAAAAGCAGGTGGCCTCGCTTTTAAATGCCTCCGAGTCCCTGGAACTGCCCATCGAGCAGAGCCACGCTCCCTTTAACCGTTATAAAAAACGCTCTATGGAGGAGTACAAGGTTTTGCTGGATATCGCCTTTGAGGCCGCCATTCGCATGGGAAACAAGCAAATTGTCGTGCACGGTGATGATTATCGTGTCCAAAAGGATGGCGTTTACGATGCTGATGCTGCTATGAAGGAAATGTATGAGCTGTGGGCACCGTATGTAGATCGGGCTTCAGCCAAGGGGCTTTGCGTGGCTTTTGAAACGGTTTTTGAAGATAACCGGGCCAAGGATGCACCCCCCAACCGTTTCACCTCGCGCTTGGAGGAATTAAAGGGTCTGATCGATCGCTTTGATAATCCTCATGTCGTATGTTGTTGGGATAGCGGTCACGCACGTCTTGCTTTTACCCGTGAGGGGATGCCGGCTGCTATGCGTGAGCTTGGCTCCCGCATAACCTGCACCCACATTCATGACAATTACTACAACAAAGATCTGCACGTTATGCCGTTTCAAGGGGATATTGACTGGAGAGAGCAAATGGCATCCCTTAAGGAGATTGGTTATCAAGGGAATCTGACTTTTGAATTTGTTTATGGTAAGCTGCCCGATTGTATGGTGGCAGATTTCTTGGCCACGGCAGGCAAAACCGGTCGACTATTGATCGAAATGTTTGAAAAAGCATAAAGCTATAAAAGGGAGAGATACTCCAAACGGAGCATCTCTCCCTTTTATCATCTCTTTTTTGTGTGTATTTCCTTGTATTGATAGGGCGTGATCCCGGTGAAATTCTTAAAGTTTTTGATAAAGTGAGAGCTATCCGAAAAGCCGCATTCATAGCAGGTGTAGGCCACAGAGTTTCCCGCTTCCAGCAGCTTTTTGGCAAGTGCTATTTTTTTAATACGCAGATAACTGCTGGCTGTCACCCCTACGTGCTTTTTGAACAAGGCGGAAAGATAAGGGGGTGATATATGAAAATGTTTGGCAATGTCGCCAACAGATTTCAGCTCCTGGGGAGAAATGCTGATGAATTGCAGGATCTGCCGCAGCAAAACGGGAACACCGGAGGGCTCCTCATCACCGCAGGTCTGCGAAATCGGAGATAGCAGCCCCAAAAATTGCGTTGTCAGCCCCCACGCGGTCAGCTGATCACCGGGAGATGGATCAGCCTTACACAGGGCGCTGATCTGATGCAGAATATCTAACGCCTTGTCTTTTTCCTGTGCAGAGAGTGCCAGCCTGGCCGACGCGCCCTTCTGCCTTGTCACAAAAGGGAGCAGGGGGTCAAACCGATAATCCGCAAAGGTGTCAAGGGGAAACAGCAAATAAAAGCGCTCATATTCACAGGGAGATTTCAATACGGGGACGTGTACCTCGTGGGGAGATATCACCATAATATCGCCGGGGCGCAGGGTGTGATAATTTTCTTCAATAATATAATCGGTTTCGCCTGAAACGTAAACATAGACTTCAACACAGTCGTTCAGATGTAGCGAAAAGCCCTCTGGCGTGTCAAAGCTGCGTTTGTGTACAAAGAGGACAGGTGCGCTTTTTTGCATCAGCTTCAGTTCGATTTGTCTGTTAAAATAAACGCTCATATTAAAAATATCCTATTTTTGAGAAATTTTGTGCTATAAATAAAATGATTTTAAGATTATTATAAAAGAGAAGACACAAAAAGTCAAGAAAAAGGAGCATTGTTATGTATATTTCTGTTTTTACCGATGAACTAAAAAAAGAGGTTACCGAGGTATTACCCAAATTTGCCGAGTGGGGGTTGGAGTACGTTGATTTCCGCGGTCGGATCAACGGTGCACCCATTGAAAAGCAAAGCACCGAGCAGTTAAAGGCCTTAAAGGCTCAGCTGGATGCCCTTGGACTCAAAACCGGTGTGATCCAATCCTCGCTTTGTAAAACACATTTACCCGATGCAGAACGCATCCAGGCCGAAAGAGAAAAGCTGGAGGGAATCATCCGTGCGGCCGACATTCTGGATTGCCGTATGGTGCGCGCCTTTAACTTCTGGCAGCACGATCAAAATGATCCCCATTGCGGCGATCTTGCTATGCGCCCCGACGAGCTCTCTCGCGTGCTGGAGATGTTTGATCCCTTTGCCAAGCGCGCCAGGGAGGCGGGCTTGATCCTCGGTTTTGAAAATTGCGGTCAAACCCCTGATGAGGTCATCACGCTTCTTGAGGCATTGAACGTGCCCGAATGGGGTATGGCGTGGGATGTTTCCAATATGTTTGAACTGTTGCCCGAGGCGCAAGGAGACTGCATTGCTTATTTCACCAAGGCTTTGAAATATGCCAATATGCTACACGTGAAATGCCGTGGCGTGCTGTCAGAGGTCGAGGGCAAAAAGGTGCCTTGGGATCGCGTTTTGCGCGGCGCCGCCGTGACGGGAAAGCAGCTGCCCATTTCCATTGAAACACATTTACCCTCCGTCGTGACCTCCATGACCGCCGAGGAAGCTACTAAGCGCTGCTATCAGCACATCAAAAAGGTATGGCCCGAAAGTGCGCCTGCGGATATGAAGACGGCACTGTCGGTGAAGCATTATTTTGATCGCCCCTACAAGGATGATCCCGTTCGTATGGTGGTGGTGGGTCTTGGTATGGGCAAAAACCGTTGCGCACAGATCAGCGATACCTGCGGCATCAAGCTGATGGGTGTTTGTGACATCAATGCCGAAAAGGCAAAGACCATTGGCGAGCAGTTCAAGGTGCCCCATAGCACGGAGATCGACACCTTTTTAAAGGATCCGGCCGTAGAGGTGATGTATGTTGTAACACCCACCGGCACCCATTGCGATATTGCAGAGAAATGCCTGCGCGCCGGCAAGCACGTGCTGACCACCAAGCCCATGGACGTCACTTATGAAAAATGTGCCCACGTGGCGGAGCTGGCAAAGGAGAAGGGTCTGCTGTTTGCCCCGGATTTTGATCTGCATTTTCGCGGCCCACTGAAGGAGCTGCAGTTGGCAGTGAAGGACGGATATTTCGGCAAGCTGAAATCTGCCAACATCATTTTGAATATCCGCCGCAACAAGGCCTATTTTGATGAAAACGGCGCTTGGCGCGGCACGTGGGCTATGGATGGTGGCGGTGCGATGAGCAATCAGGGCATCCACGAGATAGACCGCTTTTTAAGCGTGTTTGGCATGCCTCAAAAGGTCAGATGTACCATGACCACGCAAACCCATCAGATCGAGGCAGAGGATTACGGCATCGGTGAGCTTCTTTACGAAAACGGTATGATCGCACGCTTTTCCTCCACCACCTCCTATCCCGCCTCGTCCTGGTATACCAGGCTGGAGGTTTATGGTGACAAGGGTGCCTATCTGCTGACCGCAGGCGGTCCGGAGGGCGATCACATCTATTGGTGGAAGGACGGCAGCTGGACCGAGGAAAGCCCCTATCCCGTGAAAAAGGAATGGAACCAGGCAGCCGATAATTTCGCTTATGCGCTGCGCACCGGCACACCCCTTATCGTGACTGCAGAAAACGGTATTCGTTCTCGCTATGTCCTGGATAAGCTGTATGAGAGCGCCAAGGGCAAAGAAGGATGGGTGGAGCTTTGAATTCGCCGTTATACTGGATCGCACAAGGCTTTGGCGTTGTCGCCGTGACGATGTCGCTGATCATTTATCAGCGCAAAACGCGAAAGGGAATTTTGACCTTTAAAACGGTGCAGGATCTATCCTGGCTGACGCACTATTTACTGATTGCGGCCTTTCCGGCGGCCGCCACCAGCGCCCTTTGCCTTTGCCGTGCCTTTGTATTTTACAATCAAGATAAAAAATTTGGCAAAAGCATTCTGTGGCTTCCGTTTTTTATCATTCTGTATGCGGTGTCTGCCGTGCTGACGTGGAGCAACATTTTCAGCATTTTTCCGGCCATCAGTTCCTCGCTATCTACCGTTGCGTTCTGGATGAAGGAGCCGAGGCACACCAAAATGCTGGCAATTCTGGCATCGCTTTGCACCTTGATCTATAACATTATGCAGGCACATTCCATTACGGTATACATTGGGGTGACCTTTACAATCACCTCGGCGTTGGTTTCGCTGCTGATGCCGCTTTTTCGGAAAAAGGATGCAGAGGATAAAACCGCTTAATAACAAAAGAAGCGCTTGGAAAACCAAGCGCTTCTTTTGCATTTATTTTTCAGGAGCAGAGAGATATTTCAGCACCTCAAAAATGCTTTTGATGGGAATCAGCTCAATGTCGGCCTTGATGGCGCGCTTTTCCAGATTGCGGTAGGGGATCACAGCCTTTTTAAAGCCCAGCCGGGCGGCCTCCTTGACGCGGTATTCCAACCCGGAAACCGAGCGGCATTCGCCCGACAGCCCCAGCTCGCCAATGGCAATCAGATCGTCGGGCACGGCGCGATCGGTCAGCGACGAAATCAAAGCCATAGCCACGGCCACATCCGAGGCAGGCTCGTCTAAGCGCATGCCGCCAATGACATTCAGATACACATCGTTGACAGAAAAACGAAGGCCAAGTCTTTTTTCCAAAACGGCCAAAATTAAACAAAGACGGTTATAATCAATGCCGTTGGAGGTGCGTCTGGGGGCAGGGAAGGCGGTGGGGCTGACCAAAGCCTGGATCTCTGCAATTAAAGGGCGAGTACCCTCCATGGTGCAAACGGCGCAGTTGCCGGGGGTGTTTTGGGGGCGGCCTGCCAGCAGCATTTCCGAGGGATTGACTACTTCTGCAAGCCCTTCGTCGGTCATTTCAAAGACACCGATCTCATTGGTGGAGCCATAGCGATTTTTAATGGCGCGAATGATGCGATAGGTCTGCTGACGTTCGCCCTCAAAATAAAGCACGGCATCGACCATATGCTCCAATACCTTGGGGCCTGCAATGGTGCCTTCTTTGTTAACGTGGCCTACAAGAATTACCGAAATATTATCGGTTTTGGCTTTGTTGATAAAGGCAAGTGCGGTTTCCTTGACCTGCGTTACGGCGCCGGGAGTAGAGGCGATATTATCGCTGTAAATGGTCTGAATAGAATCCACAATGATGACATCCGGGGACACGCGGTCGATCTCTCCCAGAATCCGCTCAATGTTGGTTTCGGTCAGAATCGAAAGATTGGCTCCCTCCACGCCCAGCCGCTCGGCACGAAGCTTAAGCTGACCGTCAGATTCCTCGCCCGAAACGTAGAGCACCTTGCGGTGGCTGCCTAAAATATCCGATATTTGCATCAGCAATGTGGATTTACCAATGCCGGGCTCACCGGCAAGTAAAACCACGGAGCCAAGCACCAGACCACCGCCCAGTACGCGATCCAACTCGCCAAGGCCGGTTGCGGTACGGATATAGGAGGGCATTTCCATTTCCTTATAAGGGGTTGCTTTATGATCACCGGTGCGTGCTGTCAGCGCACGACGGGGAGAACGGGCGGTGTCGGGCTTGCTTTCCTCACCGATCACATCCTCCACAAAGCTGTTCCAAGCACCGCAAGAAGGGCATTTACCCATCCATTTCGGGGAGCGGTAGGTGCATTCGGAGCAAACATAAACGGTTTTTAGCTTCATATGGACCTCGCATCAAGTCTTACTTTACCGTTATTATAACATATTGATGGCAGGCTTTCAAGATTATAACTCTGTTTTTTTCACAATGGCATCAAAAATGGCCAGCACCAGCTTTTTTTGATATTCAGGGGTGCAAAGCCTTTCGCAATCCGATGGAGTGGAAAGAAATCCACATTCGATCAACACTGCAGGTACCTGCGCGTGTCGCAGAATGTAAATGCCGCTGGTTGCCTCTTTTATGCGGCGATGATTGTCTTGCTGCACAAGGTTGGTGATTCGGTTTTGTATACGCTCGCCAAGCTCACGTGAAGTTGGGTGATTTGGAGAAAACCATACCTGCGCCCCTTGACAAAAGGTATCAGGAAAGGTGTTCATATGAATGCTGATCAGCAGGCATTGCTCATATTGGGTGGTAAAAAACAAACGGTTTTCCAGATCGGATTGCTTTTTGTGCCCCTTTTTGGTGCCTTCGGTGTATAAAAGCTTATCTTCTGTGCGGGTTTCCACTACGGTGTAGCCCGATAGGCGCAGTAAGGCGGCCAGCGTGTTGGTAACTGTTAAATTCAGATCCTTTTCCAGAACGCCGTTGGTGCCGGTGGCGCCGCCGTCTTCACCACCGTGGCCGGCATCCAAAATGATCACGGGCGAATCGCGAATGGATGAACCGTTGGTGGGGATTTCGGTCTCTAATTGTTGTAGACATACGCGAAAAACGGCAGAGAACAGCAACGTGCAGGAAAGAAATACAGCTCCAAAAAAGAAAAAAGCCCTGTTTTGCTTCATTGTAATCACCTCGTTACAATATAAGGGCAGTTCACGGCTTTTATGACAAGTAAAAAGCAGAGCGCCAAGGCGCTCTGCTTTTAAGTTTGATCAGAGGGTTTCGAGATAGTTAACAACGTCTCCAACGGTGTTAAAGGTGTTGGAATCATCCTCGGAGATCTCAATGCCGAACTTTTCTTCGCACAGCATGATGAGATCGGCCAACTCGATGGAGTTGATACCCAGATCCTTGGAGAGCTCAGCGTCCAGCGTGATGTCGTTGGGGTTGAGCTGCAGTTCTTCAACCAACAAGTCTTTTACTTTTTCAAACATAGAAATCTTCCTCCAATAAATTCAAACTGTTGTCGCATATTTTTTTATCATTATAGCGAAAAAAAACGTATTTGTCAAGGGCGTTTGATGCTATTTTTGTGGGGGACTATAGGAAAAGTTGACACTTTGCCGATTTTTGTCTATAATGAAAAGGAATTTGTTGAAAAAACAAGAAAGGAGTGTGGTATTCATGGCACTTTTGCGGTTTCGTCCTCTTGCGTTTGCAACCATTTGCTTGATCGTGGTCGTTGCTGCTTCTTTCTTTGTTTCGCATATCGTTCTTCAAATCGCAATCGTTGTCTTGGCCGCGCTGCTGTTATTGTTTTTTATATGTGCAAAATGCCGCGGCTTTGACCACCACGCCTTGACTGTATTTTTAATTTTGCTGTGCATGTTGCTTGGTGGCGGCCGCGTGTTATGGGATCGGACACAGGCAAAGGAAGATTTTGATTCTTATATGAGCAATACCGTTACCTGCGTGGTGCGTGTTCGGGAGATCTATGATCGTACCGCCTATGGCTCGCGCCTTTTGGTGAAAGTAGAAGAACTGGCAGGGGAGCGCGTGCAGGGCAATGCTTTGATGGTTTTTGACGGCATGACTCCGCTTTACTATGGCGACCAAATTCGTGTGCGCGCTACGATTACACCGCTGGAGGATCACATATATTATAAGGGGGAGAGCAGCCGCTATGTTGCCGAAGGCGCTTATGCCGCTTTGGTTGCGCAAGCTGATGTAGAACTGATGGCAAGCGGCACGCATTCCTTCCGTGCGCGTCTGGCCGATTTCAGAGAAGGCTTACGCTTGCGAATAAAGCGCGTTGTTTCGGGTGATGAAGGGGATTTGATTTCTGCCTTGGTGCTTGGTACAAAGAATGGACTTTCGGATCGCGTAACGCGCGATTTTCGCCGCGTAGGATTATCGCATTTGCTGGCTCTTAGCGGATTGCATCTGTCGATCCTCGCCGGGGCTACCGATCGTTTTTTGTATCTTTGTCGAGTGTCACGGCGTTGGCGCATTCTCGGTGTGGCGGTGCTTTGTGTCGGATATTTGATTTTTACCGGGTGTACATTTTCGATGCTGCGCTCCGTGCTGATGCTGCTGATGGCAGGCGGTGCCTTCTTTGCAGGGGGAGACCGTGACCCCTTGACCTCCTTGTGTTTCTCGGGCGCTGCGATGGTGCTTGCGACCCCGGGTGCGGTGTTTGATCTTTCTTTTCAAATGACCATGTTGGCTACCTTTGGTATTCTGGCGTTTGGAGAGCTTTGGAATCAACTGCACCAATGGCTGCCGGCCCAAAAAGGAATCAAGGGAATTGCTGTGGGCGCTTTGCGCGCTGTGATCGCCTCGCTTTTTATTACATTTTCTGCAACGATTGCCGTCCTGCCGGTGCAATGGCTGGTTTTCGGTGAGCTTTCTCTTGTGGCACCGCTATCCAATCTGGCAATGCTATTGCCTTTGACTCCGCTTTTGATCTTGTCGGTGATCACGGTACTTCTGCTGCCATTGCCGGCAGTTGCTTCTATTGTGGCAACAATAACCGCTTTGCCGGCAAAAGGCATTCTGATCGTAACAGAACAACTGGCATCTCTGGATTGTGTGATTTCACTGCGCCAGGAGTTTGTTCCGTACATTTTTATCCCACTCTTTTTCATGACTGCCGTGCTCTTACTGGTCGATCTGAAGAAATGGCGCGCGCTTGTTTGCGTACCATCGGCTGTGGCATTGCTTGCTTTTGTGATATGCACGATCGTAGTTGCTAAGACGGGCAAGGACCATGTTGAGGCTATCTATCGATATCAAGGAAGTAACGAGGGGATCGTGTTGGTGCAAAATGGAGACACGGTGCTTTGTGATCTTTCAAACGGAAGCCGCACGCAATTGCAAGGGAGCTATCGTTTGGCGCAGGAAATGGGCGCCACCGATGTGGATGTTCTGCTACTGACGCATTATCATAGCAAGCAGGTGACCGCTCTCTCACGCTTTGCAAGCGATATTCCCGTGCGAGCCCTTTGGCTGCCGCCGCCGATCACCGAGAAGGATCTTGCCGTTCATTTTTCGCTTTTAGAGGTCGCCATGCGCGCCGAGATTCCCGTAACGGTTTATGAACGAAACTGTCCCTTAACGGTGTTTGAGACGGGGAGCATACAGTTGTCAACGCCGTTGTTTGAAGAAAGATCGGTAGAGCCTGCGTATTGCTTGTCCTTCCGCTTTGGAGAAAGCGAGCTGCTTTATCAAAGCGCTTCTTATACGGAATATGCCGCTCACGCCAATATTGTACGGAGCGGCGAAGCACCGGAGGTTCTGATTCTTGGCTCACATGGTCCCATCCCAAAAGAAATATTTGCACTGTCGTATACCACGCCCCCTGACGAGCTGGTGCTTGCCAGAAAAGAATATCCGGATCTGTTTATCGGGTATGATAAAGAAAAGCACATATTACTGCCCGGGGAGTGTATCTACCGTCTGGAGTGATTTCGACAAAACTCCAAGTTTTTTGTCAAATTCGGTATTCTCGCATAGCATAATAAGGAAGAGCTGCTTTTTGTAGCTCAAATCCAATAAGGAGGGCCCTTATCCTATGGGAGAAAACAGATATTCCTGTCTCGGACATTCTTCGGGGGCGAGTGAGAGCTTTGGCATTGAAGCCTCTCGTATTCTGGACGCCTGCCGTGACAGAGATTGCTTTGAGAACGTGCGTGTTTTTCTGACCGCCGTCGGAGAGGATCTGATCACTCGCACCAACAACGTTCGCGTCAAATGCGCCAAGCTCTGCGGCGCCAACATTACCACCGATCCCATTCAGTTCAATCGCGGTTTTTACTCGGTTTCGATCCGCTTTTATATCACCTTGACCTTTGAGGTCTGTGTGCCTATGGGGCAATCCCAGGAATTTGAAGGCGTTGCCGTGCTGGAAAAGCGTGTGGTGCTGTTTGGCGGCGAGAGTTGCGTCAGCGTGTTCCGCAGCGGCGATACCAACGGATTTTGCTCGATTCCTGAGCCTGTTTGCTGCGCCAAAAAGGATCCCGAGGCGGTTGTTGAGGTGGTAGAGCCGGTGGTGCTTGGGGCGCAGATCCAAGAGGCTTGTAACAGCTGTCATTGCTGCTGCAGCTGCTGCGATATCCCCGCTTCGGTGGCAGATACCGTTAACGGAACGCTGGTAGATATGGGGGATGGTGCGGTTCGCTATCTCACGGTTTCTCTTGGTATTTTCTCGGTTGTTCGGTTGGTTCGTCCCGGTCAGCTTTTAGTGCAGGCTACCGAGTTCTGCTTGCCCGACAAGGAGTGCTGCGAGCCGAACGAGGAGGATCCTTGCTGCACCTTCCGCAAGATGCCGTTCCCGACCTCGGCATTTTGCCCGATCACCTCGCCCGCTACCACCGCCAACGGCAGTGGCGGATGTGGCGGACGCTCGTCTGGTTGCTGCGGAAATTCCTGATTGCAAAAAACCGGCCGATTATTTCGGCCGGTTTTTTATTTTATTGGGAAGGGGCGTTTCCGTTTCCTGCATAAAGGCGCTTTTTTGCTTATTGTACACCAAGCTCTTCATTTTCATGCAGCAATCGCTGATTGCGGCGCCATCGGAAAGGGGAGCAATGGTAACGCTCTTTAAATTGATTGTGGAAAAAGCTGGTATTTTCATAGCCTACGGCAATAATGATGTCGCCAACGGGAAGATCGGTTTCCTCCAAAAGGCGAATAGCTTCTTTGAAGCGCTCCTCCTGCAAAAGCTGGCTGAAGGTAAAGCCGCAAAGCTCGCGTACGCGTTTGGAAAGATAGGGAACGCTAAGCCCCAGCTTTTCGGCAAGCTCGCTGAGCGTTGCGGTGCGGAAATCGGTCTGCAGATAGTCCTCAATGCGTGCCTGCAGCAGCTCGGAATCCGAACGGTGACGGGCGGCGGAGATCATACATTCGGGCAGCTCGCCAAAATAACGAAGGATTAAGGCCACCGTGGCCTTGAGTGTGTCAACGCCGGTGATGTCGTTGCCTACCAAGGCATAGGTCAGATTTTCAAACAGGTTTTCCAAAGGGGGGACACCCTCGGTGGAAAACAGCATATATTCCGGCTCACCATTGGAGCGGATGTTTTCGGCCATAAAGGAGGAAAGGGGAGATGCCGGGGGCAGCACCGATGCCAGCGAATGGAAGCATTCTGTGGCCAACATGATGTTAACCGCCAGATCGTGCTCGCCGGTCTTGCGTACGCTGTGCTGGGTATGGCGGTTCAGCAGCAAAACATCGCCGGCCTGCATTTTAACCTCGCGGTGCTTGATCACGTGGGTAACATGACCGCTGGCTACGTAGGTCATTTCTACATAGTTGTGACCGTGAGCGGGAAAGTCAGCAAAGCGTGTGTGGCGGCGCAGGGCAATCTGCTCGCCCTCTTGCATCAAGCGGTGGCTATTCACGATAAATTCTTTGGCAAAGGCGGTGTAAAGGCGCTTGTTTACCTTGTGCTCGCCATCCAGGATCTTGCGTTCCTCTTCGTTGATTTGAGCCAAGCGTGTCAGAATATCCTCTCTCATGATGCCACTCCTTTGGTAAGATACATTCAGTATATCACAAAAAGCGTTGTTCTGCAATAGGTTTCATTAAAAATAGCCCTATTTTTGTGAAATAGCCGTTCTTATTATTTTCTCATATTTGTGTTACAATGAAATTGAAAATAAAACCTTTTAAGGGGGATTAAATCATGGCAAGCTGCTATGAATGGGCTAAAACTAAATATGCGGCATTGGGTGTTGATACCGAGGCCGCCATCAAAGCGTTGCAAAAATATGCCATCTCGATGCATTGCTGGCAAGGGGATGACGTCCGCGGCTTTGACACCAAAGAGGCACTTTCCGGTGGCATTCAGACCACGGGTAACTATCCCGGTCGCGCTACCACGCCTGAGGAACTGATGGCCGATATGGATAAAGCTTTTTCGCTGATTGGCGGCAAGCATAAGGTCAATTTGCATGCTAGCTATGCCATTTTTGAAAAGGGCGAGTTTGCCGATCGCGACAAGCTGGAGCCTAAGCATTTCAAGCGTTGGGTTTCCTATGCAAAGGAGCGCGGTATGGGTATTGACTTCAATCCTACCTTTTTCTCCCACCCCATGGCCGCCTCCGGCTTGACCCTCTCCTCGCCCGATGATGAGGTCCGTCGCTTTTGGGTAGAGCACGGTAAGGCTTGCATCCGCATTTCTGAATATTTTGCAAATGAGACCGGCATTCCTTGTGTAATGAACAT
The DNA here is from genome assembly GCA_017461945.1 of Clostridia bacterium. Lineage (GTDB taxonomy): Bacteria > Bacillota > Clostridia > Oscillospirales > CAG-272 > Firm-07. Next base: position 86,326 of record JAFTSB010000067.1, on the reverse strand, counting down.
TTGGATTCCCGATGGATACAAGGATACCCCCGCAGATCGTATGGGCCCCCGTGCGCGTTTCGCTCAGTCGTTGGACGAGATCCTTTCCATTCCTTACGATAAGGAGAAGGTTCTGGTTTGCTTGGAATCCAAGGTGTTTGGCATTGGCGTGGAGTCTTATACGGTTGGATCTGCCGAATTCACCATGAGCTATGTAGCTAAGAACGGCTTGGTGCCCTTGATGGACAACGGCCATTATCATCCCACCGAGGTGGTATCCGATAAGCTATCCGCGATGTTCTTGTTCAACAAAAAGGTTGCTTTGCACGTGACTCGCGGTGTTCGCTGGGATAGCGATCACGTTGTTCGTTTGGATGATGAGACCCGTGAGATCGCCAAGGAGCTGGTGGCTTCCGGCCGCATGGGCGATGTGGCGTTGGCGCTGGATTTCTTCGATGCCAGCATCAATCGCGTAGCTGCTTGGGTAGTTGGCATGCGCAATATGCAGCGTGCTTTGTTGGGCGCATTGCTGATGCCTCATGCTGCCTTTAAAAAGCTGCAGGATGAGGGCAAATTCACCGATCTGCTTGTGATGAGTGAGGAACTGAAATTCTATCCCGAATGCATCGTTTGGGAGGAGTTCTGCAACCGCTGCGGCGTTCCTGCAGATGAGCGCTGGTTTACAGAAGTGCAGCAGTACGAAAAAAATGTACTTGCCGCGCGCAAATAAGTTTGTAAAGCAACATTGCTTCAAAAATAATAAAGGAAGGTACTACAAATGAATCGTTTTGTATTGAATGAGACCTCTTACCACGGCGCAGGAGCCATTTCCGTTGTTCCTGACGAGATCAAGAACCGCGGCTTTAAGAAGGCCTTCGTTGCCTCCGATCCCGATCTGATCAAGTTTGGTGTAACTGCCAAGGTTACCGACCTTCTGGATGCCGCCAAGATTCCTTATGCTGTTTATTCCGACATCAAGGCAAACCCCACCATTGAAAACGTGCAGAACGGCGTTGCGGCCTTTAAGGCTTGCGGCGCAGATTGCATCGTTGCCATTGGCGGCGGTTCTTCTATGGATACCTCCAAGGCGATTGGCATCATCGTTGCCAACCCCGAATTTGAGGATGTTCGTTCTTTGGAAGGTGTAGCTCCCACCAAGAACCCCTGCGTGCCGATCATTGCTGTGCCCACCACCGCCGGTACTGCTGCCGAGGTTACCATCAACTATGTAATCACCGACGTGGAAAAGAAGCGTAAGTTTGTTTGCGTTGATGTGCATGATATCCCTGTTGTGGCTGTGGTCGATCCCGATATGATGTCCACGATGCCCAAGGGCCTGACTGCCGCAACCGGCATGGATGCACTGACCCACGCCATCGAGGGATATATCACCAAGGGCGCTTGGGAGCTTTCTGATATGTTCCATATTAAGGCCATTGAAATCATTGCAAAGAGTCTGCGCGGTGCTGTGGAGAACACCCAGGAGGGCAGAGAAGGCATGGCGCTTGGCCAATATGTGGCCGGCATGGGCTTCTCGAATGTAGGTCTTGGTGTTGACCACTCCATGGCACATACCCTCTCCGCTTATTACGACATGCCTCACGGCAAGGCCTGCGCAACGCTGTTGCCCACCGTTATGGCTTACAATGCGGATTACACCGGCGAAAAATACCGCGAGATTGCCCGTGCTATGGGCGTTAAGGGCGTAGATAATATGACCCAGGAAGAATACCGCAAGGCTGCTGTTGACGCCGTTCGCCAGTTGGCTGAAGACGTTGGTATTCAGTGCTCCCTTAAGGGCGTTGCCAAGGAGGAGGATATCCCCGCACTGGCAAGAGATGCCTTTGCCGATGCCTGCCGTCCCGGCAACCCTCGCGAAACCAGCGAGGCCGAGATCGCCGAGCTTTACAGAAGCCTGATGTAATAAACAAAAAAGGAACAGACACGCAAGTGTCTGTTCCTTTTTTGCCGTTTACCCTTTTAAACTGACCGAACAGTAAAAAAATATTGCAAAACTCATAGAGATTGTGTAAAATAAAAGCAGAAACGGCAAGGGAGGGTATTATGAGCAACATTATTGAAATCGAACATTTGCAAAAAAGCTTTGGCGAAGTAAAGGCGGTAAAGGATATCAGCTTTTGCGTTAAAAAGGGAGATCTTTTTGCATTTCTTGGCAGCAACGGCGCCGGCAAGTCTACTACGATTCATATGATGTGCGGTCAGCTCTCAAAGGATAACGGTAAAATTTTAATAGGCGGAGATGATCCTGCCATTGCTCCGGATGCGGTAAAACAAAAACTTGGAGTGGTCTTTCAGAATTCTGTGCTGGACGGCGCATTGTGTGTGTATGACAATTTAGAGTGTCGCGGCGCACTTTACGGCTTGACCGGCGAGCGTTTTCGTCAGCGGTTAAATGTTCTTGCTGCGCTATTGGAGCTGGAGCCGCTTTTAAAGCGCCCTGTTGCCAAGCTTTCAGGGGGACAACGGCGCAGAATCGATATTGCAAGAGCTTTATTGCATCAGCCCGAGATTCTGATATTGGACGAGCCCACCACAGGATTGGATCCTCAGACCCGAAAAATGCTGTGGGATGTTCTATCGGTTTTGAGAAGGGACGAGCAGCTGACGGTGTTTTTAACGACGCATTATATGGAAGAGGCAGCAGAGGCCGATTACGTGGTGATCATTGACGAGGGAAGCATTGCCGCAAAGGGAACACCGCTGGAATTGAAAAACGCCTACACCGGGGATTTTATCACCGTTTACGGAGAGAGCGAGGAGACAATTCGTGCATTTGGTCTTCCGTACGAGCCGATCCGGGATGCATTCCGTTTGTCTGTTCCCAATACACGCGCTGCTGCTGAGTTGATCGCAAATCATCCTGCAGCATTCCGTGATTTCGAGGTCACAAAGGGGAAAATGGATGATGTGTTTCTTGCAGTTACCGGCAAGAAATTGAATGGAGGTGAAGGGAAATGAACACAACAATCATCTTGATAAAACGCCATGTCAAGCTGTTTTTTAAAGATAAGGGGATGTTTTTTACCGCGCTGATCACACCCGCCATTTTGCTGGTTCTGTATGTTACCTTTTTAGGAAATGTATATCGAGACAGCTTTCTTTCCAACCTGCCGCCACAACTACAGCTGTCAGAAAAGCTGATCAACGGCCTTGTTGGCGGTCAGCTGATCTCCTCCATTTTAGCGGTGTCTTGCGTAACCGTTGCCTTTTGCTCTAATTTTTTAATGGTACAGGACAAGGTGACCGGAGCAAATAAGGATTTTTGCATCTCACCGCTCCGTCCTGCGGCATTGTCGATCAGTTATTATACCGCGACGCTGCTTTCCACATTATTGGTTTGCCTTGTGGCGGCTGCTGTGTGCCTGATTTATATCGGGTTTGTGGGTTGGTATTTTTCTGTTGCAGATGTATTCTTACTTCTTTTGGATGTTTTCCTGCTGGTGTTGTTTGGCACGGCACTTTCTTCCATTATTAACGTCTTTTTGTCGACACAGGGGCAGATCTCTGCTGTTGGAACATTGGTCAGCGCGGGATATGGTTTTATTTGCGGTGCATATATGCCAATCTCCACCTTTGGAGAAGGCCTGCGCACGGTGATCTCTTTTTTGCCCGGCACTTATGGAACCTCGCTGATCCGCAATCACGCCATGCGAGGGGCACTGGAGCAATTGGAAAAGGAAGGCGTTCCCGAACAGACGATGGTTGGATTGCGAGATGCGTTGGATTGTAACCTCTATTTTTTCGATCATTTGGTCAGCACTTCTGTTATGTACCTCATTTTAGGTATCAGCGTTGCAATTTTAATAGGAGTGTATATTTTCATTCACGCGATCAAAAAAAGAAAATTATAACAACAAGCGCCGTGGAAGCTCCACGGCGCTTGTTGTTATTCATTTTCTTCATCATCGGTGTTTTTCTCGTCTTCTTCAGTGAGGACGGGGGGGAGAATGCGCACAAGGGCGCTGACAACCTGGAGATCTTGTACGTTATCTACCTCGATAGAAAGCTGCTCGGTCTCCACGGTAAATCCGGTTCCGTCGGCGGGGATAGAGCCAAGCTTTGCCAGGGCAAGGCCGCCAATGGTGTCACAATCCTCGTTTTCAATCTCGATGCCAAGCTCCTTACTAAGGGCATCTAAGGTGACACAACCAAGTACATGCCAGCTACCGTCCTCCAAGGCCTGGATTTCAGGCTCGGGAGCAATGGGGGTCTCCTCGTCGGTCAGGTCGCCCAACAGACATTCGATCAGGTCGTTCATGGTAACGATGCCCAGTACGCCACCGTGCTCGTCGATGACCACGGCTAAAGAAACGCGCTCTTGCTTCATATTGCGGAACAATACGTCAGCCTTCACGCCATCGGGGACGAAATAAGCGGGACGGACAGCCTCTTTCATAACGGTTTCGCGATCGGTGCTCTCCAAACGGAAATAATCCTTGGTGCTGAGAATACCCACCACCTTGTCAACGCTTTCTTCACAAACAGGGTAAAGGGTAAAGCGGTTGGTCTTGATGGTGTTTTCCCACTCCTCGTCGCTTTCCTCGGTCCAAAGCAAAGCCAGCTCGGTGCGGTGAGTTACGATCTCACCGGCCGTCAGATCGTCAAATTCAAAAATATTTTGGATCAGTTCTTTTTCTTCTTCTTCAATGGATCCCTGCTTGGAGGCAGTATCAATCGTCAACTTGATATCCTCCTCGCTGACATCCTCCTCAGTGGCATTGGGATCGATGTGAAACAATCGCAAAATGCCGTTGGTGGAAACCGTCAGAAGGGCTACCAAAGGGGCAAAAATCTTGGAAATACCGTAAACCAAGCCGGAAATGCCAAGGGAGAGCGATTCGGCCTTTCGCTGGGCAAGACGCTTGGGAACAAGCTCACCAAAAACAAGCGTGAAAAAGGACAGGATCAATGTGATCAAAATCACGATAACCGCCTCGGGGATATGTAAGCCTATACTCTCTAGCCAATGAACGAGGGGCTCGGCAAAGTTATCTGCTGCAAACGCAGAGCCCAAAAAGCCGGAAAGGGTAATGGCGACCTGAATCGTGGCCAAAAAACGGGCGGGTTGGGCGGTTAATTTCAGCAGCCGCTTGGCGCGCTTATCACCTTTTTCGGCCAGCTGCTCCAGCTTGGCAGGATTGGTGCTGATCACCGCAATTTCGGCACAGGCAAAAATGGCATTCAGGGCGATCAGAACGACCTGAAGCAATAGCATCAAAGCAATATTCATGTTAAAAAACTCCTTTACAATTTAAAAATAGGCGCAAAAAAAGGCATAACCAAAAACGCTTATTTACATAAGCATCGGGTTATGTCCATCACAAAACAGCCAAGATTGTAAAGGGGGTTCGTCGTGCTTGGGGGTACAACTGTCCGCGTCCATGTTCGGTGTGGGTTCTCCTTTCCTCAATATTATTAGGATAGCCTAATTATATCACAATTTAGGGTACTCGTCAATGGGTCAAAAAGGGGAAAAATCGCTGTTTTCCTTTAAAATCGATAAAAAAACCGCCCTAAACTCTCAAAATCAAAGTTTTTGGTCAAGTTTTCTTTCAATATCTTGCTTTTTGTGAAAAAGGGTTGACGGGTGGTTGCTTAAAAGAGTATAATAAAAGAAACCGATGGGAGGGATGTCCGATGCATATTAAAGATAAATTGTATATGGAGCGCGCCGATCTGGAAAAGTACGGTCCGATTACAATTGTTGCTTTTGGCGACAGTGTCACACACGGTGCCCTACAGGGCGAAATCGATTATGATACTGTTTACTGGAATCTGTTGCGGCAAAAGCTGAATAAGGTGCGGAATTACGTGCCGGTTAACGTGATCAATGCCGCTATCGGCGGTACCACCGCCAAGGCCTCGGTGGCGCGTTTGGAAAAGCAGGTGCTGAAGCACGAGCCCGACCTTGTAATTGTTTGTTTTGGCCTTAATGATGTGAACAAGGAACTGGAAAGCTTTCTTGAGGCTATGCGCGAAATTTTTGCAAAATGTCTTGCCTCGGGGGCGGATGTTATTTATCTGTCTCCCAATATGCTGAATACCTACGTGGCCGAGGATACCGAAAAACGCTGGTGGGATTACGCCCACAAAACCGCCGATATGCAAAACAGCGGCAAAATGGATCTGTTTATTGGAAAAGCTTGCGATTTGGCCAGGGAAATGGGCGTTACGGTGTGTGATTGCTATTCGGTCTGGAAGAAAAAAAGCAAGACCGAGGATACCACTATGATGCTGTGCAATCGCATCAATCACCCTACGAGAGAAATGCACCATTTGTTTGCGGATATGCTGTTTGATACGATCTTTGGCAAAGAATTGAACGCAACGCCGGAAAACGAAAGCACAATGTACCAAGCAAAATAAGGGGGAGGATGGCTATGAATTTCAAATATTTGACTGAATACATTGACAATTTGTATGATTTGGAGGGCGTTCCTTCCAGAGATATTGTAATCTATCAAAAGGGAAAAGAAATCTATCGGCACAGCGCCGGATATCGTAATCTGGCCACCGCAGAACCGATTCGCCGTGACGATCTTTATTATATGTATTCCGCCTCTAAGCTCTTGACAATGGTGGCGGCCCTGCAGCAGCTGGAGCGAGGAAAAATCCTTTTGCAGGAGCCGGTTAGTAAGTATCTACCCGAATATGTTAACCCCAAAGTAAAGGTGATGGATGCAAGAGGTGCAAGCTCCACCGTTCCCGCCCGTCACACCTTGCGCATTTGGCATTTAATGACCATGACCTCCGGTATCGCTTACAACACAAAGGCCCCTGAAATTATGGCTTGTATGGAGGAGCACAACGGCGCCCCCAGCACTGCTGATATCATCAAGGCCTTTGCCACTCGTCCCTTGAATTTCCATCCGGGCGAGCATTGGATGTACGGTTTTTCACACGATGTGTTGGCACGCATTATCGAGGTGGTGACCGGAGAATCCTTTGGCAATTATGTGCAAAAAAATATTTTTGATCCGATCGGGATGAAGAATTCTTATTATCACCTGACCGATGATCTGATCCCACGAATGGCCATGCAATATAAGTTCGACGCTGCACAGGGAAAGCCGATTGAGTTTGGCTTTAAAAACGATCATATCTTTGGCCCCAAGTTTGAAAGCGGTGGGGCAGGGTGCATTTCTTGCGTGGACGACTATATTCTGTTTGCTGAGACGTTGACGCACAAGGGCGTTGCTCCCAATGGCAACCGTATTCTCTCCGGACGTGCGGTGGATCTGATGCGTTCGGACTGCCTGGATGATAACACGCGTCCCGATTTCAACTGGGATGCTTTCCGTGGCTATGGCTACGGCTTTGGCGTTCGCACCTTTATCAGCCCGGCAAAGGGCGGATCGCTTACCTCGCTTGGTGAATTTGCCTGGGGAGGTGCTGCGGGGGCATATGTGCATTGTGACCCAGAAAAGGAGCTTTCTATTGTTTATCTGCAGCACATGCTGAACAGCAAAGAGCCCATTGTACATCCCAGACTGCGCAATTTGATCTATGCAGCATTGGAATATTGATGACCCAAAATGAATAAAGAGGGGCAATACGCCCCTCTTTATTCATTTTTACGGAAATTCAAACTATAATACAATAATATTATACTACTTTGCCAAAACGAAAAAAACAGCGTTTTTTTATTCGAAAAACCTTTACAAACCGACATTTTTTTGGTATACTAATGGATGTGGTAAAATCATCTTACCCCTGCTTGCAAGGCAAGCGGCTTAAAAAAGGAGTGGTTTGTTTATGAGCCGTATGATCGGTACTGTATCTCGCGGAGTTCGCGCCCCCATTATTCGCGGCGGAGACGATTTGACAGCAATCGTTACCAATTGCATTATAGAGGCTGCCAAGGACGGCGGCTATGAGATCAGAAATCGTGACATTGTTGCTATGACTGAATCTATCGTTGCGCGCGCACAGGAGAATTACGTCACCAATGACAATATTGCAACCGACATTCGCAATAAATTCGGCGGTGAGACGGTTGGTATCGTTTTCCCGATCCTTTCTCGCAATCGCTTTTCTGTGTGTCTGACCGGCATTGCCAGAGGTGCCAAAAAGGTTGTGATCATGCTGTCCTATCCCTCGGACGAGGTGGGCAACCACTTGGTCAGCCTGGATGCTATTGACGCAGCAGGGATCAATCCTTACAGCGATGTTTTGGACGTGAAGCGCTACCGTGAGTGCTTTGGCTATGAAAAGCACACCTTTACCGGTGTAGACTATGTAGAATATTACGAGCAGCTTGTCCGTGCAGAAGGCGCCGATTGCGAAATTATTTTTGCAAACGATCCTCGCGCCATTTTGAAGTATACCGATAACGTTCTTTGCTGCGATATTCACACCCGTGCTCGCACCAAGAGACTGCTGAAGGCTGCCGGTGCCAAGACGGTATACGGCATGGACGATATTATGTCTGCCCCCATCGACGGCAGCGGTTATAACGAGAATTACGGTCTGCTTGGTTCCAATAAGGCCACCGATGATAAGGTCAAGCTGTTTCCCCGCGATTGCCAGACGTTGGTAGAAGCCATTCAGGATCGTATCCTGCAGGAGACCGGCAAGTTGGTTGAGGTCATGGTATATGGCGATGGTGCCTTTAAGGATCCTGTCGGTAAGATCTGGGAGCTGGCTGACCCGGTGGTTTCTCCTGCTTATACCAAGGGCCTGGAGGGAACCCCCAATGAGTTGAAGCTGAAGTACCTGGCTGACAATGATTTTGCCAATCTGACCGGTGAGGAACTTCGTGCCGCTATTGAGGATAAGATTTCTCATAAGGATACCAAGCAAGAAGGGCAGATGGGCACCACCCCCAGACGTCTCACTGACCTGATTGGCTCCCTTTGCGATCTGACCTCCGGCTCGGGCGATAAGGGCACTCCTATCATCTATATCCAAGGTTATTTCGACAACTATACCACCGAATAATAAAAAAGCCCCTTGCGAGTAATCGCAAGGGGCTTTTTCTATTTCCAATCTTTCAAATTTCGTTGCACAACCGCCAAGGTTTGTTTATGAGTTTTGTCTTAAAATCTCAAACGCCATTACGGTTGCGGCCGATGCGGCAGAAAGGGAACCGCGGAATTCCCGACCATAGTCAATGCGCACGATCTGATCGGCCTTGGAAAGCATATCGGCAGAAATGCCGCGTTTTTCGCCACCCACCACCAGCAATAGAGGTTTTTTTAAGTCGGCATCGTACAAACCAACCGAGTCGCGTATACCGGCGCATACGATCCGATATCCCATTTCCTTCAGCAAAGAAATGGCGTCCTCGGTGTTACCGGTCCAAATGGGCATAGACTCTGAAGCACCAGCCGAGGCGCGGGCAACAACGCCGGCTGCGCTCATCCAGTTACGCTCACCCAACAGGATGCCGTCGCATCCGGCCGCATAAAGAGAGCGAAGTGCATAGCCGAAATTATAGGGATCCTCAATCCCTTCCAAAAGGCATAAAAAACCGTTTGAGGGCAAATTGTTGCGCGAGGGGGAGGGGAGTGTCCGCTCTCCGCAAAGGGCAACGATACCGCCGTGGGTATTACCGATGCAGATCTTTGTCAAGGCTTCGGCATCGGTCAAGGTTAGTTTTATATTTTTTTCTGCACATTTGTGGGCAAGAAAAGCATATTCACGTGACTTTTTGGCTTTTTTAGCCTTGTCAAACAGAATCTCGGTTATCATGCGATCATTTACACCGGCATCCTGCGCCCCAAGGAGGGCAGAAATAGAAGTCATTCCTTCTAAAATATTGGAGGAAACAAAGCGGTTTTCTTCTTTTATCATATTTTTAACCCTTCAGTTCTTTATCTGCGGTAATTGGCATAATATAGTATAACAGATTTCTTCTGATTTTTCAACAGAAAAGAGAGAATCATGGCATACTTCAGTCAACCAAGGCGCTGCGAGCTGATCGGGAATTATATTGTGGAATACGGCTGCACCGTTCGTGCCGCTGCACAATATTTTGGCATCAGCAAAAGCACCGTACATAAAGACGTTACAGTAGAATTGCAAGGGGTCAATCGTTGTTTGTTTGAGCGCGTACAGGATATTTTACAAAAAAACAAAAACGAGCGCCATTTGCGTGGCGGCGAGGCTACGCGCCAAAAGTATAAAAATAGTGGCGAAAAAAAGAACATCTGAGATAACATTAAGCAAAAGGGAACAATTTCTTGACATGCCTGTTATGGTATAATAAACGGGCAAGCCGAAAGAGCGTGTTATTTTGCAATAACGATTAGTGCTACAATATCAAGTATCATTTGGGTGTGAGTATTGATTATGTAGCAAAAAGTTTTAAACGGCATGATATCACCTCTTTTCGGCTTGTTTACGAAGCTCGTCCATGACGAAGCAAGTCTAAGAGTAGGGCAAATTGACAACCGTGGCGCAATTCGAAAGGTATGCTATAACAAGGGAGCAAGGGGGCACATGCCCTCATCTATTTATACATACAATTATACAAAATCGAGCGTGTGTTTTGTGTAAAGAAGGATTGCAAAAAGCCAGTAGGGCTTTTTACCTATACATTTGCTTCTTTGCACAAAATGCTGATTTTGTACTCGCCCGTGCTTTGAAAGCCGCAAGGCGCGCGGGTAGAGCGAGTGCCCGTATAGGGCATAATTTATTATATTTTTAGATTGCAAGCCCTCCACAGTAAAAACTGTGGAGGTTTTTTTATGCGTTCATATCTTATTTACGAAAAGCGCACCGAAGCACAATTACCAGTAGCGTTGTTTTACTCGCAAGCAGACGTTGCACGTTTCCTTGGTCTATCTTGGTTACAAGTGCACCGCATTGTAACTGGATGTACTCAAAACCCATATTACGGTATTTTCGTTGACGATTTTGACCCTGCAGAGGAAGGGTGGGCAGGGCAGATGTACTGCGACCATCTGCCCCCATTGTCCATTGTCCATGAACAAATTGTGAACGAAAGCGAGGTGGCGAGAAATGGCTGAAAGAGGAGCGCGTGCAAAGTGGTTTCCGTCCATGTTCTATGAGGAACACGTAGAGAGCGTAAGGGCAGGCCTTAAGGCCTTTGGCTATCGTTATGCGATGATAAAACATGACCAAGACATTAACGAAGATGGAACGGCCAAAAAAGTCCATTTTCACCTTGTTGTGATGTCGGATAAAAGGGAATTTCAGTACACCATAGCCAAGCGGCTTGGCCTTGACAATAGATTTGTGCAAGCCCCTCTTGCCACCAAGCCCAACGGCGCGGTGCGATATTTGCTCCATTTGGATAACCCCGAAAAGCCCGAATATAAGCAAGTTGACCTTGATACTAATTTAGCCCCTGCCGAATTAGAAGAAGTGCTTCAAAAGGTCACAGAGCAGACCGAAGAAGATAAGAACGAAACTCTGCTTGAAGATATTGAATCCCTTGCTTTAAATCAAATTGGCTACAAGGCATTTTTGCGCACACACCCTTCCTTCATTTATCAAGCAAATTCCTTGCTGAAATTGGTTGCTTTGGCACAGAGCCCTATGTGGAATACGTGCGATACAGAAACTGGAGAAATTTTAGAGTGATATATCATATTCGGATTTATGGCTTTATAATAAAGCCATAAAGGAGGTATGTGCATATGGAACTTTATACTGAAACCCGTGATTTTGACAATCAGGAGACGGGCGAGAAGGTACATTTTGAGCAGTTAATTCTGCGCGTGCGCGGTTTTGATATTCCCATCAAACCCGTGTTCAAGAGCGACCGTCGCTTGCTTCTTGCGCTTGTCGGAAAGGAGTAATAATGGGCGATATCGTTAAACAGATTGGCGATGGCTTTACTGGCATCATCGAGCCTATGACGCAGGGCATTAAAACGGCATTTTCGCATTTGATTTATGCTGACCCTGCAGCAGCCGAGCCTGTGCTCTCGGACATTGCAAAAGTTGGTCTGACTGTCGGCGGCATTGGTCTTGCGATTGGTCTTGTAATGGGCATTTTTGCCTTTATCAAGCACCTGCGCGGCTGATAATAAACCCCATCCAGCAATGCCGGATGGGGTTTTTATTTGAAAGGAGAAAGAAATGAAAAAGAGAATGTTTGTATTGCTGACTCTGGTTGTGCTGATGGTTTCTGCGTTTGCCGTTACGGCATCGGCAACATATCTTAGCCCAATGGAAGAAAATATTTATACAAATCACATCATTTGGAATGAAATGCCTGAAATTCCTATTGAAAGGCAGGAGTGCAATTATGTTATTCACTCAAATGGGGTGATTGATATGGTAATAGATCACGAAAGCCAAACTGATGAAATTAAACTTGGCTCTTTTGAATTGTTTACCACCCAAGATGTATATTTCGGTGTTACTGTTGAATATACGGATCGCCCAATAGAGGACTCTGAAATGCTTGACTGGCAGATTGTTGTTTATATCGAGAATTTAGATGGTACTGAAAGCGAAATACGGCTTATCGGTGATGATAATTACGAGTGTTCGTCTTCTGTGGTTAAGGCTGGGGCACATTGCACCATATGGCTTTATTATGCCAATGGTGGTAATGGTTTAGACACTTCTATTTCAATGAATTTGAACGCTTTACCCAGTACGGTTGGAGTCTATTCAATGCCATATACACCCCCTATCTTTTGGATTGAAAAACATGCAGGATATTATGATGAGGAAGATTTGGGCTTTGCGTGGAATGACGGGTACGAAGAGGGTTTTAACGATGGTGAACCAAGCGGCTATAATGAAGGCTTTGACGAAGGAAAGGCCGCAGGCCTTGCTGATGTTGCTGAACAAGTTAATACTGCGTACAGAAACGGAGTCACTAAAGGCGAAAGCAACGATGTAAGCGAAAGTTTCCTTGACATTATAGGCGAGATTGCATTTGCTCCCTATAGGGCGGTATCGACCATGTTTGATTTTGAGGTTTTCGGTTTCAATCTTGCAGGTGTAGTAGTCCAAGTGTTTACGTTCGTTGTTGCCGCTTTCGTGATTGGCATCTGTGGCAAATTCTTCTTCGGATAAGGAGGGAAGTATATGACCTTTTATGAAATTCTTCATACGTACATTATGCCTCATTTTGGCGACTTAAGCCTATACGAAGGCTATGGCGAAAAGACCTTCTACTATATCTTCATCACCGCCGTAGCCGCCGTGATGGTACATTTCTTTGTGTGTGTGCCTTACCATTTTTTGCTTCGCTTTATGAAATATAAAGGGTGGTTGAAACGATGAGAACGTTTTTTGTTTTCGTTTTGTGTGCCGCATTACTGGTATCGGCTCTGTTTGCAAAGATAGGATCAATGCCGATCGTGAGCACTTATCACATCAATGCGGCTCAATATCTCAATCGTATGGCCGTGCTTTTTGAAACCTTCCCAACCCTTGATGATGTAGAATATCACAAGGAAGGGTTTGTGCCGCGCTATGTTGAGTTAATGCCTAATTTCCCCAGTTGGCAAGAAGTTAGTGTTGAAAAATGGTCTGAAGTGCCCAAGGCCATCACAGACTTTATGAATAACTGTATAACTTATATGCGGCATTTCTTTGACAATCTTGGCGGTGTTTTTCCCAAGTTATGGTCAAATATCCAAACCGCCGTAGAGTGGTTGACTCTGCCTATCCGTAATGCGTGGGGAACTATGACCAGTTATCTTGACCGAGTCTTTAATTCGAAAGATTGGTTTAACGCTTTCAAGTATTGTTTGTTGCCGTTGGACTGGCAACGGATGGTAGAGGACGGCGAGGTCAGAATGGATGGTATAAATATCGGTGTTGCCGCTGATACTGTAGATTTTGATAAATTCTATGGTAGTGAGTGGCGAGGAAGGAGATAATATGGCATTTCTTATCATTGCGCTGACAATCATCTTTCTTGTGTGGCTCATTAAGCCTTACATCATCCATTATGACACCATTCAATGTTATACTGGCGGCCTTGGCTCGGGGAAGTCATTAAAATCGGTACAGCAGGCAAAGAAGTTGCTACGTAAAAACCGCCGCAAGGTGAAATGGCACAACCTTTTGCACCCCAAGGATAGATGGGAAAAGCCCTTGCTATATTCGTCTATCCCTTTGCGCATCAGCCGCAAGGAGTATGCCGAAGTTCTCACAGCAGGGCATTTGCTTTTGTGGGAACGTATCGTCCCACGCTCCGTGGTTTTCATTGACGAGATAGGTGCATTTGCCAATCAGTTTGATTTCAAAAATCCCTTGGTGCTGAAGAACTTTAACGAAGCCATTCGATTATTTCGACACTACACGCGCGGTGGCTATATCGTGTGCAATGACCAGTGCTCCGAAAACATCGTGCTTGAAATCCGCCGCCGCATTAACGTAGTGTATAACTTGATGCACTTTAAGAAGTTTCTGTGCTTCTACTGGGTCAAGTGCCGTAACATCAGCATTTCCGAGGAAATCAAGACAGTAGAAGAAGGGAATACCGAAGACAATATGCGCACCCTCGTTGGCTTCATCAACCCCTTTTTCCGCTCCTACGATACCCACTGCTATGCAGGCCGTTATAAAAGCGTACCCACCGAAGTTGCAGACCGATGGAAGGTGCTACAGACCAACCGCCTTTTGACCTTGCCCAAAGAGAGAAGGGAACCGCTCACAACCGACACCGACTAACAAGGGTGGGTGGGTCAGGGACACCATCCCTAATTGCCATTTTTCCGAGTCCGCAGACGAGGTGACCGAAGCCGCAGACACCGAGAGGTGCGCGGCGAGATGCTCCCCCGGGCCAACAAAAAGCGCTTGCGTTTTCCACGGCTACAAATTCGGTTAGGGGTGGATTGAGGTATCTACCTTGGCTCTTGACAAGACTTGCCCGTTATGGTATAATAGACGGGCAAGCCGAAAGAGCGTGTTATCTTGCGACAACGAGCAATGCTATTATGTCAAGGAACATTTGGCCATGGACATTGACAAAATAGCAAATACGATGTAGTAGCATAATATCACCTCCTTTCGGCTTGTTTACGAAGCCCGTCCATAACGGAGCAAGTCTAAGAGTAGGGCAAATTGAAGCCGTGGCGCAAGCGCTACGGCTTTTTGCTTTGCGAAAATGGCGCTCACTTGGGGGCCCCACCAGTAGTGGGGGGCACCCAAGTGCAGCGCCCCTTCGCCCCACCCAGTTGGCGCAAATTACTTCTTGACAAAACAAAAAGAGTATGATATACTATAAACGTGGAGGGCTTACCCCTTTTTAAAATATGTATTAAATTATACAAAATCAAAGTTTTGTATAAAAAAGGGGATAAAAAAGCCGGGATAAATCAATCGAACGCGTTGCAATGCGGATGTCTTTGTTAAATGGTGTTTTTAGCGAGGTTTGTTTCGAAGTGTTCTTTCTGATCTACATTGGTAAATAAATAGCCCCTGAGCCAAGGAGCGTTTTGAACTTTTAATACCTTTTATTCTGAACGCGTGCCGATCGCTTGGATGCGTTTAATAAAAATGGATCTTATGGACAGTTCATCGTTTTCGTTGAAAATTTTTAATGTTATAAAGGCTGTGGCGGATCATATATGCTTTTTTAAAATTTCTTTCAACGGACTCTCCCTTGTTTTGTTCAAAAATTTTCATTGCCATTTGCGAACGCGTTTTCCGCCAATCAATAAAAAGTTGCCGGATGGACGATCCATCGTTTTTATTTAAAATTTTTAATGAAAGTATTTAATCTTTTCATTCTACAAAAAACTGCTGCAACGACCACGGATTGTTTCCATAAAAAATATTTATTATTATCTTTGATTATTTTTTTTAATAGACAATTCCATCTTTGGCTTTTATTAAAAATTTTAAATGCGAAAAACAATTGATACCTTGACTTATTTAAAATAATTGTAATGGCACCCTTTTTTGTTGTTGACAAGTCAACAACAAAAAAAAGAAGGGTTTATTAAAGCATTTTGAATAAAAAATGCCATAAAAAACTGTTAAAAACTCCGATTTTATTCTTTTTTTATAAAAATATTTGCGTTATGCTTCCCTGCTATGTTATACTATAATAAGATCATATTTACATGATATTTTAAACATATTTTGGAGGTTTTTTCATGGCTATCAAAATGCGCGTTCTTCATACCGGCAAAGGCAAAGTTGCCGCTCTCGCCCCTATGATTCATCAGGAGTTTGGTCTTGACATCAACGCTACCGACGTTATTCCTCCTGCTTATTCCTGCAATAACGAGCGTTTGGTTGTTCTGCTGCTTGCTACCAAGGGCGATCTGGAAAACCAGGTTCGCTTGTTCTGCCGCGAGCTGACCAAGGCTCGTGCCCAGAACGTGGCTTTGGTTATCGACGGCAACGAAGCCGGTGCCAAGTACGTTAAAGGTATTTTGGCCGAGGCCGGAACTAACGTTAAGGACGAGGTCTTTTATGTAAAGAGCAGCTTCCTTCCCTTCCTTAACAGCGTTAAGGATGAGGAAAAGAAAGCTTGTCTGGATTGGGCACATCGCATCGTTGACAGCCTCTAATTATAAAAACGTAGAGTCGATCTTGATTTTTTCAGGATCGACTCTTTATTTTTTCGTAAATTTTTCAAAAAATCCGATTTTCGCTGTTGCTCTGTACGTTATAATATGATATAATAAAATATAATTTTATATATTTAATGAGGAATTTGTCATGAAATATTTCGTTTTGATTCCAGACGGCATGGCCGACGAGCCTATTGAAGCGTTGGGCGGCGTCACGCCCATGCAAAAAGCGCACAAGCCCTGTATGGATGCTTTGGCCAAGGAATCACTGGTAGGTACTGTTTCGAATGTACCGCAAGGAATGGTGCCGGAAAGTGACACCGCCAATCTTGCGATTCTTTCGTATGATCCCAAGGTTTTTTCCAAGGGTCGTTCCCCATTGGAGGCTGTCAGCATCGGCATCGAAATGCAGCCTGACGAAACCGCTTATCGTTGCAACGTGGTGACCCTGAGCGACAACGGCGAGGACTATGACGATAAGATCATTTTGGATCATAGCGCTGACGAGATCAGTACTGAGGAAGCCGATCAGTTGATCAAGGCCTTGCAGGCAGAAATGGGCGACGAGATCAAGACCTTTCATACCGGCATCAGTTATCGTCATTGCCTGATTTGGAAAAATGGTGATGATCGTTATGACTTTAATCGTCCTCACGATATCTTGGGGCAGCGTATCGGAGACTATCTGCCCAAGGCGGAAAATGGCGGTGCGGCGTTTTATGAACTGATGCGCAAAAGCTTTGATGTTTTAAATCATCATCCCGTTAATGAGGTCCGACGTGCCCGTGGCTTAAAGCCTGCCAATTCCGCTTGGCTGTGGAGCCCCGGCAAAAAGCCGCAGCTTCCTTCCTTCTCTGAAAAATGGGGATTGAAGGGTGCCGTGATCTCTGCCGTGGATCTTATCAAGGGCATTGGCCTTTGCGCCGGCATGCGTTCGATCGATGTAGAAGGTGCCACCGGCAACTGTCACACCAATTACAAGGGCAAGGCAGATGCTGCCGTACAAGCGTTCCGTGACGGTTATGAGTATGTTTACGTTCACGTTGAAGGCCCCGATGAGTGCGGCCACCGCGCCGAACTGGAAAATAAGGTGATGGCCGTGGAAAAGATCGATGCCGAGATCCTTTCGCCTGTTTTGGACTATCTGCGTAGCACCGGAGAGGAATTTAAGGTGATGATTCTGCCCGATCATCCAACTCCCATTCGTTTGCGCACCCACACCATTTTGCCGGTTCCCTTTATGATCTATTCCTCCAGCAATACACAGAACGGTGTTTGTCATTTTTCAGAGGAAAGCGCCGCACAACAGAATTATTATGTGGCCAACGGTTATCAACTCATGGAGCTTCTCATCGAAAAATAAGGAGGTTTTTATGAACGAGCAAACCGAAATCACCCCCTCCCCTGCTCCCCAAAAGGAAAAAAGCTTCACCGCCGCGCTATTTGAGTATATGGAAATGTTTGTGTTCGCCGCTGTGGCGGTGATTTTGCTGATGACCTTTGCAGTACGCCTTTGCGCTGTCAATGGTCCTTCGATGAATCAGACCCTGCAGCACAACGAGCGCGTTTTGATTTCCAATTTTATGTATACTCCCAAGCAGGGCGACATCATTGTTTTTCACCAAACCAGCGAAGTTTATGATCAGTTCAACGAGCCCATTGTCAAGCGCGTGATCGCCACAGGCGGTCAACACGTGCGCATCAACTATACTGAAAATAAGGTGTATGTATCAAACGATGCTGATTTTACAGAAAACGAAGTAATTGATGAGAGCAATTATGCCTATTTTGCCAACCCCAACGGCGCTTGGAAAGAGGCAGTTGGAGGTCGCGCAGAGGAGACCTTTGCTGTTCCCGAAGGGTATCTTTTTGTAATGGGCGATAATCGCAACAACTCGGCTGACAGCCGTTCACATTATGTGGGGCTTGTGGATGAGCGCCGCGTTTTGGGAAAGGTTCTGCTTCGCTTAAGTCCCTTTTCCTCCTTTGGAAAGGTAGAATGAGGTAACAATGCCAACAGATATTATTCAATGGTTTCCCGGTCATATGGCGAAAACCCGCCGTTTGATGCAGGAAAATCTTAAAAATGTGGATGTTTTGATCGAGCTTTTGGATGCGCGCATTCCGTATAGCTCCCGCAACCCCGAAATCGAAAAGCTGACCGAGGGAAAACCGGTGGTCACGCTGTTAAACAAGGCGATGCTGGCAGATCCCGATGCCACCGAGCGTTGGATCGCCCATTATCGTTCCCTTGGCCAGACATGCCTTGCCGTGGACTGTGTCAGCGGCAAAGGAATGGACAAGCTGATGCCCACTATCCGCGCGCTGCTTTCGGATAAGATCGAACGCTACAATCAAAAGGGTATGAGCGGACGCAAGCTGCGCGCAATGGTTGTAGGAATCCCCAATGTGGGAAAATCCTCTCTGATCAATCGCCTTTGCGGCAATAAAAAAGCCAAGGTGGAAAATCGCCCCGGTGTAACGCTTGCCCCACAATGGGTCAGCACCTCTTTAGGGCTGGATCTGATGGATATGCCCGGCGTGCTTTGGCCGCGATTTGATGATCGAAGAATTGGCGAAAATCTGGCGATCACCGGCGCCATCAAGGATGACGTCGTACAGATCGAGACGCTTGCCGTGGCGTTATGCCACAAGCTGCGTTCCCACTACCCTGCTTTGCTGGGCGCTCGCTATAAATTCGATCCCGATGCAGCGTCAGAGCTAACCGATTATGAGCTTTTTGAGCTGATCGGTAAGAAGCGCGGTTTTTTGATCAGCGGCGGCGATATCAATGAGGAGCGGACCGCCAACACCCTGTTGGACGAGTTCCGCGCTGCCAAAATCGGCCGCATTACGCTGGATTTCCTTGGTAAGGAGGCACCGTAATCATGCTGACATATGAATTGGAAGAAGAGCTGATCCGCCAAGGGTATTCCCTTATTTGCGGTGTGGACGAGGCGGGACGAGGCCCCTTGTGCGGACCGGTTGCCGCCGCAGCCTGCATCTTGCCTACCGGGCTTGTGCTGGAGGGGTTAAACGACTCTAAAAAATTGAGCGAGAAAAAACGCGAGATCCTGTACGATCAGATCTGCGAAAACGCCGTTGCTTATGCCATTGTGCTGGGGAGTGTAGAGGAGATCAACGAAACGGATATTCTTTCCACCACGTTGCACGCTATGCGCGAGGCCATTGATCAACTGGATCCCAAGCCCGATTTTGCCTTGATCGACGGGAATATTACACGCGATTTCACACTTCCCTGCCGTGCTGTGGTTCACGGTGATGCCACCTCTCCCAGCATCGCTGCCGCTTCAATTTTAGCCAAGGTGACCCGTGATCGCCTGTGCGCCGAGTTGGATGCAAAATATCCCCAATACGGCATTGCCAAGCACAAAGGTTACGGCACAAAAGCGCATATGGATGCCTTGCGCCAATACGGTCCTTGCGAGATCTATCGCACCAAATTCATTCGGTTCTTGGATCAATGAAGCTGTTTTCTAAAAAAGACATCGGATTTTTAGGCGAGGATGCGGCTGCAAGACACTTAAAAAAGCAAGGATACAAGCTCTTGAATCGAAATTGCCAATGTGGCAAGAATGAACTGGATCTTGTAATGCGCGACGGCCGCTATATTGTCTTTGTGGAGGTAAAATCCCTGACCTTTGAGTGTTCGGAGGATTCCTTGAAACGCCGCCCTTCTATGGCTGTCAATATGGCCAAAAGGCGGCGAACCGTCGAAGCGATGCGCTATTATCTCCAAGAACACCCCACAAACCTTATCCCACGCTTGGATGTGATTGAAATCTACTTGAACCGATCCACCAACAAGCCTTTTAAGGTGAACCACATTCCCGACGCCTTTGGCGCGGACGGTTCCTTGCACTAATGAAACCTATTAAAGGAGCATATCTATCATGAAATTTCAAAGTACTCGCGATCAAAGCGCCACTAAATTTTCTGCCGCACAGGTGATCAAGCAAGGTCTTGCTTCGGATGGGGGTCTGTTTGTGCCCGAATCCATTCCCACCTTAACCGTAGCCGAGATCGAGGCATTGCGCAACGCTGATTATCCTACGCGCGCTGCAAAAATTTTGGGCAAATTTTTAACCGACTATACCGAGGAGGAGTTGCTGGCCGACTGCCGTGCCGCCTATGCGGAAAGCTCCTTTGTGGGCGGTGCTGCGCCCTTGGTGGCTCTGAAGAACAACGTGTTTTCTATGGAGCTTTGGCACGGTCCCACTGCTGCCTTCAAGGATATGGCTCTGCAGATCATGCCCCGTTTGCTCTCCCGTGCTTTGGTCAAGACCGGCGAGGAGCGCACAGCGCTGATTTTGGTCGCAACCTCCGGTGATACCGGCAAAGCGGCATTGGAGGGCTATAAGGACATTGACCGTATTAAAATGGTGGTGTTTTACCCTGTTGACGGTGTCAGCCGTGTCCAAAAGCTGCAGATGCAGACCCAAACTGGCAATAATGTGTATGTTTGCGCCATTAACGGCAACTTTGATGATGCACAAACCGGCGTGAAAAAGATCTTCTCCAGCGACGAGGATGTGAAATATCTCAATGAAAAAGGATTTTTCTTCTCCTCTGCCAACTCGATCAACTGGGGACGTCTTGCACCGCAGATCGTATACTATGTATCGGCTTACTGCGATCTGTTGAACAACGGTACGCTACAAATGGGCGAGAAAATGAATGTTACGGTCCCCACCGGCAATTTCGGCAATATTCTGGCCGCCTATATTGCCAAGCTCATGGGTCTCCCCATTGATCGTCTGGTCTGTGCCTCTAATAAAAACAATATTTTGACCGACTTCTTCCGGACCGGCACGTATGACCGTAACCGCGCCTTCCATTTGACCATGTCCCCTTCTATGGACATTCTGATCTCCAGCAACCTGGAGCGTCTCCTCTATTTCATGGCCGGTGCCGAGCATACGGCAGCTTACATGGAGTCCTTGAATAAAACCGGTGCTTATACCATAGAGCCTGAAATCAAAAAGGCAATTGACGCCTCCTTTAGTGGCTTCTGCGCCAACGAGGAGGAGACCGCCCAAACCATCCGAGACACCATGAAAGAGTCGGGATATTTGGCCGACACGCACACTGCAGTTGCACTTTCGGCCGCTCGCCAGTATATGAAGGTGTCCGGCGATACCAAGCCTATGGTCGTGGCCTCTACCGCCAGCCCTTACAAGTTTGCAAACGATGTTTACCGTTCTCTTTACGGCACCAATCCTACCGATCCTTTGGCTGCGCTGGATGAGCTTTCTGCGAAAACCGGTACCGAAATCCCTTATCCCTTGCGCGGCATTGGGCAGCGAAAGATTCGCTTTACCGACGTGGTTCCTGCTGCCGATATGTGGAAGGCCGTTCAGAAATATCTTGGCTGATCATAAAAGACAAAACGGAGCAAATTTGCTCCGTTTTGCAAGAAAAGATAAAATCAGTCCTTCTTGGGCTTAAAAGTGGCGCACACCGTATCGGTGCTGGACGTAGCGAAGCTGGGGCCAACCGCAATCTTGTGTGCGGTGCAATAGCAATCGCCCTCGTGGTATTGGCAGTTCTTAACGTCACAGGTAATGCCTTGGTTGACGTTTTCACAGCAATCGTTTTTCTTGTTCATTTCCATTTGATTTCATCTCCTTTCCCGGGATGATATCAGTTTGCCCCACTTTCCCTTCACTTATACACTTTTTAGAAAGGAGCCGTTATGTCACTTTTTGTTATCGCCGATCTTCACTTGTCAAACGGCTCAGATCATGCTATGGACGTGTTCGGCGCCCGTTGGCAAGGTTACACCGAAAAGATTTGCAAGAATTGGCGTGCCGTGGTTGGCGAGCGGGATTCTGTCATTATTCCCGGCGACGTTTCTTGGGCGATGCATCTGAACGAGGCGCGAGAGGATTTCAAGCTTTTGGATTCCCTTCCCGGGCAAAAATATCTTGGCAAGGGCAACCACGATTTTTGGTGGGAAACCGCCGCAAAGATGGGGCGTTTCTTTGCCGAAAACCAAATTTCGACCTTGAATCTGCTTTACAACAACGCCTTTGTGATTGAAAACTATATTGTTTGCGGCACGCGCGGTTGGTTTGTAGAAGAAGGGCAGCAACAAACGGTTGGCGATGTGGATTATGCCAAGATTGTTAACCGCGAGGTTCTTCGACTAAAGCTCAGCTTGGATGCTGCCATGGCGCTGAAAACCGGCGAAAATGCCGATAAAGAAATTTTGGTTTTTTTGCATTTCCCTCCCATTTGGAATGGCTTTGAATGTAAGGAGATCATTGACCTGCTTTCAAGCTATGGCATACGGCGCTGCTACCACGGGCACATCCACGGCACCTATCACATTCCTGCCACAAAGCAAGTCGGCGAGCTTTCCATTCGGATGATTTCTTCCGATTTCTTAAATTTTACCCCTTTTTTAATCGTTTGAAGCGTATTTTCCACGCTTTATATTATTATTTTATGGAAAACTCTTGACAAACCAGTGTGAAAACAGTAAAATATACGATGTGTGAAATTTTCTAATTCTCTGGAGGATGAAAAAATGAAATTGGTCAAAGCTGAAAAGATCGAGGCAAGCAAGTACGAGCTGCATATCTCGATTGATAAGGCGACTTTTGATGCTGCCGTAAACAAGGCATTTCAAAAGGAAGGTAAAAAGATGAGCATTCCCGGCTTCCGTAAGGGTAAGGCTCCTCGCAGCATTATCGAAAAGATGTACGGTAAGGGTGTGTTCTATGAAACCGCCATTAACGATCTCATCCCCGATGCTTATACCGCAGCTCTTGAGGAATCCAAGATCAACCCCGTGGCTCAGCCCGAGTTTGATATTGTTTCTCTGGACGACGAGGGTCTGGTTCTCTCTGCCAAGGTTTTTGTAAAGCCTGAGGTTGAGATTGCTGATTACCTGGGTCTTGCCGTTACCCGCACCGTTGCTCCCGTCACCGACGAGGAGGTTGATCGCGAAATCGAGGTTATTCGTGAGCGCAATTCTCGCGAGACCGAGGTTCTGGGCCGTGCAGCCGAGATGGGCGATACCGCTGTAATCGACTATGAGGGCTTTTGCGATGGCAAGGCATTCGAGGGCGGAAAGGGCGAGGATTACGCTCTGAAGCTGGGCTCCAACACCTTTATTCCCGGATTTGAAGATCAGATCGTCGGCAAGAAGATCGACGAGGAGTTTGATGTAAACGTCACCTTCCCCACCGAGTACCACTCCAAGGAGCTGGCCGGTAAGGAGGCTGTGTTCAAGTGCAAGCTGCACGCTCTGACTCGCACCGAGCTCCCCGAGCTGGATGACGAGTTTGCAAAGGATGTTTCTGAATTTGACACCTTTGCTGAATACAAGGCTGATCTGAAGGCAAAGATCGAAAAGAGACATCTGGACAGCGCCAGCACTGCTGCTGACGAAAAGCTGGTAGATGCCCTGATCGAGAAGTTGGTTGCCGATATCCCTGCTCCTATGTTTGAGGCCGAGGCTGAGAACTTCCTGCGCGATTACGATATGAGACTGCGTCAGTCCGGCTTGGATCTGAACACCTACATGAAGTATACCGGTATGACCCTGGATGGCCTGCGTGAGCAGTTCCGTCCCCAGGCAGAGCGTCAGGTAAAGGCTCGCCTTGCCCTGGAGAAGATTGCTGAGCTGGAAAAGGTAGAGGCCACCGAGGAGGATATCAACGCCGAATATCAGCGCATTGCCGATGCATACAATATGCCTGTTGATCAGGTAAAGGAAAGCATCCCTGCCGATGCTATCACCGACGATATGCGTGTAAAGAAGGCTATGGATCTCGTTCGTGAGAAGGCTGTCATTACCGACGAAGCCCCCAAGGCTGCTGAAGACAAGGCAGAATAATCTTTGATCAACATTGTAGCCGCGGCATCTTGTCGCGGCTACTGTTTCCTTTCCTATTTTCAAAAAATAACGATTCACGGAGGTTTTGAAAGAATTATGATGGATTTTTATCGTAACAATGCTTTGGTTCCCATGGTTGTCGAGCAGACCGGCCATGGCGAGCGCTCCTTTGACATTTTCTCCCGTTTGCTCAATGACCGCATCGTATTTCTCTCCGATGAAGTCAACGATACCACCGCTTCTTTGGTGGTTGCGCAGATGCTGTTTTTGGAGGCACAGGACCCCGATAAGGATATTATGTTTTATATCAACAGTCCCGGCGGCTCGGTAACGGCAGGTATGGCAATTTATGACACCATGAACTACATCAAGTGTGATGTTTCTACCATTTGTATCGGCATGGCAGCTTCTATGGGTGCATTTCTGCTATCCTCCGGCACTAAGGGCAAGCGCTTTGCCCTTCCCAACAGTGAGATCATGATCCACCAGCCCCTTGGTGGTGCCAGAGGTCAAGCCTCTGATATCAAGATCCAAGCTGATCTGATCCTGCGCACTCGCGACACCTTGAATCGCATTTTGGCCGAGAACACCGGCAGATCCATTGAGGAGATTGCCCGTGATACCGATCGTGACAATTTTATGACGGCCGACCAGGCACTTGCCTACGGCTTGGTGGATAAGGTTCTTGCCAAGCGCAACTAATATCAAATCAAGAGGTTATCATGTCTAATAATACCACGAATAAGGGCAGTCGCTCTACGCGCTATTGCTCTTTTTGCGGCAGAAACGAGAATCAAGCTAATTTTCTCATTCCCTCCCCCACCGGTATTTACATCTGCGATTTTTGCGTGGATGCCTGTGCCGAGCTGATCAGCGAAACCGAGGAGCAGGTGGCGGATCGCAGCGGATTTACGTTGGATACGCTCCCTCGCCCCACACAGATCAAGGCTGCATTGGATGATTACGTGATCGGACAGGATGAGGCCAAGGTAGCCCTTTCTGTGGCGGTGTACAACCACTATAAGCGCGTGCTTTACGCAGAGCAACATAGTGCCGGCAAGAAAAAGCACGGTAAACGCACCGAGGAGGAGCAAGAAGAAGGCATCGAGCTGCAAAAGAGTAATGTGCTACTTCTTGGCCCCACCGGTGTGGGTAAAACCTATCTTGCACAAACCTTGGCAAAAACCTTAAAGGTTCCCTTTGCTATTGCCGATGCCACCACGCTAACGGAGGCGGGCTATGTGGGCGAGGATGTAGAAAACATTCTGCTTCGCTTGATCCAAGCCGCCGATTTTGATATTGCTTTGGCCGAGCGCGGCATCATTTATATTGATGAGATCGACAAGATCGCGCGCAAAAGCGAAAACCGTTCCATTACCCGCGATGTATCCGGAGAGGGCGTTCAACAAGCATTGCTGAAGATCCTGGAAGGTACCGTTGCCAACGTTCCCCCACAGGGCGGGCGCAAGCACCCCAATCAGGAGTTCATTCATATCAATACTAAGAACATTCTTTTCATTTGCGGTGGCGCTTTTGAAGGACTGGAGCAAGTTATTGAGCGTCGCAAGGGCAACCACGCGGTGGGCTTTGGCAGCGAGATCTTGAAAAAGTCCGAGAAAAAGCAGGTTGGTATTTATAAAGACGTACTCCCCCACGATATTGTGAAATACGGTTTGATCCCCGAATTGGTGGGTCGTATCCCCGTGATCGTATCGCTGAACGAGTTGGATAAAAGCGCGCTGGTGCGTATCATCAGCGAGCCGAAGAACTCTTTGGTGCGCCAATATCAAAAGCTATTTGAAATGGACGGCGTCAAACTGACCTTTGCAAAGGGCTCTATGGAGGCCATTGCCGAAATGGCGTTGGAGCGCAACACCGGCGCACGTGGCCTTCGCGCGATTATGGAAAACCTGATGCAGGAAACGATGTACGAAATCCCCGCCCGCAAGGACGTGGCCGAGGTCGTGATCACCCCGGCATCGGTCAAGGGCAAAAAGAAGCCCGAATACGTGCTACTTCGCGATCTTGAGGAAAAGACCGAGGCTGGCTCATAAATGACAAAAAGGCACCGTGTGGCTTGGCACACGGTGCCTTTAATTGTAAATCTTTTGCGCGGCTGTTGATTTTTTAAGGGATATATGTTACAATAAATTTGATATATCCTATTTGTTGCCCTCATATAGTAATTGGGGGTGATAAAATGCAAAAGAAAGCAGCAACCAACCGTCAAAACATCGTTTCGCGATTGTTTATGCGTTTTTTTCTGTGCTATGCACTTGCAGTTCCCGTTGGAATTGGCATCGCAGCCCGACAATGGTTGTCTTTTAATGTATTGACCTTTGGTAATGCATCCCTGCTCTTTGTCGCTTTGGCTCTTTTGGGGGCAGTTCTGACCTTAACAAAACCCTATTTATTGGTTTTATCGGTATGTAAGGCCTTATACGACGTGACGGTTTTGTTTCATATATCATCCCTAACACAAAGGGGCTCGTTGGGTATTTTACAATGGAATATTTGCTTTTTACTGGTGGTCAGCTCCCTGTTGCTGTTTGCATTATCCGCAGCAAGAGCGCAACTATTCAGCTTTCTTTGCCCAAAGCGAGATACTGGCTTGCTTTTTTCTCGCGAGTTTGGAAAATATATGATTGAAACCGTTATACTGTTAGCGATTGGCTCCACTCTGTACTTTATGTGGCCGCAACTCATGCGGCAATGGGAGATTTTTTCTTCCCTTTGAATTGATCCGAAAGGAAGCTTTATGGAAAACGAAAAGAAAAAGTCGTTTTTTTCTCGCAAAACCGATCGCCCGGATGCGGTTGCCGAGGACACAACGCCCACGTTAAAATTCTTTTTCAAGCTGCTTGGGCGCAAGCTTGGAAAGCTGATGTCTCTTAATTTGATGATGTCGGTATTGTACATCCCCTTAATCGTTGCCTTGATCGTTTACTTTTTTGGTGATACGATGCCTACGACCGAAAGTGCCCTATTTGCACCGCTCTTGGGCGTCAGCCTTGCCGGCGGCTCTCCTACGGCAAATTTGCTGATGGGCGCCATATCGCGCCCCTTGGATGTTCCTGTGCTTTCCTCCGGGCGTTTGATTGCCATTTTGATTTTGGTCGTCGCAACCGCTTTAACGTGGGGCTGGCAAAATGTGGGAGCTACTTATAATCTCCGCAGCCTGATTCGCGGCGACTCCTGCTTTTTAATGTCCGACTATTTTTATGCCATTCGTCGCAATTTGAAGCAGGGCTTTTTCTTTGGTCTTTTGGATTTTTCCGTCATTGCCGTGCTGTTTATCGATCTTTACTATTTCAGCGCGCTGGCAGATGTTTTTTGGTGCGGTGTGGTGTACGTGATGATGATCGCCCTGGCCGTGATCTATACCGTGATGCGCTTTTACATCTACCACATGATGATCACCTTTGATCTTTCGGTGAAAAAGCTTTTGAAAAACGCCTTGATCTTTGTCATGCTTGGCCTTAAGCGCAATGCGATGGCTCTTCTTGGTCTGGCAATCGTGATTGGCGCAAACCTTGCATTGATCGTTCCCTGCCTCAGCGTTGGCTTTTCGCTCCCCTTGATTTTGCCGCTGTTCTATCTCCCCGCCCTGGCAGGCTTTATTGCCGGATACGCCGCCTGGCCCGTGATCCAGCAATATATGATCGATCCTTACCAGAAAAATGAGGGAGAAGATACCAACGAGAGCGAAGATGCTCTCACCCCTCCAGCAATTGAGTGACCGTAACAAATTCAAAGCCCAATTCCCGTAGCATTGGCAATAAATGCCGCAGTGCCTCGGGGGTTGGGCTATTTTTGCCGATAAAATCGTGCATCAGAATAATCGAACCATTGGCGGTGTTTGCTTTCACGTTTTGGCAGATCTCTCGCACAGGTGTGTGCGCCCAGTCTCTGGTGTCAACACTCCAAAGTACAATGGTCATTCCCGTTGCCCCACAAATGGTTTTCAAAGCGCCGGTGCAAACACCTTCCGGTGGGCGAAATAACTTTGGGGGGTGATTTGTAATGCGTTCTACTGCGGCATTGCAAAGAGCGATTTCTTTGGATAATTCTTCCGGATTCAATTTTGAAACGTGATTGTGATGGTAGGTGTGATTGCCGATCTCATGTCCCTCGGTATAAATTCTGCGCACCAAATCGGGATATGTCTCGGCATTGCTTCCAACCACAAAAAAGGTGGCCGGAATGTCATATTCCGCTAAAAGATCCAGGATGACGGGCGTGTAACGTGGATGAGGACCATCGTCAAAGGTCAAGGCGATGCGCGGCTGGCCGCTGTTTGACACATACCGATAAATAATCTGTGATTCTTGTGCAGCAACGCAAAGCCCTCCTATCCACAGCAAGCCCAAACAAAGAAAAATACACCCCCATCTCCTCAATCGCCGCATAGCTCCTTCAAGGTACCAAAGCGATACCCTTCCTCCTTCAAACTTTTTATCACTGTTGGCAGTACGGCTGCATTTGTGGCCGATGTGGGATGCAACAGCAATACAGCGCCGTTGTGTACATTATCCATAATGCACCGAATGGCGTGATCCTGAGAGGGTTGCTTGGCGTTATCCCAATCGGCATATGCAAAACTCCAGAATATTGTTTTATAACCAAGCTTTTGTACGTGCTGTAGCATTTCTTTTGAAAAGCTTCCCTCCGGCGGCCGAAAATAAGGAGCGGTCACAATGCCGTTCTCTTGGCAAACTGTTTCCAGCTCTCGCAGCTCCTTGGCAATCTGATCAGCGCTGGCCATGGCTAAATTGGGGTGATGAGCAGTATGATTACAAACCAAATGCCCATCGCTTACCATACGTTGTACCAAAGCCGTATTGGCAGTAACCAAATGTTTTAACACAAAAAAAGCCGCCGGCGTTTGGGTTTCTTGCAGCGTGTTCAGAATCTTTTCCACATTGCCGTTTTCATATCCGGCATCAAAGGTCAGATAAATGACCTTTTCATCGCTTGCCTCGTTGTGCGTGTGATCAATATAATAGCTGCCATATTCTTCTACAAACCGCAGTTCAGAGGCGGCAATTGCCTGTCGATGAGCCTTTTGTCGCGTGCAATACCAATGCAGCTCGCCGCAATTTGCACTGATCTGCAGCATCAATGTTAAGGCGACCAGCAAAAGCAAAAAGCATTTTATAATTGTTTTTTTCATAGAATCCACTCCCTTCTTTTTTAGTTTATCACGCTTTTTCACGTTCAACCTTTCAATTTGTGGAGAAAAAATAAGTGCTTGGAAAAATTCCAAGCACTTATTTTTTATTGATATTTTTTCAACTTTTCGGCGCGAATGGCATCAAAGTGTCTTGCTCTGATACGTCCCATGGCCTCGCCCATCACACGCCACAGCATATCGCAGCGATCTGCCTTGTAGGAGTTGGATTCGCCTCCGCGGAAGCTCCAATCAATGATGGTGCGCGCACCGGCATCATAGGCGGCATCGGTGGCAAGAATCAGATCATCCTCGCTCCCTGCCGGGAAATCATAGGCTTGCACCCAAAGGTGGCTCTCTTTGCCATATTTGGCCGTCAGATCCAAAATATTCTTAGTTCCACTGTATACAAAATCATATACATCGCGCTCCGGATGGCGGCGAGGTCCCCAATAAGGGTCGGTTCCAAAATTGTCCAAATGCGGCAGCTGCAGCAGTTCGGTACACTCCTCAATGGTGTGAGGCATGACACAAGTGATGTTTTTCATCCCAAGTGATGCCGCATATTCGGTCACCTGCTCAAAATAACGGAGCAACGACCAAGAACGAAATGCCTTTATCTCATCGGTCATAACGGTTGGCATTTCGTGGCCGTATCGTTCACGGAACAGCCGCTTGCAGTTCTCGCAGCAGCAGGCAAAAAGTGCTTCGCCACTCTCGGTTTTTTGGGAGGCAAAGGAAGGCTCATCCCAAAAGATCGTTTCGCCGCCAAAGCCCTTGACGGCATCCAACCAATCCTTGGTGAACTGCACGAATCCCGGATGATTGAGACAAACACGAACGGGGCTGACGCTGCCATCATTAAAAACCTGGTGGGCATCGGGGTGATATTCCAGATAAAAGGATTTATCGCCGGGCGCACCGGCAAGGCCCCAGTTATCTATCCAGACCTCCAGGCCGGCTTTTTTAGAAATGTCTACAATGTCCTTCATCACACCAAGATGACGATCCCAGTCATTGTGAGAGAACATATGCACCACAAGATTCATATTGTGGTTGACAATGTCCAGCATATCCTCTTCTACGTGGCGCAGAATGCGGTTGCCGTGGTAGGCAACACCGGTCAAAAGTTTGTTTTCCATTATCAGGCACCTCCCCAAAATACGATTCCGATTAGGCCAAAGGCCATCGTGGCACAACCGATCAAATTGACGACCGAAAGTTTTTCTTTTAAGAAAATAAAGGAGCACAATACGCTGAACAGCAATACACCGGCATTATCAAAGGTAAACAAAACCGTGGTATTCATGCCACTGTTGATCAGCACCGTCAGCAGGATGATCGCAGAAGCAGTGGCCAACGAGCTGAGCAGCAAGAACAGACAGGATTTTTTTGTCTGCTTGAAATCAAACAGGAATTGCTTTTTTCTTTGCGCAAAGCCTAAAATCAAATTGATCAGTGCCGATGCACCAAAGGTACAGATGATCATTTCGTTTTTCGAATAAGTGGTAACAGAATATGCGGCTTGATGTGCAAGAAAAGCACCGTATAGACCGTTGAACACAAAAAGTCCCATACAGAATAACCAGAACTGCCAGTTGCCGCCAAAAATGCTCTCCCCTTTCTTTTTGCTGACCAAAAAGACGGAAATGATGATGACGGCCACAAACAACCACCCCAAGGGCTTTAGTCCGTTGCCATAAGCATAGGAGAAAAACGCGGGCACTAAGATGCCACCGGAAAGCATGATCGACATCAGGATGGAGTACGGCCCTTTTTCAGAGGCTTTGATCAACGAAAAATTATAGGCCGCCAGCACAACGCTGTTCAGCACGCCCAGCACGATAATCTGCCAATTCCAATGAAATGACCATGTACAAAGGGAGAATACAAAGGCAGACAGCGCGGTAATCAATCCACTAACGACGGAAAATACGGGCGTAGTAGCATCCGCATCACCGGGATAATGGTCGGTATAGACCTTGCAGAAAAAGGATTGCCCTGTGTAGATCAGTATTAAAATTAGAATCAATAAGTAGTTCATCTTAGACTCCTTTCAAATATACAACATCATTTTAACACATTCTTTTCTATTTGTAAATTAAATTTTGAATACAAAATTTATAAAAAAGTGCACTCCTGCATTGATGCAGGAGTGCATGGGGATTATTTGGGGGAGACACGATGCTTTTCCATGTAAAAATCGCTCATGTGCAGCTCTACGTAGTGAAGCATACGATCCTCAAAGCAACGGCGATTCTTGCGAAAAAAGTTGGCGACACGAGTTCCCTCGCGCAAGGCGTTTTTCTTTAGATTAAATATGTAATCGGCCATTTCACCGTCTGCGTTCTCGCGCAAGATGGCACAAAGATATCCGATCACCTTGGGGTTGGCGCTCTGAAATGCTGCAGCGATATCTTCGGGCTCCATTGCAGAAAGCTCCCAAAACATTCGATATGCCACAAGGGGAGCAAAAGCGGCGTTGCTTTCGCTTTCCAGTTGAACGCGAAGCCGCTTGGGTAGATCCGAAAGCAAGGCGGATGGCGCTTCGGCAAAATCAGAAAGATAAGCTTCCATTCCCTCACGCACCAACAAAAAGGTCAATTCTTCCTTAGAAACGCTCTCGCCCCGGCGACGATCGTACAGAAAATAATGCAATCTCTCGCCTTTGGCGCGGTTGGACAGAAATAAAAGCACTACGCCGCCAATCAGAGAAAGTGCCATCAAAACAATGAAAAACACCTTCAAGCCAATGCTTTTGGTCACGCTTGCGGGAATGAACAGAATAAGAGCCAGAACAGCACAGGCGGTTGCCACGTGGACTGCATATTTGGAGAAAAATTTGTTTTCTTTCAAAGCAAGTCCTCCTTTAAATTTTTTTGAGCTTTGCATAGGTTGCCATCAGCTTTTTGGTGCCCTTGGTATCAAAAGCGATCTCGTATAGTGTGTCGGCGGCCATTTTGGTTACGGTTAAAATTGTGCCATCACCAAACAGCATATGCCGCACGCGGTCTCCGGCGTTAAAGCGCTCAACCTGGGTAGCAGGGCGAGTCGCCGCACGCCCCACGCTGATGCTATCCTTGGCAGCAATCTGACGTGCCGTTTCGGGGCGACGGTACGCGGCATTGCCACTCATCATCGGGGGGCGACCCTGCTCTGCACGTGGGCGATCCAACAGTCGCTCCGGAATCTCCGATAGAAACCGAGAGGCTGGATTACAGGTCGTTTTACCGTAAAGCATACGAGATTTGGTATGCAAAATATAGAGCTCATCTTTGGCGCGTGTGATGGCGACATACGCCAATCGGCGCTCCTCTTCGATTTCCTCGGGTCCGGCCATAACGGTTTGAAGTCCGGGGAAAATCCCCTCCTCAAATCCGGGCAAAAAGACTTTGGGAAATTCCAAGCCCTTGGCGCTGTGGATGGTCATCAAAACAACGGCGTCGGCGCTGTCGTCATAACGGTCTACATCAGCAACCAGCGCTGTTTCCTGTAAGAATTCAGAAAGAGAGGGCTGTTCTGCATTGTCAATATATTCTTTAACGTT
Source organism: Clostridia bacterium (assembly GCA_017461945.1). Taxonomy (GTDB): domain Bacteria; phylum Bacillota; class Clostridia; order Oscillospirales; family CAG-272; genus Firm-07. The sequence continues at coordinate 53,280 of JAFTSB010000067.1, read as the reverse complement.
AGAAATAAACTCGTTTAAGTTATCCAAGCGATCGGCTTCTTCCTCGCCCATATCGCGGATCATCTGACGGTAGCCGGTGCGATCCAGCACCTCGTCTACAAAGTCGTCCAGTGCCATAGAGGGCATCAGCTCGGTCAATTCATTGATCAAGCCTGCAAATTGCTTGAGCGTATTGGCAGAACGGGATAGCGCAATGTATTGATCGGCTTTTTCCATCACCTGGAACATGCTATAGCCCTCGTTTTCGCCGATTTCTTCTACGGCGGCAAGCGTACGGTCGCCCAATTTTCGTTTGGGCTCGTTGACAATGCGCAATAGCCGTTCCTTATCATTATGGTTTTCAATCAGCTGTAAGTAGGCAACGATATCACGGATTTCCTTACGATCCGAGAAGCGTACGCCTCCTAGCATGCGGTAAGGAACCGCACTGCGTGCAAAGGCCGTTTCCAAAGCGTTGGACTGCGCATTGGCACGGAACAAAACGGCATAATCGCGATAGCGACTTTTCCCCGCGGCCACTTCCTTTTGGATGATGTCCACAATAGCACGGGATTCGGCATTTTGATGCTCGGGGTTCAAAACCCGGATCTTTTGCCCCTCGCCGCGATCGGTAAACAACGTTTTACGCATTGCCTCTGCCTTTTCATTGTTGGCAATGACGGCATTGGCAGCATCCAGAATACATTGTGTCGATCGGTAATTCTGCTCCAGGCGGATCAGGGTTGCGGGATGGAAGACCGTGGTAAATTGGCGTATGTTCTCAATAGTAGCACCGCGGAACTTATAAATGCTCTGGTCATCATCACCCACCACCATCAAATTACGATGGCCTGCGGAAAGCAGAGCGGTCAAGTGGAACTGTGCCTCGTTCGTATCCTGATACTCGTCCACAGAAACGTAACGGAACTGACGCTGATAGGACTCCAAAATATCCTTGTGAGAGCGCAACAGCTCTACGGTGCGAACAATGATATCGTCAAAATCCAGCGCGTTGGAATCGGCCAGCCGCTTTTGATAAGCGGTATAGACCTTTTCCACCATTTTCATGCGATAATCGTTTCCCATCTCAAGCAAAAAACGGTCTGGGGTGATCAGCTTATCCTTTGCGCGGCTGATCAAATTCATTGCAGTTTTAACGGGCAATACCTTTTCGTCAATATTCAAGGAAGCCAGCACAGCCTTAAAGGCCTTTTTCTGATCATCGGTATCGTACACCGTAAATCCGGGCAACAGGCCGGCCTCAACCGTATAACGACGCAGGATACGCATACAGATCGAGTGAAAAGTACCCGTCCAAATGGTGGTCGGGAGTGTGGGATCCTCCGGAAAGGCGGCGGCAAGGCGCGCTTTGATCTCATTGGCGGCTTTGTTGGTAAAGGTGATGGCCAAAACGTTCCACGGCTTGCAAAGATCCGTGGAAAAACGCTCTAAAAACACCTCCAGATCACCCTTGGGCATAGGGCGCTTTACAGCGCCTTCCAGCTCTGCCACATCAGCATCGGTAATCCCAAATGGCACATAATCGCTGTGATAAGCATTTCCGTATCGGATGATGTAGGCAATACGACGCACCAGCACGGTGGTTTTTCCGCTGCCGGCGCCTGCCAGTATCAGCAAGGGTTGATGAATATGATATACCGCTTGGCGTTGTTGCTCGTTTAAAGAAGCATAATAGCGGTCAAAAAGCGCGCGCTTGGCGGCAAGATAACGGGGTTTTAATTCAGACATGGCCAACCTCTCTTTTATATTCTCTTTCATTATACAATAATTCGCCACAAAAAGCAACAATGCGACATGAAAAAAGGAGCCGGAATTTTTCCGGCTCCTTTGAACACTCCATCAATCGTTTTGGTTTTGCTTGTTTTCGCTGCGATTTTGATTTTGGTTGTTCTGGTTTTTATTTTGGCTTTGCTGCTGATTTTGATTTTGGTTCTGATTCTGATTTTTGTCTTTGTTTTGGTTTTGGTTTTGATTGCGGTTTTCCATGATCTTGCATCTCCTTGTATTTCATTGGGGTACAGAAATAGTATGATGCAACGATCTGCAGTCTATTCAATCATATTGAAATCTGTTTTTAATTTCATGATAGACCCGGAAAAGAAACGCGCCCAATAAAGCGGCAAACAGCAAGGATGCGCAAAAATCAAAGATCCAGGTGAACTCCAGCAAATGGTAAATGCCCTTTCCCACGGGCGTTTTAATGTAATCAAACAAAAAGGAGAACAAGCCGGTAACAAAGCCCGATATCATCAATCCAATCAGCTTGCTATCCATTTGTGCCAAAAAATCGGCGTGATAGCGATCTTCAAAGCCTTCATCGGTGTGCTGTGCGCGATATCCTGCCCATTGCCGGATCACGACTCGCAGCAATAGCAACAACGCCGCCAAAAGAACAAGAAAAAGCAAAAATTCCACAAGGGAGGCTGCCCACATTTTGTTGTATGCGGTGGTTGCCTCTTTACTTTTGGAAATTTCACCCACGCTATACTGGAACGAAAAATCATACGCCAACCGTGAAGAGACGGCAGATGCCAAGCCATAAACAACTGCAGAGCCTGCAGCAAACAGGCGAAATTTGAGGGCCACGTTCATACAAAGCGCACCTATAAGAATCAAAAGTGCCGCCACCCAATCCGGAAAAATGTTTTGAAAATCCAAATAAAAGTCGATTAAAAATGCACCGCCGATCAGCACCAGCAAAAAGCCAACACCGTGTCGACGCAGCACAGCAATACCGGGATGTGCCGCATAGTATTCTCCACATCGGATGCCCACCCCATCGGTCAAAGGCGAATAAGCGACCCATTTATGCCGATACATCAGCACACGAACCAGCCAATAAATGCCAAAAACACTCACTAAAATGCAAGCCATTCCACGCATCACACCAATGTGATCGTAAATGCGATTCACTCCCGAATCCTGGTAAGAGCTGATCGTCAGCGCCGTCATTTCGGGCAAAAGCGAAACAATCTCGCGGAACACAAGAAAAACATAGGTCAGCTTTTCCAAACGATCCGTATAGGAAAGATAGCCCAAATTGCTTTCATATAGGGCGACGTGTTCATAGTTCATAGCAAGGTGCGTAAAGCCCGTGAACAGGTGGCGCATTGCAGGAATTAAAAAGAAAAGTCCCACAGTAGCGGTCAAGAAGGCGGCCAATAAAATAGCCGTGGGCTGCTCCGCTCCGGTTCCGGCGCCAAAAATGATCATCAAGGCCAGATTTTTCACGATATCGATCGCTCCAACCTTTAAAAAGGCCTTCCTTGCCTCGGCGAGAGGGGCGCAGATAGGAGCCACGCGCAAAAGGCCGAGACAGATCAGCAAGCACCCAATAAAATCAGGAAGAACGTCGATCACGGCAAAGGGAGGATTAAAGAAAAAGCAAAGACCTATAAAGACCAGCGTCAGTCGCGCGGGACGGTAACTATCATTCATTTTTTCTCTCCTTTCTCCCCTTTTCTCTTGGGCTCCGGCATGGTTTCGTCCCCTTCGGGGCAAATGTGCCGATAGCATTTAAAGATCAGATACATATTCAACATCATAAAAATAATGCGCAGCAAAATCACGGATAGCGAAAAATAGTTGCGATGCGCCAGGACCCAACCAATGGGCAATCGAGCAAAGCAATCCAGGATGTAATAAAGCGCAACAAAAATCATATTGCGCCAAGCATTTCCCTGCAACGCCGCAAGCCCCAATTCCTGGGTCAGAGCGGCAATGGCGCTTAAAAGAAAGGCGTGAAACGCGAAAGAAAAGATAAAATACCCCCATTCCATCACCATGAAAAAGATGCCGCCCAGAAAGGGATACGATCCAAATCCCATCTGCGCCAAGCCATACAAGGAAAAATAGATGGCAAAGGGCAAGGATAGGAATGAAAGATAAAAGGTATATCGAAAGCGGTTATGATACGGCGCCAATCGGTATAATCCCATGATCATCATGGGATAACCGATCAGCATACCGATGGACAAGGGAGAGTACAGAGACATGAAATTGGCAAAGAAATAACCTACAAGCAACCAACCAAAGCCCATATTTTACACTCCCTTCTTCTTTTTACTGCTCGCCGCCGTTGCCGGGGGCACCACAGCACTTTTTGTATTTCTTTCCGCTGCCGCAGGGGCAAAGATCATTTCTGCCCACCTTTTCGGCCTTGCGCACCACAACAGTGGTTTTCTTTTTCTCCTGCCCTGCAGCGCCGGCAAAGCTTTCTGCCAAGGGCTTGGCAACCTGTACACGTTGCACCGTCTGCGTGCGAGGAACGGCAGAAAGAATGATGCGAACGGTTTCTGCCCGTATCTCGGCCACCATAACGTCAAACAGATCTGCGCCCTGCAGGCGATACTCGTTAACGGGATCGCGCTGCGCATATGCCTGCAGGCCAATGCTCTCCTTTAGATCGTCCATGGTGTCGATATGCTCCATCCAATGGCGGTCTACCGTTTGCAGCAAGATCGAGCGCTCCACCTCCGGGAACACATCCGCACCGAACAACTCCTTTTTACCATTGTAAACATCCAAAGCCTTTTGGTAGATGAACTCGACAAGATCGTCGGCTTTCTGTTTGTGATCGTCAGAAAGCTCACCTTCTGCCAAAAGATAGCTGTATTGTTCCGCTAGCCCCTCCAGGTTGGCGCCATCGTCGCCTCCTACATAGGCCGCTACCGTTTCTTCAATAGAAGAACGCATCATAGAAAGAATTGTGTCGGAAATATCCTCACCGTTGAGAACCTGCAAACGCTGTTCATAGATAAGATTGCGTTGTTGGTTCATCACGTCATCATAGGTCAACACGTATTTTCTGCGCTTGAAGTTGTTTTCCTCAATGCGCTTTTGAGCGTTTTCGATCGAGCTGGACAAGATACCCGCATTGATCGGCTGATCCTCGGGAAGTCCCAGCTTTTCCACCATATTAATCATACGGTCGCCACCAAACAAGCGCATCAAATCGTCCTCCAAGGAAAGGAAGAAGCGAGATTCGCCGGGGTCACCCTGGCGGCCGGAACGACCGCGGAGCTGGTTATCAATGCGACGGCTCTCGTGGCGCTCTGTGCCTAAAATATACAGGCCTCCGGCCTCCCGAACACGATCGGCCTCAGGGGCGATCAGGTCCTTGAAATGCTCATTGAGCTTTTGGAAGGTGAGTCTTGCCTCCCGAATTTCGTCATCGTCGATATCGGCAGTACCCGTGGCCATAGCGATCAGCTCCTCAGGAATTCCCTGCTTGCGCATTTCGTTTTTGGCCATAAATTCCGAGTTGCCACCCAGCATAATGTCAGTACCACGCCCCGCCATATTGGTGGAGATGGTCACAGCTCCGAACTTACCCGCCTGGGCAACGATTTCCGCTTCTCGCTCGTGATGCTTGGCATTCAGCACATTATGCGGAATACCGTGTTTTTTCAAGCGTGCAGACAATTCCTCGGATTTGTCAACGCTGACGGTGCCCACCAGAACCGGCTGGCCCTTTCGATGGCACTCCTCAATCTGCGCCACAATGGCATCGTATTTGCCCTTGGTGTTCTTATAGACCACATCGTTTTGGTCAATGCGGATCATGGGACGATTGGTAGGAACCTCTACCACATCCAAAGCATAGATTTCGCGGAATTCGGTCTCCTCGGTCAGTGCAGTGCCCGTCATACCGGAAAGCTTGCGATACATGCGGAAGTAATTCTGGAAGGTGATGGTAGCCAGGGTGCGATTTTCTTTTTGGACCTGTACCCCCTCTTTGGCCTCGATCGCCTGATGCAAGCCGTTGGAATAGCGGCGTCCGGGCATAATACGGCCGGTGAAGGAATCCACGATCATAACACCGTTCTCATTGACGACGTAATCCACATCGCGCTTCATGACACCATAAGCGTGGATCGCTTGTTTTACATGATGGGCGAGGTCGGCGTTTTCGGGGTCGTTGAGGTTTTCAATACCAAAAAACTCCTCGGCACGCTTGGCACCTCTGGGAGTCAAAATGGCATTTCTTGCCTTTTCGTCCACCAGATAGTCGGCGTCCACCTCGTCAGTTTCCTCTTTGTTATCCACTTCCTTGCGGATCAGCTTGGTCATACGGCGAACCAACTCATTGGTGCGATCATAAAGATCTGTGGACTTCTGTCCTGCGCCCGAAATGATCAAGGGAGTACGCGCTTCGTCGATCAGGATCGAGTCCACCTCGTCAACAATGGCAAAAACGTGACCGCGCTGTACCATGTCTTTTTTATAGACCACCATGTTATCGCGCAGGTAGTCAAAGCCAAACTCATTATTGGTACCGTAGGTAATATCGGCGGCATAAGCAGCCTGCTTTTCAGCCGGAGACAGACCGTGTACCACAAGACCTGTAGAAAGCCCCATAAAGGAGTAGACGCGACCCATTTCCTCACTGTCACGGCGAGCCAGATAGTCGTTTACGGTGACGACGTGCACGCCCTCGCCGGCCAAAGCGTTCAGATAGGCAGGCATTGTTGCCACCAGCGTTTTACCTTCACCGGTTTTCATCTCAGCAATGCGCCCTTGATGCAAAATGATAGCGCCCAACAACTGCACGTAAAAGGGGCGCTTGCCCAACACGCGCTCGTCCGCTTCACGAATGGCGGCGTAAGCATCACACAAAATATCGTCAAGCTCTTCTCCATCAGCCAGTCTTTGCTTGAGCTTTGCGGTCACGCCGGCCAGCTCCTCGTTAGACATAGCGGCATAGGTGGGAGCCAAGGCCTCGATTTCATCGGCAATCTTTTTCAGTTTTTTGATTTGTCGGTCGCTGTAAGAACCGAACAACTTGCGGAAAAGCCCCATGGAATTCCTCCGTAACATAATATTAGAATTTATTATACTACATATAAGTGGAAAATGCTATAACAATATAAAAAAATTTGCAAATTATTTTCGTTTCTCTTGCGAAATAAGCAGAAATGCGATATAATGAAACCAGTATGGCAAGGAGGAAGAATATGCCGCATATCAATATCGTGCTTCACGAGCCCGAAATTCCCCAGAATACGGGTAATATTGCAAGAACATGTGCCGCCACCGGCGCTTCCTTGCACTTGATTCGCCCTATGGGATTCACCGTGGATGATAAAAAGCTAAAGCGCGCAGGCCTTGATTACTGGGATAAGCTGGATATTACGTATTACGATGGCTTGGACGATTTTAATGCTAAGCACCCGGGTGCAAACATCTTTTATTTCACCACCAAGGGCAAGCACCTTTACACCGAGGTGTCTTATCCTGACGAGGTTTTTATTATGTTTGGCAAAGAGAGTGCCGGTCTGCCTGAGGAGCTTTTATTTGCCCATCCCAACAAGGCAGTTCGACTCCCCATGCGCAACGGACTTCGCAGCTTAAACCTCTCCAACACCGTGGCCATCGCGGTGTATGAGATTCTGCGTCAGCACGACTTTGCCGGCCTTTGCCAAGAGGGTCAACTCACCAAATTTGATTGGAATGACAGCCATGAGCAATAACGGCATTATGATTGCCATGAGCGGCGGTGTGGATAGCGCAGTGGCAGCCTTGCTTGCTTCCGGACTGGCAGAAAAAACGGCTGGGGTGACCATGTGTCTGCTGAATGACGACGCTGCACAAGATGATATTTCGGGCGCCAGACAAGTCTGCTCTCTGCTGCAAATCCCCCATTATGTGGCAGATCTGAAAGACGATTTTTCCCGTTTTGTGATCGACCCTTTCGTTCAGGCATATGAAGCCGGTCTCACGCCAAACCCTTGCATTTTTTGCAACAAATCTATAAAATTTGGCGCTTTGTTGGATTTTGCCGTGCAAAAGGGTTATGATCGGATTGCCACCGGCCATTACATTCGTTTGGAACGGCAAAACGGCCGCACCCTGCTGCGACGCGCCTTGGATGCGAGCAAGGATCAAACCTATATGCTTTGGTCTCTGTCGCAGAATGTGTTGGCGCGATGTGTATTTCCCTTGGGAGAGCTTTCCAAGACAGAAGCGCGGGAAATAGCAGAGGAAAACGGATTTCCAATGGCACGCAAAAAGGACAGTCAGGATATATGCTTTGTACCGGACGGCGATTACGCCGCGTTTATCCGACGTTTCACCGGGCGCACTCCTGCGCCGGGATCATACATTGATCGAAATGGAAATGTATTGGGCACTCACCAAGGACAGCTCTGTTACACCATCGGTCAGCGCAAGGGATTGGGAATTGCTCTCGGAAAGCCTGCCTTTGTTACCGCAAAATCCGCCTCTGATAACACGGTAACGCTGGGAACAAACGAAGAACTGTTCACCACCCGCGTTATGGCAAAAAATATCAATTTTATTCCCTTTGAAACACTCCATACCCCTAGGAAGCTTTTGGCCAAGGCCAGATATCGGCAAGAGGCAAGCCCTGCCCGTGTGGAACAGATCGACGAGCATACCTTGATCGCCGAGTTTGATACCCCACAGCGCGCTGTCTGCCCCGGACAATCGCTGGTGCTTTATGACGGCGACTATCTTGTGGGCGGCGGATATATATGTTAATTTGTGAAGGAGAAGGATCATGAAAATTATCAGAGGATTGCTGCTGATTGGCAGTATCACCTTTTTGTTGGCCTGCGCGTTGAATATGGTCAATATCTTTGCGGATAAAGAGATTTTTCCGCTTTACATCGTCTTGCCCCTTTTGATCGTGGCGGCGATCAGCTCCATTCTTGGCGTTGTTCGGTATGCCCTGCAAAAAGAAAAGAAATGAGGATATGCAAATGAAGTTTTTGATGTTTTTGAAGGTACTGTTCTTGATCGGCGTTGTTGCCATTGTGGCAGCGGATGCTTTTATTGTGATCAATTTCTGCGCGGGTACTGTGATCCCGCCGGTGATCGTTGTCATATTGGTAAGCGTTGGCCTTGTGGGAATTATCAGCGGTATCTGCTGGTATGTCAAGAAGGAAGCGTTGAAAAAAGAGGAACAATAAGAAAGAAGGAACGCCCCACATCGTGTTGATGTGGGGCGCCTTTTATGCGATGCGCTCTCCCTGTCGACGCCTCCAAAAATTATCCGTGCAAGAATGAAACGGACAAAGACGGTTATACGGAATTACATCCATTCCAACACCGACATTTCGTTTAGAACGATCGTTTTCGACATAATATGGCTCATTATTTGTTAAATGGTGTTCTTTTTTTATAACCGGGCCACCATACGTGTAAGGGGCATCCAAAACCTTCACTTGCCGTGGAAAGCTTCTGCTAATGCGCAGCAATGCGCTGTATTGGCACTCCTCCGGTGGGCAGTTTTCGCATGCCACGCCCCCTTGCGAGCAATAAGAAATCAGAACGTGACATTGACATTGCTCCGTTGGTTGTGTTCCCCTTTTAAAATATCCGATCTCCGATCGGTCTCCGCGTGGGTCGTGCTGACACGCCTCGCTCATCAGCCTTCCCGAATCCTTGCAATACCGAACGGCCACCAAGTCCCCCTCGGTATCCAACTGCCTTTTTTTCGCCGGACGAATCGAAAGGACTTGATTCATCACGGCATCAAAGGTGGCAAGCGCAGGATTTCCCTTTACATCCGAAAGGCTTTCCGGATATTCATAACCATACCACACGCCGGCCAAAAGCTCTGGCGTGTACCCAATAAACCATTTGTCACAGTTGTTGCTTGAGGTCCCTGTTTTCCCTGCTACATCGACCTGTTCCGTCAGCGTCATGCTCTTTGCCGTTCCCTGCCTGGTGACCTGGCGAAGCAGCATGGTCATAATCGCCGCGTTATCACGCTCCAATGCGCGATGCTGGGTAATCTCTTTGCTCAAAAGAACATTGTCATTTTGATCTGTCACCGTTTCGTAGCTACGCAGATTGGAGTATATCCCACCGTTAGCCAGCGCTGTATATCCGCCCATCAATTCTATCAAGGTTACTCCGTTCTGCTGTTGTCCCAAAGCCAATGCAGCTGTTCCGGTATCCAATACCGGGTCAAGAGAAGAAAAACCCAGTGTTTGAGAAAGAAAACGATAAGAAGAACCGCAGCCCAACCGTTCCAGCACCGATACGCTGACGGTGTTGATGGAGTGTGTTAGCGCGGCGCTGACATTGGTAAGCCCACGATACAGATTGGGCGAGTTCCTCGGCCAGGGGGCACCGTTGGAGCGGAACTGCTTTGGAACATCGTCAAAGACCGTTGACCATGTGATCAACCCCTTTTCCAGAGCAGGGGCAAATACCGACAAGGGTTTGATCACCGAGCCCGAAGGACGCTTGGCATCTATGGCATAATTCTGAATGCGATTTCCGCGCTTTTCTCCGACGGCACCCACAATAGCCAAAATATCGCCGGTATCGGGGTCTGCAATCATCATAGCGCTTTGTGCTTTCCTGCCGTCGCTGTGAGTGGGAAAGTTCGATCCGTCTGCATAATGCGCTTCCAAAATTTCTTGGAGCTCAGGATCCACCGTGGTACAAATCTTCAATCCCCCACAATATAACAATTGGCTGGCTGCTCCGGTCGTCATGCCACGCACTTTGACCAGATCGTTGATCACATCCTTTACCACAAGGTCAGCAAACCAAGAATTGGTGCGCCCCGAAAACGCCTTTTCGTTTGGAGTCAGATGGGTTGCTGTGGTGCTCGCTTCTTGAAAGGCCTGCTCGCTGATCATTCCTTGCTCCAGCATCGCTTTCAAGATCAAATCGCGTCTTGCACGGTTCTCCTCAGGGGCGTGGATCGGATCGTATTTGGTTGGATTGTTGGTAATAGCTGCAATGGTTGCGCATTCTGCCAAGGAAAGCTCTATTGGCTCTTTGGAAAAATAAGCGTTTGCAGCTGTCCGTACCCCATAACAGTTGCGCGCCAAATTGACCACGTTTAGATATTGCTCCAAAATCTGATCCTTGGAAAGACGTTTTTCCAATTTTGCCGCACGAATCAATTCCTTTAGCTTTCTTTGCACGCTGCGCTCATTTTCCCCCGTTATATTTTTCACTAGCTGCTGTGTGATCGTAGAGCCGCCGAAATGCCGCTCGCCCCCTCTTACAAGATCCCAGGTAGCAGAGAGTGTACGCCCCCAATCAATACCGCCGTGATCATAAAATCGCTTGTCTTCGATCGCAATAAACGCATTTTTTAGATCTGTCGGTATCTCATCAAAGGAACAGTATAAGGCGTTTTCGCTTCCGCTGATACGATCATCGACAAGCTCGACCATATTTCCTGCTTTATCCGTGTAATACAGCCGCGTAGTACGATCGGCGCCGCTCGTAAAAAACACGGCATCCAGCTCTGTATCCAGGCCAACTCCTGCATAAACACCGACCGTCACCACAAAAATCGTAGCCGTGACCAAAAGGCCAAGCAAAGCGCAAAGAACTCCTTTTGTTGCTTGTCTCGCTATTTTTTGAAACATAAAAACACCCCCGCTCCTGTTGTAGTTTGCTACAACGCGGGGGTGTTCATAATTGTTGTATCATGGGAAAGCAGGTGTTTTATTTCAAAACAACATTTTCTGCCCCCAAAATGGTAACCAATTCACGTAAAGTGAAATCGGTTAAGTCAAAGCCAATTGCCTGTTTTTGATAGGCTTTTGTCTCAGTGTTATAAACCGAAACGGGCAAAACACCGTCAAAAATATCCAAAATGACCTTTGCGCGGTGCCAGACCTCTGAATGTAGCGAAGGCACGCGCAAATATAGAATACGCGGAGCAGCCGGGCGATTGATCGAAACGGTACTCTGCTTTTTCTCGGATGAGGTAGAAGCGCCACGTCTGATTTCTGCCTCGGTCATAACGCGCGGCGGCGCGTGGTCGTCCGGTAAGGGCTCGATGGCTGTTACCAAAACCTTTGGCCGATCCTCCTCCACAGAAAGCGTACCCTCTACGCGCAACACGGCGTCGGCGCGCAATATATGAGAGAATCTTGCCAAAATCTTTGGAAAGGCCAGACATTCGATCTCGCTATAACGATCCTCCAGTGTAAAGAAGGCCATGCGCTCGTCCTTTTTGGTCGTTTTCCCCGTCAAAGCCGTTACAATACCGGCAATCACCACTTTTGTGCGGTCAAGCGTAATATATTCGCCATTTTCGTCGGTATCGCAAATGTCTTTAATGCTCATAATATCCGGCGCGGACAAAGCCTTGGAAAATCCATCCAACATGTGCCCAGAGAAGTACATACCGGTGGCCTCTTTCTCTTGAGCCAACAGATCATGTAGCTTAAACTCTTGTAGCTTAGGATATTCGATCTCCGGTCGCTCGGTTCCGGGCATGGAAAACATATCCAGCTGCCCGGTGAGATTGGATCGATTACGGCTTTGCAACCGATCGATCATCGGCTCATATACCGCCATCAGTTGACTGCGAAATACACCGAGATTATCAAAGGCACCGGCCTTGATCAACGCCTCGACCTGCCGTTTGTTCAGTTCAGACGAAGAAAGGCGGTCCAGAAAATCATCAAAGGATAAATACGGTCCCGAGCGATTGCGCTCCGAAATCAATGCCTCCATAAAAGTTCTGCCAACGTTTTTTAAAGCCAACAGACCAAATCGGATATGATCGCCACTTACATGAAAAACAGCATCCGACTCGTTCACATCGGGGGGCAACACCCGAATGCCGCGCTTGCCCACCTCGGCAATATATTCCGCAATTTTGGGCATATTGCCAAGCTCAGATGTAAGCAATGCAGCAAAATAAGCCTTAGGATAATGTACCTTCAGATACGCAGTGCGATACGAAATAATGGCATATGCCGCGGCATGGCTTTTGTTAAAAGCGTAATGCGCAAAGTCTGCCATATCTTGAAAAATGTCCTCGGCGACCTGTGAGTCAATACCATTTCGCGTGCATCCCTGCAAAAAAGCATCCTTCTCTGCCTCCATGACGCCGGCTTTTTTCTTAGACATGGCGCGACGTACCACATCTGCGTGCCCAAAGGAATACCCTGCCAGTAAGCGAAAGATCTGCATCACCTGCTCTTGATACACTACGCAGCCGTAGGTCGAGCGCAAAATTGGCTCGATCAAGGGTGTTTTATAAACGATCTGATCGGGATTTTTGCGGTTTTCAATGAACTGAGGAATAGAATCCATCGGACCGGGACGATACAACGCAATGGCGGCCACAATGTCATCAAAATGGGAAGGGGCAAGATTCATCAGCATCTGGCGCATACCGCCGGACTCCAATTGAAACACGCCGGAGGTCATTCCCTTGGAGATCAGCTTATAGGTGGCAGCATCATCCAATGGAATCTTTTCTATATCAAAATCAGGCTCCGATTCGTGAATCTGTAATACAGCATCGTTGATAATGGTCAGATAGCGCAGTCCTAAAAAATCGAACTTTAAAAGCCCAAGGTCCGCAATCGTATCCATATCGTACTGTGTGACAACGATGCCGTTGCTGGCACAAAGGGGCACGTATTCGGCCAAAGGCCGCTCGGTAATTACAACACCCGCAGCGTGAATGGAAATGTTACGAGGCATCCCCTCCAGCGCCATAGCCAGGTCCACCAGCTTTTTTATTTCAGGACGCGCGTACAGCGCTTTCAGATCCGGCAATTTCAACGCATCTCGAATGGTAATGCCCAGCTCGCGTGGAATCGCCTTGGCAACAACATCCACATCGCTATAAGACATCCCCAAGGCGCGCCCGACATCACGAATGGCAGCTCTCGCGGCCAAGGTACCAAAGGTCGCAATTTGAGAAACGCGGTCTTTGCCATAGCGCTCACCCACATAGCGAATCACTTCTTCGCGGCGGTTGTAGCAAAAGTCCATATCAATATCGGGCATACTGACGCGCTCGGGATTTAAAAATCGCTCAAACAAGAGATCAAAGCGTAAAGAATCTACATCCGTAATGCCCAAGAAATATGCCACAATACTCCCAGCTCCCGATCCACGACCGGGACCTACAGGGATTTTTTTAGATTTGGCGTAATTGACATAATCCTGCACAATCAAAAAATAATCAGAATAGCCCATGGAATCAATAACAGATAGCTCATATTCCATACGCTTGTGATATTCTTCTCGACTGTGATAGGAAAAATCGATCAGGCCCTCATTTATACGGCGCGCAAAGCCCTCGCGCGCCAATTGAGAAAGATATCCGGAGGCGGTGAGCCCGGCAGGACATGGAAATTTAGGTAAAAAGGTTTGGGTAAAATCAAAATCAAATTGACAGCGCTCTGCAATATGCACAGTATTTTCCAATGCGCCCTCGTATTTGCCAAACAGCATACGCATTTCGGCCGAATCCTTATAATAAAATTCGTCGGTTTCAAATCCGATCGGGCGGCCATCGGCCAACTGCGTGTTGGTTTGAATGCACATCAGAACCGCTTGTGTCTGAGCATCCTCGCGACGCAAATAATGACAATCGTTAGTGGCAACCATAGGCAAATTACATTCTGTTGCCAGCTTTTGCAGTAAAGGCAAAATCTGCTTTTGCTCGGGCAGACCGTGATCCTGCAATTCGATATAAAAGCGATCTTCACCAAATATATCGGATAGTTCTTTTGCAGCGCGACGAGCCTCGGCAAAATCACCGCGTACCAAAAGACGCGGAATACGGCCGGCAAGACAAGCCGACAAGGCGATCAGCCCCTCGGAATACTGGCGCAAAAGCTCCATATCCACACGAGGCTTGGAATAAAAGCCCTCGGTGAAGGACAAAGACACCATTTTGATTAGGTTACGATAGCCCACCTCGCTTTCACACAGCAGCACAAGGTGATATGGGTGCGCATCGGCATTGGTTTTATCAAATCTGGTCCGGGGAGAAACATAAACCTCACATCCAATAATAGGCTTTACGCCTTCTGCGTGGCAAGCGCGATAAAAGGCAACAGCGCCATACATCACACCATGATCGGTCAAAGCGACGGCGTCGTGACCACATTCCTTGGCGCGCTTGGGGATCTCGGCGATCCGGCAGGCGCCATCCAACAAGCTATATTCACTATGCAAATGAAGATGTACAAAGTCAGACATATGCTTCCCTCCTTCTTTCGTACTTTTGCTTTATTTACAAATTTTCTGCAAAGGCTATAATGCGTTGCAGACGGTGATTGAGACCGGATTTTGTGATTGGCGGATTATGTAGCTGTGCCAACTCCGCCAGTGAAGCATCGGGATGCTCTATACGCAATTCCGCCGTTTCGCGAAGCTCCGGGAGCAACGCATCAAAGCGCGCAGCTGTACGAATTTTTTCAATGGCGACACAACAACGGCGCGAGGCATTCACAGCCTTACTGATATTGCGTGTTACACAGTTGGTGGCGCGATTCTCCTCGTTACGAATGTCGCGAGCAATCTTGGCATTCATCAGGGCAAATAAAGCATTGTTGGCCCCGACGGTGCTTAAGATTTCTTCTATAACGGCATTTTGCTTGAAATACAAAACAGCTCCGCCTTCAATTTCTCTGCATTTCGGCTCCCATCCCATTTCGGTAAGGAACGCCGCAAGCAACGGAATTTTGGCAGGATTGGCCAGTCGAAACTCCAGGCGATAAGCCTTTTGGGGATCGGTGGCAGATCCACAGGCGATCATAACACCGCGTAAAAAATGCGCCCTGCACTGCTGGCAAGCAAAATGCGGCATTTGTTCGTGAGAGGCGTAAAGCTTTTCAGAGGCGAACAGCATAACAGCACCGTTCATCAAGGCCTCACGCCGATATTGTTCCCGATATACCCGAACGCATTCGTGCCGTGCCGCAGCAGACGAGATCACCAGCACCAGACAATTTTCGCGCATCTCACGCAGATCAAAAAGAAGGCCGGCCGCATATGCCTTTTTGCAGCAGGCAGAATGGGGTGCCCCATCAATCAATTCATTTTTGAGTGTCAGCGAATAATTCATAGTGCTTTTGAGGGATCATACAGATCTCGGGAATCGGTCTGAAGCCTCTCTCTCTTTCTACAATATTTTGAATTTCAAAAATCAGTCGGCGCACATCGGCCGCCGTAGCATTGCCGGCATTCACAATAAACCCTGCATGCTTGTGAGAAATGGAGGCGCCACCAACGGTCATTCCTTTTAAGCCCAGCTCCTCCAAGATCGGAGCCAATGGGCGTTCGGGAGAGGGACGGCGAAAGGTGCTGCCGGCGTTGGGGTATTCCAGCGGCTGTGTGTCCCTTCGGTATTTTTGATAGCGATTGATTTCTCGTTGCAGCTCTTGGAAATCGGCATTGGGCGTTACTGCCAATACGGCCGATAAAATCAAGCAATTATCGGATTGAAATCTGCTATTTCGATAAGGAAAGCCCAACTCTTTATTAAATAAAGTCTTTATTTTTCGTTCTTTACGGTCAAAATTTTCAACAGATTTGACCGCGTTTTCCATAGATTTTCCATATGCCCCGGCATTCATCCAAATGCCGCCGCCTACCGTTCCCGGTATACCGGCAGCCCAAGTGAATCCGGCCAGGCCTTGCCGCGCGGCTTTCACTACCAAAGCAGGCAAAGCGGTGCCGCACAAAACACGCAATTCGCCATTTCCCATTGCTTGGATGGCATCCAATTTTACCGTTCTGATCAATACGCGATCCAAGGGCGAGTCATCAAACAAAACGTTGCTCCCCTTTCCAATCACGCTGAACGGCACACCGGCATCATCGCAAAGCTCAACAGCACGGATTAACTCGTGCAGGCATAAGGGCTCGATCACAATGGGTGCAAGCCCTCCAATGCGAAAGCTACAAAGGGTAGCAGTACTGATGTTGGTGCGATAAGACAAATCTTGCTGTTTTAAAACATCCTCAAAGCGGCTGATCAAGCGCCCAACACCAGAGGCAGAATCTCCTCCAGTGTCTTTACAACGTGTGTAATGGCCATCCCCTTGGGAACAGGCTTTTCAGCAGGATTGTACCAGCAGGTATCCAAGCCGGCACCAATGCCGCCTGCCATGTCGGAGGACAAGGAATCCCCCACTACCAAGGTGGTGGCAGCATCAAAATCGGGAATGGCTCCTATCACACGGTCAAAAAAGGCAGTGCTGGGTTTTTCGGCGCCGATTTCATCGGAAATGAAAAGCTCTTTAAAAAACCGGCGAATGGGAGATTCGTCCAAGCGACCGTGTTGCACAAAGGCAATGCCGTTGGTAATAATATAGAGGCGGCAATGATGCGAGAGCGTCTGGCACAATTCCAACGCACCGGGCAGCAGATAACTTTGCCTGGAAAGCGCCTGCAAATACGTATCCGCCAAGCGTTCTACATTCCAATCAAAACCATAGTGGGTGCAAAAATCAGCAAAACGAGCGGTGCGCAACTGCAGCTTTGTAATTTCTCCACGTTCCAGCTTTTTCCACGTTGCGCTATTGATCTTGCTGTATGTGCTGATCATTTCTTCGTCAGGATCAACCCCAAAAGCATTCAGCGCCTCGACGAGCGCAGCACGCTCGGACTTTTGAAAATTCAATAAGGTTTCATCTGCATCAAACAGAACGGTCTGATAGCGAATCATTGCCGACACCTCTTTCTTTTATGCTTATACTCATTATAGCGGATTTCACGCTAAATTTCAATAAGGAAATGCGAAAAGGCCGCATTTTTCTATTGCAAATATTTCTAAAAAGTAGTATAATATAATTTATAATGAGATCTTGAGGAGAATAATTATGGAAAAACGCGAAATCAGAATTGGCCTTTTAGGTTTTGGCGCCATGGGCCGTACCCACGCCTTTGCGGTTGCGAATCTTCCCTTTTACTTCAACGATCTCCCCTTCCATGCCGCAATTCACGGCGTCTCCACCCGCAGCTTAGAAAAATCGCAAGCAATCGCCAGCGATTTTGGCTTTGCCATAGCAACCGACAACGAGGATGATCTGATCAACCGCCCTGATATCGACGTCATTGACATTTGCACCCCCAATTTTCTCCATTTTCAAACCGTAAAAAAGGCGTTGGCCTGTGGCAAGCACATTTACTGTGAAAAGCCACTTTCCAGCGATCTTGCCACGGCAGAAGAAATGGCCGGCCTTGCAGCTAAGTCCGGTTTGATCTGCTCGGTTGTTTTTAACAATCGTCATCTTTCGGCAGTACAGCGCGCCAAGCAGTTGATCGAGGACGGAGCCCTGGGGCAGATTCTCTCTTTTGATTTTCACTACCTGCACAATTCCTGTACCGATCCGCAGAAAAAAGCGGGTTGGAAGCAAACAGCCGATATTTGTGGCCTGGGTGGCGTTTTACTGGATCTTGGTTCTCACATCATCGACCTTGCTGTTTTTCTTTGCGGGCGATTCCGCGCCGTTACCGGCAAGAGTCAGATCGCTTTTCCTACCCGAGTGGGGATCGACGGTGAAACCTGGAAAACCGATGCGCCGGAAGCTTTTTACATGTTGGCAGAAACCGAATCGGGAGCACGCGGTACACTAACAGCCAGCAAGCTGGCCACCGGCACCAATGATGATCTGGGGTTTGCCATTTACGGAACCAAAGGCTCTTTGCGTTTCTCTTTGATGCAGCCCAACTATCTGGAGTTTTATGATAACACCGTCACACACGAGCCTTATGGCGGCTTTGGCGGATTTACCAAGATTGAATGTGGCGGACGTTACCCTGCCCCCGCAGGTGCTTTTCCTTCTCCCAAAGCTTCCCAGGGTTGGTTGCGCGGTCACGTAATGGGTATGTACAGCTTTTTGCAAGCGGTCTACAGCGGAAAGCAAACCGCCCCCACCTTTGCAGACGGCGCATACGTACAACGCGTCATGGATGCCGCACTGGCCTCTGATGCCAGCGGATATGAAAGGCTGGTCTAAGCTTGAAAATTTTAGGTTTAACAGGGCCTTCCGGAGCTGGTAAAGGCACCGTGGCCAGCATCTTTCTCAAATATGGAATTCCCTCCATTGATACCGATGCAGTTTATCATAAGCTATTGGCCGAGGGCGGTTCGATGACGCGCGAGCTTGTCGATGCCTTTGGCACGGACATTTTGGATGCTGACGGAAAGGTGAATCGCAAAAAATTAGGCAGTGCGGTGTTTGGTCATGAAAATACACCTGCCTTGCTGCATACTTTGAACACAATCACCCATAAATATGTTATGGCAAGAACACACGAAATGGTGAATGCGCTTTCTAAAACGAAAGCGCCTGCCGTTCTGATCGACGCTCCTCAGCTTTTTGAGGCGGGTATCGAAAAGGAATGTGATCTTGTGATCGGTGTACTGGCAGATCGAGAGGTACGCATTTCACGCATCCTGCAAAGAGACGGCATCACCCGTGAAGCGGCCTTGAAAAGGATCAATGCCCAAAAGGACGATCATTTTTTTCTGTCTTCTTGCCACCATATCTTGTTCAACAACGGGGATCTGGCGCAATTGGAGCGTGAAATCCTACAGTTTATGGAGAACTATCGGGTGGGAGTGTGACGAAGCATGACACGAAAAAGGATCGTAACAGCAATCGTATTGTGTCTTTCTCTGGCTATTATCGGGGGCGGCATCGCCGACGGCCTTGCCCAAAGTAAGAGACGAAGCCGCCTACAGCAATATTGGCAAATTGCGGTGTCTGCTTCCAACGCATACGATGTTCCCTGCGCTATGATCCTTGCCGTGATCCGCACAGAAAGCGATTTTTATCCGAATGTAATATCCTCCGCCGGCGCTTGCGGCTTAATGCAGCTGATGCCGGAAACCTTTCGCTTTTTACGCGATGAGACATTTAATGATTCACATCCCGACAGTGCTATTTTCGATCCTGTCATAAACATTCACTACGGAACTTATTATTTATCTTACCTTTATGATGCATTCGGCAATTGGGTTACCGCGCTTGCAGCTTATAATGCAGGCGAAGGGCGCGTGCGCGAATGGTTGAAGGACCCGGAGCTTTCACCCGACGGCCAGCTGCGCAATATTCCCTTTTCGGAAACCGCCGTGTATGTTAATAAAACCATGCGAGCCTTTGAAGGCTACGCCAAAAATGCAAAAGGAGAACTCAAATGAAAGAAACCACCAAAGCAGCCGAGCTGTCCGAACGCCTGTTTTATCACAAAAAAAGCGTTTATGAGCATAAGGATGATGCCCATATTGCTGCCGCATATGATTATGCAAAGGGCTATGCCGCCTTTTTGGACGCCGCTAAAACCGAGCGCGAGGCCGTAACCGCAGGCATCCGTCTTGCTACCGCACAGGGGTTTGTGCCCTACACGATGGGTGAAAAGGTTGTGGCAGGGGGCAAATACTACTATAATAACCGTGGCAAAAGTCTTTATCTCTTTACCGTTGGTACCGAGTCGATGGAAAACGGTATCCGTATTTCGGCCGCTCACATTGACTCCCCTCGATTGGATCTGAAGCAGTGCCCCCTGTATGAAGAAGCCGGTATGAGTTTTTTCAAGACCCACTATTACGGCGGCATTCGCAAATACCAATGGGTTGCTACCCCTCTTTCGCTGCACGGCGTGATCGTAAAGAAGGATGGCTCTGTAATCGAAGTGAATGTAGGTGAGGACGACAACGACCCCATCTTCTACATCAATGATCTTCTCCCCCATTTAGGTGCAGAAAGCAGCCGCAAGCCCCTTGGCGAGGCCATTCCTGGTGAAAAGCTGAACATTCTTGTGGGTAGCCGCCCCTTTGATAACAGCGGCGACAAGGATTCGATTAAGCTGAACACAATGGTTCTGCTGAACGAAAAATATGGCATCACCGAGGACGACTTCCTCTCTGCAGAGCTTTCTATTGTTCCTGCTCTCAAGGCAAGAGATGTGGGCTTTGATCGCTCTTTGATCGGTGCTTACGGCCACGACGACCGTGTTTGCGCTTACCCCGCACTCTCCGCCATTTTTGATTGTGCCGACTCCAAGCACACCCTGATGTGCGTTCTGGCCGACAAAGAGGAGACCGGCAGCGAGGGTAACACTGGTATGAAGTGCGATCTGTTCCTGGATCTGATCGACGAGCTGGCCAAAGCCACTAAAGCGGATCCTGCCGTAGTGCGCGCCAACTCCAAGTGCCTTTCCGCCGACGTTTCTGCCGCCTATGACCCCAACTTCTCCGACGTATTTGAAAAGCGCAATACCCCCCTGCTTTCTGCCGGCGTTGTGCTCACCAAGTTTACCGGTTCTCGTGGTAAATCCGGCACCAATGACGCCAGCGCCGAATATATCGGCTGGCTCCGCCGCATTATGGAAGAGGACGGCGTGGTATGGCAGGCTGGCGAATTGGGCAAGGTTGACTGTGGCGGCGGTGGAACGGTGGCCAAGTTCCTTGCCGAGCACAATATTGAAACCGTTGACCTGGGTGTGCCGGTCATTTCTATGCACGCTCCCTGCGAGGTGATCTCCAAGGTTGACCTTTACGAGGCTTATCGCGCCTTCTGCGCGTTCTGCCGCGCCTGATGATCGACACCTTAAAAGCACTTGAGGCGCGCTATCTGGAGTTGGAAGCCAAAAGCGCCGACCCCCAACTTTTGTCCAATGGACAAGCCGCCGCCTCGCTGATGAAGGAATATAAATTGCTGGAACCAACGGTGATGCTGTATCGCCGTTGGCAGCAGCTGCAAAAGGAATGCGAAGAAGCAAAGCTTCTTGCCGAAACCGAATCGGATAAGGAGCTTGCCGCCCTTGCCGAGCAGGAATGGAAGGAATGCCGAGCCGCGATCCTCCCTTTGGAAGAAGATCTGCGCCGTGCATTACTCCCACGAGATCCCAATGACGACCGAAACGTGATTGTGGAGATCCGGGCCGGCGCCGGAGGTGAGGAGGCTGCCCTTTTTGCAGCAGTCCTCTACCGTATGTATACCATGTATGCAGAAAACGCTGGCTTTCGCACTTCTCGCATGGGCGCCAACGAAACCGAACTCGGCGGTTTTCGAGAGATCTCGTTTTCCGTCGAAGGAGAAGGTGCTTATTCCCGATTCAAGTTTGAATCCGGAGTACACCGTGTTCAGCGCGTTCCTGTGACAGAATCTCAAGGTCGGATTCAAACCTCTACCGTGACCATAGCTGTTTTACCAGAGGTGGAGGATGTGGAAATCGACATCGCCCCCTCTGACATCAAAATGGAGTCTTGTAAAAGCTCCGGCGCCGGTGGTCAGCATATCAACAAGACCGAATCCGCTGTAAGGCTCACGCACATCCCCACCGGTATTGTAGTAGAATGTCAAGAGGAACGCAGCCAATTCAAAAACCGCGATAAAGCGATGAAAATGCTCCGCGCACGCCTTTATGATATCAAGCAACGTGAGCAAAACGAGCAGGTTGCAGGCGAACGCCGTGCCCAAGTAGGAACCGGCGACCGTAGTGAGCGCATTCGCACCTATAATTACCCCCAAAACCGTGTCACAGACCACCGCATCGGACTGACTCTTTATCATCTGGATAAAATGCTGAATGGCGATCTTGACGAAATGATAGATGCCCTTTTAACCGCAGACGCCGCAGAAAAAATGAAAAAGGACGAATGAGAGGTGTTTCCCGTGGAAACAAAAGTTTTCAAACTGAATACATCAACGGATCACACCAATGCCATTTATGAAGCGGCAACCGTTTTAAAAAATGGCGGCCTGGTGGTGTTTCCCACCGAAACCGTCTACGGCCTTGGAGGGGATGCCACAAATCCCGATGCTGCGCAGGCCATCTATGCGGCCAAAGGGCGTCCCTCGGATAATCCCTTGATCATCCATGTGGCGGATCCCGCAGACGCAGAGCCCTATGCTGTCACCTGCGATGCCTATTACCGCTTGGCAAGGCATTTTATGCCCGGCCCTTTGACGGTCATATTACCCAAAAAAGACACCATTCCCTTTTCTGTGACCGGGGGCTTAGATAGCGTTGCGGTGCGATGCCCTTCGCATCCCATTGCGCGTCAACTGATCCAAGCATCTGGCGTTCCCATTGCTGCCCCCTCGGCCAACCGGTCTGGCCGCCCCTCCCCTACCTGCGCCGCACACGCTATTGAAGATCTTTGCGGACGTGTGGACATCATTTTAGACGGCGGTGATTGCGAGGTGGGATTGGAATCTACCATTGTTAAGCTAGAGGACAACCGCGGCATTCTTCTTCGCCCGGGCGCCATCACTCCGGATGACCTGCGAGCTGTGTTGACCGATCTCTCCATCGCCCCTGCCGTAACAGCCGCATTAGCGCAGGGAGAGCGTGTCCTATCTCCTGGCATGAAATATCGTCATTATGCCCCCGCCGCCCCCCTGACTTTGTTAGAGGGTAAGGATGAGGATGTTCGTGCCTTTCTCATCCGTCAAGCGGCCCTTCCCGGCGTTGGCATCCTCTGCTTTGATGAGGAAATACCTTTGATGCCGGCAAACGCTTCACTGTTCCCCGTGGGAGCTCGTCATGATTTAGAGACCCAGGCGCATCGCCTTTTTGCTGCTCTGCGTGATGCAGATGCCGCCCCTCATATTGAAAAGCTTTACGCACATCTTCCCCCAATGGAGGGACTTGGTCTTGCCCTTTATAACCGCGCCATCCGCGCGGCGGCGCATACCATTGTACATATCGATCCGTGCGTACCCAAGATAGATTAAACCGAAAGGAAGTATAGGAACCAAGATGGCAAAGAAAAAGAACAATTCTCCCGTCACCGAGCATTCCCTTATTATCCCTGCCCCCTCTACACCGCAACCGATCACGGAAACCATTGAGAAAAACTATATGCCCTATGTAATGAGCGTTATTATTTCTCGTGCCATTCCCGAAATTGACGGTTTGAAGCCTTCACACCGTAAGCTGCTTTACACCATGTATAAAATGGGTCTTTTGACTGGTGGACGTACCAAAAGCGCCAACGTGGTAGGACAAACCATGAAGTTGAACCCTCACGGCGATGCTGCTATATATGAAACCATGGTGCGTTTGACCCGTGGTCATGCTGCACTTTTACACCCCCTGGTGGATTCCAAGGGAAGCTTTGGCAAGCAATATTCCAGCGATATGAAATATGCGGCCTCCCGTTATACCGAAGTAAAGCTGGACGGCATTTGTCACGAAATCTTTTCGGGCATCGACAAGGATGCCGTGGATATGATCGACAACTACGACGGCACTATGAAGGAGCCTGTGCTTTTACCCACTACCTTCCCCAATGTACTGGTAACTCCCAACACCGGCATTGCCGTTGGCATGGCCTCCAATATCTGTTCCTTTAATCTTGCCGAGGTTTGCGACGGTGCCATCGCCCTGCTTCGCAATCCCAAAACCGGCGTGGACAAGCTGCTGGACCTGATTAAGGCCCCCGACTTTTCGGGCGGTGGCCTGATCATTTACGATCGTGCTCAAATGAAAAAAATCTACGAGACCGGTCAGGGTTCGGTTCGCATTCGCTCTCGCTACAAGTACGATAAAGACGAGAATTGCATTGACATCCTGCAAATTCCCTATTCCACCAGCATCGAAGCCATTCTGGATAGCATTGCCGCTTTGGTTAAAGAAGGCAAGATCAAGGAGATCAGCGATTTCCGCGACGAGATTGATCTGAACGGCTTTAAGTTGACCTTGGATCTGAAAAAAGGTACCGACCCCGATAAACTCATGGCCAAGCTCTTTAAACTGACTCCTTTGGAGGATAGCTTCAAGTGCAACTTTAACGTGTTGATCAATTCTGCCCCTCGTCAGCTGGGCGTTTTGGACATTTTGAAGGAGTGGATCACATTCCGCACCGAATGTGTCCGTCGCGAGCTGCGCTTTGATCTGCAGAAAAAGAAGGATCGACTGCATTTGATTATGGCTTTGGGCAAGGTGCTGCTTGACATTGACAAGGCTGTGCGAATCATTCGCAAGGCCGAAACCGACGAGCAGGTCATTCCCGATTTGATGAACGGCTTTGAGATCGATCAGATTCAAGCGGAATACATCGCCAACATCAAGCTGCGCAATTTGAACAAAAAATATATTCTGAATTGCATTCAGGAAATGGAATCCTTGAAAAATGACATCGCCGAGATTGAGGAGACCCTTGCCGATGAGCTGAAGCTACGCGCCAAGATCGCCGGTCAGCTAGCCGAAATCAAGAAGAAATACGGTAAGCCCAGACAGTCGCAGTTGTTATTTGCGGACGATATTGAAGATGCCGAGGAAGAAATCGAGGAGGTTGAAAACTTCCCTGTTCGCTTGATTTTGACCAAAGAGGGCTATTTCAAGAAGATCACGCATCAATCTCTGCAAGGCAGCGCCCGTATCGGTAAAGATGAGCAAAAAATGAAGGACGGCGACGAGATCCGCCAAGAATTTGATGCCGAAAACAAAGATAACCTTTTGATTTTCACCGATCAAGCACAGGTTTATCGCGTGGCCGTTGCTGACTTTGAAGCCACCAAGGTTTCTGCCATGGGCGATTTTCTAAACAACACACTGAAAATGGACAAGGACGAGCATCCCGTCTATATGCGCGTTCAAAACAGCTATCCCGAAGGTGAAAATATGGTATTTGTGTTTGCCAACGGCAAAGGATTGCGTACCCCCATTGTCGGTTACGAGACCAAGGGTAATCGCAAAAAGCTGACAAACGCCTATTCTTCCAATTCCCCTTTGGTCGGCATCTTCCACGAGGTGGAAAAGAAGCCCTTTGAGATTATGCTGGTCTCCTCTATGGAGCGCGCCATCGTGATTAAGACCTCGCTGATCCCCATCATGTCGACCCGCTATTCCCACGGCGTTTCTTTGATGACTCTCTCAAAACGAGAAAAGGCCGTAGTATCTGCGACCGACAATTTCACAACGGTTTATGGCGATCCCAAAGGATATCGCAAATATAAAATCCCCGCAGTGGGCGTATCGCTCAACGA
The DNA here is from genome assembly GCA_017461945.1 of Clostridia bacterium. GTDB lineage: Bacteria > Bacillota > Clostridia > Oscillospirales > CAG-272 > Firm-07. The sequence goes on along the minus strand of JAFTSB010000067.1, from coordinate 27,574 downwards.
AAAGAACGTGGAGGGCACACAGCTTTCCATGGATGATAAAATTTAACGGAGAACAAAAATTATGACAAACAAAAGCAAAATTGCCGTACGTATTTTGGCTTGGATTCTGGCGATCATGATGGTCGTTGGTGTAGCCTATCTGACCATTGATATGATTGCACAAAGCATTGCCGATAGCCAAGAGCAAACCGAGAACGGTTTGGATCACGATCACGACGGCGACGGTAAAAACGATCATTGATTGCAAAAAGGTCGAAGGGTTTCCCTTCGACCTTTTTGCAATGTTTTTGAACGGGCGTTTGCAAAATTCCGCTTTCAAGGCTTTTTTCTTGACAACCACTTTTCAAAGGGATATAATGAAAATAATAAAAGCGGAGGCTGTTTGATATGAACATTGGATGCTTGAACAGCAAGGAATTTGGTTGTTTCCCTCAAATTACTACCACTCGAATCGGGAAAAGAGGCTCTTTACCTTCTGAAAAGAACGAGCTTGATCTCCCCTTCTTCTGGAGTTGGCAAAATACCCTTTCTACCGGCATTGAACTACAAATTGATTTCAAAAAAGAAGTCATTCTTTCTGAAATTTCTTTTAATTTGCAAAACGGCAGCAGTATCCTTTCCGCAGAGGTGTTGGTTAACAACGCATGCATCGGTGCGAAACGATCCGATGCCAATCGCCCCATCTCCGGCCATGTTGCCATTCCCCTTTCTCACAAGGCGCAATGCTGGACATTACGTTTGATCCCAACAATGACCGATCTGGCCTTTGAAATGCCCAATTTCTGGGGAGCGGAAGTAATGGAGCATACGTTGTTTCCAACGCCCACCAAATTGGCCTTTGAAAGCGGTTTTTTGTCCGTCAATAAAATCTGTAAGGCACAAGTGGATGGCCACGAGGACTGCGCGTTTGCGAAAAACTATTTCAATCAATCCCTTTTAGAGCGCTTTTCCGTATCCGCAACCCAAGGAAATGGTCTTTATATCTTGCACGATGATACCATTACGGCAGATGGCTATGCGCTATCCGTCGATCCATCCCACGCGCGCTTGCGTGCTTCTACCCGTTTAGGGCTGCTTTATGGCATCGAGCGGCTCTTTGAGCTAATGGGAGAGGACGGCATTCCCTGCTGTCACATTGAGGATTCCCCCTATAAACCTCTGCGCGGCATACATATGTATTTACCTCGTCGCAGTGAAATCGACTTTGTAAAACGGTTATGGCGCTGCGTATTGATCCCTTTTCACTATAACACCATCTTTTTGGAGATTGCCGGCGGTATGCGTTATGAATCTCACCCGGAAATCAGCGAGGGATGGCTGCGCGGCAATCGTTTAGCCAAAGAGGGCAAAATTCCTCCCTTTCCTCACGGTGCTGTAAGTGAAGGCGAGCTTTTGGAAAAAGATGAGGTGCGCGACCTTTGCGACTATGCTCGTCAGCTCGGTTTTGAACTGATCCCTGAGGTACAATCCCTTGGCCACGTACAGTACATCACATATACACATCCAGAAATTGCCGAAATTGATCCCACCATAGAGGAAACCATCGACGCACGTGACGCCGATGTACCGGCATCAAAATTCTACCATCATTCCTATTGCCCACAAAACCCCAAAAGCTATGAGATCATCTTTGATCTGATGGACGAGATCATTGAGGTCACTCGTCCCCGTCGCTTTGTCCATATGGGACACGACGAGGTCTATCAGCTTGGCCTTTGCCCTAAATGCAAGGATATTCCAAATGATCAGTTGTTCGAAAAAGATATTCGGATCCTGCACGCCCATTTAAAGGAAAAGGGTCTGCGCATGATGATTTGGTCGGACATGCTACAGCCGGTCAGCAAATACCTCTCTTGGCCCGCTGCCGAGCGTCTCCCACGTGATATTGTAATGCTGGACTTTATCTGGTATTTCCATTTGGACAAAAATATCGAAGAAAACCTGCTAAAGCATGGGTACGAGGTTGCCATTGGCAATTTGTATTCCAGTCATTTCCCCCGCTATGAGGAGCGTATGCCCGCCCTGATTGGCGGCGAGGTTTCCTTTTGGTGCCGCAGTAATGAAAAGTCTGTTGCTACCGAAGGTAAATTCTACGATTTGATGTATACCGCCGAAATGCTTTGGAGCAGGTCTTATCGCCATGAAGCACGAAGAATCTACGCTGATCGGATTGCCCAACACTTGCCTCGCATTCGAGATAATTTGCACCAAATGGGGCACATCACACGTTCTTTTGCCCCTTTGTCTATTCCTAAAGCAGAAACTCTCCTTCCCACGCTGTTCAAACAAACGTGCATTAACGCAGGATACAGTCCTGTGCGAACAAGCGACCTTTCCGCGGTGCCCGTGAATATCACCGCAGACGCTTTGCGCTTCACACACACGACTCTTTTCCGTGAAAAACGGGTGGCTTGGACCCCCCTTGTAGAGATCGGTCAATATACCGTAAAATACGAGGATGGCACGATGTTAAACATTCCGATCACGTATGACGGTAATATTCGTTGCTATCAATACCGTTTTGGTGAACCTTTAGCCGAAAAATATTACCGACACGAGGGATATGTGGCCGCTTGGGAGGCAGACCCTGTGTTTGTGGGATCCACCGAAACAGGTGAACCGATCACTTTGTTGGCTTATGAATGGAAAAACCCTCACCCCGCCAAAAAGATCGTTGAAATTCTTTGCACCGAGCATTCAAACAGCTGCGCAGACATCGTACTGTGCGCCATTGACACCGTACAATATCAGTAAAGGATAAACTCTATGAAAATCACACAGGTCAATACCTATCACGTCCGCCCTCGTTGGGGCTTTGTAGAAATTGAAACCGATGCAGGCTATACCGGCTGGGGTGAAGCCGTGCTGGAGGGGCATTGCGACGCCGTGCTTGCCTGCGTCAATGAAATGAAGCCCTATCTGTTGGGCAAAGACCCCGCCAATATTGAGGATTTCTCTGCCGTTCTTTACCGTGCCGGCTTTTATCGCGGTGGCGGCGTGCTGATGAGCGCCATCGCCGGCATTGATCAAGCCCTTTGGGATATCAAAGGCAAAGTGTTTAATGCCCCTGTTTATCAGCTGATGGGCGGCAAATGCAGAGAGTCGATCCGTGTGTATTCCTGGATTGGAGGTGATCGCCCTGCCGACACTGGCGCCATGGCCAAGGAACGCAAGGATGCCGGCTTTACAGCCGTAAAAATGAATGCCACTGCGGAACTGCAAATGATCGATACTTACGATAAGATCGATGCCGTTCTGGAACGCGTTGCAGCCATTCGCGAAAGCTGCGGCAAGCACTTTGGCATTGCTATTGATTTTCACGGACGTGTTCACAAACCCATGGCAAAGATCCTGGCCAAGAAGCTGGAGGAATTTGACCCCATGTTCATTGAGGAGCCCGTGCTTTGTGAAAACATGGAATGCTTTAAGGAACTGGCTGTCAACTGCAACATTCCCATCGCCACGGGTGAGCGCCTATTCACCAAATATGATTTCAAGCGCTTACTACAGTCCGGCGGCGTGGATATCATTCAACCCGATCTCTCACACGCAGGTGGCATTACTGAGGTCAAAAAAATTGCCTCGATGGCCGAGGCCTATGATGTAGCTTTGGCACCGCATTGCCCTCTTGGCCCCATCGCCCTGTCCGCTTGTCTGAATCTGGATGCCACCTGCTATAACGCCGTCATTCAAGAACAATCCATTGGCATCCATTACAACGTTGGTAAAAGCGTTTTGGATTACGCTTTAAACAAAGAGGATTTTGTGTTTGAAAACGGAAGCGTTAAAATGCCCACAAAGCCCGGACTTGGCATAGAAGTAAACAAAGTGCTGGTGTTGGAAGAAAACAAGACCCCTCACCAATGGAAAAATCCCGTTTGGCGCCACAAAGACGGCTCTGTAGCTGAGTGGTGAGCCAAAGAAAAAAGGACGCATATGCGTCCTTTTTTCTTTAGAGAGAGGTATGCCTCAAATTGTAATAATAGTGCAAGTTAGCGTCCGCCTCTTTGCATTGCCGCGCGGTTTTTCGCAGCTCCTCCATTTTCTTAGTGCATCGGTCGCGCACCTCGTAAACAGTACTCGCCGCTTGCGCGATTACGTTATCCTGCATGGTATCCTCATGCACAGCTACGCGATCGCGGATCAGCTCGGCATCCTCCTCGTATTTTTCGCAGGTATCGGTCAAGGATTTTGACATACGTCCCATAGCATTCACATCCGAAAACGTGATATAACAGCCATCGTGGTCGTGAATGCTTTGATCCGGATCCAGGCAGTTGCAGATTTTTCTACCATACGTGATAGCTGCCTGTGCCGATTCGTTGCATCGCCGCATCGTATTGGAGGTGGTATACTGCACCGACTCAAAGCGTTTTTCCTCATTGCGGAGGCAGGAAACATCGTATTCCAAACGGTTCCGATAACTTTCCACCTGGGCACTTGCCGTTTGAATTTGAGACATCAACTGCGTCAGATTATTGATGATCTGGCGCACTCGCTCAATGTTGCGCTTGGTCTCCTCGATCTGGCGAAGCACCTCTGCCATCTGCTGTTTGATCTGATAGCAAAGTCTATCGGTCTCTCGGACTTGCTTGTGGGCTGCTTCGAGTGCTTTTGCACGTGCTTCTCTTGCCCTTTTATCCGCTTCTTCGTCTCCGGTGCTGGGCACAGAACTATTGTGAATGCGAGTTTCCTCTGCACAAGCGGCACGATATGCCTCATAGGCTCTGCTATACGCCTTTTGCAGTTGATCGTAACGATAATTCAACTCCTTGAGATGAGCCTCAAGCTGACGCAAAACACCCTCGTTATGGGTGCGCACTTGACTGGCGGCGTTGTAATCCTCCTGCATCATACGCAAAACCTCAGCGGCCTTACGTAGGATTGCATCTGCCTTACTATAGGCCTCATAGGCCTGATGACGCACGTCGGAGGCAATGCTATCCATTTGCGATTCTGCATGGGAAACGCCGCTTTGAAATTGGCAAACATCATCTACACGAAAAGAAATATTATCAGCCATTGACCTTTAACTCCACTCTCATTCTATAGATGTTTTCGCGTTGAGATTCATAGTGAATATCCTTTTCGCTATAGCTATCCAGCACAGCGATTGCCTTATACATATTCTGGCTGGCAACGTTGAACTGCTTCACAGCCTTGGTTGCGGCTTTGTTAAAGTTGTATCCAACGTCGTCGTTCCATCGGCCTGTGTTATGAAGCTCTACGTATTGGCTCATGCGTCTTCACCTGCGGCGTTCAGAATATCCAGCATAGCGCGCATTTCGGCAGCAATGCCATCCAGCTTATCCTTCAGCGCGCCGGCACGGTGCAATGCGCTGCGCATCTGTGACTGTCTTGCACGCATCTTCTCATCAAAATTCTGCTGCAGAGTGCCCTCCCAAACGTTAGAAAGACGGCCCAATGCGTTATCCACCTCGTCGATCTTAGAGGAAACATCGGTTTTAAAGGTATCAATATCGTCAGAAAAACGTCTGACAACGCTGTCGATCGCTTCAACCTTGGATCGAATGGCATCATTGTTACTCATACACTCAACTCTCCTTCATTCACACGGTCCTCGATGTTTTTCAGGCCCGTTGTTCCTTCGCGCAGCTTTTGGTTGCTGACCTCGATCAATTCCTTCATATATGCAATTTCGTCACGCAGAGAATATACGATAGCGGTGGCCTCTGCCGCAACGGCATCCTGCATGGTGCTGTTGTAGTTAGCAACAGCACCTGCAAAGGTGTCCAGCGAGTCGTTCATAGAATCAACGATCCGCTCCATGACGGAAAGGATAGAGAGTACTTCATTATACTCGATATACATATAGAATCCCCTTCAATTATTTCTTGCCCAGCTTTGCGGTCAGCTCGTTCCACCAAGCACGGCAGGTGTCGGGCGTGTAGTCATAAAGTCGGGTTTTAGAATTGAAATACGTGATAAAGATACAATCCTTGGGTGCGGCAAGATCCACGGTATGGCGTTTGACCTCCTCAAAGGAGCCAAAGATACCGTATTTGCTGAGGGCAATGTTCTTGTCATCTGCCTCGGCCAACAAAATATCGGTAACCGGCTTGTAGGTCTCGGAGGAAACCAGCAAGAAGATGCCGTATTTGTTGCCCTGTGCATAAAGAGTTGCCAAAGCGGTCTTGACATCAGCAACGGTAAAGCGATCGGACGAAGCGGACTTTTTGGGAGCGGCAGATATGGAAATAGATCCACCGCCAAAACTGGAAAGCATACTGAGTGCATCCGGCGAGAAGGTCTGTCCCGACTTTTCGCCCAGCGCAGACATCGCCTTGGCATCAGCACTGTCGCCCGCAGCCACGGTTGCAGTAGATTCCTTTACCTTTTCTGCTGCAAAATCGGGCAGCCATTCAGCCTCTTTGTCGTTCAGCCAAGCTACGTCACGCACGACTAGGAACAACGGATCAAACTTGGATGCAGTTCCCTTGTCAACAGCACGCTTACGCTCGCGATACAGCTGGCGGAATTCAATGATCTTTTTGGCCATATCGGTCTTGTTAGTAACCACATCAATATGCTTAGCAAGTGCAGGAACGGCCTTGAAATAAGGATCCAGGCATTCCTTTTCCTTCTCCAGCATAGCCAAATACGTAATGGGAGCCATATCGGCAGGCTTGCCGATCTCGACCGTTTTTTGAAGGAAGGCGAACATGGCATTGCGCTCGATCTTGCAAAGCTTCTCCTTGCCGGTACAAGCAAAATAGTTGACAGCTGCTTCTGCGGAGGAATATACCAAGGGCATACGCAGCGCATTGGCAGAGGAAACACCCATTTCCAGCAGGATCTCGTTCTCCTGGGCACGATATCCGATATCGCTCTCTGCCACATCCGTAACAAGAACGGCATCCTCACTACCTGCCTCTACCTGCGTGTAATCGATGCCGGCATATTTCTGACGGATCGACTCGGCAATGCGCAGCTGCTGTGCGCCGTTGGTCTTGCCGGAATAGGCCGTACGAACATAGCGCAAATTGGTCGTGTTACCTACAGATACCAAAGCGTCGCCCTGACCGGCCAGCTTTTGCATTTGCTTCTTGGCATCGTAAGAGTCCAAATCGAACAGAGAAACCAGTTCGGAGTCACTCTTAACAGGCAAGGAAATGCGGCAACCCATATTACCAAGCGCCTGACCATTCTTCAACGCCTTATCCACAGACTGGCCGCACAGAATGATACCAATGCCATAGGCACGAACGGTACTGATCAGGTTCTTGATCTTGTTGGCAATCGCCGTTGCGATCTCGGAGCTGTTGGAGCTTTGTCCCATACCCTTATCGCCGCCGTTGCCACCATTCAGCATGGCGTTATACTCGTCGATAACGAAAATAACGTGGGGCAGCTTGGGTTCTCTGCCTGAGCGGACAGCCTCGCTATTGTTATAGTCGGTCACCTGCGAGCAGCCTGCGCGTGTCAAAATCTCTGCGCGCTTGCTTCGAATCGATTCGATCTTTTCCAAAAGGTCAAAGGCACTTTCGGATTTGCCCTTCAACAAGAGATATCGCACGTGAGGAATGTACAGGTTGTTGACGCCCTCCTCCTTGCGATAATGAGAAAATTCGGTAGAACCGCTACCGTCCTTAAAGTCTGCCAGATAGAACTGCAGATCCTCAGGCGAGTTATTGTAGGCCGCACTCAGGATCAATGTATGCAAGAAGGCGGATTTACCGGAGCCGATGGTACCGATGATCAAGCCAAATAGCTTATCGGTACACTCGGAAAGCTGCAGATTATAAATCTCGCCATCGGAATTACCGATCGGGATGCCAATAGGCTCGGGTTTGTTAAACGAGCGATCGGAAGCCTTCAGCAGCGACTCCAGAGAAATGCTGGCAGCGGACTTAAAGTACTTATCCAACGTGTTCCAATACTCACGAGGCGTGAAACTGGGAGCAGTAATATCATAGGTTGCGGGCTGTCCATTGAACAGCATATCGCCATTCGCATTAAACTCAATGCAGTCAGCCTGCAGCTCCTCTGCATTCAGCATAGGAGCGGTATCGCGATAATCACCGTCGGTGGTCTCACAGATTACCGAAATGATACCCTTGGAGCCGCCGTTCAGCAACTGACGCAGGTTTTGCGTGGCAGTTCCCGAAACCGAATTAAAGCCGGCAGGATAGTTGTTCACGCAGAAGAAAACGAACTTTTGAGGATTATCCGGAAAGAGCTCGTTGTATTCAAAAATATCGTTAATGCTCTCGCCTTTCTGCTTCTTGCCATTTTCGCTGGCCAAACTACGCAGGGTACTCAAAATACCGCCGTTGGTATTCAGATCCGAGCCGTTCTGCACCACCTCATGGCACAGATAAGCGGGGCCAAGCTGTTGGATCTTATCGCCCAAACCGCCTACAACCGCCTCCATGGTGTCACATTCAACGCCGCAGAACAGCATATTTCTGGCAGGAAGATGAGAAGCAAAGGAGAAGTACAAATTACGAATGAAATCGTTGTACTCATTGGTATCCAAGAAGGAAGAAGGAGCCTTGATCAAGATGGTGTCATGCTTGGCAGTATAGTGGAAATAGACAGGCGAGCGGTCAAAGGTTTCAGCCGGTACACCTAACACAGAGGTTGCAAAGGTCATTTCCTCTTTTTCGATCTTGTTCTTGGTAAAGCCAATCAAGAAGCGATAGCTATTGTCAAAGCCGGGGTTGCCGGTACCCAAAATATGATCGGCAACCTTTGCGTGCTCTTCCAAAATCTCGTCACGCAAGGCGCAAATCTGCTTATAGCAGCTCAAATTCTCCAAACGAATGGCGTTTTTGGCATCTGCGCTGACCTGTTCCCTTTTTTCGGTCAAGGGCTTTAACTGTGCAGCGCGTTCGCGTTCTGCAATGCCACTCTCGGAGATCAAACGCTTGGCATTTTGGTGAATGTAACGAAGATCTGCCAATCCTTGACAAAAGGCCTTCAAAGGCTCGACATCGTTTTCGATGCTCTTGCTTTGAGCCACGCAACGAACAGCCTCGCGACACTCGGCAACCAAGGCCTTGAAGTGATCCTCTACCTTGCCCTGCGGAATCTTGCGAGAAACGCACTTGGACATATATTGCCCGATGCGGAAGCTGATGCCACGCGTATCGCGATGCACCTTATCCATCTCGTTAAAAAGCTTTTCCAGAGAGCCAAGCGAGGCAGAATACTTTTCTTGATATTGTGCAGCAAAATCCGTTTCTTTTACCAGTTGGATCTCGGCATCAATATTCTTTAGCTCGGCTTTATATTTCTTTTCTTTGCTATCTTTTTCGGTTTCGTAAGCCAGGCGGCAAGCCTTAAGCTTATCCGAAATCGTTAAAACTTTTGTTGCGGAATGATTCGTGCTCATATTTTACCCTTTCCATTCGATATTTTTTACAGATTGTCCTGAATGGCGAACACGGGACCTGCGCCCGCAAACCAGCCGATAACTGCGGTAATGACCATCAACACGATGAACCAGAACATAGCAAAACCGCCGATATCGACAGTTGTCACGATCAAAACGATGCAACGGATCAGTACAGAAAGACCGGTGGCCAAGCTAAGCAAGCCAAGAACGGCCATACCGCCTTCATTGCCGCAATCGTCACACAGCATACACATGCAGCTGCCAAAGGTAATGGCGGCCACAATAACGGGTGCCATCCACAAAGCGTGCCAGAAGTTAGATGCGATCATATGGGGCATCCACACCTCAAGTGCCAGCATCATTACTGCCACACAGGCGAAAATGCCAATTGCCTGGAACACACGCTGGTGGGTATCAAAGCCATAGTAGATCAAACGAGGATAACCGTTAATGATCAGCGCGATCAAAATCACGCAAACAATCATATTGAAAACACCGAAGCCAAACAGAATAGAGAAACCAATAGTGCTTAAATACAGTACGATCTGTCCAATGATAGAGTATGCGCTGACGCACTCGTCCTCTTCCATTTTTGCAATATGTACCATAAACGCAGCACAAGCGCCGGCAATAAAGGGGCCGTACCAACGATTGCCGATAGAGGATGCGATCATAAAGCCAATGCACATCAGTCCAACGGGAACAATGTAGCCTGCGGTAAAGGCGGCCGTTTTACCCATTGTTTCGGTATGATCGTCATAATCAGGCTTGTCACTGACCAAGAGGCCAAGAATGTAAGCGCCCATCCAAGCTAGAACAGACAGCAGTGCCGTGGTCAAAAGCAGCGTGATGTGCTCCAGATTCAGCGCATTGAAATTGCGCAGCGCAAAAGCGGCGCAAGCCAAAGAAAATACGCCCAAAACGATCGATCCAATGCAGTTAAAGGCCAGGGATGCGTCTTCGGTCTCGTTGTCGTCATTGACAAAGAAGCCGATAAAGCCCACCAGTGTAATAACAAAGACCAAAACGGGTACGAACCATGCTGCGTGCCATACACCATACTCCAGCACAGCAGGCAAAAGCGCGTTAAAAGCAACCATTGCGATTGCTGCAACGCCCACAATGGCTACACATTGCCATACGCGTACGTGTGTTTCGTGGCTGGAATAATTCAAACGGGGGTAACCGTTAAAGAAGAACGCAACCAAGACAACACATACGATCATATTAACAATGCCGTAACCCTGCATCAGTGAAAATGCAATCGATCCGCCATAAAAGGCTATCTGACCAATGATGGCGTAAGGATTTACACAATTGTCAACATCCATCAAGCCGCAATGGATCAAAAGGATTGAAGAAACGGCAACAAAGAACGGTGCAAACCAACGGCACTCCAGATTAGCCGCGATCAAAAAGCCAACAAACATCAAAGCCAAGGGGCCTACAATACCAAAGAACACACCGATGGCCTTGAGTAGCTTTTCGCGTCTTTCCTCGGCGGCGCGGCGCTTACGCGCGATCTCGCGCTGCTCGGCAGCGATCTTGGCCAAACGCTCCTGCTCCGCACGCTCCAGCTCGGCAATGCGGCGCTTTTCTGCCTCAACCTTCTTCTTGGCATCCGCCCAGCGCGTCTGGAATTTATCGATATGCTTGGAAATCTCAGTATCCAGATTTCTTGCCGTTTTATCCAGCTTGTCAAACTCATCACGAACGTGCTTCTGATCAAATCTGCCCGCCTCAACCTGCTTCAAGCAAGCGTCGTAAGGCTGTGCTTTTTGCTTATTTGCAGCTTCGCGCTCGGCAGCCTTGCGAGCGATCTCGGCCTCGGCCAACCGTTTGTTCTCGGCATCCACCTTCATTTTGGCAGAAGCCCAACGAGATTGGAAGTCCGTCACGTACTCACCCATGGAGAAATTGTGCTTGCCAAGATCGCGATTGAGCGTCTGGAACTTGTTTCGCACAGTTTCTTGTGTCCACTTCCCTTCTTCGATCTGCCCAAGGCAGTGAGCATATTCCGAGAAAATGGGGGAGCGAGTCACGCGCAGATATTCCTTTTGCAGCTCTTCCCAAGCGTCGGCCTCTTTCAAGAGTGGTCTGACCTGCGTGGTGATCTTGGGTCTTAACAGGTCCATCGAATTCAACCAGTCCTTGCCACGCTTGGTATCCTTTTTCAGGGCGCGGATGCGCTCGTCAACGGATTCCGCCTCCAGCAACAGCTCCGCCTCTTTCAATAGCTTCTGCAGCAAAGAAAGATTTTTAAGCAGCACTCTGGATTCGCGCGCCATTTTCTGCACTTCGGCATCCATATCCTTGACCTCGCGGCACCAATAGCCACTGCGAGGTGCAGATGCAAGGGCGGCTATGGTGGCATCGGCATCCGCGGCAACCTTTTTCACAGCCGCAGCGGCGTTGGCGGCGGCAATTCTCCGCTCCTCCTCGATGCGCTCCTTTTCCTGCTTGATGATCAGCTGAGCCTCTTCCTTCAGCTTGGGGAGACGGTGGGCCTCCTGCGAAATCTGGAACACGTCCTTATTTTGGGTGGTTTCACGATCACAGAATTCAACGGCGGCATTGGCCCATGCCACCGTTTTTTCGCGTTTGATCAGTGCGCGGATCCGCTCATCAAGCTCTTTGGCTCGCTCCTCGCGGATGGTACGATCATGTCTCGCCTTATAACGATTCAGATCGCCCCACGACAGATCGGCAAACAAGTCAAATTTGTTTCCCATTTAATAACTCCATCCTTCAGTTACTTGCAAATATGTTCATCACAATAAAAATAACTAACAAAAAACATGATTGTAGAAACAGCGATCAAAACCAATATTTTTCCTGCCCCTGCTTCTAATATAGCTCTGGATAGCAAAATGGTTCTCACCAAGGCTAACAAGGCAAACACCGCGCCATATCCAAAGGTAAGGCCGAACTGCACGGCCGGCTCTGCATCATTCTTGCCCTTAAAGGTATGTATCGATAGGAACGCAATAATGGCCGCCGTAATAGGAACAATCCAGCACGCGTGCCAGAAGCTTTTTTCAAGCATAGAGGGCACGAAAAGCTCTACCACACCTATCACCAAGGCAATGGTGATACAAGGAGAAACAGCGCGTTTGATCGGTTTATCGGTTTCATACATCACCGTGCTTGCGCACAGGAATGCAGTTGCTCCGGCGGCTACCACACTGCAGATCACTGCAAAAGTGGAAAATTGATGATATACACCGGAAACGATGGCATTAACACCCACCAACAGCATAGAAACGACCAAAATTTTCATGCTGCCGGCTTGGAAGGCAAAAAACCAAACCGCAATCATTGCAGCGGCACTAACAAACGGAGCATACCATTGAAATTCTTGTTTGGCAGCCAGCAAAAAGGCAAAGAACATCATTGCCAATATAAACGGCACCCAAAGGAATACAAAACCGCTCAAAAGCCGCTCATTTCTCTTTCGTTTTTTATCCAAAGCCCACTGGGCTTGACGATCACGTTCTTCTTGCTCTCGAGCCAGTCTTTCATTTGCCAATCGAGCCAAACGCGCCTCCTCGGCAATGCGATTGCGCTCATTTACAAGCGTTTTTCGTGCCGTGCTCCATCGGCTTTGGAATTTATCCACGTAATTTGAGAGATCAAAATCAAGCCTTTTGATTGCAACATCCAGTTGATTGAACGTACCATATAGCACCTGAGCGTCGAATTGCCCACTTTCGATTTGCAACAGACAATCCTCATAAGGCTTCGCTTTTTGTTGCTGCGCTTCGTGAATGGCGGCATTTTTGCGCGCCAGCTCGGCGGCGGCAAGACTGCGATTTTTTGCATCTACCTTTTCCTTGGCACTGGCCCATCGGTCTTGAAAATCCCGAATATGCTCACTCATTGAAAATCCGTGTTTGTTCAGATTTTCGTGCAATGTCAAAAATTTATCGCGTATGGGCTTTTGCTCCCATTTTCCGCTTTCTATTTGATCAAGGCAAATGTTATATTCAGAATAAATGGGGTATCGGACCACTTGCCAATACTTCTTTTGCAGCTCTTCATAGGCAGACAGCTCTTGCATCAACGGTTTGATGGAAGCGGTTATTTTGTTTTTGAGTGCTTCCACGGCAGAAAGCCAATTTTTATCGCGTCTGTTATCTTTGTTTAAGGTGCGGATCTCATCATCGATCGCCACGGCTTCCAGCAAAGGCCCCGTTTCCTTCACCAGCTGTTGCAGTAAAGACAGCTGCTTCATCATCATGCGCGCATCGCGTGATAAGTCTTGCACCTCACGCTCCAGCTGTAATACCTCTTGACACCAATATTGATTTCTGGGAGCTTTTGAAAGAGTTAGAATCGTCGCATCGGCATTGGCAGCAGATTGTTTTTTCTCCCCGGCCAAGCGCACACCCTCTGCGTCCAAGATAGCTCTCGCCTTATCTCGGATTTCGGTGAGCCGATAAGCCTCTTTGGAAAGGTCAAACACATCTCGGTTTGCCCCGGTCTCTCGCGCACAAAAATCCACAGCGGATCTGGCCCAAGCAACATTTTGGGGCTTTGCGATCAGATCAAGAATGCGGCCATCCAGCTCTGCGGCGCGTTCTTTGCGGACAATTTGATCGTGAAAGATTTTATATCGATCCAAACTCCCCCAAGAAAGGCCGGCAAAAACATCCAAAGTGTTCATTTTTATTTTCCTCCTTTCTCGAAAAAGCATTATATAGGCTATTTTACTACATATTATTTTTAATGTCAATATATATACAGAAAAAAGGCGGCAAAATTGCCGCCTTTTTTCTTAAAATGCAATTTTCTTTTCGATATAATCCTTCAATTGGTCAATCGGAATACGCACCTGCTCCATCGTATCACGGTCACGCACGGTCACGCAATTGTCAGCAGCCTTTTCACCGTCGCCAACGGTCTCAAAGTCGATGGTAACGCAAAGGGGCGTACCGATTTCATCCTCGCGGCGATAGCGCTTACCGATAGATCCGGTCTCGTCGTAGTCGACTGCAAAGTACTTTGCAAGCTCATCGCGAACCTCCAAGGCTTTGTCAGAAAGCTTCTTGGACAAGGGCAGCACAGCCACCTTGTAAGGAGCCAGAGCAGGATGCAAATGCAGCACAACGCGAACATCATTCTTAGCCTCGTCGATGACTTCCTCGTCATAAGCATCCACCAGGAATGCCAATGCAACACGGTCCGCACCAAGAGAAGGCTCAACTACATAAGGCGTATAGCGCTCGTTGGTTTCGGGATCAAAGTAAGTCATATCCTTGCCGGAATGCTTGGCGTGCTGGCCCAGATCGTAGTCGGTACGGTCTGCAATGCCCCACAGCTCGCCCCATCCAAACGGGAACAAGAATTCAAAGTCGGTAGTACCCTTGGAATAGAACGCAAGCTCCTCGGGATCGTGATCGCGCAAACGGAGATTTTCCTCACGCATACCGAGATTCAGCAACCAATTCTTGCAAAAATCCTTCCAATAGGCAAACCACTCAAGATCCGTACCGGGCTTGCAGAAGAACTCCAGCTCCATCTGCTCAAACTCACGGGTACGGAATACAAAGTTGCCGGGAGTAATCTCATTACGGAAGGATTTGCCGATCTGGCAAACACCAAAGGGCAGCTTGCGGCGTGTAGAACGCTGGATGGCGGGGAAATTCACGAAAATTCCCTGCGCGGTCTCGGGACGGAGATAAACGGTGTTGGCGTTATCCTCGGTAACACCGATAAAGGTCTTGAACATCAGATTGAACTTTTTGATAGCGGTAAAATCCGCCTTGCCGCAAACGGGGCAGACAATTCCCTTCTCGGCGATATATTCGGACATCTGCTCAAAGGTCCAGCCGGCAGGATTATCGTCGGTGCCATGCTCAAATGCATATTCCTCAATAAGCTTATCTGCACGGTGACGAGCCTTACAGGACTTGCAGTCCATTAAGGGGTCAGAAAAACCGCCAACGTGGCCAGATGCCACCCATGCCTCAGGGTTCATAATGATTGCGCTATCAAGACCGACATTATAGCGGCTCTCCTGTACAAACTTCTTCCACCAAGCCTTTTTGACGTTGTTTTTAAACTCTACGCCAAGAGGGCCGTAGTCCCAGGAATTTGCCAGACCACCATAGATCTCAGAGCCAGGGAAAATAAAGCCGCGATTTTTGCAAAGAGCGACAATTTTGTCCATTGTTTTTTCAAGGTTGTTCATAATAACTCCTAAATGTAAAAATATAAATTTATTTTACTCTTTTGGTAAGTGTTTGTCAAGGCCTGTACGCAATTTATTGCGTGACATCGGCACTTTGCGCGCATACAAAGGATAACAGCTGCTCAACGGCGATCAAAAGCTGCGCACCGCGTACGCCGGAGCTGACTGTGATCTTTTCAAATCGTAATGCAGATTCGTGTACGTAGGTGGGAAACTGTTTTTTCATGCCGATCGGTGAGCAACCGCCCCGGATATAACCGGTCAGAGCCAATAAATCCTTCACGTGGATCATTTCAATCCTTTTATTGCCCGTAACACGCGCGGCCTTTTTCAAATCAATTTCCAAATCGACCGGGATACAAAATACCACCGGCCCGGTTTTATCTCCCTTGGCAACAAGCGTTTTAAACACCATTTCGTGTGGGAGGCCGATCTCATCCGCAATGTGCTTGCCAGAAAGGTCGTTTTCATCCACCTCGTATTCAAACACCTCGTATGGGATACGCGCCGCATCCAAGCGCCGCATGGCATTGGTTTTGTTTTTCATCGGTAGCGCCTTCCCTCCTCGATCATTTCAACGGCAGCTTCTGATTGCACCTTGGTGATCTGAAGTCCGCCAAGAATACGTGCCACTTCGGCCACTCTCCCCTCCTCGTTCAAAGGGGAAACCGTGGTAAAAGCTCGTCCTGCATCCTCGTGCTTGGCAATTTTATAATGCGCCGTAGCTAGAGAGGCGATCTGTGCAGAATGCGTAATGCACAAGACCTGCGTCGTTTTTCCGATCTCGGCAAGCTTGATGCCGATTTTTCTGGCCGTTTTACCGGAAATGCCCGTATCGACCTCATCAAACACCGCCGTTGCCACGCCATCGCGGTCATTCAGCACGCTTCTCAAAGCCAACATAATGCGCGCCAGTTCACCACCGGAAGCAATTTTTGTCAAGGGAGCCAGGGGCTCGCCTGGGTTAGTAGAAATGCAGAATTCTACGTGATCGTTACCGTTGGAGCGATAGATCTCAGTCGGTTCTACAACGATTTGAAAATGCACGGACGGCATATCCAAAAATCCGAGATTTTCTTGCACACGTTTTCCAAGTTCGTTGGCAGCCTTCAAGCGCGCATCGTGAAGCAATTTTGCAAGCTTGGAGAGCTTTTGCTCCAAGGTTTTAATCTCTTCCTGCAGCCGCGCTTCTTCTTCGTCGGAATGCTCCAGTGTATCCAGCTTTTTGGCAGCTTCTTCACGAAACGCTAAAACAGAAGAAATATCCTCTCCGTATTTTTTTTGAAGCTTTGTAATAGCGTCCAATCGCCCCTCAATACGGTTCAACGCAACGGTGGGATCGCCGTCGGTATCTTCGGCCATGTCGCGAGCGGTATTAGCGATATCTTCGACTTCATAACGCATATTCATCAGCTTTTCTGCCGCTTCTGCGGCTTCAGGCATCACGGATGACAGCTGATGCATCGCTTGCGAGGCACGCTCCAGAATAAGTGCCGCCGATCCCTTTTCGCTGCCATATAGCACACGATAGGTGAAATCAGCCTGTTTGGCAATTTTTTCTGCGTTTTGTAGCTTGGCGCGTTTGGCAAGAAGTTCTTCTTCTTCACCCACTCGCAAATGCGCCGCATCAATCTCGCCAATTTGAAAGGTTAAAATATCACGCAAGCGGTTAGCTTCTGCACTATCCTTTTTTAAATTTGACAGCAAATCCTTGGCCGTTCGCAATGCAGAATAGACTTGTGCATACGTGGTCATGGAACTGCCAAAATCCGATATATTGTCCAATAATTTTTCCTGCACATCACGACGCAAAAGAAGTTGATTGTCGTTCTGCCCGTGAATGCTGACCAAGTAGCCGGCCAACTCACGCAAAATGGTTTGCGTGATCACCCTGCCGTTTAAT
Organism: Clostridia bacterium; assembly: GCA_017461945.1. Classification (GTDB taxonomy): domain Bacteria; phylum Bacillota; class Clostridia; order Oscillospirales; family CAG-272; genus Firm-07. The sequence continues at coordinate 10,117 of JAFTSB010000067.1, read as the reverse complement.
CGGCTTTTTACCTTACCATCGACAGTCAGTGTTCGCTGTAAAAGTAATTCATCGCCGCTGGCTATGCCTATTTCTGCCAAATAGGAACGGCAAGCGCTCCCTACATCGGTAAAAACGGCGCTGACGGTAGCCATTTCCTCTCCGGTGCGTACCAATTCCCGCGCGGGCTTGCCGCCCAAGAGAAACGCGAGCGAATCAATCATCACAGATTTGCCGGAACCGGTCTCGCCCGTAATGACAGAAAGCCCCTTGGAAAAGTCCACGTCCAATCGGGAGATCACAGCCACATTCTCAATATGAAGAGAATCTAACATGGATCATTCGCCTGCTTTCATCATAATATGAATACGCTCGCTGAAGTTTTTTGCAGAGGCCTCGTGACGGGTAGCAACAAAGATGGTATCATCGCCTGCAACACAACCCAACACCTCGGCAATCGAAAGATTGTCAATGCCGCTGGCTACTGCATTGGCAAGGCCCGGATAAGTCTTGATCACAACGATATTTTGGGCATATTCCACTGAAACAATAGAATCCACCAACGCGGCGTTGAATTTCATGTTCCCTGCCAAATCTTCTTTTTTAGGGGCGACATAGCGGTATGTACCTTTTCCGGTCAAAACCTTTGTTAACTGCAACTCACGAATGTCGCGGGAGATTGTTGCCTGAGTAACCGTAAAACCCTCGATCATCAAACGATCGATCAGATCATCCTGCGTTTCAACGGTATAGCGGCTAACAATTTCCAATATTTTTTTCTGTCTGTTGATTTTCATGATTTACCTCTTTAAATATGCATATTCATTTTCTGTTGAAGTCTTGTATAAAAGCCGCCCTTTCGCAAGCGGATCAGGCGTGTGGTCATGTTGGCGCGGGAAATGCGCACAACATCGCCACGATAAATCTCAAAGTTAATGCGACCATCTACCGTGAGAAACAGCATTTTTTCTCTTTGACAGATGTTTTTAATCTCCATGATCGCATCTTGGTGAAACAATAACGGCCGCGCTGTTAAGGAATGGGGACAAATAGGGGTTACCAACAAGCAGTTCAAATGCGGATCGACAATAGGGCCGCCGGCCGACATAGAGTAGGCGGTCGATCCCGTGGGAGTCGCCACAATCATACCGTCGGCGCGATAGGTCGATACCAGATCTCCGCCCTCATACAACTCAAGCTCCACAATACGGGCAACCGAGCCGTTGGAGATCACCGCTTCGTTTAGCGCAAAGGATTCTGCCTTTTGGCCGCCGCTTTGTGTATGCACGGTGACAGAGAGCATGGCTCGCTCGTCAATTTCATAATCACCCGCAATCACCTGTCCCAGCAGGTCCAATTCGTTCATTTCCAACTCTGCCATATAGCCGAGGTGCCCCATATTGATACCAAGCAATGGTTTTTTCAGCGGCGCTGCGCGGCGGGCGGCATCCAAAATTGAACCGTCTCCCCCCAGGACAATGATACAGTCCGCCTCCTTGTAGACCTCCTCCAATGGCATATATTCGTATTCTCTGCGACTCTTGTGCATACGAAAAATGCGGTCCTTGTTCACAGAAGGTATCAGCACTCTGACGCCGTGCGTTAACAACGTTTCGGCCACCTTCATGGCTGCAACTGCCTTATCGTAAATATTAAAATTCGTAATCAATGCAAAGCTTTTCATGGTTGCTTCGTCCTTTCCAGAACGGTTTTTTCAATGGAAATACAAGCAGGTGTTTGCTTTTGTGCGTTGTGTTTAAAATGGGCAAGATATTCCTCATTGCCATCGCCCCCTAAAATGGGAGAAGGCATCAACCCACAACAAACAAGCCCACATTCTGTGGCGCAATCCAACACACGGCGAATTGCCAGAATTTTGTCGCGCGGATCTTTCACAATGCCTTTTTTATTCAATGCACCGCGCCCTGCTTCAAATTGTGGCTTGATCAGCGATACAACCTGACCTTTTTCCGTCAAAATGTCTGGAAAACGCGGCAAAATATAGGTTTGAGAAATAAATGACACATCCATTACGATCAAATCAGCCTTTCCCGTATCGGCACAAGAAAGCTGGCGCGCGTTGTATTTTTCAATGTTTGTAACGCGTTCATCCTTTAAAAGCTTAGGGTGCAGTTGACCAAAACCGGCATCCACCGCCACCACGTGCGCGGCTCCGCTTTGCAATAAACAATCGGTAAATCCGCCCGTGGATGCCCCTACATCCAAGGCCATCAGACCGGTGGGATCAATGGAAAATGCGCGCAACGCACCCTCCAGCTTTTCACCGCCCCTTCCAACATAACGGTCGGTTTTGATAGAAACGGTTGGCTCGTCTTGAATCTCAAATGCGGGCTTGTTTACTGCAACACCGTTCAGCATAACGCAACCGGATTCGATCAAACGCTTGGCACGGGCCCGGCTTTCGGCATATCCCTGCTCGGTTAAATAAACATCTAATCTCATAGTATCATCGGAAAGAGCCAAAGCTGGCAGATCAAGGCCATAATAAAGCCAAGAATGCCGCCCATTGTTACCTGCAGCGGCGTATGCCCCAGCAGCTCTTTCAGGGTTTCTTCAAAGTTGAATTTTTTGTTTTTTCTGCCCAATTCCTGGGTGACCTGATTGATCACCTCTGCCTGCTTTCCCGCTTCGCGACGAATGCCGGCAGCATCACGCATAACGACGACGGCAAGCACGGCAGAAATGGCAAAAGACGGCGTATCAAAGCCATAGCAAATACCACAGGAAAAAGCGGTAGCACAAACAGCCGCAGAGTGAGAGCTGGGCATACCTCCACTGCCCACCACAAAGCGCAACAGAGACATACCGTGGCGGTATTTGGGGGAGGTAAACAGCTTTAGCACTTGCGCCAATATCCAAGAAAAAATGGCGCAGAGCAGCACAGGATTGGTAAAGAAATCAATGATGTGTCCTCGAAGTTCAAGCATATTGCATCCTCAATTCTTTCGGTTTAACAGATGGTCGGCAAGCTCCAGGAAAAACGTATTGTCTTTGACATTGGATAAGGCCTCTTTGGCTCGCGCTGTCAGGTCGGCAGCATAAGCCATGGCGTTATCAACATCATAAAAGGTTAAAAAAGTGGTCTTTTGGCTTTTGACATCCGAACCAACAGTTTTGCCAAGGGTCTTGGCATCCGATGTAACGTCCAAAACGTCATCCACAATCTGAAAGGCCAAGCCAATATGCCTTGCGTATTCAATCGCCTTTTGGGTTTTGGCATCATCGTGGGAAAGCCCTGCGGCCAGACAGCCAAGCTTGGCGCTGACGGCGATCAAATCGCCCGTTTTGCGGGAATGAAGCTTTAAAAGTGACTCCAACGTAAGACTTTTCCCTTCACCGGCCAGATCCATGACCTGACCACCGATCATACCAAAGCTACCGGCGGCTTGGGATAGCGCCAACACTGCCTCGCATCGAACCGTTGCGGATACCCATTGGTTGCCGGCGACGGTTTCAAAGGCGCGCGTCAGTAGTCCGTCGCCGGCCAGCAAAGCCGTTGCCTCATCAAAGGCCTTATGGCAGGTGGGGCGCCCACGGCGCAGATCGTCATTGTCCATACACGGCAAATCGTCGTGAATCAGCGAGTAAGTATGAACCATTTCCACTGCCGCCGCAAACGGCAAAGCCGCCCTTGATTCTCCGCCAAACAAACGGCAGAATTCCAACACAAGCGTCGGGCGGATCCTTTTGGCCTTGGAAAGCAAGCTATAGCGCTCTGCCTCCAGCTCCTCGTGAAAATCGGGATCATCCTTTTCTGTATATTTTCGCAAAGCCTCCTCTACCAGGGCGGCATTAGAGATCAACCGTTCTTTTACCGTCATACTCATTCTTCTCCCCGAAAGGGCTCAATCGTTACAGTTCCGTCTTGAGTGGTCACCACAGCGTTCACGCGCTGCTGCGCCTCCTCCAACCGTCGGTTACACAAGCGAACCAGCTCTACGCCACGCTCATACAGGCCAAGAGATTGATCAAGGCCCACGTTTCCGTTTTCCAAGGAGCTAACAATCGTTTGCAGCTCCTCTAACGCTTTTTCAAAGGAAAATGCTTGTTTGGTCATGATTACTCACTTTCTCGAATGCCCTGAACAACAGCATCCGCAGTTTGATCCGCAAAACGAATCCGAATCGTTTCCCCCACCGTCAAATCGCCGGCGCGGGTGACGGGAACATTTTTTTCATCAAAAACGGCAGCATATCCACGTGCCAACACGTGCAAGGGATTCAAAGCCTCCAGTTTAGCAGCCATTGTAACGACTTCTCTCTTGGCGTTTTCTTTTACCGCCAACCATAGATGCTCCACTCGTTGTTCCAAAAACGCCACTATCATAGCGCGCTCCTCTAAATAACGACGTGGCGAACGCAGCATTTCGGCTCCGGCCAGCAATTCCAAACGCGCCTTGCTACGCTGTAAAATTGCGTCCTCTGCCACAGAAAGACGATTGAAAAACCCCTCAACAGTATCTTTTAGATCCTTGACATCCGGCACCGCCAATTCCGCTGCCGCGGAAGGGGTGGGGGCACGCAAATCCGCTACAAAATCGCAAATTGTAAAATCGGTTTCGTGACCAACGGCAGAAATGACGGGAACGGGAGAGGCTGCCACAGCTCTGGCCAATCCTTCATCGTTGAAAGCCCACAGATCCTCGGCCGATCCTCCGCCGCGACCGATCACAATCAGATCGACGGGTATTTGGTAACCAAAGCAAGCAAGGCCCCGCATTATGCTTTCGGGCGCGCCGCTTCCTTGCACCAAGGCAGGATACAAAAGCACCTCTGCGCAGGGATAACGGCGCCCTAAAATCTGAATGATATCACGCACAGCTGCTCCGGTAGGAGATGTGATAATGCCGATTCTTTGGGGATAAGGGGGCAGCGGCCTTTTTTTAGAAGAATCAAACAACCCCTCCCCTTCCAGCCGTCGCTTTAACTGCTCAAAGGCAAGATACAACGATCCAATGCCATCCGGCATCATCTCATCTACATAGATCTGATACTGTCCGTCTCGTGGAAAAACCGAAATACGACCGTGAACGATCACCTTCATACCGTTTTCCGGCGCAAAAGCTACCCGAGAGGCATAGGAGCGAAACATCACCGCGCGAACTAGGGCCGACTCATCCTTTAAGGAAAAATAAAAATGCCCCGTTTTGTAATGATTGGTAAAATTGGAAATCTCACCGCGAATCAGCACATCAGAAAGAAGGCCGTTACTATCCATCAACATTTTGATATATTCGTTCAACTGGCCCACGGTCAATATCTGCTGTTGCACGGTTACTCCCCCTTTCACGCAAGTTCGATGGTGCGCGCTCTGCAAAGCAACGCAATGCCTGCCGCATTATCGGCAGAAAACGCCGGCTCTGCAAAATAAACATTGCCCAACCGATCACAAAGCTCGTGCGCAATAATGCGGTTGCTCATCACGCCGCCGGAAAACAAAATCGGTAAATTTTCGTGCCGTTCTCGTAGCCATTCGGACATTTTGCCCAAGGTATCACTCAAAAACCGCAGCACATATGCCGCCACAAGGGCCGGGTCACTGGTTTCGCGATACAGCTGCAACGCCAGGTTTTCAAGCCCGGAAAGATTACAGATCCCTTCACGAACAGAGATTCGAGGCTTGGGGATCTTTTTGGTGTTTGTCAGAGCCAGGCGCTCTAAAGCCGGGCCGCACGGAAAGGAGAGCCCCATCGCCACGCCGATACGATCAATGGCCTGCCCGGCATGGAGATCTGCGCTCCCCCCCAACAATTCTACGGTAAAATCAGTGCCATTGGGATGCACCAACAGCATTTCGGTCGTTCCTCCCGATACGTGGAAAGCACCAAAGCTGTGCCCGACAAGCGCCTCGGTAGCCCCTGAGGAATACAAAGCCGCCATCAAATGGCCGCTTTGATGTGAAAAGCGGTGAATCGGCACACGCAAGCCGGCGGCCAAAGATTCCGCCGCCACCTCGCCCGTCAAAAAGCAAGGCATATACGAACCTTCTGCATCTCGTGGCCGAACCGATACGCCGATCGCCTTTACTTGATATCCTGAAATGATATTGGAAAGTAAGGGCATCATCTGCGGCAGATTTTTGACATGGGAAAAGACCGCGTCACTTTGGCGCAATCCTCTCCCCCCTTCCTTTACGGCCAAGGGGGTTTTTAGATTGGCGATGACCTCACCGGTCTCGGTTACCACCGCCAAGGAGGTCGTGTAATTACTGGTGTCGATCCCCACATAGCAGGCATTAGCCATTGCTCTCTCCCACGATCTCATTTTTTACACTGTTCAAAACGCCGTTTACAAAAGGACGTGCTTTTTCCTCGTCAAATTTTTTGCACAACTCCACCGCCTCGTTAATGGAAACGCTTTCGGGGATCTCCTCACGACAATATAGCATCTCATATACACACAAGCGCAGAATCGAACGGGAGACGCGAGAAATACGTGCGGTCTTCCATCCGTTGGAATGCTTATTGATCCGTGCATCAATCTCCTCCAAATGCTCCAAAACACCGAAATAGGTATTATGGATATAAGGGTCGGGAGCGACCTCACGATTAGAGGTGGAAATAGCAAAAATGTCTTCTTTGGTTTCGTCGGAGCGGAATTCAGTTTCAAACAGCAACTCAAAAACCGCCTCACGCGCTGCATATCTGTTAATAGCCATAAGATCCTTTCCGTTGCATGGGCAACGCAATATTATTCTTGCATATATTATATCTTTAATTATTATTAAAGTCAATACAAAAATGAATATTTATATGTATGAATGAATATTATTTTTATTTTGAAAGAAGAATCAGGGCGGCGAGAGTCTCTCGCCGCCCTGATTCTTCTCTTTTACTCCTCCGAGTCGTCACGCACTTTTTCAAAATCGACCTTTGCTGCGCCGCAAAGGGGACATTCAAAGTTATCGGGAAGATCCTCGAACTCGGTTTTTTCGGGAATACCGTGCTCGGGGTCGCCGTTTTTGGGATCATACTCGTATCCGCAAAGCTCACAGACATAAATTGCCATGGAAAAACCCTCCCAAAATAAAATTTGCATATATATCATAATCCGCACTCTGCCTCTTGTCAAGAGCTTTTTATGCGAAACACAAGCAAATTTCAAAATTGCGACAGCAAGGAGTGTTTAACAGTCAGATTTGTCTTTGTTCGTCCGTTTCAGAAAGATAAATTTTGACAAGCTGTGCCATCATCTGTGCCGTTCCCTCCACGCCGAGCAAGGAGCTATCCAAGGACATGTGATAGTTGTCAAATTTGCCCCACTTTTTGCCGGTGTAGAAGTTATAGTAATTCACGCGCTTTTTATCATTTTTATTGATCATGCTCTCGGCTTCATTTCTGGCAACACCAAGTCCATTCATCACGTGATGTACACGCGACTCAAAATCAGAATAAATGAAAAAACTGAGTCTGTGAGGATGGTTACGTAATACATAATCCGCACAACGTCCAACAAAGATTGCAGAATCCTCCTCCGCAATTTCCTTGATAATCTCAGTTTGTGTGATAAACAACTGATCGTTAATAGGCACATCCACACCAAGGTGACGTGCGCTGTGCAAAGAAGCCCCCATTGCCAGCGTATACAGCAAACTGCTGGCCGCCTTTTCATCCACGCGGCGCAAATAGTCGGGATTGATCCCCTTCTTTTCTGCCGCAAGAGTCAATAGCTCCTTATCGTAAACCTTAATACCAAGCAGCTCGCCCAGGCGTAGGCCGATTTCTCTGCCGCCGCTTCCAAATTGACGACCGATGGTGATAGCAAGCTTTTCTGCCATGGAAGTTTCTCCCTTCGTTTGTTTTCGCTGTTATTATAACATATTCTTGTCGATTTGTAAAGATGTCGCTTTCAAAGTGCTAATTCCGCTTGGATTTGAATAAGTTTTTCCGAGGTGAAGATATGAAAACCAAGCGTCAATACCTATATAATGCACTTTTGCTCACACTTGTCACGCTGCTCATGCGCACCGTTTCGGTCAGCTTTAATGTTTATGTTTCCAATCGCGTAGGTGCAGAAGCCATGGGACTGCTTTCGTTGGTATCGGGAATTTACGCCTTTGCAATTACGTTGGCCACCTCTGGCATTCAGCTGGCTACCGTTAGAACCGTGGTGGGCGAGGAAGATTGTCGCCATGATCTGAGAGCCAGACAAAAGCTCCGTGCTTGCCTGCTATACGCTGCTTTTTTTGGCATATTAGCATCCGTTTTGCTGTTGACACTTGCCGTCCCCATCGGCAAGTTCGTTTTGAAAGAGACCCGCGCCATTCGTCCCCTTCGTATGCTCTCGCTTACACTATTGCCCATCGCGTTGACTTCTGTGTTGAACGGCTATTTTACGGCAGTTCGCAGAGCGTGGAAAAATGCCGTTGCGCAGATAACCGAGCAAGTGGTTAAAATCACTTTTACCGGGTATTTGTTGGTCATCGTCTCTCCCAAAACCATTGAAGGATCGGTGCTGGCCATTCTGATGGGCGGTGCCGTTTCCGAAAGTCTTTCGTTGCTTTTCAACTGGATCCTTTATCTCCACGACAAGCATTATTTTACGAAAGGAGAACGGCTGCCAAAAGTCAACTTATCCCTTGGATGCAAGCAAGTAGCGGCCATTGCCATGCCCGTGGCGATCAGCGCATATGTGCGGTCAGGTTTACTTGCAATAGAACATATTTTAATCCCACGCGGACTTATAGCATACGGGGCCGGCAATTCAGCGGCCTTGGCAGCTTACGGGGCTTTGCAAAGCATGGCCCTGCCAGTCGTTCTTTATCCGGCGGCAATTCTTTCCTCCTTTGCATCTTTACTGATTCCCGAAGTCACGCAGCAAGAGGCCATTGGAAACAAGCGTGAAATCCAATACATCGCCGGTCGAGTATATCAAATGACACTGCTCTTTGCGATCGGAGTCGGTGGAGGGATGCTTTTTTTATCCGGCGAGCTGGGGCAGACTCTTTACGGAAGCAATGAGGTATCCGGCTTTATCAAAGCGTTGGCTCCGCTGATCCCTATTATGTATCTCGATACTGCCACCGATGCCATGCTGAAAGGTCTTGGTCAGCAGGTTTATTCTATGAATGTCAATATCATCGACGCCCTTGTTTCTGTTTTGTCGGTTGCTGTTTTGGTTCCCCATTTCGGCATTTTGGGGTACCTTATTACAATCTATATCACAGAAATTTTAAACGCCGCTCTGAGCGTTTCTCGCTTGCTGTATATCAGCGGATTTCGTCCTAAATTACTTGCGCTGTTTGTCCGTCCTTTGCTTTCCATCGTCGGTGCCACTTCTCTTGTTAACCTCGCAATCAAGGCTTTTGGATTTTCTACCATTTCTGCCGGATTGTCACTTGTTCTGCATATTACTATGATATCTCTAATTTATTTTCTTTTGCTATTTCTTACAGGCAGCTTTTCAAAGGATGACAGCCGCTGGCTGATACGCTCCTTTCTCCCTTCTTTCAAGCACAACAAGCCACTCTCCAAAGACTCAACATAAGCGTTTCTGTTAAGATTTAAAACGCGAAAATTCCGCCTTTCTTTTGCGGTCTTGGCCGTATAATTGTCTTCTTTTTTGTTCATCATTATTTTATGCGTCGCTTGATGTGTTAAAAGCAAGGCAAAATGTGAACAAATTGTAACCTTATGAAGGTTGCTATTGAAAAAAATACCAAAATGTAGTAAAATCAAACTGGGAAATGATTGTGCAACGGTCGATGAAATTCGGTCGCCACGATCCCAAATATTATAGGAGATTTGGAAACTATGACCAACAACAAGTACGTTTTGTCCTGGATCGAAGAAATGGCCGCTATGACCAAGCCTGACAAGATCGTTTGGATCGATGGTTCCGAGGAGCAGGCAGAGGCTCTGCGCGCAGAGGCATGCTCCACCGGCGAAATGATCAAGCTGAATCAGGATCTGCTGCCCAACTGCTATCTGCACCGCACCGCCGTTAACGACGTTGCCCGTGTTGAGGGCAGAACCTACATCTGCACCGAAACCAAAGAGGCTGCAGGCAACATTAACAACTGGATGGCTCCCGCCGAGATGAAGGAAAAGCTCTTCAAGCTCTACAAGGGCTCTATGAAGGGTCGTACCATGTACGTTATTCCCTACTCTATGGGTGTT